>NZ_MECL01000018.1 GCF_014596445.1 Streptomyces sp. CBMA29 | reverse complement strand
GCGACAGGCCCGGCGCGCGGCGGGCCGTCCGGTCCGGCGGGGGCCGAGGCGGCGCGGCGGCGCGGTAATTCCGGCCGGGCGGAAGGGGGTGGGAGCCGGCGGCAGGCCGTACCTCGGTGTTCGCCTTCATTTCATCCGGCGCCCGCTCGCCGGGTCGCGACCGGGCTCCTAAAATTGTCATGTACAGCGGTTCCTCGTCCTTCCCCCCACTACCGGAGGTACGCCGTGCACGGCTGGACTCTGCCCCGCCGCAGCCGCACCGCTCTGTTGTCCGCAGTCGGCCTCGCCGCCGCGTCCGCCGGTCTGTGGACCGGTCTCGGCGGTTCGGCGCACGCGGCAGGCTCTGTGCCCACCCCCGACCACACCCTGGTGGTGGTCATGGAGAACCACGCGTACAGCCAGGTCATCGGCAGTTCGAGCGCGCCGTACATCAACTCGCTGGCGACCGGCGGCGCGAATCTCACGCAGAGCCACGCGATCACGCACCCGAGCCAGCCGAACTACTACGCGCTGTTCTCCGGGTCCACGCAGGGCGTGACGGACGACAGTTGCGTGAAGATCGGCTTCAGCTCCGCCGCGAATCTCGGCTCCGAGGTGATCGCCGCGGGCAAGACCTTCGGCAGTTACAACGAGACGCTGCCGAGCCAGGGTTCGACGACCTGCAAGAGCGGCAACTACGCGCAGAAGCACAATCCGTGGTTCGGCTTCGGCAATGTCCCGACGTCGACCGCGAAGACCTTCGCGCAGTTCCCGACGGACTACTCGACACTGCCGCGGATGTCCTTCGTCGTCCCGAACCTGTGCAGCGACATGCACGACTGCTCGGTGGCGACCGGCGACACCTGGATCAAGAACAACCTGGGCGCGTACGCGACGTGGGCGAAGACCCACAACAGCGTGCTGGTCGTGACCTTCGACGAGGACAACTCGCTGAGCGGCAACCGGATTCCGACCGTCTTCTACGGTCAGCCGGTCACCGCGGGCAGCTCGTCCGCGACGAACTACAACCACTACAACCTGCTGCGCACGCTGGAGGATCTGGCGGGTACCTCGGGGCACGCGGGCAACGCCGCGTCCGCCGCGGACATCACCGGCATCTGGACCAACTGACCGATGTACGTCAGCGAGAGCCGCGGCAGCACGCCCGCGACACCCGCACCGACGAGCGCGGCGGACAGCGCACCGACGACCGCGACGACGACCGCCCGGGGCCCGCGTCCCGGGCGGTCGTCCGCGGTCACCTCGACGGTGCTCGCGCTCGGCGCGGTCAGCCTCATCACCGATGTGTCGTCGGAGATGGTCACCGCGGTGCTGCCGTTGTACCTGGTCACCGGGCTCGGGCTCTCCCCGCTCGGCTTCGGTCTGCTCGACGGCGTCTACAACGGATTCAGCGCGGTGGTACGGCTGGTCGGCGGTCATCTCGCCGACCGCGGCGGGCGGCACAAGGCGGTGGCCGCCTTCGGGTACGGGCTGTCCGCGCTGTGCAAGCCGCTGCTGCTGGCCGTGCACACCCTGCCGCTGATCGGCGCGGTGCTCGCCGTGGACCGTACCGGCAAGGGCCTGCGGACCGCGCCGCGCGACGCGCTCATCTCGCTGTCGGCGCCGCCGGAGTCGCGGGGCCGGGCGTTCGGTGTGCACCGCGCGATGGACACCACCGGGGCGCTTCTCGGGCCGCTGGCCGCCTTCTTGATTCTCCGTCAGGCGGCGGAGGGGTACGACGCGGTCTTCACCGTCAGTTTCTGTGTGGCGGCGGTCGGCGTGATCGTCCTGCTGCTGTTCGTGCCGTCGGGCGTACGGCGGTCAACTCCCGTGCTCGACAAGGACGTTGACCGGCCGTCCTTACGGGCCGCCGTGGGGCTGCTCGGGCGGCGGGAGCTGCGCGGGCTGACGCTGTGCGCGGTGGCGCTCGGGCTCGCCACCGTCAGCGACTCCTTCGTCTATCTGCTGCTGCAACGCCGACTCGGCGTCCCCGACCGGTGGTTCGCGCTCCTTCCGCTGGGCACCGCCGCCGCCTTCCTGCTGCTCGCCGTGCCGCTGGGCCGCTGGGCGGACCGGGTCGGCCGCTGGCGGGTCTTCGTCGGCGGCCACTTCGCGCTGCTCCTGGCGTACGGGCTGCTCCTCGGCCACCTGCGGGCGGGCGTACTGCCGTACGCCGTACTGGCGTTGCACGGGGCCTTCTACGCGGCCACGGACGGTGTGCTGATGGCGGCCGCGGCCGGTTCCGTACCGGCGGCGCTGCGCTCCAGCGGGCTCGCGCTCGTACAGACCGGGCAGGCCGCCGCGCGCTTCTTCTGCTCCATAGCCTTCGGGGCGGCGTGGACCGCGTGGGGCGACCAATCCGCCCTGGCGGGCGCCGCGTTGGCGCTGACGGCGAGCGTCGCGCTGTCGGTCCGGCTGCGGCCGTCACGGACTCCCACGGCGCCGGAGGCGACGGCATGAGCGCGCCGGTCGAGGGCGGCATGAGCATGCGCAACCGGCTGCTCGTGCTGGTGGCCAGCATCACCGTGCTGGCGTGCGTGGCGGGCGTCGCGGTGTGGCGGGCCGCCGACCGGGCCGACCGCAGGAACCAGGTGCAGGCGGGCGGTCCCGCCGTGCGCGCCGGTACGGTCTCGCTGGCCGCCGGCGGCCCCCGTATCGTCTTCCGCTCCATGGCGTGGGGGCCGCACCGCGACGAGTTGGCCTCGGTGCCCGCCTCCGCGCCGGACGGGCCCCGCGTCGCGTCCGGCGTGAAGTGCCTGCGCTTCTACGCGGCGGGCGGCACCGGCATCTGCCTCCAGGCCAGGCGCGGCGCCGTCAACGACTCGTACGACGCGGTCGTCCTGGACTCGGCCCTGCGCGCCACCCGCCGCGTCCCGCTCGCGGGCATCCCGACCCGCGCCCGCGTCTCGCCCAGCGGGCGGATGGCCGCCTGGACCGTCTTCGTCGGCGGCGACTCGTACGCGGGCACCGACTTCTCCACCCGCACCTCGGTCCTGGACACCCGCACCGGGGCCCTCCAGCCGTCCCTCGAGGACTACGCCGTCACCCGCGACGGGCACCGCGTGCGCGCCGCCGACGTCAACTTCTGGGGCGTCACCTTCGCCGACGACCAGCACTTCTACGCCACGCTCGCCACCGGCGGCCACACCTACCTCGTGCGCGGCGACGTCGCCGCCCGTACCGTCACCACGCTGCGCACCAACGTCGAGTGCCCGTCACTCTCCCCCGACGGCACCCGGATCGCCTTCAAGAAACGCGTGCCCGGCCTGCCCGCCGACGCCCCCTGGCGCCTCTACGTCCTCGACCTGGCCACCTCGCGCGAGTGGCCGCTGGCCGAGACCCGCAGCGTCGACGACCAGGCCGTCTGGTCCGACGACACCACCGTCGTCTACTCCCTCCCCGGCGACTACGGCTCCGACCTGTACACCGCCCCCGCCGACGGCACCGGCGCCCCCCGCCTCCTCACCCCCTCAGCCCTGGCCCCCGCCTGGCTGCCCTGACCGCGGAGGTGACACCCCGCAGGCCGAGCAGTTCCTCGCGGCTACAGGTTCGGGAGGTTCTTGCGCAGTTCGAAGGCGGTGACCTCGGAGCGGTACTCCTCCCACTCCTGCTTCTTGTTGCGCAGGAAGAAGTCGAAGACGTGCTCGCCGAGGGTTTCGGCGACGAGTTCGCTGCGCTCCATGAGGGTGATGGCTTCGCCGAGGTTCTGCGGGAGGGGCTCGATGCCCAGCGCGCGGCGCTCGGAGTCGGACAGGGCCCAGACGTCGTCGTCGGCGCCGGCCGGGAGTTCGTAGCCCTCCTGGATGCCCTTCATGCCCGCCGCGAGGAGCACGGCGTAGGCGAGGTAGGGGTTGGCGCCGGAGTCGATGGAGCGGACCTCGACGCGGGTGGAGCCGGTCTTGCCGGGCTTGTACATCGGGACGCGGATCAGGGCCGAGCGGTTGTTGTGGCCCCAGCAGATGTACGAGGGGGCCTCGCCGCCCGCGCCCGCGGTGCGCTGGGAGCCGCCCCAGATCCGCTTGTAGGAGTTGACCCACTGGTTGGTGACGGCGGCGGTCTCGCCCGCGTGCCGGAGCAGGCCCGCGATGAAGGAGCGGCCGACCTTGGAGAGCTGGAATTCGGCGCCCGACTCGTAGAAGGCGTTGCGGTCGCCCTCGAAGAGGGACAGGTGGGTGTGCATGCCGGAGCCGGGGTGCTCGGAGAACGGCTTGGGCATGAAGGTGGCGTGCACGCCCTGTTCGAGGGCGACCTGCTTCATGACGAGCCGGAAGGTCATCACATTGTCGGCGGTGGAGAGCGCGTCGGCGTAACGCAGGTCGATCTCCTGCTGGCCGGGGGCGCCCTCGTGGTGCGAGAACTCGACCGAGATGCCCATGGACTCCAGCATCGTGATGGCCTGGCGCCGGAAGTCCATGCCGACGTTCTGCGGGGTGTGGTCGAAGTAGCCGGAGTTGTCGGCGGGGGTCGGCCGCCCGCCGTCCATCGGCTTGTCCTTGAGCAGGAAGAACTCGATCTCGGGGTGGGTGTAGAAGGTGAAGCCGAGGTCGGAGGTCTTGGCGAGCGCGCGCTTGAGGACGTAGCGCGGGTCGGCGTACGACGGGGAGCCGTCGGGCATGAGGATGTCGCAGAACATGCGCGCGGTGCCGGGGCTCTCGGCGCGCCAGGGCAGGATCTGGAAGGTGCTGGGGTCCGGCTTGGCGATCATGTCGGACTCGTACACCCGGGCGAAGCCCTCGATGGCGGAGCCGTCGAAGCCGATGCCCTCGTCGAAGGCCTGTTCCAGTTCGGCCGGTGCGACGGCGACCGATTTCAGGTAGCCGAGCACGTCGGTGAACCACAGGCGGACGAAGCGGATGTCCCGCTCCTCCAGGGTGCGGAGAACGAACTCCTGCTGCTTGTCCATATCCATCCATCCTTGCCGGTCAGGCCACCTGCTCCCCGCCACTGGCCAGATCGGGGACGCACATCCGGGATTGCGAGCCGAGCATCCCATCACGCGATTTCCGGCGCGTTGCGGGGGCCCTCTCCCCCATAGTGCCTGCCCGCGACGAGTCCTTCATCATCGCGCGGCGCCCGATCGTTGACGGCGCGGAAAGGCTGATGCTTTAGTAAGGGCAGCCTTACCTAAGACGCACCCCTGTTCGCCACAGCTGCATACCCGTACGAGGAGCCGTACCCGTGAGCACACGCACGCGTCCTGGAACAGTCCGCGACCCGCTCTCCCGGAGAGGCTTCCTGCTCGGCGCCGGCGGCGGGGCGGTCGCGGCGGCGCTGGCCCTCGCGGGCTGCTCGTCGGACGACGACGGTACGGACGGCGGTACGGACGCGAAGCCGGCCGGCGCGAGCAGCACGGGGGACGGCGGGAAGTCGGCCGCCTTCCCCGTGACCGTCGAGGGCAAGCCGGGACCGACCACGGTGAAGGCCGAGCCGAAGCGGGTCGCCGCCGTCGGCTATCTGCGGGACACCGACGTGGCGCTCGCCCTCGGCGCGCCCCTCGTGCTCGCCACCCGCAACGCCGTCTTCCCCAGCGGCCTCGCGCCCTGGCAGAAGCCGGCCACGCCGCCGGAGCTGGTCACGGCCACCGACGGCCTGCCGCTGGAGAAGATCGCCGCCGCGACACCCGATCTGATCCTGGCCGCCGACGACTACCAAATCGAGGACGACTACGGGAAGTTGACCCGGATCGCGCCCACCCTCGGGTACAGCAACGGCATCGGCAAGGACGACTGGGAGCTGACCGCGCAGCGCATCGGCGACGTGCTCGGCAAGCGCGCGAAGGCCGACGAGCTGGTCACGCGGGTGCGGGCGAAGATCTCCGAAGTGAGGTCGCAGCACCCCGAATTCGCCGGAAAGACCTTCACCTTCGGGCCGGTGGGCGCGGACGGCTCGGTGTTCACCACGAGCAGCACCGCGGACGCCGCGGCCGTCTTCTTCAGCCAACTCGGCCTGAAGCTCTCGCCGAAGGTCACCAGCCTGCCCAAGTCCGCGACGCCCGGCCGCTCCCAGATCGCCCGCGAACGCCTCGACCTGCTGGACGCCGACGTCATCATCCTCACGTACGTCAACGACGACGCCCGCAAGAAGTTCGAGGCGGACGACCTCTTCAAGCGGCTCCCGGCGGTCAAGCGCGGCTCGTACGTCCCGCTGGACATCGGCACCGCCGTCGCGCTGGCCTTCCCGTCCCTGCTGAGCATCCCCTACGGCCTGGACGCGGTCGCGCCGAAGCTCGCGACGGCGGTCAAGAACGGTGGCTGACAGGCCGTCAACCGCCAAGCGGGGCAAGCCGGCCGACGACGGACCGGCTCCGCACTCCCCCGCCCGCGACCTCGCCGCGGTCCAGCGGCCGGTACGCGGGCGGGTCAACGTCGCCGCCGCGCTCCAGGGCCTGGCCGCCGCGCTCTCCGTGGCGCCGATGGTCGCGGTCGTGGAGATCGGCAGGCGGCTGCTGGACACCGACGGCGGCGCCGGGACCGTACGGTCCGACCGGCTGTGGCCGCTGGTCTGGCTCGCGGTCGCGCTCTTCGCCGCCCGGCTCGCGCTCTACCTGCTCGCCGCCCTGACCGGCCACCTCGCCGACGCGGAACTGGCGTACGGGCTGCGGCGCAGGCTCGCGGCACACCTGGCGGTGCTGCCGCTGAGCTGGTTCGCGGGCGGGGTCTCGGCGCGGGTGAAGACCACCGTGCAGGACGACGTGAACGCTCTGCACCACGCGGTGGCGCACGCGCGCGGCGACATGGCGGCGGCCGTCGCGGGGCCCGCCGTCATCGTCGGCTATCTGCTGTACGCCGACTGGCGGCTCGCCCTGCTGACCGTCGCGGTGATCGCGGGCGCGCAGAGCATGCGGATGCGGCTGGCCGGGCGCTCGGCGGAGCCGGTCCGGCGCATCGCGGCGGCCAACGCCGAACTGTCGGGCGCCACCATCGAGTTGGTGCACGGCATCGTCGTGGCGAAGGCGTTCGGCGGTGCGCGGGCGCCGCAGCGCTTCCGGGACGCGGCGAGCGCGTACGCCGACGCGAACGACGAGGCGCAGCGCGTTTTCATCAAGCAGCGCAGCCTCACCCGGGCGACGGTGGCTCCCGCCACGATCCTGCTGCTGGTCACCGGCGCCGGGGTCGGCTGCGTCGGGCTCGGCTGGACGCACCCGGTGGACATCGTGGCCTTCGCGCTGCTCGCGCTGGGCCTGTTCGAGCTGCTGACCCCGCTCTACGCGGCCCGCGACCTGCGCCGCACCGCGCGGGCGGCGGCGCACCGGGTCGCGGACCTGCTGCGCGAGCCCGCCGAGGTGGTGCCCGAGACGCCCGAGACGCTGCCCGCCCCCGCGCCCGGCAGCCGCGCGCTCCCGCTCGAACTCGCCGGAGTCTCCTTCGGCTACACCCCCGACCGCGAGGTGCTGCACGGCATCGACGCCGTCCTCGCGCCCGGTACGGTCACCGCCGTCGTCGGCCCGTCGGGCGCGGGAAAGTCCACGCTCGGGCTGCTGCTGGCCCGCTTCCACGACGTCACCGAAGGCGCGATCCGGCTCGGCGGTACGGACATCCGCCGGATCGAACGGTCCGAGCTGTACCGGCACGTCGGCTTCCTCTTCCAGGACGTGGTGCTGCTGCGCCGCTCGGTACGGGAGAACATCGCGCTCGCCGACCCGGGCGCGAGCGACGCGGAAGTGGAGGCGGCGGCGCGGGCCGCGGCCGTGCACGAGCGGATCATGCGACTGCCGCGCGGCTACGACTCGGTGATCGGCGAGGACGCCCGGCTGTCCGGCGGCGAGGCGCAGCGCGTCAGCATCGCCCGCACGCTGCTGGCGGACACCCCGATCGTGGTCCTGGACGAGGCGACCGCCTTCGCCGACCCGGAGTCGGAGGCCGCGGTACAGGACGCACTGGCCGAACTGGCGGGCGGGCGAACCCTGTTGGTGATCGCCCACCGGCTGCGTACGGTCGCCGCCGCGGATCTGATCCTGGTGCTGGACGACGGCCGGATCGCCGAGCGCGGCACGCATACGGAACTGCTCGCCGCGGGCGGGCGCTACGCCCGGCTGTGGAACGCGCAGCAGCCGGACCGGGACAGGGCGGCCGGGGCCGCCGGACGTCGAGCCGAACAGCCCGCTCAGGGAGGCCCCGCGTGATCGCGCTGCTGCTGCGGATCGTCGGGGACGCGCAGCGCCGCCCGCTGCTGCGCTACCTGCTGTCCACCACCGTCTACGCGGTCAGCGAGGGCGTCGCCTTCGGGCTGCTGGTGCCGCTGCTCACCGCGCTGCTGACCGGCAGGACCGCGACGGCCGGCTGGTGGCTGCTGCCGCTGGCCGGGACGGTCGTGATCGGCTGGATCGCCCACTACGACATGGGAATCCGGGCGCTGCTGCTGTCCTCCGCGTGGCGCAGGTCGCTGTACGACCGGCTCGGCGAGCACGTCGTACGGCTGCCGCTCGGCTGGTTCGACGCCACGCGCACCGGGCAGTTGGAGCGGCTGCTCGGGCGCGGGGTCACCACCGCGACGCTGTCGGTGCACCTGGCGCAGACGCTGATCGGGGCCGTGCTGACGCCGGTCACCATCTTCGTCTTCATGCTCTGCTACGACTGGCGGATCGCCCTGTCGGTGCTGGTCACCGTGCCGGTGGTGCTCGCGGTGTTCTCCGTCGCGCGGCGGCTGACCGACCGCACGGAGGCCGAGCACGACGCCGCCGCGGCGGAGGCCGGGGCACGGCTGGTGGAATTCGCGGGCGCGCAGCCGGTGTTGCGGGCCAACGGCCGCTCCGACGACCCGGCGGGCGGCGGTCGCGGACAGCTCGACGGCGCCCTGGCGGCGCAGCACAAGGCCGCCCGCCGCGAGGTCACCGGAGCGCTGCCGGGACTGCAACTCGGCCAGCTCGCGATCCAGTTGGCCTTCACCGCCGTCCTGGTGATCGGCGTACTGCTGGCCACCCACGGCGAGGTGTCGCCCGCGCGGGCCGTCGCGCTGCTGGTGCTCGGCGTGCACTTCCTGCAACCCTTCGCGGTCGTCGCGGGCGCGGTGGTGGCGCTGCGGACCTGCCGGGCGGCGATCGAGCGGATCGACGCCGTACTGAACACCCCGCCGCTGCCGGAGCCGGCCGAACCGCGCGAATTGCCGCGCGGGGAGGGCGGGTTGTCGGTCGAGATCGACGGCGTCACCTTCGGATACGGCCCGGCGGCTCCCGTGCTCGACGCTCTCACGCTGCGGATTCCGGCGGGCGCCACCACCGCCCTGGTCGGTGCCTCGGGCGCGGGCAAGACCACCGTGACCAAGCTGATCGCGCGCTTCTTCGATGTGGAAGCGGGCGCGGTCAGGATCGGCGGGATCGACGTACGGGAGCTGTCCACGGCCGAGTTGATGGACACCGTCTCGCTGGTGTTCCAGGACGTGCACCTCACCGACGGCACGGTCGAGGAGAACATCAGGCTCGGGCGGCCCGACGCGACCGACGCGCAGGTACGTGCCGCGGCCCGGCGGGCGCGGGTCGACCCGATCGTGGAGCGGCTAGAGGACGGCTGGGCGAGCCGGGTGGGCGAGGGCGGACGGCTGCTGTCCGGCGGTGAGCGGCAGCGCGTGGCCATCGCGCGCACGCTCCTCAAGGACACCCCGATCGTCCTGCTGGACGAGGCCACGTCCGCCCTGGACGCCGAGAACGAGCGCGCCGTCCACGAGGCGCTGGACGAACTCGCCGCCGGGCGCACCCTGTTGGTGATCGCGCACCGCCTGTCCACGATCGCCGCCGCCGACCACATCGCCGTACTGGCAGACGGCCGGATCGCGGAACAGGGCACGCACGCCCAACTGCTCGCCGCGGGCGGGCGCTACGCCGCGCTGTGGTCGGAACACGAACGCGCGCGCGGCTGGCGCCTCACCAACCGCTGACCGCAGGACAGGCCCTAACCGAAGGTGTCGATGCTCGCGATCTTCCAGGTGCCGTCCTGGTGCACGGCGTCCACCGCGAACATCGCCGCCGCGTAAGTGGTCGCCGCATTGGCCGACTTGGCGGTGCTGGTGTTGCTCTGGTCGGCGAAGACCAGGACGCGGGCGCGGTCGCCGTCGAGCAGTTCCACGCCGGTGTCGGTGACGGTCGTGGTCAGCACGAGCTTCTGCGCCGGCGCCTGGGCCCGGACCTGGGCGAGCATCGTCGCGTACTGCTGTACGGCCTTGCCGGTCAGTACGCGCTTGGCCGCGTCGTCGGTGCGGGCGGTGTCGGCGTAGTTGTAGGAGAAGACCGCGTTCACGGCCTGGGCGACGGTGCCTTTGACCTCGCTGGTGCGGGCGGTGTCGGTCAGCGCGGTGTTGCCGGAGGCCACCGAGTCGCGCAGGTCGGACGCCTTGCCCGCGGACCAGGCGGCGAGGCCGCCGAGCAGCACGGTCAGCAGGGCGAGGCCGACGGTGAGGACAGTGACGGGCCGCGGGCGCCACCGCCGCGCGCGGGCTTCGGACTCGGACTCGGGCCCGGACTCGGGCTCGGACTCGGGCTCGGACTCGGGCTCGGACTCGGTCGCCTTGTCGGTGGGCTTCTCCGACGTACGCGGCGGGCGCACTGGGCGGGTCCGTACGGCGGTGGCGGCGGGGGCGGTGGCACGCTCCGGACGGTCCGCGACCTCCACATCCACATCCGTATCCGTATCCGTATCCGTATCCACATCCGCTGTACGGGTCGCGCGCTCGCGCGGGGGCGCGGTGGCCGCCAGGCGGCGCTGGCGGTTGATGAGGTGGCGGGTGGTCGACATGGGCGGCGGTCCTCTCGCGGACGGCGGGGCGGCTTACTTGCCGTCGGTGGTGGACGTGGAAGGGGACGGCGACGGGTCTGCGGCGCTGTCGCCCATGGGCGCCTGGCCGAGGGCGCTGAGCTTCCAGCCGGAGGCCGTGCGGGTGAGTTCGCCGAGCATCCGGCTCTCCTTGACCGCGGGCTTGGCCTTGGGCGCCTCGACGGTGATCCGCAGCGCGATCATCACGCCGGCCTTGCCGGTCCTGGTGTCGAGTTCGGTGACCGCGCCGGACAGGATCTTCGCGGTGCTGACCGTCTGGGCCTGCTGCACCTGCTTCTCGAACTCCGCCCGCCCCTGGACCAGTTGGCTGTGCAGGTCGCCGGTCGTGGAGCTCTCCCAGATGTCGAGCCCGTGGTCGACGTCGGAGTAGTCCAGGGTGTTCATGTTCTGCACCGCCTGCTCCCCCGCCGCGAGCACCGTGTCGCGGGTCCGCGCAAAGGCCGCGTCGTCGTCGTGCGCGGCCCCGTACCGGGACCAGCCGGTCAGGGCGGCGGCGACCGCCGCGGCGACGGCGAGCGCGACGGCCGTGGCGAGCAGCGGCCGGCCCGGAGCGCGCAGCCGCGCCCCGAGCCGGTCCCACGACCCGCCGCCACCCTTGAAGGGCATCCGTGCCATCCGTCTTCCTCCTACCGGGCCTTGAGATCGGTGATCCGCCAGTGGTCGCCGTCGAGCCTGGCGGTGACCGAGAGTTGGGCCGCCGCGCTGGTGGCCGCGGCGCCCTTGCGCTGGGCGGTCTGGTCGAGGAAGACCAGCAGCCGGGCGCGGTCGGCGGTGAGCCGGACGACTCCGGCGCGCACCACCCTTGTGGTCAGGGTGAGTTGCTGCTCGGCGACGCGCTGCCGGATCTGCCCGAACAGCGCCTGGTACTGGTCGGCCGCCGCGCCGTCCAGCAGGTCGCGGGCGGCCCGCTCCGTCGACTCCGTGTCCTGCGGCGTGTACGCGAAGATCTTGCCGAGCGCGTTGCTGACGTCCCCGACGACCCGGTTGGTCGCCTCGGTGTCGGTCAGCGCGCGGTTGTCCGTCGCGGCCGGGTCGGTCAACCGGTGTGCCGCGTAACCGAATCCGCCGCCCCCGAGGAGCAGCAGGACGATCGCGGCGACCGCCGCCGTACGCCGCCATCCGTACGGCCACCGCCAACGCCGCCCGGCGGCAGCCTGGTTGACCTCCGGCGCGTCGGTCTCCGCCGCCTCGGTCTCCGGCGCCTCGACGTCGGGCTCATGCGTGGTGCTCACTTGGCCGCCTCTCCTAGCTCGCGCCGACGGGCACCGCGGTGAGCGCCGTGAGTTTCCAGCCGTCCGAGGTACGGGACAGGCCCGCCTCGAACCGCTTGCGGTCGGTGGTGGCCGCGCCGCCGCGCGGCATGACCCGGACCTGCACGGTCGCGATGAGCTTCGCCGTACCGGCCCTGGTGTCGAGTTCGGTGACCGCCGCGTCGGTGACCGTGCCCCGGGTGGAGGTGCCGGACTGCTTGAGCGCGGCGGCGTCCGCGGTGTGCGTACGGCTCATGCGGTCGTGCAGCGGCCCGGTCGTCGTGTCCAGCCAGGTCGCGAGGTCGCGGTCCAGGTGCGCGGCGTCCACCGTGTTCAGCCGGGTGATGTCCCGCTGTCCGTCGGCCAGTACGGCGTCGCGGGCCTTGGCGTAGTCGAGCGTGCCGTCGCCGCGCGTGTCCGCGTACGACCAGGCGCCGAGCGCGCACACCACGGCGGCGACCGCCCACGCGGTGACCCAGACCAGGGTGGACCTGCGGGCGCTCATCGCGTGTCCCCGAGGCGCGTGTCACCGAGGCCGAGCAGGTCCGCCATCGTGCCGGTGGGCCCGGCCGGCAGCGAGGGCAGACCCAGCGCTCCCGGCAGCACGCTCGTACCGTACGTCGTCGTCCCGGTGGACGGGCCCGCGGCGGACGGGGTACCGGTGCCGGTCGGGAGCACCGACCCGGGCTGCACGGGGCTCGGGACGCCGCCGCCGTTCGGGGCGTTGGCCGAGCCGCGGACATCGGTGCCGGAGGAGGCGGGGGCGGTGCAGCGGGCCGCGGTGTTGAGCGCGGTGGCCGGCGCCTTGGTGTCGAGGCCGTTGCGGTACGTGGTGCCGCCGTATCCGGAGGTGCAGGGCAGCGGGGAGAAGAAGGTGACGGCCATGCCGAAGTGCAGGCCCTTGCCGTCCACCGCCGTCGATCCGGCGGCGGCCACCGCGGGCACCTTCACCAGGAACTCCTCGATGCCGTGCTGCCGGGTGACGGCCACGTCCGAGGTGGTCAGCAAGTTGGCCAGCACGACGCTGAGTTGGGGTCCGACGTCCCGCAGCAGCGCGCTGACCTGTCCCGCCGCGTCGGGCGCCGCGGCGATGAGCCGGCGCAGGTCGGTGTCGGAGTCGTTGAGCTGCTTGGCAAGCTGACTGGCGCTGGTGGCGAAGGACTTGATGGCGTCGCCCTCGTCGGCCTGCGTGCGCAGCACCGTCCGCCCGTCGGCCATCAGCGTGATGTTGCCGGGCAGGTTCATGTCGGCGGCGGAGATGAACTCGCCGCTGGTGTCGAGCAGCGACTGGAGGTTGTCGCCCTGTCCCGCGAACGCCTTGCCGAATTCGTCGACGACCGTCTGCAAGGACTTCAGCGGCACCGAACCGGCCAGGCTGTTGACGCTGGTCAGCAGGTTGGTGACGGGCGCGGGGATGGTGGTGTCGGCGCGTTCGACGCGGGAGCCGTCGGCGAGATACGGCCCCTGGTCGGTGGTCGGCCGCAGGTCGATGTACTGCTCGCCGACGGCCGACAGGCTGGCGACCACGGCCTTGAGGCGGGAGGGGATGTGCGGCGCGGAGTCGTTGATCCGAAGTTCGGCCTCGACGCCGTCGTCGGTGAGTCTGACCGGGCCGACCCGGCCGACCGAGACGCCGCGGTAGGTGACGTTGGCGTGCTCGAACAGGCCGCCCGCCTCGGGGAGTTCGACCTTGACGGTGTAGTAGCCGCGCAGGCCCACGTACCGGCCGAGGTCGGCGTAGCGGACGCCGATGAAGCCGAGCACGAGCACGGCGATCAGCAGGAAGGCGATGTTCTTGGCGATGGTGACGCGGGTCAGCATCAGCGGCCCCCGGTCCTGGTCGAGCCGGTGACCGACGGCAGCGGCAGCGGGATGCCCGCCTCCCGCAGCTTCTTGTCGACCGTCGTCGTCCGGTCGGCCTTGGTGTGCGCGGACATCGGGTTCTCGGGGTCGGGCGGGTAGACGTTCCCAGACGCGGGCATCTCGGGGATGAGCCGCGTGCCGGGTACGGCGGTCAGGTCGAGGTAGACGTTGAGGTAGTCGCCCTTGACGCCGTTGAGGACCTCGTCGGTGAACGGGTAGGTGACCAGCACCTGGAGCGAGTCGGGCAGCGCGTCGCCCGCGTCGGCGAGCCGTTGCAGGGTGGGCGCGAGGGCCTTGAGGTCGGCGACCATGTCGTCCTTGCTGCGGTTGACGGTGTCCACCGCGACGCCGGAGAGCGTGTCCAGCGAGCGCAGCATGGTGACCAGCGAGCCGCGCTGCTGTTCCAGCACCTTCAGTCCGGGGCTGAGGCCGGTCAGTACGGTGCCGATCTTCTGGTCGCGGGCGGCGAGGGTGGCGGACAGTTCGTTGACGCCGTCGAGCGCGTCGGTGATGTCCTGCTTGTGCGCGTCGAGGTCGCTGACGAGCGTGTCGACCTGGTGGAGCATCGAGCGGATCTGCGGTTCGTTGCCGGTCAGCGCCTTGTTCAGCTCCACCGAGATGGTCTTGAGCTGGGCGACGCCGCCGCCGTTGAGCAGCATGGACAGCGCGCCGAAGACCTCTTCGACCTCGGGGTTGCGGTTGGTGCGCGAGGCGGGGATGACGGCGCCGTCGCGCAGGGCGCCGCCGGCGGCCCGGGTGCCGGGCGGCGCGGAGAGCTGGATGTACTTCTCGCCGAGCAGGCTGGACTGTTCCAGGTGCGCGTACGCGTTGGCGGGCAGTCGCACCTTGCCGTTGACCTTCATGGTGACGGTCGCGGACCAGCCGTCCGCGCCGAGGCCGATCTTGGTGACGCGGCCGACGGCGACGTCGTTGACGCGTACCGACGCCTGCGGGACGAGGTCGAGGACGTCGGCGAAGTCGGCCTTCACCGTGTAGGGGTGGCCGCCGAGGTCGGCGCCGCCGGGCAGCGGCACGTTCTGGACGTTCAGCGAGCAGCCGGCGAGGGCGAGCGCGAGCAGCGCGGTCCCGCCGACGGTGGCGGCGCTCCCGCGGGTGTGCGGACGCTTCATCGGGCCGCCCCTTTGGTGTAGACGGTGCCGACCGCCGGCAGGGGCAGCGGCAGGGTCTTGGCGTCCTTGGCCGCGGGCGTGAAGCCGGAGCCGGCGCCGGTCCTGGCCGTGTCCTTTGCGGCGTCCTTGGCGGCGTCCTTGGCGGCGGCGGGCGAGATGTCGCCGCCCATGCTCAGTTCGTTGATGTTGGCGCGCCCGTCGATGGTGCCGGCTTGCGGGTCGTAGGCGTTGAGGAGGTTGTCGGCGGCCAGCGGCGCGGTGTCGAGGAGTTCGGCGAGTGAGGCGCGCTGGTCGACCAACGTCTGGGTGATCGGGGCGAGTTTGCCGATGCTGGTCTTCAGCCGGGCCCGGTTGTCCTGGATGAAGGTCTTCACCTGGCCGAGCGCGGTGGACAGTTGGTGCAGCGCGCCGCCCAGGTTCTCCTTGTCCTCGGCCAGGAAGCCGCTGACGGTGGAGAGTTGGTCGGTGGCGGCCCGTACCTTGCCGTCGTTGTTCTTCAGCATGGTGGTGAAGGACTGGAGGTAGGACAGGGTCGCGAAGAGGTCGTCGCTGTGGCCGTTGAGGGTCTTGGTGGCCTGGCCGAGCTGGTCGATGCTGTCGCCGATGGCCTTGCCGTTGCCGTCGAGGTTCTTCGCGCCGGTGTCGAGGAGGTTCGACAGGGCGCCGGTGGCGTTGGCGCCGTTCGGGCCGAGGGCGTCGCTGAGCTGGGTGATGCTCTCGTAGAGCTGGTCGACCTCGACGGGGGTCGCGGTGCGGGTGGCCGGGATGACGGCGCCCGCGGTGATCCGGGGGCCGCCGGTGTAGGCCGGGGTGAGCTGGATGTAGCGGTCGGCGACGACGCTGGGCGCGACGACGACGGCGCTCGCGCCCGCCGGGACCTTCACCCCGTGGTCGAGGACCAGCACGACCCTGACCTGTTTGCCCTGCGGCTTCACCGAGTCGACGGTGCCGACCTTGACGCCGAGCACGCGCAGGTCCGATCCGGCGTAGACGCCCACGGCGTGGTCGAAGTAGGCGGTGATCCGGGTGCCGTCGGGGCCGCCGAACGCGGCGAATCCGGCCGCGGTCACCGCACCCGCGAGAAGCACCAGCACGGTGCCGATCGCGGTGCCGCGCCTGGTCGGCCGCCATCGCTGACCGGTCCGGGCGGCTGCGCCGGACCGGTCCGGCCGGGCGGCCCGGTCCTGGCGCGTGCGCCGCAGGAGTCGCACGCCGTGCGGACCCGCGCGGTCGGCGTCGCTCGACGGCCGTCGAAAGGTCCTCATGACGTGCCTCCGGTCGCCTTGGGCGGCATGCACCCGTCCTTTGGCTCAGTGCCCGCCGGCAGGTAATCCTTGGGGACCAGGCCGCACAGATAGCTGTCGAACCAGCGGCCGTTGCCGAGGGTGTTGCCGACCAGCCGGTAGTAGGGCCCGGCCAGGGCGAGCGCCTTGTCGAGGCTGGACTGGTTGGCGAGCAGTACGCCGGTGACCCGGTCGAGGGCGTTCAGGGTCGGGCCGAGCTGCCGGTTGTTGTCGGCGACCAGGCCGTTGAGCTGGGTGCCGAGGTCCTGGGTGCCGGTGAGCAGCGCGTGGATGGCGTCGCGGCGCTTCTGTACCTCGCCGAGCAGCAGGTTGCCGTCCGAGATCAGCGTCTGGAAGCGGCTGTTCTGGTCGGAGAGGGTCTTGGTGAGCTGCTTGCTGCCCGCGAGCAGGTCGGCGAGCTGGGCGTCCCGGCTGGAGATGGTCCGCGACAGCGACGACAAGCCGGTGGCGGCGCTGCGTACGGAGGCCGGGGTGTCCTTGAAGGTGTCGGAGATGGTCTGGAAGCTGGCGGCGAGCTGCGTGGTGTCGATCGAACCGAGGGTGTTGCCGAGGCCGTCGAGCGCCTGCGTGACGTCGTACGGCGAGGTGGTGCGGGTCCTGGGGATGCGCTGGCCGGGGTTCTGCGCGCGGCTGCCGAGCGGGTCGACGGCCAGGTACTTCTCGCCGAGCAGCGTCTTGATGCCGATGGCGGCGGTGCTGGCGTCGCCGATCCAGGTGTCCTTGACGCGGAAGGTGACCTTGACCTGGGCGCCGTCCAGCGATACCCCGGTGACCTTGCCGACCTTGACGCCCGCGACCCGCACCTCGTTGCCGGACTTGAGCCCGGCGGCCTCGGTGAAGCTCGCGCTGTACGTGGTGCCGCCGCCGATCAGCGGCAGCGCGTCCGCGTTGTACGCGACCAGGCCGGCCAGGGCGAGCACGAGCAGGCCGACGGTGCCGACGATGACGGGGTTGCGTTCGCGCAGCGGCCGGAAGAGGGGGCGGCCCCGGCGCGCGGGGTCGCGGAAGCGGAAGGGGAGGCGGAAGGGGAGGCGCGGTGTCGGTATGCGGGGGCGGTTCATGACCGGCACCTCGATTCGGTGATCGCTATGCCGGTGGGCGGCTTGCTGCCGTCGGAGGTGGTGACCCCGGCGACGGTGGCCTGGCAGAGGTAGAGGTTGAGCCAGGAGCCGTAGGAGGCGAGCCGGCCGATGGTCTGGAGCTTGCTCGGGGTCTTGGTGAGGAAGTTCTCCAACTGCGGTGTGTTGTCGGCGAGGTTGGTGGACAGCCGGCCGAGCTGGGCGATGGAGTCCTTCAGCGGCTGGCGGCCGTCGGTGAGCAACCCTGCGGTGCTGGTGGTGAGTTGGGAGATCGCGGTGATCGACTGGCCGATCGGTTCGCGGTCGGAGGCGAAGCCGCTGACGAGCTGCTGGAGCGAGGTCACCAGGTCGTTGAACCCGGCCTCGCGGGTGTTCACCGTGGTGAGCACCGAGTTGAGGTTGTCGACGACCTGGCCGATCACCTTGTCCTTGGCGGCGAGCGTCGTGGTCAGCGAACCGACGTTGCTGATCAGGCTGTCGACGGTGCCGCCCTCGCCCTGGAGCACCTGGACGATCTCGCCCGCGAGCTGGTTGACGTCCTTGGGCGACAGGCCCTGGAACAGCGGCTGGAAGCCGTTGAAGAGCTGGGTGAGGTCGAGGGCCGGGGTGGTGCGCTGGAGCGGGATGGTGTCGCCGGGGGCGAGCACCTGGCCGACCGGTCCCGTGCCCTGCTGGAGGTCGATGTACCGCTGGCCGACCATGTTGAGGTACTTGATGGTGGCGGTCGCCGAGCCGGGCAGTCGCCGGGCGCGCTGCACGGAGAAGTGCACCTGCGCGACGCGGTGGTCGACGACCTTGATCGAGTCGACCTGGCCGACCTTCACCCCGGCGATTCGGACGCTGTCGCCCGAGGTGAGGCCGGTGGTGTCGGTGAACCGGGCGTTGTACCCGGAGGTGTCGCCGACGTCGGAGCCGCCCGCGATGCTCACCGCGAGCACGGTGGTGGCCAGCGCGGTGACCAGGATGAAGATCAGCGACTTGACGATCGGTCCGACGAGGCTGCGGCGCTTCACTGCACGGTCACCTCCGCCCCTCGGTAGACGGGACCGGTCAGCAGGCTGCTCCAGTCGGGGAGCGAGCCGGGGTCGGTGCCGATGCCCGGCGCGAGGAGTTCGTTGATCAGCTCGTTCTCCTGCGGGGAGTTGGCCGGGGAGTCGGTGGTGGTGACGGTGGACGTGGGGGCCGCGGAGGTCGGCGAGGCCGGTGAGGTCGCGGACTTCGTGGAGTGCGTCGCGGCCGGTGCGCCGCCGCTGCCGGTGTACGGGACCGGGTAGCACTGCGGGCCGCCGCTCGCGTCGTACACCGGGGTGTCCTTGCCCGGTACGTACTTGCCGCGCGACGGCACGCTGGTGAGATCGACGTGCAGGCCCGGCTCGTGGGTGCCCTTGCCGAGGGCCTTGTCCATGACGGGGACGAAGGCGGCCAGGGTGCGCAGCGTGCAGGGGAAGGACGGGGAGTACTTCGCGAGCAGCCCGAGGGTGCCGCGGCTGTCGGCGGACAGCCGGATGATGGTGTCCTTGTTCTGCCGCAGATACGTCGTCAGGTCCTGCGCGGTGGTGGTGGCGCTGCCGTACACGCTGTTGAGGTTGGCCTGTTCCTCGGCGATGGTGCCGCTGGTCCTGGTGAAGTCGGTGAGGGCCTGCACGATGTCGGGCGCGGCGGCGTTGTAGACGTGGCTGACGGTGACGAGCTGCTTGATGTCGTCGTTCAGCACGGGCAGTTCGGGGTTGAGCTTGGTCAGGTAGCGGTCGAGCTGGACGAGGGTGGTGCCGAGCTGGGTGCCGCGGCCGTCGAGCGCGGTCGCGACGGCGTTGAGGGTCGCGGCGAGCTTCTGCGGCTGGACGGCGGTGAGCAGCGGCAGCACGTTGTCGAGTACCTGCTGGAGCTCGATGGCGTCGCTGGAGCGGTCCTGGGCGATGGTGCTGTCGGCGGCGAGGGTGGGGCCGCCGCCGGCGGTGTCGGTGCCCGCGGGGGGCACGAGGGCCACGAAGCGTTCGCCGAACAGCGTGGTGGGCAGCATCTGCGCGGTGACGTCCGCGGGGATGCGCCCCAGCTGGCCGGGGTCGATGGCGAGGTTGAGCCGGGCGCCGTCGCCGTCGGCGCTGATCGAGGCGACCCGGCCGACGACGACTCCGCGCAGTTTCACGTCGGCGCCCTGGTGCATCTCGTTGCCGACGGTGCCGGTCTCCAGGTGGACGGTCGCGGTGTCGCTGAACGTCTTGTCGTAGACGGCGACCGCGAGCCAGGCCAGCAGCGCGGGGACCAGCAGGAAGACGATGCCCGCGGTCCTGCGGCGGGCGGTGGCGGCGCCGGTCGGGCGGCGGCGCGGGGCGGGGGGCGCTCCGGCGGGACGGGTGTCGGTGGTGGTCATCCCGCCACCCGCACCGTCGTGGTGGCGCCCCAGATCGCCAGGCTGAGGAAGAAGTCGGTGATCGAGATGATCACGATGGCGTTGCGCACCGAGCGGCCGACGGCGATGCCGACGCCCGCGGGGCCGCCCTTGGCGGTGAACCCGTAGTAGCAGTGGGCGAGGATCACGATGACGCTGAAGATCAGCACTTTCAGTCCGGAGAGCAGGACGTCCTGCGGGGACAGGAAGAGGTTGAAGTAGTGGTCGTAGGTGCCCGCGGACTGGCCGTTGAACATGACGGTGACCATCCGGGAGGCGACGTAGCTGCTGAGCAGGCCGATGCCGTAGAGCGGGACGATGGCGACGACCCCGGCGATGATCCGGGTGGTGACCAGGTACGGCACGCTGCGCAGGCCCATGCCCTCCAGCGCGTCGATCTCCTCGTTGATCCGCATCGCGCCGAGCTGGGCGGTGAATCCGGCGCCGACGGTGGCCGACAGGGCCAGGCCCGCGACGAGCGGGGCGATCTCGCGGGTGTTGAAGTAGGCGGAGATGAAGCCGGTGAACGCGGCGGTGCCGAGCTGGTTCATCGCCGCGTAGCCCTGGAGGCCGACGACGGTGCCGGTGGCCAGCGTCATGCCGATCATCACGCCGACGGTGCCGCCGATGACGCCGAGGCCGCCGCTGCCGAACACGACCTCGGCGAGCAGGCGTTGGACCTCTTTGAGGTAGCGGCGCAGGGTGCGCGGGATCCACAGCACGGCGGTGATGTGGAAGACGAAGTGGTCGCCGGTCTCGTCCAGCCAGTGCAGCCAGCGGCCGGTGTTCGGGCGCCGGCGCGGCCGTGGCCCTTCGGGCGGCGGCTCGGCCTGCGGGGTGTCCTTGTCCAGGAGCGCCATCGCTCAGGCTCCCTTCTGCGGGACGAGCTGGAGGTAGATCGCGGTCAGGACGACGTTCACCAGGAACAGCAGCAGGAAGGTGATGACGACGGACTGGTTGACCGCGTCGCCGACGCCCTTGGGGCCGCCTTTGGGGTGCAGGCCGCGGTAGGCGGCGACGATGCCCGCGATGAAGCCGAAGATCACGGCCTTGATCTCGCTGATGTACAGGTCGGGGAGCTGGGCGAGCGCGGAGAAGCTGGACAGGTACGCGCCGGGGGTGCCGTGCTGGACGATGACGTTGAAGAAGTAGCCGCCCGCGGTGCCGACGACCGAGACCAGGCCGTTGAGGAAGACGGCGACGAGCATCGTCGCCAGGACGCGCGGCACGATCAGCCGCTGCACCGGGGAGACGCCCATCACCTCCATCGCGTCCAGTTCCTCGCGGATCTTGCGCGAGCCGAGGTCGGCGCAGATGGCGCTGCCGCCCGCGCCCGCGATGAGCAGCGCGACGATCAGCGGGCTCGCCTGCTGGATGACGGCCAGCACGCTGGCGCCGCCGGTGAAGGACTGGGCGCCCAACTGCTGTGCGAGTGAGCCGACTTGCAGGGCGATGACGGCGCCGAAGGGGATCGAGACCAGGGCGGCGGGCAGGATCGTCACGCTGGCCACGAACCAGAACTGCTCGATGAGTTCGCGCATCTGGAACGGCCTGCGGAAGGTGTCGCGCACGGTGGTGGCGGCGAGCGTCATGAGCTGCCCGGTCTCGCGCAGCGCGCCGGTGCCGGGGATCGGGCGGCGCGGCACGGTGACGCGTTCGGGGCGCGGCGGGGTCGGCTCGGGTCCCGGTCCGGGGACCCGTACGGGCGCGGTCACGCGGACTCCCCCTGGGCGGGGACGAGTCCGGCCTGTACGGCTTCGCGGGTCGCGGCCGGGAGCTGGTCCCACATGGCCAGGACGCGGGCCCTGCGGCGCTGGACCGCCTGCCGGGGCGGCAGTCCTGGTGACGGTTCGAGCTGCGGCGCGACGCGGCGCGGGGCCGCCGGCAGCTCGCGGCCGTTCAACTGCTCGCGGGCCAGGGCCGCTTCGTCCTTCTCCTCCGACATCCCGATCGGTCCGTCGCGGCGCCCGCTGAGGAACTGCCGTACGACCGGCTCGTCGCTGGTGAGCAGCAGCTCGCGGGGGCCGAAGGCGACCAGTTCGCGGCGGAAGAGCATGCCCATGTTGTCGGGCACGGTCGAGGCGATGTCGAGGTTGTGGGTGACGATCAGCATCGTCGCGTCGATCTGCGCGTTGAGGTCGATGAGGAGCTGCGAGATGAACGAGGTGCGGACCGGGTCGAGGCCGGAGTCGGGTTCGTCGCACAGGATGATCTGCGGGTCGAGCACCAGGGCGCGGGCGAGTCCCGCGCGTTTGCGCATGCCGCCGGATATCTCGCCCGGGAGTTTGCCCTCGGCGCCGAGGAGGCCGACCATGTCGACCCGCTCCATGACGATGCGGCGGATCTCGGCCTCTTTTTTCCTGGTGTGCTCGCGCAGCGGGAAGGCGATGTTGTCGAAGAGGTTCATCGACCCGAAGAGCGCGCCGTCCTGGAACATCAGGCCGAACATCTTGCGCGCCTCGTAGATGTCGCGCTCCGGGCTGTTCACCATGTCGACGCCGCCGACGAGCACCCGGCCGCGTTCCGGCTTGAGCAGGCCGATGAGCGATTTCAGGAATACCGTCTTGCCGGTTCCGGAAGGGCCGAGCATCACGCTGACTTCACCGGGCGGCAGTGTGAGCGTGACGTCCTGCCAGACGTTCTGCGTACCAAAGGACTTGGTGAGTCCTTCGACGATCACTTCGATTCCCATTGCACCTCCCGGAGCTGATCAGTGGTGGGGCGGTTCGGGAAAGGCGATCTCCGGATCGCATCCCGAGGCCGCGATGGGCACGCACAGCGGTCCCTGGATGAGATTCAGTGAATTGCCGTGCCCCGATATCGCCGAGGTGAAGAGGGAATTCAGGTTCTCTCCGTGGCTGCCGCAGCCGGTGAACGGCGGAATGTAGAGGTCGTCCTGGGCCAGCGGCCCGCCGTCCTGCACTCCGTAGTCCGTGGGTCCGGTAGGGCGGCCGGTCAGTGAACTGCGGTCGTAGCCGACGAGTTTGATGTCCAGCGGCGCGGAGGCGCGGCAGCCTGCGCCGACGTCCAGCGGTACGCCGTTGACCTTGACGTCGGACAGCCGCAGTTCCTGTTTGCCGTAGATGGTGCTGGTGGTGATCGTGCCGAGGTTGCTGGTGCCGACCGTGACGACGGTCATCAGGCCCTTGGGGAGCAGTTCCATCCGGGCGGTGACCGGCACGAACCCGAAGGTCAGGAAGGTGGTGTCGGACGGCGGCAGGGCCAGTTTCGCGATCGAGTCGATCTCGAAGTACTGCTTGAGCGGGTCGGGGTCGGTGAACTCCGTCCACAGGCTTTTCTGCACGACCGTGACGCGGGTCGGCTTCTTGGTCAGGTCGTTGATGACCGCGGCGCCCTTGAGCTTGAAGACGTTGGAGTAGCCGGTGACGTAACCGCACTGGGAGTACGGGGGGAACGGCGGGTCGCCGGGGCCCGGGGTGCGGGTGGCGTTGGACGGCCGGGGTATCGAGGCCATGACCGCGGGGTCCGTGTCGCCCTCGGGCGGGTCCTCGCAGTCGTGCACGCCGGAGTGCGGGGGCGAGGCCAGCGTGATGGTGTTGCGGTCGCCGGACCGGGCGGTGTCGGGGGCGCCGTCGCCCGCGCCCTTGCCGGTCGCGCCGACGCCCGCGTGGGAGCCGGTGCCTGCGGTGGGGGCGGCGGCCGAGGAGCCGCCGGGCGCGGTGGCGTGGCCGGGTCCCGAGGAGCCGCCGGGGGCGCCGGGGACGGAGACGGCGCCGAGGAGGTCGGCCTGGCCGGGCTTGGGGGCGCAGGTGCCGATGATGTCGGCGGCGTCCTCGGCGGCCGGTCCCGTACCGGCGGAGTCCGCGGCCGTGCCGGTCGCACTGCCGGTGCCGGTCGCGCTGTCGGTGCCGCTGCCGGTCGCACTGTCGGTCCCCGCGCTCGGGGAGTCGGGCGGTGCGGACGCAGGGGCGGTCACGGGGCTGAGCTTGAGGTCCAACTCCCCTGCGGTGAAGCGCACTTCGCCGGACGCGGTGACCGTCAGCGGCGGCACCGCGCCGCCGAAGGTGAGCACCAGGTCCCCGTCGCCCTTGAGCGGTGTCGAGGGGGCGGTCAGCCCCGGCCATACGGCGTCCGCTCGCGAAGTGCCCTGCGCGACATGGGCGGTGAGGCTCGCGGCGCCGGTCAGCGCGGTGGCGCCGGCGGGCAGCAGCGCCTCGGCGCCGGCCCGCGGCATGGTGACCGTCGCCGTCAGGTCGCCGGGCTGGATGGGCTTTGCGACCACGGCGGTGTCCGGGTAGTTCTGCACCAGCGCGACGGTGACGTCCTGGACGACGGGCTTGTCGGTGCCGCCGGAGCCGTCCGCGCCCGTACCGGCGGGGAAGCCGCACGTGTATCCGAGGGTCACCTTGCCGTCCGGGCCGCTGGCCGCGGAGTCGGGTCCTGGCAGCAGTCCGGCCAGGAGCGCCGCCGCGGCGACAGCGGCGAACCGCACCGCACGGCGCGGCTTCACGGCACCCCTCATTACGGAACTCCTCAGGAAGGCGTCGGCGACGCAGGACATTACGGTCGAGTAATAAGGCCCCACAAGTGATCGACCGGACGAATATTCGACGGCGCGGACCGGGGCGGATTTCCTGTCACCGAATGACAAAACACAAGCGGAGTTTTGTCCTCCAGTGCGTGTTCGGGACCCCGGCCGCCACTGCGGCGGTCCGGGGTCCCGGTTCGGCCGGCGCGGCTTCAGCGGTCGCGGCGGCCGGTGTTACGCGAGGGGCGGGGCTCAGGGAGAGACGACGTTCAGCGTCGTGGGGGTCACGACGTAGCCGGCCGAGTAGGTGGCCAGGTCGTTGTTGTTGATCAGGCCGAGGCACAGGCCGGAGACGTTGTACGCCTTGAGGGTGCCGCCGGTGATGGCCAGCGTGTGGGTGGAGTTGGTGTACGTGACGTTGAGGGTGGCGCCGTTGCCCACGCCGCTGGGGTCGGCGAAGGTCGCGTTGCACAGGCCGGACAGGGTGGCCTTGACACCGGTCAGCGTGCCGGCGGTGACGCCCGCGGACGTGGTGGCGGCGGTGCCGGTCAGCGTCCACGGGGTGCCCTGGGCGGCGACGGAGAAGGTGATGCCGCCGACCTTGCAGGTGTTCCACGAGACGGTGTTGATGGTGCCGAGGGTTCCGCCGTGCGAACCGTTGGTCACGGTGGCGGTGGCCGCCGACGAGGTGCAGGTGAGCTTGGTGCCCGTGGTGGTGTCGGTCAGCGTGGGCGTGGTGGCCGTCGCGGTGATCGCACCGGTCGACGAGCTGCCCGAGACGGTGTACGTGACGGCCGAGGCCGGGCTGACCGCGAGGCCGAGCGCCGCCGCCATCGCGGCACCGGTGACCATGGTTCCCTTGGCGGTCCTGGAGAGCTTGTGCACGGGCTGATCCTTCCTGGGAGATGACGTACCTGATAAACCGGCTTCCGCGTCTTCCGTGTGTGGCGGGAAGGGGAATTCGGTTACGACTCACTACCTGGAACGTGGCACCGATTCCGCTCGGTTGCCCTTGCGGTGCAGGACGTTACGCACGGGTAACCCGGAGGCGCAATAATCCCGGCCAAGATTCTCGGGCGGACCCTACTCTCGGGTATTTTTCTGTCACGGAAGCAACAGTGCGCCGGGATTTTTTATAAGCAAGTGAGCAAGTCGGCCGTACGGTGCGCACCTCGGCCGACCTGGCGGGCGATCACCGGGAGTGCGGCTATGGCCATCGGTCGCCGTCGCCCACCGTCGCGGGCCCGACACGTTTCCGTGTGCAAGGTGCTGCGTTCCGTACGCGATTGGTCTATGTTGCAGCGAGGTTGCCCGCGGCTACCATGCGTGGCACACCACTTCACCGGTTCACCGGCCAGCAGGGCCGTCGCGGGAGGGGGGTACGGACATGACCGTAACGCGGCAGACGCCGGAGCAGGCGGAATCAACCGGTCCGATTCCACGGGAGTTCGCCGCCATCATGCGGCCGGAACTCCCCAGCCTTTTAAAAGAGATGGCCACGGAAATCGTCACCACGATCCCCGAATACGGCCACTTGCTGGAGGGCCCGAACGCCCGGGTGATCAGGATCGGTATCGAGCAGAGCATCGCCACTTTCGTCGACCGGGTGGCCGCGCCGACCGCGACCACCGCGCTCCGCGACGACCTGTGCCGCCAGTTCGGCCGCTTCGAGGCGTACGAGGGCCGCAGCCTGGACAACCTCCAGGCCGCGTACCGCATCGGCTGCCAGGTGGCGCTGCGCCGGGTGCGCAGCGTGGGCCGCCGCTACAACCTGTCGGCGTCCTTCATGCTGAACTTCGCCGACGCGCTCTTCGCGTACATGGGCGATCTCGCCGAACTCTCCCGCGAGGGCTATGTGCAGGCGATGGCGGAACTGGGCGAGGAGCCCGACAACCGCCGCCGCCGGCTGCTGCGGCGGATTCTCAACGGCGCCTCCGTGGCCCGCAGCGCGCTGGCGGAACTGGCCGAGCACTCGGCGTGGCCGCTGCCCGAGGAGGTGACCCTGATCGCGGTCGCCCCCGACACGCGTCCGGCCGGGGCGGCGCTCGACAAGGACATCCTGATGGACTTCGCGGACCCGGAGCCGCATCTGCTGGTGCCGGGACCGTTCACCGACGAGCGGCGGGAGCGGCTGCACGCGGCGCTGAGCGGCTGCCGGGCCGCGATCGGGCTGACCACCTCGCTGAGCGAGGCCGCGGACTCGCTGCGCTGGGCCCGGCACACGCTGACGCTGGCCGACGCCGGGATCATCGACGACGACTCGGTGGCGATGAGCGAGGACCATCTGCTGCCGCTGTGGTTACTGGGCGATCCCGCGCTGGTCGCGCAGATCGCCAAGCGCTATCTGGGGCCGCTGGTCGGGCTGACCGCGACCCAGCGCGCCCGGCTGATCGACACCCTGCGGATCTGGCTGACCACCCGTGGCACCGCGGCGCAGATCGCCGACCAGCTCGGCGTGCACCCGCAGACCGTGCGCTACCGGATCCGTATCCTCGACCGCGCCTTCGGCGACCAACTGGCCCGCCCCGACGACCGGTTCGCCACCGAGATCGCGCTGCGCGCGCTGCACCTCCAGGAGAACGGCGAAACGACGGACGGCGGCCTCCTGTCGGAGGACCGCCGCCCGGCGCGCGACCCCTCACGTTACGAGGCGTAGACCTCGAACTCGGAGATCTGGCCCGCGGGCCAGCCGGTGTTGCCGGTGACGGTCAGCCGTACGTAGCGGGCGCTCGCGGGAGTCACCGGGATGGTGACGGTGTTCCCGCTCGCGGGGTTGAAGGTGTAGCCCGCGGACGACTTCAGCGTGCTGTAGGTGTTGTTGTCGGTGGAACCGAGGACGCTCAGCGTCTCGGTACGGGTGGCCCACGCGGTGGCGGGCGGGAGTTTGAGGACGACCCGGCCGACGGTCCTGGCCGCGCCGAGGTCGACGGTCAGCGACTGCGGGAAGGCGTTGTTGGTGCTCTCCCAGTAGCTGTTGGCGTTGCCGTCCACCGCGTTGCCCGCGACGTAGACATCGGAGTGACCGGTGTCGGAGGCCGGGTGCCCCTGGGCCAGGTTGCCGGAGGCCGGAGTGGTGGGGGGCGTGGTCGGCGCAGTGGTGGGCGGGGTGGTCGGGTTGCCCGAGCCCGGCTGCGGCCAGGTGGAGCAGTCGTTCCAGTTGCTGTCCCAACCGCTGTTGCCCGCACCGCGGTTGATGGTGAAGGCGGGCAGGTTCGCCGGGTAGGAGCAGTTGTACGTACCCGTCGCGCCGGTGCCGGTGGCCGTCACATTGGTGAAGGTCGCGGAGCCGGGCGTCTCGGCCTGGACCACGACGGTGCCGGTGTTGCCGGCCGTCGCGCCGCTGACGGTGACGCCGTTGATCGTGTAGCCGTGACCGCCGCCGGAGACGAACTCGAAGTCGCTGTACGGGCTGCCGACGAAGGTCGTGTTGCTGATCCGGATGTCGTTGTTGATCGCGTAGTCATAGCTGTCAACGCGCAACGCACCCATCGGGTGGCCCCAGTTGGGGTTCAGCGCGCCGGTACGGATCAGGGTGTTGCCGGAGACCGTGACGGTGCCGGACAGCGGGTTGAAGGGCTGGAGGAACGCCTGGTTGGAGATGGCGATGCCGCCGCCGAGCGCGTTGGTGTCGGCGATCACGTTGTTGGAGACGGTGTTGTCGCTGCCGCCGTAGATCGCGATCCCGTTGGCCAGGTTGGGCTGCACGATGGTGTTGTTGCTGAAGGTGTTGCCCGTGTCGGGCGCGCCGAGCGACCACATGGCGAGACTGTCGTCGCCCTGGTTGCGCAGGAAGTTGTTCTTCACCTGGACGCCGTTGGCGCTGCCGTCGAGGTTGAGGCCGTCGGCGGTGGTGCCGAGGATGCGGTTGTTCTGCACCACGAGGTTGTTGTTGTTGCCGGTCAGCCACAGACCGCACTTCTCGCGCTGCACCCAGATCCCGGAGACCACCGAGTTCGGGCCGAGGCTGCCGGTCACGAAGCTGTCGGGCGAGCCGTCGTTGCGGACGCTGACCTCGCCGAAGACGGCGAAGTCGTACAGCTTGGTGTTGCCGCTCGCGCTGGTCTGGTCGATCAGGTGCGAGCTGTGCAGGACGGAGTACCAGTTGCCCGCGCCGCGGATGGTGACGCCGTCGGCCTGGATGGTGGAGCCCAGCTTGAAGTCGCCGGACGGGATCCAGACCTCCTTGCCCTGCGACTTCGCCTGGGCGATGGTCGTGTTGAAGGCGCTGGTGGAGTCGGCGCCGCCGGTGGCGTCGGCGCCGTTGCCGACGACGGATATGGAGTTCGCGGGCGCGCTCGCGGCTGCCGCCACCTGCTCGAAGTCGGCGACGTCGATGGTGGCCTGGCCGGTGTCGCCCGCGTCGAGCTGGAGCTTGACCTTGGCGCCCGCGGCCAGGTTCTGGCCCAGTTTGATCCGCGAGTCGTCGAAGAAGTGGTGGGTCTTGGAGCCGGCGATCCACGACGTGTCGACGTAGCTGTACTGCGCGGTGACCGCCAGCTTCTGGCTGATCTTGGTGCCGTTGACGTAGACCGAGACGGTGCCTGAGGCGCCGCGCGGCAGGTTGTAGGCGACATCCACCGCGTTGGCCGGGGCGGTCAGGGTGAACTCGACGTACTTGCCCTGGCCGCCCAGGCTGACCGCGCGGCGGCCCGACGCCTCGGAGGCGACGGTGGACTGGGTGTAGTCGGGGCCGACCGCCGAGCCGTTGGTGGCGGCGGCCTCGGCCTCGTACTCGGTGAACGGGACGCTCGCGCCTCCGCTCACGGCGAAGGGCGAGACGGTCGATACGGAGGGGGCGGCGCTGGCCGACTGGGCCGTCACGGCGAGCGCGAGCCCGCCCGCGACGACCGCCGCCGCGGTGGCGGAAGCCAACCAGGCCGTGGAACGACGTCTGTTGTCCATGGGGTGGGGGGTGTCCCTTCTGACTGGAGTCACAGAGGTGACGCACACCCTAGAGATGTCATGCATGAGACAGCAAGATGTCGATTGGATTTCGCAAAATTTGGATGACTTGCAGAGATCTCGCAAATTCACCGCAAGAAACTTGCGCCACCTGTACTAGAATCGACGCCATGACACGACGACTTGCCGAGGTGGCAAAGAAGGTCGGGGTGAGTGAGGCCACCGTCAGCCGCGTGCTGAACGGGAAGCCTGGCGTCTCCGACGGAACCCGGGCAGCGGTCCTCACCGCTCTTGACGTGCTCGGTTACGAACGGCCCACCCAGCTCCGCGGCGAACGCGCCCGGCTGGTCGGCATGGTCATGCCCGAGCTGCAAAATCCGATCTTCCCGGCTTTCGCCGAGGTGGTCGGGGGCGCGCTGGCGCAGCAGGGCTTCACCCCGGTGCTGTGCACCCAGACCGCGGGCGGCGTCTCCGAGGCCGACTACGTGGAACTGCTGCTCCAGCAGCATGTCTCCGGCGTGGTCTTCTTCGGCGGGCTCTACGCCCAGGCCGAGTCACCGCACGACCACTACGCGCGGCTGGCCGAGCGCAATCTGCCCACCGTGCTGATGAACGCGGCCATCGACCATCTCGACTTCCCGCGCGTCAGTTGTGACGACGCGGTGGCGGTCGAGCAGGCGATGAACCACCTCATCTCGCTCGGCCATCAGCGGATCGCGCTCGTGCTCGGTCCGCCCGACCACGTACCGTCGCGCCGCAAGCTCGCCGCCGCCCGCCGGGTCGACCCGTCGGTGACCGTCGAGCACGCCCTGTTCACGCTGGAGGGCGGCCAGGCGGCGGCCAGCCGGCTGCTCGCGCGCGGCATCACGGCCTTCATCTGCGCGAGCGACCTGCTGGCGCTCGGCACCATAAGGGCGGCCCGCAGGCGGCGGCTCTCGGTGCCGGAGGATGTTTCGGTAATCGGTTACGACGACTCGTCGCTGATGAACTGCACCGAGCCGCCGCTGACCACCGTCCGGCAGCCGATCGAGGCGATGGGCCGGGCGGCCGTGGACCTGCTGGCCGGAGAGATCAGCGGAGCGTCGGTCGACCACGACGAGCTGTTCTTCGAACCGGAACTGGTAGTACGCGGTTCCACCGGTCCCGCCCCGCACCCCTCCCGCCTCCCCCACCCGGAGGCTCGCGCCAACGTCTGACCCCGCCCCCCAAGCCACCCGGCCCGACCCAGGGCCTGGCCTGAGCCCGTCTCGGCCCGGACCCGCGCGGGGCCGGAGCCGGGACCCAGGCCGGAGCCAGAGCCGAGCCCGAGTCCGGACCGGCCAAGGCCAGGGCTCTAGCCCGGACCCGAGCCAGGGCCTGGCCTGAGCCCGTCTCGGGCCGGACCCGGCTGAGCCCACCCCCGAGCTCAGCCCGAGATCAGCCATGCCACCGCGGCGCCGGAGGCGGAGAGCCGCGCTCCCGCCCCGGCCCCGCCATCCGCTCCCCCGGCCCCCGGCCAGCCGCGGCCCGCCGCTCGCGGCCCGCGGCCCCCTGGGGCCCACCGGGCGACTCCCTCGGGTCCGCGGGCGACCCCCTCGGCCCGGCCCGTGACGGCCCCGCGCAGGGGCCGTCACGGGCCGTCCGCAAGCCCACGGCAGGTGACCCCGCTTCCACTTGTGGGCCGTCCGACGTCGTAACCAAGTCGTGTCTTTGCGAAATTCGCGCGACATCTTGCGGACATCTATCGGGTTAAGTACGTTGAGCCAACCCGAAACGGCGGCGTGCAACTGCGCCGAGCATCACGTGCACCATGTGCCGCGGGGGTCCCAGATCGCAGTCCAACGACGCGCAGTGGTTCAGGGGAAAGGGTTTTGATCATGAGCAGAATCGGCTACCGCAGACTGGTGGCGGTCGCGCTGGTCGCGGGCATCGGATTGTCCGCTGCCGCGTGTTCCAGCAGCGACGACAAGAAGGACGACCCGGGAACGAAGGCCAGCAGCAGCTCCAGCAGCGCAGGCACCCCCTTGGACCCAAAGACCAAGGTGTCGATCACGGTCGACTGTGAGCCGCCGACCACGAAGAAGGCCGAGCGCCAGCAGTGGATCGACGACGTCGCCGAGTTCAACAAGACGTACCCGAACGTCACGGTCAACAGCAAGGACGCGTTCCCCTGCGAGGACCCGGCCAAGTTCACCGCCCAGCTCCAGGGCGGTAGCCAGACCGACACGTTCTACACGTACATGACCGACCTCCAGCAGGTGCTGGACGCCGGCCAGGCGGCCGACATCACGGAATACGTCAACGACAAGACGGTCCCGAACCTCAAGGACATCGACCCCGGTGTCCTCGACGTCCTCAAGGACGGCGGCAAGCTGTACGGTCTGCCCACCTCGAACTACCAGATGGGCCTGATCTACAACCGGAAGATCTTCAAGGACGCCGGTCTGGACCCGAACAACCCGCCCACCACGTGGGAAGGCGTCCGCGCCGCCGCCAAGCAGATCGAGGACAAGCTCGGCAGCAAGGGCGTCCACGGCTTCATCGAGAACGCCGGCGGCAACCAGGGCGGCTGGCACTTCACGTCCGAGCTGTACGGCCTCGGCGGCACCATGGTGTCCGAGGACGGCAAGAAGGCGACGTTCAACGACGACAGCGCCAAGACCCTGCTGACCACGCTGCACGACATGCGCTGGACGGACAACAGCATGCCCGCCACCCCGGGCAAGGAGTGGGGCGACGTCCAGAAGGCGATGGGTACCAGCGTCGTCGGCATGTATGTCGGCGCTCCCGACGACATCCCGCTGGTCGTCCAGCAGTACAAGGCCAAGTTCGAGGACCTCGGCATGGCCCCGATCCCCGGCGGCAAGACCTCGCTGTTCGGCGGCGCCGACTACATGTTCAAGAAGTCGTCCTCCCCGGACCAGATCAAGGCCGGCATCGCCTGGATCAACTTCAAGTACCTGACCCTGGAGAAGGGCCAGTTCAACTACCCGCGGAACAAGACGGACGGCCTGCCCGTCGGTCTCCCGCAGCCCTTCTTCTTCACCGGCGCGTCGAAGGACAAGGACAACTCCACCAAGGCCGCGAACGCGACCGTCCCGGTCGAGAACTTCAAGACGTACGTCGACGCCCAGGTGCCCGTGAAGCCCGAGCCGCCGAACGCCCAGAAGATCTACACCGTGCTCGACACCGTGATGTCCGGTGTTCTGACCAACAAGAACGCTGACATCGCCAAGCTGCTCTCCACTGCCGAGTCCCAGGTCAACAGCCTCCTGGCCGCCTCTCAGTAACGACAGCCCGCGGGGGCCGGTCCGGCGACCGGCCCCCGCTCAGCGGTACCGGCCCGACGCATCACTTCAGTCGAGGAGCACCCATGGCGGCGACAACCGTCCCCGAGAAATCGAGTAGGCGCCACGCCGGGCGCCCCGTTGGTCAGCCCGAGGGAACGCAGCGCCCTTCCGGCCTGAGCCGTAAAGTCCGGCACAATGTCCAGGCGTACGGCTTCCTGATCGGCGCGGTCCTCTGCTTCGGGTTCTTCTCGTGGTACCCGATGGTCCGCGAGTTCATCATGAGCTTCCAGAAGACCAAACGCGGTGTCACCACCTGGGTGGGCTTCGACAATCTCAAGCAGGTCTACCACGACCCGTATTTCTGGACCGCCTGGCGCAACACCCTGCAATTCACGGTGTACGCGCTGGTGATCGGCTTCATCGTGCCGTTCTTCGTGGCGATCCTGCTCAATGAGCTGCGGCACGCACAGGCGTACCTGCGCATTCTGGTGTACCTGCCGGTGATGCTTCCGCCGGTCGCCGGTGTGCTGCTGTTCAAGTACTTCTACAACCCGGAGTACGGGCTCTTCAACCACATTCTGAAGACCCTGCACCTGCCGACCTCCGCATGGCTGGACTCGTCGCACACGGCGATGATCTCGGTGGTGATCGCGGCCACCTGGATGAGCATGGGAAGCGCCACGCTGATCTATCTGGCCGCGCTCCAGAACATCCCCGGCGAGCTGTACGAGGCCGCCGACCTGGACGGAGCCGGGCTGTTCAGCAAGATCTGGCACGTCACGATCCCGCAGACCCGCATGGTGCTCTCGCTCATGCTGCTGCTCCAGATCGTGGCGACCATGCAGGAGTTCACCAACGTCTATCTGCTGACCGGCGGCAACGGCCCGGAGAACTCCACCACGACGGTCGTGTACATGGTCTACCAGTACGCGTTCCGCTACAACAATTTCGGAAGCGCCGCGGCGCTGGGCCTTTTCCTGCTGCTGGTGCTGGCCGGATTCTCCGGTGTGTACGCGCGGCTGAGCCGGAACAGCGACTAGGACGGAAGACGGACATGGCAGCGTTCACCCAGCAAAACCGGACCCTGATCTCGTCGGCGGCTTTGAGCCGGCCGCGGGCGAAATTCGTCTACTGGACCGTCCTGAGCCTGGTCATCCTGGTCTTCACCCTGGTGTTCCTCGGCCCGCTCTACTGGATGGTGACCGGCGGTTTCAAGTCGGCCCAGGAAGTCCTGGCGAATCCGCCGACGCTCTTCCCGAAACACCCGAGGGCGAGCAACTACTCGGACGCGTGGAGCGAGCTGAAGATCGCCCGGCTGCTCTTCAACACCTTCTATTACGCGTTCGGCGCGCTGCTGCTGCAACTCGTCTTCGACGTGGCGGCGGCGTACGCGATCTCCAAGCTCCGGCCGGTGCTGGGCAATGTGATCCTCGGCATGATGCTCGCCACGCTGATGATCCCGGCGGCGGTGCTGATCGTGCCGCAGTACATGACGGTCCTCGACCTGCCGCTGCTGCACGTGAACCTGATCGGCACCCCGTGGGCGATCTGGCTGCCCACGGTGGCCAACGGCTTCAACATCTTCCTGCTGAAGCGGTTCTTCGACTCGATTCCCGAGGATCTGATGTCCGCGGCGAAGATCGACGGCGCCGGGCCGCTGCGCACGCTGTGGTCGATCGTGCTGCCGATGTCGCGTCCGATCCTCGGCGTCGTATCGATCTTCGCGGTGGTCAACGTCTGGAAGGACTTCCTCTGGCCGATGCTGGTGGAGCCCGACCCGAAGAACCAGCCGATCAACATCGGCATCAACTCGCTCTCGCAGGGCGTACCGCAGAACGTGCTGATCGCCGCGCTGGCCATCTCCGCGGTGCCGACCCTGCTGATCTTCCTGCTCTTCCAGCGCAACATCATGTCCGGCCTGACCGCGGGCAGCCTCAAGGGCTGACGGGTCACCCGGACCGCAAGCCCTCCGTAACGCACCCCCAAGCACTCCGCCGCCGGCCTCTATGCCCACATCCCCGCCTCCGGGGCCGGCGGCGGGGTCCCACCTGCCCGAAAGGACGTTGACGTGGCAGACACCCCTCAGCCCGAGGCCGACGAGAACTGGTGGCGCGGCGCGGTCATCTACCAGGTCTATCCGCGGAGCTTCGCCGACAGCAACGGCGACGGCACCGGAGACCTCGCCGGGGTGCGTTCCCGGCTGCCCTACCTGGCCGAGCTGGGCGTCAACGCCCTCTGGTTCAACCCCTGGTACCCGTCGCCGATGGCCGACGGCGGATACGACGTGGCCGACTACCGGGACATCGACCCGGTCTTCGGCACGCTCGCCGAGGCCGAGAAGCTGATCTCCGAGGGCCTGGCGCTGGGCATCAGGACGATCATCGACATCGTGCCGAACCACATATCGGCGGCCCACCCGTGGTTCCGCGAGGCGCTGACGGCCGGTCCGGGATCGCCCGCGCGCGACCGCTTCTGGTTCCGCCCCGGCCGCGGTGACGACGGCGAACTGCCGCCCAACAACTGGCCTTCGCAGTTCGGCGGCCCGGCCTGGACGAGGACGACCGACCCGGACGGCACGCCCGGCGACTGGTTCCTGAACCTCTTCGACTCCGAGCAGCCCGACCTCAACTGGAACCACCCGGACGTCCGGGCCGAGCACGAGGACATCCTGCGGTTCTGGTTCGACCGCGGCGCGGGCGGCGTACGGATCGACTCCGCCGCGATGGTCGCCAAGGACCCGGAGCTGCCCGACCTGAGCAGCGACCCGGCCGCCCCGCACCCGTACATCGACCGGGACGACCTGCACGAGATCTACCGCGGCTGGCGGCGGATCGCCGACGGATACTCCCCGAGCCTGCGGCCGGGAGGCGCCCCCGACACGCGGATCCTGGTCGGCGAGGTGTGGCTGCCGGACGCGGTGCGTTTCGCGTACTACCTGCGGCCGGACGAGATGCACACCGCGTTCAACTTCGACTTCCTCGCCTGCCCCTGGGCGCCGGAGCAGCTCCGCAAGTCCATCGAGACGACGCTGGCCGCGCACGAGCCGGTGGGCGCGCCCGCCACGTGGGTGCTGTGCAACCACGACGTGACGCGTACGGTCACCCGCTACGGGCGGGCCGACACCGGCTTCGACTTCGCCACCAAGGCGTTCGGGATCGCCACCGACCTGGAGCTGGGCACCCGCAGGGCGCGGGCCGCCGCGCTGCTGACCCTGGCGCTGCCCGGATCCGTCTACCTCTACCAGGGCGAGGAGCTGGGGCTGCCCGAGGTCGAGGACATTCCGGCGGCCAAGCTCCAGGACCCGATGTACCTGCGGTCCGGCGGCACCGACCCCGGCCGGGACGGCTGCCGCGTGCCGCTGCCCTGGTCCGGCGACTCCTCGCCGTTCGGCTTCAGCCCCGAGGGCGCGGCCGAGCCGTGGCTTCCGCAGCCGGCCGACTGGGCCGGGCGCACCGCCGAGATCCAGTCCGCCGACCCCGCGTCGATGCTCTCGCTGTACCGGGCGGCGCTGCGGATACGCAGCGCCGAGGCCGGTCTGGGCGACGGCCCCATGCACTGGCTCGACTCCGACCCGGGCGTCCTCGCCTTCAGCCGCACCGACGCGTTCGTCTGCGTCGTCAACCTGGCCGGCGCTCCTGCGGAGCTGCCCGCGCACAGTGAGCTGCTGCTCACCAGCGGGCCCCTCCTCGACGGCCGCATCCCCGCCGACACCGCCGTCTGGCTGCGCCGCTAGACGCTGCGCTTGCGAAGGGCCTGTTTTCAGGGGCGCTGGGGGCACCTCCCAGCGGTAGCTGGGGGAGGAACTGCGCGACCAGCCACCAACGGGCCGGTGGCCCGGAGACAACCGATCTGCCCCGCCGGGGCCGGTGGTGACCTGCGGGAGCACGGTGGCTGAGCGCGCAGTTCCGCCCCCAGCGCCCCTTCGGGGCTGACCCCCTGGGCAAGGGCGCCCCGGGCGACATCTCGTCGCATTGACGATTAGGATGAGGCCATGCCTCAACTACGCCTCGCTCTGAATCAGATCGACTCCCGCGTCGGCGACATCGCCGGGAACACCGAGACCGTCGTGCGCTGGGCACACCACGCGTCCGCGCGCGGAGCGCACTTGGCGGCGTTTCCCGAGATGATGCTCACCGGATACCCGGTGGAGGATCTGGCGCTGCGCGCCTCGTTCGTGGACGCGAGCCGCGCGGCCCTGGTGGCGCTGGCGAAGCGGCTGGCGGACGAGGGGCTCGGCGAGCTGCCGGTGGTCGTGGGGTATCTGGGCCGCAGCGAGAGCGCGCGGCCGAGGTTCGGGCAGCCCGCGGGGGCGCCGCAGAACTGCGCGGCGGTGCTGTACGGCGGCGAGGTGGCGCTGCGCTTCGCCAAGCACCACCTGCCCAACTACGGGGTCTTCGACGAGTTCCGGTACTTCGTGCCGGGCGACACCATGCCGGTGATCCGGGTGCGCGGCGTGGACGTGGCGCTGGCGATCTGCGAGGACCTGTGGCAGGACGGCGGGCGGGTCCCGGCGGCCCGCGCGGCCGGCGCCGGTCTGCTGCTGTCGGTCAACGCGTCGCCGTACGAGCGGGACAAGGACGACACGCGCCTGGACCTGGTGCGCAGGCGCGCGCGGGAGGCGGGCTGCACGCTGGCGTATCTGGCGATGGTCGGCGGCCAGGACGAGCTGGTCTTCGACGGTGACACCATCGTGGTAGGCGAGGACGGCGAGGTGATCGCGCGGGCCCCGCAGTTCGCCGAGGAGTGCGTGCTGCTCGACCTCGACCTGCCCGCCGCGCCCGCGCGGGCGCCGTCGGGGCGGGTGGCCGACGGCCTGGAGATCCGCCATGTGACGCTCTGCGAGACGCCGGTCGAGCCGTATCCGGCGGAGTTCACCGGCGGCGAGGCCGAGCGGCTGACCGACGACGCCGAGATCTACGGCGCGCTGGTCACCGGCCTGCGCGCGTACGTCGAGAAGAACGGCTTCCGCTCGGTGCTGATCGGTCTGTCCGGCGGCATCGACTCGGCCCTGGTGGCCGCCGTCGCGGTCGACGCGATCGGCGCGGCGAACGTGTACGGCGTCTCGATGCCGTCGGCGTACTCCTCGGACCACTCCAAGGGCGACGCGGCGGAGCTGGCCCGCAGGACCGGCCTCAATCTCCGTACGGTGTCGATCGCCCCGATGTTCGACGCCTACATGGCGTCGCTGTCGCTGACCGGCCTCGCTGAGGAGAATCTCCAGTCGCGGCTGCGCGGCGTCACACTGATGGGGATCTCCAACCAGGAGGGCCAGATCGTGCTCGCGCCGGGCAACAAGAGCGAGCTGGCGGTGGGCTACTCGACGCTGTACGGCGACTCGGTCGGCGCGTACGGCCCGATCAAGGACGTCTACAAGACGACCGTCTTCCGGCTGGCGCGCTGGCGCAACGCCGACGCCGAGGCGCGCGGCGAGACCCCGCCGATCCCGGAGAACTCGATCGCGAAGCCGCCGAGCGCCGAACTGCGCCCCGGCCAGGTCGACACCGACTCGCTGCCGGACTACGACGTCCTCGACCGGGTCCTGGAGATGTACGTCGACCGGGACCAGGGCCGCGAGGCGATCATCGCGGCGGGCTTCGACGCCGAGCTGGTGACGCGCATCCTCAAGCTGACCGACACCGCCGAGTACAAGCGGCGGCAGTACCCGCCGGGCACGAAGATCTCCGCGAAGGGCTTCGGCAAGGACCGCCGGCTGCCGATCACCAACCGCTGGCGCGAGGGTGAGCAGGGTTGACCAACACCGCCCGGTGACCGCCGCGTTCGGCGCGCCGGAGCCGCGGGCGGCCGGATCACGCGCAGGATCGTCCTGACGGAGCCGAGCCGCGCCCCAGCGCCCGGCGGACCGGGAAGGGGACGCGGAAGTGCACGAGGAAGTGGACGAGGAACGCGAGCACCCGGCCGCGAAGGGCCCGGCGCCCGAGCCGGGCGTCGTAGGCCCGCCTCCCGGTCCGTACGCCCGGCCCGCCGATGGCGGCGCGCCGCCCCGTCCGGCCCGGCGGCGCGT
>NZ_MECL01000017.1 GCF_014596445.1 Streptomyces sp. CBMA29 | reverse complement strand
GGGGGTGGCCTTCGTCTGATCATGTGCTCCGACCAAGGTGCACGTGACCACGACGAAGGCCGTGAGGGTGTGTCTGCTGCCTGATGCTGTTCGGAGGGAAGCGTTCGCGGAAGCGTCACGCTTCCGGGGAGAGTTCTACGAGTGTCTGACCGCCCGGCGCGACGAGTTGTTCGAACTGGCGGACGCGGTGCTGTGTGCGGACGGTGCGGTGAAGTCCCCGGTGGACTTGACGCTGTTGCCCGAGCATCGCCGTGGACACGGAGCGATGTATGGCGGCCTGAACGACGGCCGGATCATCACCGAAAGCCTGCGGACGGTGCTGGCCGGGCTGTCGCTGCCGCGTTTCGATGGCGGGCGGCTGGTCCTGGCGGTCGACGTGTCGCCATGGCTCCGCTCGGACGCACCGTGTTCGGCAGAGCGCCTGTTCTGCCACGTCTACGGCCGGGCGAAGACCGTGTCGCAGTTCATTCCGGGCTGGCCGTACTCCTTCGTGGCCGTTCTGGAGCCGGGTTCCACGTCCTGGACCGCGATCCTGGACGCGGTCCGGCTCGGCCCGGCGGACGACGCGACCGCTGTCACCGCCGCCCAACCCCGAGGGGTTGTTGAGCAACTCATCGCCGCTGGCCAGTGGCAGGCCGGGAACCCGGACATCGTGATCGTCAGCGATGCCGGCTACGTCGTCACCCGCCAGCCGGGGACAAACGGCCGGCCGCCCAAGCACGGCCCGGAATTCCGGTTCACCAAGCCGGAGACCTGGCCCGAGCCCGCGATCACCACGGTCACCGACACCACCAACTACGGCAAGGCCGAGACCCAGGCATGGGACCGGGTCCACCCACGGCTCCTCATGGCTCGATCACGACGGCGAACTTCCCCTGGTCGAGGGCACGTTGATGCGACTGAAGGTGCAGCACTTGCCGACGGACCGGAACGCCCCGCCCGTGTGGTTATGGTCCTCGAAGACCGGCGCCACCCCGGACGAGGCGGACCGTTTCTGGCAGGCATGTCTCCGTCGCTTCGATCTGGAGCACACCTTCCGCTTCGCGAAGCAGACCCTCGGATGGACCACCCCGAAACTCCGCACCCCCGAGGCGGCGGACCGCTGGACCTGGATCCTGATCGTCGCCCACACCCAGCTCCGGCTCGCCCGGCCCCTCGCCGAAGACCTCCGCCGGCCCTGGGAGAAGCCGACCACCTCCGACCGGCTCACCCCGGCCCGGGTCCGCCGAGGGTTCAGGAACATCCGCGCTCACCTCGCCTGCCCGGCCCGTGTCCCCAAACCCCGAGGTAACGGGCCCGGACGGCCGCCCGGCGCCAAGAACAAACACCGGGCACCCCGCTACGACATCGGCAAAACCGTCAAACGCCCCGACACCCTCAAAGCCATCGGCAAGCCCGGAAGATCTTGGTAGATAAAGGACAAG
>NZ_MECL01000016.1 GCF_014596445.1 Streptomyces sp. CBMA29 | reverse complement strand
GACCGGGAGCGGGGCGGAGGGCTCGCGCAGCGAGACGCGCAGGTGCCCGTCGGCGTCGGGCTCGGCGGCGAGCGCGGAGGGCCCGGCGGGGCTTCCGGACTCCAGGCGGAGCGTCGATTCGCCGATCCGGAGCAGGGCGCCCGGGGGCAGCGCGAGGGGGCGGGGGCCGACGGGCTGCCCGGCGAGGGTGGTGCCGTTGGTCGAGTCGAGGTCGGCGACGGTGATGAGCCCGTCCGCGCCGAAGGCGACCTCGCAGTGAAGACGGGAGACGTCCGGGTCGTCGAGCGGGACGTCGGCGTCGCCCGAGCGGCCGATCCTGGCCTGGCCGCCCTGGAGCAGGTGCACACCGCCCGCGTCGGGGCCGCCGACCACATGCAGCCTGGCCGTCTCGGCGGGCGGCTGCCCGTACTGCCCGAACCGGCCGTACTGACCGTGGTCCGCGACATGGCCGCCACGCTGCTCGGCGGGCGCGTGCAGCGAGAGCAGGGCGCCGTCCACCAGGGGCGGCACGCCCAGCGGCGTGGTCGGCGCGAGCCGCAGCGTCCCGGCGAAGAGCGCGACGGACGACCCCGCGGACCTGCCCGGCTGCCCGGACCCGGCCGCGGAGGCGAGGGCGCCGGCCACCGCGCCCAGCGTGGTCCCCGCGGGCGCCGTGATGAGCACGTCACAGGCACGCACGGCCCGACCGCTGCGCGGCCCGAGGACGGTCAGCCGGATCTGCATCTCGTCCGCGCTCCCCTTCTGCCCTGACCCGCGGCGGGAAGTCCCCTCCCCGGCCGCGCGCGGGCGCGTCGATACGTACAAGCACGAGCGGTGGAGCCCCCGTTGCCCCATCCGGACCGTACGGGTGCATCCTCCCACCCGCCACTGACACCCCGTCCCCGGTCCCGCCCCCAGTGATCTTGAAAGTACGGCAGATGATCATCCCGCGACGGAAACCGTCCGGAAAGAGCGCCGCATCCGACCGGAAAGCCGCCGCTTGCGGCCGATCGCCGCCACAAACCGGGCGCGGGTCCCCGTACCCGATTCACCGCCCGCCACGGCACATGCCGGTGACACCACGTGACGCAACCAACAGCCCGCTCCTCGCGTCCTAGGTCGGACAACTGTTCTCGGACGTTCCCGGGCGTTCCGGGACCATCCGCGGGCTGTCGGCGGGCTGTCGTCCGGCCGACGGCGGGTCGTGGGCTGGCCGACGGAGGGGGTGTGGACGGGACACCGGGCACGGCACGGAAGGCCGGACGGAAGGCGGCACGGGCCGATTCCCGTGGCGCGGCCAGGACGCGGGCCCGCCCGGCGGCACTACGCTGGGCCGGAATCAGGGCGAGCCCGCCATGAGTACGGCCATGAGTACGACCACGAGCACCGCCGCGAGCACGCGAGCACGCGGGCACAGGCACCGCGCATGGTCAGGGCGGACACACTACGGAGCAGGGAGCGCATGACGTGCGGCCGGTAGGCAGCAAGTACCTCCTGGAGGAACCGCTGGGACGCGGCGCCACGGGCACCGTCTGGCGTGGCCAGGTGCGCGGCGAGCAGGGCAGTGCCGTCGCCGTCAAGGTGCTCAAGGAAGAGCTGGCCGGCGACCCGGACGTGGTGATGCGCTTCCTGCGCGAGCGTTCCGTGCTGGTCCGGCTGCGCCACCCGCACATCGTCCGGGTCCGCGACCTGGTGGTCGAGGGCGATCTGCTCGCCCTGGTGATGGACCTGATCGACGGCCCCGACCTGCACCGCTACCTGCGTGAGAACGGGCCGTTCAGCCCGGTCGGCGCCGCGCTGCTCACCGCGGCCGTCGCCGACGCGCTCGCCGCCAGCCACGCCGACGGCGTCGTGCACCGCGACCTCAAGCCGGCCAATGTGCTGCTCGCCACGGTCACCGGCGAGGACGGCAATCCGCAGATGCACCCGATGCTGACCGACTTCGGCATCGCGCGGCTCGCGGACTCGCCGGGCCTCACCCGTACCCACGAATTCGTCGGCACCCCCGCGTACATCGCGCCGGAGTCCGCGCAGGGCCGCCCGCAGACCTCGGCCGTGGACGTCTACGGCGCGGGCATCCTGCTGTACGAGCTGGTCACCGGGCGTCCGCCGTTCCGCGGCGACAGCGCCATCGAAGTGCTCCAGGCGCACCTCAACCAGGAGCCGCGCCGCCCCACGACCGTGCCGGAACCGCTGTGGACGGTGATAGAGCGCTGCCTGCGCAAGGAGCCGGGGCAGCGGCCCAGCGCCGAGAACCTGGCCCGCGCGCTGCGCGTGGTCGCCGCGGGCATCGGCGTGCACTCCTCGCCTGCCGCGGCCGAGGCGGCCTTCGCCGTCGGCGGCCTCCTGGCGCCCGACGCGACGCCGACGCTGGTCCCCGGCACCGGCCAGGGCTCTGCCTCCGCCTCCGGAGACGCGGAGCCGACCCAGGTGCTGCCCTCCCGCCAGGGCGCGACGCCTTCCACCTACGACCCGAACGCCTCCACCACCGAACTGCCCGGCGACCCCGGCCCCGGCCCCGGCGGTGCCGCCGCCGAGGGCACCCGCGTCCTGCCGCCAATCCCGGACGAGGGCCCCGGCACCCCCCAGGGCCCGCACCCGTGGGAGTCCCAGCTCAGTGCCCTGCGGCACCGCAACGAGCAGACCGAGCTGCGCTATCTGTCCCCCGAACAGGACCCCCTGCGCCGCGAGCCGCGCCGCCGCCCCCAGCCCCAACCCCAACAGCCGCCGCGCCAGTCGCACCAGGGCCAGGGCCAGGGTCAGGGCCAGCAGGGCGGACAGGGCTACGCGCAGCCGTACCAGCAGCCCCAGCAACAGCGCCCTCAGCAGCGCCCTCAGCCTCAACAGCCGCGCTACCAACAGCCGCAGCCGCAACGCTACGAGCCCCAGCGCCCGCCCGCCCCCGCGCCCCAGCCCCGCCAACGCGAGCCCCGCCAGCGCAGCGCCAACCCCACGAAGATCCCGGGCCTCGGCTGCCTCAAGGGCTGCCTGACCGTCATCCTCGTGATCGTCGTCATCTTCGTCGTCGTCTGGTACACCACCCCCCTCCCCGACTGGGTCAACAGCACCCGCAACCTCTGGGACGCCTCCTCCGGCTGGGTCAGCACCGTCTACGACAAAATCTCCTCGATCACGGGCGACTCCAACGGCAACTAACGCGCTCCGCCCGGCGGTTGACAACGGTGCTCGCCGCGGAGAGCCCTCCGGGCAGGAGGTTAGGCGGTGGGGTTCGCCGCTCGGCGCGTCTGCGCGGGAGTGCACGGCGAGGTCAGCACTACGGGGTGGGGTTCGGCGCCTGGTGCGGTCCCGTTGCGCAAGGGGCTGCGCCCTTACGGCACGGTTGCGCAAGGGGGTTCGCCGCTGGGGTGCGTTTGCGCAGGGGGTTGCGCCGCGAGGTCAGCGCTACGGGCTGGGGTTCGCCGTTCGGTGTGGTTGCGGGGGAGGGTCCGCCGCTGGGGTGCCGTAAGGGCGCAGGGGCTGCGCCCTTACGGCACCGCTGCGCGGTGGGGTTCGCCGGTGGGGTGCGGTTGCGCTAGGGGCTGGGCCGCTGGGGTGCGTTTGCGTGAGGTGGGTTCGCCGGTAGCCAGCGAGCCAAAGGCGGCGCCGGTGTCGAAAGGGAGAACGCGCACAGTGACCGAGGAACGAGGGAGCGAGCACGATCGACCGTCGACACCGGATTTAAGCCGCCGGAGGCGAGAGGGCGGCAAAAAAGGGGAATGACGGTGAGTCTGCACAAGAGGGCTCCCACGCGCGGTGGGTTGACGGGAGAGGGTTCCCACCAGGCGGTGCGCCGACGTAAGAGGGCACCGTGCAGGGTGGGTTGACGGGAGAGGGTTCCCACGCGGGGTGCGCCGTGGGTGGTTGGCGTCTCCCGTGAGGCCCCCCGTGGGTGTGCTCCCGCTTGGGCCAGCTAAACGTGAGGTGGGTGCCCCCTGCCGCTGGCTCAGCGTTGGGGGTGACGGTGTGGGGGTGCCGTCCTGCGTGAGGTCACGGTGTGGGGGCGCCGTCTCGCGTACGCTCACCCCGCTCGGGTGCCGTCTCGTGTGAGCTGACCGTAGGTGCGAACCGCCTTGCGCCAACTCACCCCGCGTGGGAGCCCTCTCGTGTGAGCTCACCGTGGTGCGAACCGTCTCGCGCATGCTCACCCTGCGCGGGAACCGTCCTTCGTATGCTCACCGCGATCCCCCTTTTTTGCCGCCCTTCCGCCTCCGGGCGCTTAGACCCGGTGTCGACGGTCGATCGTGCTCGCTCCCTCGTTCCTCGGTCACTGTGCGCGTTCTCCCTTTCAACACCGGCGCGCCCTTCGGCTCCATGGCTACCGGCGAACCCTCCTGCGTAGCAGCGGGCTTGGGGCGCAGCCTCTTGCGTCGCGGCACCCCAGGGGCGCAGCCCCTCGCGCAGCCGGACCCCAGCGCCGAACCGCCCTGCGCAGCCGCACCCTGGCGCGTACCTCACCGAGTAGCCGGACCCCAGCGTCGAACCGCCCTGCGCAGCCGGACCCCAGCGGCCAGCCCCACCGCGCAGCGGTGCCGCAGCGGGTGCAGCCCCTTGCGCAACCAGCCCCCATCGGCGAACCCCCTGCGCACCCGCACCCGGAGAACCCCCCTGCGCACCCGCACCCGCCCCCGGCGCACCCCCTGAGCACCCGCACCCGCCCCCCGCACCCGCACCCGCACCCGCCCCCGCCGCCCCCGCACCCCCCCCGCCGCACCCCCTTGCGGTAGGGCGGCCCCCGCCGCCGCACCCTTGCACCCTTGGGGGGCTCACCTTGGGGATTTGTCGACTTCTGGAGGGTGATTTCTGTGGCGGAACGGCGCGTGAGGGGGCTGGCGTACCCCGAACGGCCCCTGATCCGCGTAGCTTTGTCGCCAACACGACGGACTGTCGGAGGAGTCGGAGCAAGCCTTGGCCAGGAAGATCGGCAGCCGGTACACCGCGCACCAGGTGCTCGGACGGGGGTCCGCGGGCACGGTGTGGCTCGGCGAGGGCCCCGAGGGCCCGGTCGCCATCAAGCTGCTGCGCGAGGACCTCGCCTCCGACCAGGACCTCGTCGGCCGCTTCGTGCAGGAGCGCACGGCGCTGCTCTCCCTGGACCATCCGCACATCGTCGGCATCCGCGACCTCGTGGTGGACGGCACCGACCTCGCCCTGGTGATGGACCTGGTCCGCGGCACCGACCTGCGCTCGCGGCTGGAACGCGAGCGGCGACTGGTGCCGGAGGCCGCCGTCGCGATCGCCGCGGATGTGGCCGACGGGCTGGCCGCCGCGCACGCGGCGGGCGTCGTCCACCGCGACGTGAAGCCGGAGAACGTGCTGCTGGACTCGGCCGTCGCCACCGGCCCCGGCGGCGCGCCGCCCGCGCTGCTCACCGACTTCGGCATCGCGCGGCTGGTCGACACCCCGCGCCGCACCCGTGCCACCCGGATCATCGGCACCCCCGACTACCTGGCCCCGGAGATCATCGAGGGCCTGCCGCCGCGCGCGTCGGTCGACATCTACGCGCTGGCCACCGTGCTGTACGAACTCCTCGCGGGATTCACGCCGTTCGGCGGCGGCCACCCCGGCGCGGTGCTGCGCCGGCACGTCACCGAGACCGTCGCGCCGCTGCCCGGTCTGACCGACGACCTGTGGCGGATCCTCGCCGCCTGCCTGGCCAAGGCGCCCGCCTCGCGGCTGACCGCGGGGGAGCTGGCCACCCGGCTGAGGGACCTGCTGCCGCACCTCGCGGGCCTGCCCGCGCTCGACGTCGCCGCCCCCGGCGCCGACGACGGCGGACCGGGCGCGGACGGCCAGGACGCGTACGACGACGGCTTCGCCGACCTGCCGCCCGGTGCCCCGGAACCGCCCCGCGGCCCCGGCGCCGACCGCCCGCGCGGCGCCGTACCGCTGGTCAGGGGCGCCGCGCCGGACTCCAGCCGCGACACCCACACCAGCATCAAGCTGCCCACGGCGGAGGAACTGGCCGGTTACGGCGCCGCCTCCCGCAACGGCAAGGGCAGCAAGGCCGCCCGCGACAGCCAGCGCCGCGCCTCGGCGCCGGGCCGCCCGGCCAGCCCCCGGCACCGC
>NZ_MECL01000015.1 GCF_014596445.1 Streptomyces sp. CBMA29 | reverse complement strand
TGTGCTCGCTGCCCACCACCCTCAGGACGTAGCGGTCGCGCTGGTGCCCGGCGTTGAGCAGGCCGCGCATCTCCTCGTTCTTCTCCGCCATCTTCGGGCTGCCGAAGATCGTGTCGGCCTCGTCCACCAGGAGGGTGGGCGGCTCCTCGGTGATGGACCGGAAGACCGCGGCCGGTGTGGAGTTCACAGTCAGCACCGGGGCGTGGACGGTCTCGGCCAGCACGTCCAGCAGCCTCGACTTGCCGCACCGCTTCGCCGGGCCGACCACCGCCAGGCGCGGGGCATGCTGCCAGGCGGCCTGCAGGTGGGATGCGGCGACCCACAGCGTGGCCGCGTCCAGGGCCTCGCCGGAGGGCAGGACCACGAACCTGGCGATCAGCGCCCGCAGCCGCCTGAGCAGTTCGTCGCCCTCGGTCGGCGGTACGTCGGGTATCTCCGGCGGGCCGGCCGGCTCCTGCGGCCGGTCCGGTGCGGGTGCCCGCCCGGGGGCGGGGAGCGGAGATACGGCGTCGGGCTGGGAGGGCCGGTGGCTACCGCCTGGCTGTGCGACGGTCGGCCAGGTGCCGGTCGGTGGGATGGGGCTTGGGGCTGCGGGGCCGGGGCTGGAGGCAGTACTCTCGTTCACGGAGACTCCTTGCTCGGCGGGTTCCGGGGGGCAACCCGGTCCGCCGTTGGCTGACTGTCCTGGGATGGGCGGTGGCGTGGTTTCCGTCAGGCCCCCGGTGTTGGTAGCGCCGGGGGCTTTGTGCTGTGCGGCGTCAGTCTCGACAGGCGCTCAACCTCTTCCAGGTTGGGATCGCAATGCGGGATTAGAACATTCATATCACGGCGCCCGCCCGCCAGTCAAGCGCTTCTGGCATTCTTAGAGCATGCGATTCCAGCATGTTGGCCGGTCAGAGGTGGTCACGATTCCATAACGAACAACTCAACCGCTTGCGGCATGGATTCTTCATGCGGTATCGTTTTATTTCATCCCGGCGCGTCGAGACCGGGCCGAAGGGAGGCCGACATGTCCAGTCCGCACGCGCACCGCTACACGCCCCTGGAGGGCGAGGCCCTCGTGGCGCACAACATGAAGGTCCTGCGGAAGGCCGCACGCCTGTCCCAGGAAGACCTGGCCGAGCGCATGACCCGGCTCGGCTTCAAGTTCCACCAGACCCAGATCGCCAAGATCGAGAACGGCACCCGTCTGCTGCGCTTCGACGAGGTCGTCGGCCTGGCCAAGGCCCTCAACGTCCCCGCCGCCCACTTCATGACCGAAGCAGTCGCCGGCCCCGACGAGCCGGACTACGAACTGCAGGAGGCCGGCTACCGCGTCCAGAAGGCCGAGCAGGAGTGGAAGACCGCCCACGACATCGAGCAGGGCGCCAGATCCCGGCTCGACGAGGCCGAGCGCGAGTACGACGAGATCGCCGACCGCCTCGCGGCCCAGGGCGTGAACGTCGGCCAGGACACCGGACCCGAGTGGTACCCGGCCCCTAACTCCCCCTGGGACCCGCTGCGCAAGGGGCCGTCCGACGGCCAGTAGGAGGGTTCCCCCTCCACTGTCGACCGCTGCCGGAACGTCCTCTCGGCGCAGTCCGCCGCATCCGGCCCAGCCAGCCAACACCCGCACCGTCCCCGGCGCTACCAACGCCGAGGACAGCCAAGCGGTACGCGTCACCACCGCCCATCCCACCAGTCAGCACGGCAGCGCGTTGCCCCGCGCCGCCGAGAGAAGAGACTCCATGCCCACCCCCATATCCGCCATGGAGCGGAAATGGTTCACCACCGCCGAGGTCGCCGACATGCTCGGCTTCGGCCTGTCCAAGACCAAGATGCTGGTCCTCACCGGCGAGATCCGCTCCGTCGTCATCGGCCGCAACCGCCGCATCCTCCCTGCCTGGGTCGACGAGTACGTCGCACACGTCGTCGCCACCGCCGAGGAGGCAGCGTGAGTACCAAGCGCAGCAACGGCGAAGGCTCCATCTACCCGTACAAGAACGGCCACGCGGCCTACGTCTGGGTCACCAAGCCGGACGGCAAGCGCGCCCGCAAGTACGTCTACGGCAAGTCCCGTGACGAGGTGCACGACAAGTGGATCAGGCTGCATGCCGAGGCGAAGAACGGACCGGTGAGCACCTCTTCGCCCACCCTGGGCCCTTATCTGACCCGGTGGTTGGCCGAGGTCGTGGACCCGGACCTGAAGCCCAAGACGGCCGAGACGTACGCCATGCACGTCCGGCTCTACATCACCCCCGGCCTTGGGGCGAAGCGGCTCGACAAGCTCACCGTGCGGGACATCCGCACCTGGGTGAACACCCTGCTCGCTCAGTGCCAATGCTGCGCTCAGGGCAAGGACGCGAAGCGGGACAGGCCCCGCTGCTGTGCGGCCGGAGCCTGCTGCAAACAGCTCGCCTCCCGCAGGACAGTCCAGGACGCGCGTGCTGTGCTGCGGTCGGCCCTGACCAACGCCATCACCGAGGAGCTGATCCCGAAGAACGTCGCGGCCCTGGTCAAGGTGCGCTCGGGGCGCAAGGTCAAGCGTCATCCGTGGTCGGTAGAAGAAGCGCGCGAGTTCCTCGAAGCAGCCCGGAGCGTTCGTGATCCGCTGTACACGGCCTACGTGCTCATCCTGGTCCTCGGCTTCCGACGCGGTGAGGTACTCGGGCTGACGTGGAAGAACGTGAACCTCGACGCAGGAGAGGTGACTGTAGACCTCCAGTTGCAGCGCATCCGACGCCAACTCGTGCACGACGAGACCAAGACCGAGGCATCGTCGGCGGTGCTGCCGTTGCCGCAGATCTGCGTGACCGCCCTGCGGCTGCGGCAGAAGGAACAGGAGGCGGCCAAGCAAGCGGCCGGTGAGCTGTGGACCGAGTCCGACTTCGTCTTCACCACGCGGTACGGAACGCCGGTCGAACCCCGCAACTTCAACCGCTCGTTCGCCTCCCGGTCGGACAAGGCTGGGGTGCGGCGGATTCGGCTGCACGACACTCGCCACACCTGCGGCTCGCTCCTGGCCGCGCTCGACGTGCACCCCCGGGTCGCGATGCAGATCCTCCGGCACAGCAAGATCGCGGTCACGATGGAGGTCTACACGCACATACCGTCCGAGGCGACCCGGAAGGCGTTGCGCAAGCTCGGCGAACACCTGGGCCAGCAGGCTCAAAAGTAGCTGCTGTACTTTGCTGCTGTACAGCGCGAAAAAGCCCCTCCCGAAGAACACCCGGGAGGGGCTTTGAGCTGCGGTGGACCTGAGGGGATTCGAACCCCTGACCCCCTCGATGCGAACGAGGTGCGCTACCGGACTGCGCCACAGGCCCTTGCAACGAGGAAAACTCTAGCATCCCGAGACGGGTGGTCGTGAACGTGATTCGCGCTGGTCCGGATGGCCGGGAAGCCTGGCAGGGCTACTCGTTGGCGGCGCGGGGGCGGTCGGAGGGATCGGCGTACTGGTCGAAGAGCGGGGTGCGGGGGGTGCGCGGGCGCGGGCGGCGCGGCTGGGGTGCGGCCGGGGCCGACTCCTGCGCGGCAGCCGCCGGGGCGGATTCCGCGGCGGCGGTGCCGGACCTGGCGGCGCTCCACGTGTCAGGCGCGCCGGGGTCGACGCCGCCCGGCGTACGGGGGGCGACCGGAGCCGTCACATAGGTGGGCAGCGGGACCGGTACGGGCTCCCAGCCGTCGTCGTTGTTCTGCTGCGCGCGCTGCTGGTCGACCCACTCGGCATGGTCGGTCTGCTCGACGAGAGCGCGCCGGTCGGCCGTGCGCGGCGAGGGCGCGGGGCGTTCGGCGGGCGCCGCCTGGTGCTGATGCTGATGCTGGTGCTCCTCGGCGGCCGGTTCCGGCCGGGCGCGCAGGCGTCGGGCGGCCTCGGCGGCGTACCGCTGGTCGATGCGCACCTCGAAGCGACGCCGCTCCTGGCGACGCATCTGGCCGATGTAGACCGTCAGCAGAACGGCCGGGACGGCGGGCGCCCAGAGCAGCGCGACGCCGCCGACAGCCGCCGCGACGGCGCCGACGGTGAAGCCGAGGAACAGCAGTGTCGTGGTGCGGCGACGGCGCGCGAGCACCTTGGCGCGCGGGTTGGGCACGCCGGAGCGGGCACCGTGCGCGCTGTGCGCACCATGTGCGCCGGACGCGCCCTGAGTACCGCGTGCTCCGTGGACGCCGTGGGCGCCGTGCGCGGCCTGCGGGATGCCCGGCCGCACCTCGGTCGCGGGCACGGCGAGTCCGCGGACGTCCACCGTTCCGGCGAGGTCGTCCTCGGATACGTCGTCGGCTGCGCCCTCCGCGGGTTCGACGCTCTCACCTCGCGCCTTCGCGACACGCCGCTCCATCGCCGCGCGCCCGGACAGAAGCCGGATGGCGGTGCTGAAGCGTTCCGTCGGACGCGCTTCGTTGAGCTCATCCTGCCTACGGAGCCACATGGGCACCAAGTAGGCAGCCCAGGCCCCGACGATGACTGCGTAGATGAGGCCACTACTGCTCACGCGCTACACGGTAGGGGTGATCGAGACACGCCATACGCAATTTGGCCCGGTGTGTCGCACGATCTGGCTGATATGCCGAGATTTTTTTGCGATTGGCTTCATTTTCGAACAATTGTTTTATTTCTGGTGCGTACCGGGCCTGGCCTGCCGCCAGCGGTTCAGCAACCCCTCCGGGACTTCCTCCGCCGTCAGCGCGTAGACCAGATGGTCCCGCCATCCACCGTCGATATGCAGATAGCGCGGACGCAGCCCCTCCTCCCGGAAGCCGAGCTTTTCGGCCACTCTGCGGCTGGGACCGTTCTCCGGGCGAATGCACACCTCGATGCGGTGCAGTCCGACGCGCCGGAAGCAGTGGTCGACGGCGAGCGCCACGGACGTCGGCATCACACCTCGCCCGGCGACCGCCTCATCCACCCAGTAACCGACGTGCGCCGAGCACATCGACCCCCAGGTGATGCCCGCGACAGTGAGCTGACCCGCGAGCCGCCCCTGGTACTCGATGACGAACGGCAGCATCCGGCCCGCGCTCGCCTCCGACCGCAGGTGCCGCACCATCTGACGGTACGTAGGGCGCTGCGCGACATGGCCGGGCGGGGCGGGCGGCACGGTCGCCTCCCACGGACGCAGCCAGTCGCGGTTGCGTCGGTTGACCTCGCGCCAGGCGCGCTGGTCACGCATCCGGATCGGGCGGAGGGTGATGTCACCGTCCACCAACTCAACCGGCCAGGACCCGTTCAGCTCGGTCTCCCAGGGACTGAAGTCGTTTGGTCATTCAAATGATCGCCGCCATGGATCTGGTCGACGGCGTGCACCAGGAGCGGGGCGAGTACGGCGAGGCCGTCCTTGACCCCGCCGCTCGAACCGGGAAGGTTCACCACCAGCGTGCGTCCGCACACCCCGGCCACGCCACGGGAGAGCACGGCGGTCGGCACCTTCGCCCGGCCCGCCGCACGGATCGCCTCGGCGATACCGGGGATCTCGTAGTCGAGCAGTTCCCTGGTGACCTCGGGGGTACGGTCCGTCGGCGAGATACCGGTGCCGCCGGTGGTCACCACCACGTCGTACGCGGCCTCGGCCGCCTCCCGCAGCGCCTCGCCGACGGGCGCGCCGTCGGGTACGACCCGCGGGCCGTCCACGGCGAAACCCAGCTCCTGGAGCGCGGCGACGATCAGCGGGCCGCCGCGGTCCTCGTACACGCCTGCGGAGGCGCGGTTGGACGCGGTGACGGCGAGCGCGCGCAGAGTGCGGCCCTGCGCGGCCTGCGGTACGGCGGGGGCGGTCATGCGCGGTGCCAGTCGCCGGACTTGCCGCCGGTCTTCTCCTCGACCCGCACATCGGTGATGACCGCCGCCTTGTCGACGGCCTTCACCATGTCGATGACCGTGAGCGCGGCGACGGTGACCGCGGTCAGCGCCTCCATCTCCACCCCGGTGCGGTCGGTGGTCTTCACGGTGGCGGCGATCTCCACGGCGTCGTCGGCGACCACCAGGTCGACTGTCACACCGGACACCGCCAACGGGTGACAGAGCGGGATCAGGTCAGGGGTGCGCTTGGCGCCCATGATCCCGGCGATCCGCGCGGTGGCGATGGCGTCACCCTTCGGAACGCCTGCGCCGCGCAGAAGTTTGATGACGCTGGGATCGACCAGGACCCGTCCTGTCGCCCTGGCCGTGCGCGCGGTGACGTCCTTGGCGGAGACGTCGACCATTCGGGCCGCGCCTGCCTCGTCGAGGTGGGTGAGGTGCTGCTGCGCGCTGCTCATCGTTCTCCCGGTGCGGTCTCTTGGGCAGACACCGTACCGGCAGGGACCTCCGCGCGGCCCGCGGGTCCGCGCCGGCGTGCGCGCGGACCGCCCGGTGGCCGACCGCCTACGGCTCCAGCACCACCACTTCGACGTCCGCCCCGGCCTCGACCGAGGTGTCGGCTTCCGGTACGACAATCAGCGCGTCGGCGTGCGCGAGCGCCCTGACCAGGTGCGACCCGGAACCGCCGACCGCCGTGACCGTACCGGACGCCCGGTCGTAGTGACCGCGCAAGAACTGCCGCCTGCCTTCCGGCGATCTCTCGATCGCGGTGACGCACACCGCGCGCACGACCTCCCGGTGCACCGACCCGGCACCCATCAGCGTGCGGATCGCGGGGCGGACGAACAACTCGAAGGACACGTACGCGCTCACCGGATTGCCGGGCAGCGCGAGCAGCGGCGTGCGGTCGGGGCCGATCCGCCCGAAGCCCTGCGGCTTGCCCGGTTGCATCGCGAGTTTGCGGAAGTCGACATATCCACTTGGTGCGGAGATGTCACCCTCACCGTCGTCGCCGTTGACGTTCATCTCACTGCCGTCCGCGATCGACGACAGCGCTTCTTTGACGACGTCGTACGCGCCGACGCTCACCCCACCGCTGGTGACGATGATGTCGGCGCGGATGAGCTGGTCCTCAATGGTGGCGCGAAGCGTCTCCACCTCGTCGGCGACAGCGCCGACGCGATACGCGATGGCGCCGGCCGCCCACGCGGCGGCGGTGAGCGCGAAACTGTTGGAGTCGTAAATCTGACCGGGCCCGAGGTCCTCACCCGGCTGCACCAACTCGCTGCCGGTGGACACCACGACCACCCGCGGCCGGGGCCGCACCTTGACGGCGCCGCGCCCGATCGCCGCGAGCAGCCCGATCTGCGCCGGGCCGAGAATCGTACCGGCGGCCAACGCCAGCTCCCCCGCGGCGGCATCACTGCCACGAGCCCGCACGAACTGCCCGTGCTCCACCGGCCGGTGCACCCGCACCTCACCCGCCGCGCCGGCCGGGTCGGCGCTGTGCGCGGTCATACTCACCGCCGGGCCGCCACCGGTGCCGCCGTCGGTCCACTCCACCGGCACGACACCCTCAGCTCCGGGCGGCAGCGGGGCGCCTGTCATGATCCTGGCGGCCTGACCCGGTCCCACCGTGGGCAGTTCGCCGCTCCCCGCCGCCACATCGCCGACCACGTCGAGCACCGCCGGGTGCTCCTCGGTCGCCGCCTTGGTGTCGGCGACCCGTACCGCGTAGCCGTCCATGGAACTGTTCTCGAACGGTGGCAGCGCAACCGGCACCGTGACGTCCTCGACCAGCACACACCCCTGCGCGTCGAGGATCTGCAGCTCGATCGGTTCCAGCGGGGTCAGTTGGCCCAGGATGCTGTCGAGATGTTCGGAGACGGACCACACCCGGTCGGCGTCATGACTCACTCTTGCATCTCCTCGGTGACGTACGAACGCAGCCAGGTCCGGAAATCTGGCCCCAGGTCATCACGTTCGCATGCCAGTCGGACAATCGCACGCAGATAGTCACCGCGGTCACCGGTGTCGTAACGCCGCCCGGTGAACACCACACCATGCACCGGCCCGCCGGTGTCGTCCCGGTGCGACAACTCACGCAACGCGTCGGTGAGCTGGATCTCGCCGCCACGCCCCGGCTCGGTCTTCTTCAGCACATCGAAGACGGCGGCGTCGAGCACATAGCGGCCGATGACCGCGAACGACGACGGCGCCTGGTCGGGGTGCGGCTTCTCCACCAGGTCCGTGACGCGCACGACATCGTCGTCACTCGTCGGCACTATGGCGGCGGAGCCATAGAGGTGAATCTGCGAAGGGTCGACCCGCATCAGCGCGACGACACTGCCGCCGTGTCGCTCCTGGACCTCCACCATGCGCGCCAGCAACGGGTCGCGGGGGTCGATGAGGTCATCACCGAGCAGAACGGCGAACGGCTGGTCACCGACGTGCGGTTCGGCGCACAGCACCGCGTGACCGAGGCCCTTCGGATCACCCTGGCGCACATAGTGCATGGTCGCCAGACCGCTGGATTCGCGCACCCGCGCGAGCCGGGACTCATCACCCTTGCGGGTGAGTGCTTCCTCCAGCTCGTAGTTGCGGTCGAAATGGTCCTCCAGGGCGCGCTTGTTGCGTCCTGTGATCATGAGCACATCGGAGAGCTGTGCGGACACGGCTTCCTCGACCACGTACTGAATAGCCGGCTTGTCGACCACGGGAAGCATTTCCTTGGGCGTCGCCTTGGTCGCCGGCAGGAAGCGGGTACCAAGACCGGCGGCAGGGATGACAGCCTTGCTGATCCGGGTACGGGGATGTGATTGCGTCATGCCGTGCACCATAGCGGGCAAGTATTTGCCCGAAGACGAAGGTCCGACTGGTTGTGACGGATTGGTGACGGATGCGTGTGGTATGAGCGACGCCCGCGAGCGAAAAGCAGCACTGCGGACCCGGCTCCTGCGCACCCGACGCGACCTTACCGCCGCCGACCGCGCCGCCGCAGCCACAGCGCTCTCGCAGACAGTACGCGGCCTACCCGAGCTGGCTGGGCCCGGACCAGTAGCCGCCTATGTGTCGATCGGCGCGGAACCCGGCACCAGGGAGCTGATCGAGGCCCTGCGGAACGCCGGTACGCACGTCCTGCTGCCCGTCCTGCTCAACGACAACGACCTGGACTGGGCCGCATACGACGGCCGCGACGCCCTGCGACGCACCGGGCGCGGCCTGTTCGAGCCGACCGGCGAGCGTCTCGGCCCCCAAGCCGTCACCAAGGCGCGGGCCGTCCTGCTGCCCGGCCTCGCCGTGGACGCGCGCGGTGTACGTCTTGGCCGCGGCGGCGGCTCGTACGACCGCGTCCTCGGGCGACTGAGGGCGGCCGCAGTCGATCCGCTTCTCATGGTGCTGCTCTACGCGCACGAGGTGGTCGAACGGGTCCCGCAGGAGCCGCACGACCACCTCGTCCACCTGGCGGTGACGCCGGAAGGAGTACACCGCTTCACCAGGTGACGTCATTCGCGCTTGACGTTTTCCGTCACCAGGTGCGCGATAGCCGGTGTGATTTACGGAGTGAGTGCCATCTTCGCCTTGGTGGCCTTGTCCACCTGCTCGGCGGAGAACACCCAGGGGAGAAGTTCGCCGTTGGCCCACATATTGGTCTGGTCGGTGTAATGCGCGTTGTAGACATGTCCTGACGCGCCGGTCAGATTGATCCACCGGGACTTGTCGAGGTCCTGGAGATTGACGATCATCCGCATGGACGGGACCCAGACGACGTCGTAACCGCCCGCCGCGTTCCAGCCGGTCGCGTTCACGGCCGCCTCACCGCCGCCGAGCTGCCAGGGGCCGCGGTTGAGCAGCCACTTGAGCACGGCGGGGCCTTCGGTTCCCAGCGTCTGGTTCTTCAGCTCCAGCTTGTGGAGGCGGCCCCAGCTCCAGGTGTCGATGTCCTTGCCGAGCTTGGCGGTCAACTCGTAGCGGGCGTCCTTCATGGCCTGTTCAAGGAGCTGGTCACGGTCGCTGTGGTGCTTCTTGTCGGGGTCGCCGCTGAAGAACGCTGTTGTCGACATCGTCCACCAGGGGCTGTTCTGCTGCGGCAACATCTTGCGAACGACCTCGAACCACCGGTCGCCGCCGTCCGGCTGCGCCTCGTCGGCGTCCCGCTCGCCGCACTCCTGGACCGTGCCGGTGCTGCCGTCGAGATTGTCGACCGGCCCGGTCTGACCCGCTGGGGGCACACGCAGACACTGGCCCGCAGGACGCAGTTCCTTGGGCAGCTTGTTTCCGAAGGCGAGCTTCAGGACATTACGCCACACCGCGTTGAAGTACGCGGCGGCGGCGGAGTCGGCGTCCTGGTTGAAGTCCCAGCCCTCCAGCAGTTGCTGCGCCTTGCGTACGTAGTCACCCTTGTCGTTCGTAATGTTGATCTTCAGAAGATACGGAACGAGAAGCTTGGCGATCTCACTGCTGCTGTCGCCCTGCATCGACTGCATGTCGTCCATGGAGACCTTGCCGCCGTCCTTGATCTTGGACGCGATGAGGTCGTTGATGCGCTGACTCCTGGTGCCGTACCCCCAGTCCTCGGTCAGCAGGTACGGGTACTTGCTCTGATCGATGACGGCCTGGTTGGCAGTCACGATGTATCCGCGGGAGGGGTTGTACTCGTACGGCATCGACTTGAACGGGATCGTGCCCGTCCAGTCGTAGTGCGAGTCCCAGCCGGGCACCGGGTACGTACCGTCCACACCGTCGGCGCGCGTCGGCACCTGGCCCGGCGCCTGGTAGCCGATGTTGCCCTTGGTGTCGGCGTAGATCAGATTCTGCGACGGGACCGCGAAGTCGGCGGCAGCGGCGCGGAACTGGTCGAAGTTCGTCGCCTTGTCGAGTTCGAAGACGGCGTCCATGGTCTTCGAAGGCTCGAGCGCTGTCCACCTCAGAGCGACGGCGTAACCACTGTTGACGCCGCCCGGTGGATCGGTGACGGGTGCGGTCTGTCCGACGATACGGATCTCGTCGCTGCGGTCGGAGATCACGGGGCCGTTGTTGGTTTCGCGCACCGTAATAGTGCGGCTTTTACCGCCCGCGACCTTGATGGTCTCCTGGCGCGTCTTGAAGGGCAGTTGCTTGCCGTCGTAGAGATAGGTGCCCGCCGTGACCTTCTCCAGGTAGAGGTCGGTGACGTCCGCACCCAGGTTGGTCATTCCCCAGGCGATGCTCTGGTTGTGGCCGATGACGACCCCTGGCATTCCTGAGAAGGTGTAACCGGCGACGTCGTACGGGCAGGCAGCGTTCACCACCCGACAGTGCAGGCCCATCTGGTACCAGAGCGAGGGAAGCTGCGGTGCCAAGTGCGGGTCATTGGCCAGCAGCGGCTTGCCGGTGGTGGTGTAGGTGCCGGACACCACCCATGAGTTGGAGCCGATGCCGTCACCCGACGGACCGAGCAGCGCCGGCATCTGGTCAATGATCTGCGAGATCCCCGAAAGCTGCGTGTTGACCGAGCTGCTGAGTCCCTGCGGGCCGCTGGACGACGCGGGCTCATACGCGCCGGTGATCTTGTTGACGGAACCGCCGTCCACGATCGGCCGGTTGCGGTCGTACGGATACGCCGGGTAGAGCTGCTTGATCTGCGCCTGGCTGAGGCGGCTGGTCATCAGGGCGCGGTCGATCTCGTCCTGCATGTTGCCGCGCAGGTCCCAGGCCATCGCCTTGAGCCAGGCAACGGAGTCGACCGGTGTCCAGGGCGCGGGTTTGTAGTCGTTGCTCAACGACAGCGCCGCGTACTCGACCGACAGTCCGGCGCCGCTGTGGTCCTTGAGGTAGGCGTTGACACCGTCGGAGTACGCCTGGAGGTACTTCTTGGTGGTGGCGTCGAGCTTGGTGTCGTATTCCTTCTGCGCGACGCCGCGCCAGTTCAGGGTGCGCAGGAAAGCGTCGGTCTCGACCTGGCCCTTGCCGAACATCTCGGACAGCCGCCCCGAGGTGAGGTGGCGGCGTACGTCCATCTCGTAGAACCGATCCTGCGCCTGGACGAAGCCCTGGGCGCGGAAAAGGTCCTCGGGGCTGTCGGCGTAGACCTGGGGGATGCCGTTCGCGTCGCGCATGACGTCGACGGGCCCTGACAGGCCCTTGAGCTTCAGGGAGCCCGATGTCTGCGGGAAGGAGGCGCGGACGGTGCTCACGCTCCAGTAGGACCCGAATCCGATGCCCGCTACGAGCAGCAGCACGAACGCGATCACGATGAAGCGTACGCGGCGGGATTTCTTCCGTGCGGGCATCGCTGTCCTTCGAGGGGCAGGGCGGACCGGTGATCAAGGTGCTCGTTGTGCAAGGGCAACCATAGGGGCAGCCCAGCGGTCGGCGGCCGGTGGGCCGTGGAATGTCAAGAGAGCGTAAAATGTTAGGTAAGGCAACGAAGTTGAAAGGACCGGCACCCTGACTGTCCACCATCTCAACGAGATCCTGCTGGTCGGCGCCTCAGTACTGCTGGTCGCGGTCGTGGCCGTGCGCCTCGCCTCACGCAGTGGCCTTCCCACTCTGCTCATCTACCTGGGCATTGGCGTCATCATGGGCCAGGACGGCGTTTTCGGCTTCACCTTCAACGACGTCCAGCTCACCCAAGTCCTGGGTTATGCCGCACTGGTGGTGATCCTCGCCGAAGGCGGACTTGGTACGAAATGGCAGGAAATCAAACCGGTACTGCCCGCCGCCGCGGTGTTGTCGACATTCGGCCTGATGCTGAGCGTCTTGGTCACGGCCGGCGCCGCGCACTATCTGGTGGGCCTCGACTGGCGGCAGGCGCTGATCATCGGCGCGGTGGTGTCATCGACGGACGCGGCCGCAGTCTTCTCCGTGCTCCGCAATGTGGCGCTCCCCAAGCGCGTGACCGGCGTCCTGGAAGCCGAGTCGGGCTTCAACGACGCCCCTGTCGTGATCCTGGTGGTCGCCTTCTCCGCGGCGGGCCCTGTCGACCACTGGTACCACCTGGTGGGCGAGATCGCGCTGGAGTTGGTCATCGGTGCGGCGATCGGGCTCGCGGTCGGCTGGTGCGGCGCCTACGGCCTCAGACACGTCGCCCTGCCCGCCTCCGGCCTCTATCCGATCGCCGTCATGGCCATCGCCGTCACCGCCTACGCCGCAGGTGCCATGGCACATGGCTCCGGTTTCCTCGCCGTCTACATCGCCTCACTCATCCTGGGCAACGCCAAACTTCCCCACCGGCCCGCGACTCGCGGTTTCGCCGAAGGACTCGGCTGGATCGCTCAGATCGGCCTGTTCGTCCTGCTTGGTCTGCTCATCACACCCCACGAGCTGGGTGACGATGTCGTCCCCGCCCTGATCATCGGACTGTTCCTGACCGCGGTCGCCCGGCCCGCCTCCGTGATCGCCAGCCTGCTCCCCTTCCGCATCCCCTGGCGCGAACAGGCGCTGATGTCCTGGGCGGGGCTGCGCGGCGCGGTGCCGATCGTGCTCGCCACCATCCCCATGGTGGCGGGAATCACCGACAGCAAGCGGATCTTCAACATCGTCTTCGTCCTGGTGATCGTCTACACCATCGTGCAGGGGCCGACCTTGCCATGGGTCGCCCGCCGACTGCGGCTGTCCGGCGACAGCAACGGCGACGCCGCCGACCTCGGCATCGAATCCGCTCCGCTGGAACGGCTCCAGGGTCACCTGTTGTCCGTCGCCATCCCCAACGGCTCGCGCATGCACGGCGTCGAGGTGGACGAACTGCGGCTGCCTACCGGAGCTGCCGTCACCCTGGTGGTACGCGAGGGCTCCAGTTTCGTACCGCTGCCGTCGACCGTGCTGCGGCGCGGCGACGAACTGCTCGTCGTGACCACCGATCCAGTACGGGACGCTGCCGAGGACCGGCTGCGGGCCGTGGGCCGAGGCGGCAAACTCGCCGGGTGGCTCGGGGAGAAGTCGCCTGGTCGGCAACGCGGCCGACCAGGCGACCGATAAATCCGATCAACGTCCGGACCGCACCAGGTGCGCGAAAACGGCTTCGGTCTCCGCGTATCATGGTGAGGTATTTGTCGAGTTCAACCTCTGTCTGACGCAGAGCCGGCGCGGATTTCCGCGCTGAGCGGACGGCTCTCGGCGCGGTCATTCGCGGACCTGGATCCGCGCACGCGCTACCAGGCGGCAGAAAGTCCAGGCTGTGGCATCCAAGGTGCCCACCTCACCGTCCACGTCCCCACCCGGGACAACGCCCACGCCGTCCGCTGTCGAAGCAAAGACCGGCTACCGGCAACTACTGCGCACCCCCGGCGCGTGGGCCTTCCTGCTCCCCGGCTTCGCCGCCCGGCAGCCATTCGCGATGCTCACCATCGGCATGGTGCTGCTCGTCGAGCACACCACTGGCTCCTACGGCACAGCGGGAGCCGCCGCAGCCGTCACCGGGGTCGCGATGGCCCTGTGCGCCCCGAGGAGCGGCCGATTGGCCGACCGCTTCGGGCAACGCGCCGTCCTCGTACCAGGCGTCGCCCTGCACACCGCCTCCGTCATCGGGCTGGTGACTCTCGCGCTGACCCATGCGCCTACCTGGACGCTGTTCGCGGCGGCCGTGCCCGCGGGTGCCACCGTGCCGCAGATCGGGCCCATGGTGCGCGCCCGCTGGGCGGTGGCGTTGAACGGCTCGGCCACCGCGCCGTCCAGCGCTGCCTCTCCCCTGATGACAACGGCCGCGGCCTTCGAGTCGGTGACCGACGAGTTCACCTTCGTCATCGGCCCTGTACTCGCCACCGCGCTGTGCACCGCGGTGCACCCGGCCGCCGGACTGATCACCGAGGCGGCGCTGACCCTTGGGGGAGGAATCCTCTTCGCCGCGCAGAGAAGTACCGCGCCGCGCCCGCACCCCACCAGAGCGGGCGTCAGCGCAAAGCCCGTCTCCGCCTTGTCCGTACCCGGAGTGCGCGCGCTTGCCGTCGCCTTCCTCGGCATCGGCGCCGTCTTCGGCGGCATGCAGGTGTCGCTGACCGCCTTCACCCAGGAAATCGGCCGGCCCGGCATCAGCGGCCTGCTGTACGGGACCTTCGCGGCAGGGAACATGCTGGCGGGCGTCGTCTACGGCGCGGTCGCCTGGCGCCGCAGCCCCCGTGCCCGGCTGCTCGCGGCATACGCGGCCCTGACACTCGCCTGCGCCCCGCTGTGGGCCGTCCACGCCGTACCAGTGCTGGCGCCGCTCGGGCTGCTGGTGGGCCTGTGCATCGCACCCACGCTCATCACTGGCTACACGATGGTGGACGCCCTCGTGCCGGGCGAGTCCCGGACGGAGGCGTTCACGTGGCTGACGGGGGCGGTCGCGCTCGGGCAGGCGGCCGCCGTCACGACGGCCGGGCTGCTGGCCGACCACGCTGGCTCGCACGCCGGTTTCACGGTGCCGTTGGCCGGTACCGCGCTGGCACTCGTGGTGCTGGTGGGGCTCCGCGAGAGGCTGGTGCCACAATCGCGAGGAGTGGTCACGTCGGGTGTGATCGGTCACCGTGCGGCGGTCCCGGTGGACTGACGCCGGGAAATACTGCACTATTGAGCGTCGTTAGCACTCAATGAGTGAGAGTGCCAGGAGGAGCAAGTGCCGACGTACCAGTACCAGTGCACCGAGTGCGGCGAGGGCCTCGAGGCGGTGCAGAAGTTCAGCGATGACGCGTTGACCGAGTGCCCCAACTGCGGCGGACGCCTGCGCAAGGTCTTCTCCGCCGTGGGCGTGGTCTTCAAGGGCTCCGGTTTCTACCGGACCGACAGCCGCGGCTCGTCCACGAGCAGCGCGCCTGCCGCCAAGAGCGGCAACTCGGAGAGCAAGTCCGACAGCAAGCCGTCCTCCGGCTCGTCGTCGGGTTCATCGTCCGGCTCCTCTTCGGGTTCCGGCACGGGCTCCTCGTCCTCGAACAGCACGTCGGCGGCCTGAGCCCTTCCGAGGCTTCCGCGGATTTTACGAACCCCCGCCGTTTTCACGGTGGGGGTTTCGTGGTGTGCCCGGCACCGCAATAGGGTGATCGACATGGTGCAGAGCAGCAGTGCGACGGACGCGCAGGCCGAGATCGGCGTCATCGGCGGATCCGGCTTCTACTCCTTCCTCGACGATGTGAGCGAAATCACGGTCGAGACTCCCTACGGCCCGCCGAGCGACTCGCTGTTCGTCGGTGAGGTAGCGGGGCGCCGGGTGGCGTTCCTGCCCCGACACGGCCGCAAGCACCATCTACCACCGCACAAGATCAATTACCGCGCCAATTTGTGGGCGTTGCGGTCCGTCGGCGCGCGCCAGGTGCTCGGTCCATGCGCGGTGGGCGGTCTGCGCACCGAGTTCGGTCCCGGCACGCTGCTGGTGCCCGACCAACTCGTGGACCGTACGAAGTGGCGCGCCCAGTCGTACTTCGACGGCGAGACACGAGCCGACGGTCAGGTACCGAACGTGGTGCATGTGACCTTCGCCGACCCGTACTGCCCGGTGGGCCGGAAGGCCGCCGTCGACACGGCACGGTCGGGCGGCTGGGAGGCGGTCGACGGCGGAACGCTGGTGGTGGTCGAGGGTCCTCGCTTCTCGACCCGCGCGGAATCGCTCTGGCACGCGGCACAGGGCTGGTCCGTGGTCGGGATGACCGGCCACCCCGAGGCCGTGCTCGCCCGCGAACTGGGGCTTTGCTACACGTCGTTGACACTGGTCACCGATCTGGACGCGGGCGCCGACACCGGAGAGGGCGTCTCCCACGAGGAGGTGCTGGAGGTCTTCGCGGCTAATGTCGGCCGGATGCGGGACGTGCTCTTCGACCTGATCGGCGAACTGCCGAACAACGACGCGCGGGACTGTCTGTGCGTGGACTCGCTGGGGGGCCAGGACCCGGGGATCATCCTCCCCTAGCACGCGGACTCCCGTATCCCATAGCTCCTGGCTTCCGAGAAGCGGTAATTCACGCCTCTGGGTGGCCGAGTTATCCACAAGCCGGGAGTTGTCCACAGGGATCGAAGCGCTGTCGGCGCCGTGCGCGATGGTGGATGCAACGACCGGACTTCCCGGTATCGAGCACCTCACATCAGGCGGTGGTCCGTCATGTCCTGCTCCCCCACTCCCTATTCGGCTCCGGCATCCCCCGAGCCGTACACGCCGCCGCGTTGCGCGGTGCCGGACTTCCCGCCGATCCGGGCGGGCGGCCGACGGCAGTTCCTGCGGCGGTCGCCGGGGCGCCGACGACGCTCGTTGGCCTTCGGTCTGGCGCTGACGGCCGCCGCGCTGGCGGCGTCCGCGGCGCACGGGACCGGCCCGCGTCATGACGCGGCGGCCCCACGCGGACCCGCGCTGGCGACGGACAGCGGCAGCGCCCACGCAACGACGGTACCGGTGCCCCATGACGTGGCCGAGGTGCTGGTCAGGGCACCGGTGCGGATCGCCGACGCAGCGGCCGTTGCCCTGCTGCATCCCGGCGATCGGATCGATGTGCTGGCCAGTTCGCGGGTGGTGGCGTCGAACGCGACCGTTGTGGCCGTGCCGGGCCGCGCGGACGACTCGAAGCCCGCAGGAGAGTCCGCCGCGCCCGATGCCAGTGGCAGTGGAGGCGGCGGGGCGCTGGTCGTCCTCGCCGTGCCACGCCTTACGGCGGCGGCACTCTCCGGCGCGGCCGTCTCGTCACCTCTGGCGGTGACCTTGTGCTGAATCACCCGTTCGTGGAAGGCGATTGGACACGCCGAACCCGCATTGCCTTCTATGGCGGAACCCATCATTCCGCCACATCGGCGTCACGGAAGAGGCAAAGCGGTGACCGACAAGAACAAGCCGGGCGTGCTGGCAGGCTTCAAGGAATTCATCACGCGTGGGAACGTGATCGACCTCGCGGTCGCGGTCGTCATCGGTGCCGCGTTCACCAACATCGTGAACTCCGTGGTGAACGGCGTGATCAATCCCCTGGTCGGTGCCTTCGGTACGAAGGATCTCGTTGGGTACTCGTCCTGTCTGAAAGGCCCGTGCGTCGTCAACGACAAGGGCGAGACGATCAGCGGGATCCACATCCTGTGGGGCTCGGTGCTGAGCGCCGTCCTGACGTTCCTGATCACCGCGGCGGTCGTGTACTTCTTGATGGTCGTACCGATGTCCCGCTACCTGGCGCGGCAGGCGAGCAAGCGCAAGCACGACGAGGTGGTGGAGAAGGCGGCCGAGGTCGAGGAGATCACACTGCTGCGCGACATCCGCGACGCGCTGGTCTCGCCGCGCAGCGGGGGCGGGAACTGATCGTCCGCTCGGCTCAGAGGTGGTGCGGCGGCTTCTCGTTCAGGAAGCGCGTGAAGTCGTCGTCATCGGCCGCCGAACCGGAGGGCCGCTCGCCCCAGCCACGGTCGGTGTCGTCAGACGAGGGGCGGTCGAGCGGATCGTCGAAGACGAGGCCCGAGGGTCCCACCGGGGGTACGACGGCCGGGGCGGGCTCGTCGCCTGGGTTCTCGGCCGAGGTGCGATCGGGGGCGCTGCTCATGCCCCCAGGATACGGCGGGGCGCTGGCGGCCGGGCTGTCGTCCCTGCTCAAGCTGCCGGAGGGAGATACCCCAAGTGTCCGTTTGAGGCAAAGGGCCGGATATACCTGGCCGCATGCAGACACCGGACTCGACGCCCTCGCCCGCACCGGCAGCCGTACGCCCGGACGCGGAGAGCGTGGAACAGCAACGCGCACAGACACACGTACCGGAGCGGGACCACGTAGAGGCGCAGGCGCGAGAACAGGATCTCGACCGAAGCGACCTCGCGTACCGTCGCTGGTTGAGCGAGGCTGTGGGGAAGGTCCATGCCGACGCCAATCGGTCCGCCGATACCCATTTGCTGTCAGTTCCGCTCCCGGCGGACTGGGGCGTCGACCTCTATCTGAAGGACGAGTCCACGCACCCGACAGGCTCGCTGAAGCACCGCCTGGCGCGCTCGCTGTTCCTGTACGCCCTGTGCAACGGCTGGATCCGGCCGGGGCGGCCGGTGATCGAGGCGTCCAGTGGATCGACGGCGGTCTCGGAGGCGTACTTCGCCCGGCTGATCGGTGTCCCCTTTGTGGCCGTGATGGCACATGGGACGGTGCGGTCGAAGATCGAGCTGATCGAGTTCCACGGGGGCCGATGTCATCTGGTCGACGACCCGTGCGAGGTGTACGGGACGGCGGCGCGGCTGGCGCGGGAGACCGGCGGCCACTACATGGATCAGTTCACGTACGCGGAGCGGGCGACGGATTGGCGGGGCAACAACAACATCGCCGAGTCGATCTTCCGGCAGATGGCGGTCGAGCGGTTCCCAGTCCCGACGTGGATCGTGGCGACGGCCGGCACCGGGGGGACGTCGGCGACACTGGCCAGGTACGTGCGGTACGCCCAGGCGACGACGGGGATCTGCGTCGCGGATCCGGAGAACTCAGCGTTCTTTCCGGGCTGGCGGGATCACGATCCGGCGGTGACGACCGGAGCGGGGTCGCGTATCGAGGGGATCGGCCGCCAGCGGGTGGAGCCGAGTTTCGTGCCGGGCGCGATCGACCGCATGATGCGGGTCCCGGACGCCGCTTCCGTCGCGTGCGTGCGCGTCCTGGAGCGCCTGCTCGGCCGCCGGGCGGGCGCGTCAACCGGCACCGGGTTGTGGGCCGCTTTCCGGATCATCTCCGAGATGCGCGAACGCGGTGAACAGGGCAGCGTGGTGGGCCTGTTGTGTGATCCGGGTGAGCGTTACCTGGAGAAGTACTACTCGGATGGCTGGCTGGCCGAGCAAGGCATCCGGATCGGCCCTTATGTGGAGCGCGTCGAGCGTTTCCTGACCACGGGGGAGCTGGCGCGGGCGGATTCGCCGAGCGGGCAGGCGAGTCGGGGCTGAGCGGCCTGGAATTCCGCGCGGCGCGCTGCGCGTAGTGCCTGCCGTCCTCCATGGTGTCCTCCATGACTGAACCGACGAATCCGGCAGGTCCGGTGGCCAGGACCAGCGGCGCGTTGCGCCGGATGACGGCACGCAGCCGCGATGAGGAACACCGTGCCTCGACGCCACTTGAACTGTTCTTCGACCTGTGTTTCGTGGTCGCGGTCGCGCAGGCGGGCGTCCGGCTGGTGCATGCCGCTGTGGAGGGGCATCCGGGGCACGGCGTGACTGGTTACCTGTTGGTTTTCTTCGCCATCTGGTGGGCGTGGGTCAACTTCTCATGGTTCGCCTCCGCGTACGACACGGACGATGTGCCATACCGGATCACCACGCTGGTGCAGATCGTCGGTGTGCTGATGCTTGCGGCGGGTGTGCCGCGCGCCTTCGACAGCGGTGACTTCCGGTTGGCGGTGTGCGGATACGCGGTAATGCGGCTGGCGTTGGTGACGCAGTGGCTGCGGGCGGCCAGGGCCGAGACGGGCGCGGCCCGGGGGACGGCTCTGCGCTACGCGTTCGGGGTGACATTGTGCCAAGTGGGCTGGATGACACTGCTGTTGCCGCACGGGGCGCCGCCGGTGTGGGCATTCGTGCTGTTGGCGGTGGCGGAGATGTCGGTTCCTGTGCTGGCGGAGCGGGCGGCACCGACGACGTGGCATCCGCATCACATCGCGGAGCGGTACGGATTGTTCACGATCATCGTGCTCGGGGAGTCGGTGTCCTCGGCGACCATCGCCGTACAGTCGGCGGCCGACGAGCACGACGCGCTCGGTGAGTTGTTGCCGATCGCGGTCGGTGGGTTGCTGATTGTATTCGCCGCATGGTGGATCTACTTCGCGGTGCCGATCCATGACCACCTGGTGTCCAACAGGCAGGCATTCCTGTGGGGTTACGGCCACTTCGCGGTGTTCGGTTCGGCGGCGGCGATCGGGGCGGGGATGGAGATCGCCGTCGAGCAGGCGGTCGGGAAAGCGGAGATCTCGACAAGGGTGGCAGCGGCCTGGGTCACGGTTCCCGCCGCGGTGTTTCTCATCACCGTCTGGCTGTTGCACTCACGGCACTACAAGCGGGGTCTCGCGCAGCAGCTCACGCTGCCGGTCTCGGGGGTGGTGGTGTTGGCGTGCACCTTCACGGGGTCGCATGCCGTGTTGTGGGCGGGGGTGGTGTGTGCGGTCACGGTGGCGGTGGCGGTGACATTGCAGGCGCGGGGTGGTCAGACGGCGCCGGTCGCGCCGAGGAGCTCGCCGACTGCGTAGGTGATGGCCATCGCGATGGCGCCGCCAGCGGCGTTGCGGAGGATGGCGGGGCCGGTCGGTGCGCTGCCGAGGCGGGCGCTCGCCCAGCCGCAGCCGACGAGGGCCAGCAGGACGGAGACGACTGTGACGGCCAGGCGCCATGAGGTGGGTGGCAGGACGATGGCCAGGAGCGGGAGCAGGGCGCCGATGGTGAAGGAGACGAAGCTGGCGCCGGCGGCGTGCCAGGGGTTGGCGAGTTCATCGGGGTTGATGCCGAGTTCGACGCGGGCGTGGGCGCCGAGGGCGTCGCGTTCGGTGAGTTGCTCGGCAACTTCGCGGGCGAGTTCCTGGCTGATGCCGCGGTCTTCGAGGAGGCCGGTGAGTTCGTCGAGTTCGGCTTGGGGGGTGGTGGCGAGTTCTTCGCGTTCCAGGGCGAGGGCGGCCTGTTCGGAGTCGCGTTGTGTGCTGACGGAGACGTATTCGCCCGCTGCCATGGACAGGGATCCCGCGAGGAGTCCGGCCATGCCCGCGGTCAGGAGTGTGGAGCGGGAGTCGGTGGCTCCCGCGACGCCGACGACCAGGCCCGCGGTGGACACGATGCCGTCGTTGGCGCCGAGTACGGCGGCTCGCAGCCAGTTGAGCCGGGTGCCGAGTCCGTCGTGGTGGGGCTCGTTCTTGTGGGGCCCGGCTTCGGCGTCGGTCTGATCGTCCATAGGCGGAAGCGTCTCACCCGCGGCGGCAGTGCCCGGTCAGGCGGTTGTGGGTGTCGCGGACAGGCCGAACCCCGGTGCGGGGGGGAATGCACCGGGGTTCGGGTCTGTGGGGAAGCGAGCCGGTCAGGCGGCTTCGTATTGGTCGAGGCCGGTCGCGCGGGCCATCCGCTTGAGGTCGGCCAGTGCGTGCTTCTCGATCTGCCGGATGCGCTCGCGCGTCAGTCCGTGCTGCTTGCCGACCTCGGTGAGGGTGCGCTCGCGGCCGTCGACGATGCCGTAGCGGGCGCGGATGATGGAGGCGGTGCGGTCGTCGAGGCGGTCGATCAGTCCGTCCAGTTCCTCGCGGCGGAGCATGACGAGCACGGAGTCCTCGGGGGACGGCGCGGCGCCGTCTTCCACCAGGTCACCGAATTCGGTCTCGCCCTCGGCGTCGACGGACATGTTGAGCGACACCGGGTCGCGGGCCCAGTCGAGGACGTCGGTGACGCGCCCGGGAGTGGATGCCAGCTCGGTGGCGATCTCCGCGGGCTCCGCGTCGCGGCCGTGCTCGCGGTTGAACTCGCGCTGCACGCGGCGGATGCGGCCCAGTTCCTCGACGAGGTGGACGGGCAGCCGGATGGTGCGGGACTGGTCGGCGATGGAGCGGGTGATGGCCTGACGGATCCACCAGGTCGCGTAGGTGGAGAACTTGAAGCCCTTGGCGTAGTCGAACTTCTCGACGGCGCGTACCAGGCCCGCGTTCCCCTCCTGGATCAGGTCGAGGAGCGGCAGTCCGCTGCGCGGGTAGCGGCGGGCCACGGCCACGACGAGCCGGAGGTTGGAACGGATGAAGACGTCCTTGGCCTGCTCGCCCGCGGCGACGATGGCCTCGAGCTCCTCGCGGCGGGCGTCACCGCCGGCCTTTGCGGGCAGTCCGGGATCGGTTGCGAGTATGCGTTCTGCGTAGACGCCCGCTTCGATGTCGCGGGACAGTTCCACTTCCCTGGCGGCGTCGAGCAGCGGGGTGCGCGCGATCTCGTCCAGGTACATGCCGACGAGGTCGCGGTCGGCGACTTCCCCGCCTGCGGCGCGAACGCTACTGGTCCCGCCAGCGTGACGACGGGCGACGGCACGGGTTGCCATGCGTGCTCCCTTACGAAGGTGCGGTCGGGTCTCGGTCGGACCGGGCGGTCGGGCCGCTTGCCGGATGGTTCCGTCAGGTGCGGCTCTTGCCTTGCGGTTGCCCCGTCCTGATCGGGATAACGATTGGAATCCGGACACAATTCCCATCTCGTGACCTGAATTTTGTGATCATGCAGTACCCTGTCTCGCCACACAGGGAGGCCAAAGGGTGCCGGAACGTCCAGAAGTCCAGGTCAGACCAGGTAGCGAGGGCGATCTGGCCGCTCTTACCGACATCTACAACCACTACATTCGTGAAACGTCGATCACGTTCGACGTAGTTCCCTTCACGGTCGAACAACGTCGTCCGTGGTTGCTCTCCCACCCGAAAGACGGCCCGCACCGGCTCTTGGTTGCTCACTTTCCCGGCCCGTCGGGACGAATCCTGGGTTATGCGACCAGCAGCCCCTTCCGACCGAAGGCCGCGTACGCGACGTCGGTGGAGACGACGATCTATCTCGCGCACGACGCGGGCGGGCGCGGCATCGGCACGCTGCTCTATACGGGGCTCTTCGAGGCGCTGGCGGAGGAGAACCTGCATCGCGCGTACGCGGGCGTCACGCTGCCGAATGCGGCGTCGCTACGCCTGCATGAGCGTTTCGGCTTCCGGCCGGTCGGGGTGCACGAGGAGGTCGGCCACAAATTCGGCGACTACCACGATGTGGCGTGGTTCGAGAAGCGCCTGGGCTGACGCCGTTCTCGCATGCTGATACGTGCGGACAGTGCGGACACGCACGGCTTATTTGAAGATTCAAGGATATGGAGTTACGGTAGTGCTCCCGTACGCTTGAAACTTCAAGGAGGGTGCGCGATGACCACGGCAACCCCGGAGCGCATGCCCGCGCTCTACCTCTCGCACGGCGCCCCGCCGCTCGCCGACGACCCGGTGTGGCCCGGCGAGCTGGCGGCCTGGTCGGCCGGCCTGCCGCGCCCCAAGGCGATCCTGATGGTCTCGGCGCACTGGGAGGAGGCCCCGCTGGCGATCGGCGCGACCACCACCGTCCCCCTGGTGTACGACTTCTGGGGCTTCCCCGAGCACTACTACCAGGTGCGGTACACGGCGCCCGGCGCGCCCGCGCTCGCCGACTCCGTACGGAAACTGCTGCGCGGCGCAGGTAATCCCGTGCAGGACGTGCCTGACCGCGGTCTCGACCACGGCGCGTACGTACCGCTGGTGGAGATGTTCCCCGCCGCCGACATTCCGGTGCTCCAGGTGTCGATGCCGACGCTCGACCCGGAGAAGCTGCTGGACATCGGCCGCAAGTTGACGCCGCTGCGCGACGAGGGTGTGCTGATCGTGGGCAGCGGATTCTTCACGCACAATCTGGCGGCGTTGCGCAACGCGGGTCCGCAGCCGCCGAGCTGGTCGGCGGAGTTCGACGACTGGGGTCACCGGGCGCTGGACGCCCAGGACGTGGACGCGCTGCTGGACTTTGAACACACCTCGCCCGCCGGGCGGTTGGCGCACCCGCGGACCGAGCACTTCGCCCCGCTGTTCGTTACGCTCGGCGCCGCCGAGTCCGAGCTCGGCAGCCAGCGCAGCATCATCGACGGATTCTGGATGGGGCTCGCCAAGCGTTCCGTCCAGTTCGGCTGAACAGGGAGACCCCACGCTCATGCAGAAACGACGCATCGGGATCGGCGTGGCCGTAGTGGTCAGCGCGGTGACGCTGGCCGCCTGCGGCTCCGGATCCAGCTCCGCCAGCGGCAAGGGGGCGAGCGACACGGCGACGACCGCGGGCGGCGGTGACAGCAAGCCAGCGGCCAGTGCCGTCTCGTGGCCCGCGCCCGCCGACGCCTCCGCGCAGGTCAAGGCGGCGGGGCTGCCAATGCTCGGGCAGGAGGGGCAGGTGTTGCACATCCACAGTCACCTGGATGTGTTCGTGGACGGCAAGGCCGTCGTCGTGCCCGCCCTGATCGGCATCGACGAGGCGAAGCAGTCGATCAGCCCGCTGCACACGCACGACACCAGTGGCGTCGTGCACATCGAGTCGCCGGTGCAGGCCGACTTCACGCTCGGCGAGTTCATGACCGAGTGGAACGTGCCGCTCACGAAGGACACGGTCGGGTCGCTCAAGACCGGCGGCGGCAAGGAGCTGCACGTATACGTGAACGGCAAGGAGCAGACCGGCGACCCGGCGGCGATCAAGCTGGCCGCGCACGAGGAGATCGCACTCGTGTACGGCGCGCCTTCGGACAAGGTGACGGTGCCCAGCTCGTACAAGTGGCCCGAGGGGCTCTGACGGTCGCCGCGCAGGGCTGCGTATGGAATGACGAATGACCAACGGCAGGGCCCCGCCTCGTGCTTCACGAGGCGCGGCCCTGCCGTTTTCACGCGCTCACCCCATCGGGTGAGTGCCGTGCCGGGTCAGTGTGCGATGACCGGGATCGGCATGTCCTCGATCGAGTCGCCTTCGGCGACCCTCTCTCCGGTGTTCTGGACACCCGCGTCGACCAGGACGAAGGCCAGGACGGCGGAGAGCGCCAGGATGGCGGTGGCCCAGTAGATGGCGACCGAGTAGCCGTGGACGGCGGCCTGGTTGACGAACAACTGGTTCTTCAGGTCGGCCGGGCTCTTGGCGTGCGAGCCGATCCACGTGGTGGTGGCGCTGGCCGCGAGGGTGTTCAGCAGCGCGGTGCCGATGGAGCCGCCGACCTGCTGCGAGGTGTTGACCATGGCGGACGCGACGCCCGCGTCCTCGGGACGCACACCGTGCGCGGAAAGGCTCATGGCGGGCATGAACGCCGTACCCATGCCGAGGCCCATCAGGACCAGGCCGGGCAGCAGGATTTCGGCGTAGTTGGAGTCGACCTTGATCTGGGCGAGGATGCCCATGCCGACGGCGGCGACGAGGAAGCCGGGCGCCATCAGGAAGCGCGGCCGGACCCGCAGCATCAGCCGGGTGCCGATCTGCGTGGAGCCGATGATCATACCGCCGACCATGGGCAGGAACGCGAAGCCCGACTTGAGCGCCGAGTAGCCCATGACCTGCTGGAGGTAGTAGGTCAGGAACAGGAACAGGCCGAACATGCCGATGATGGCGAGACCCAGCGACAGGTAGACGCCGCCCCGGTTCCGCTCGGTGATGACGCGCAGCGGCAGCAGCGGGGCCTTGACGCGGCCTTCGACAGCCACGAACGAGGCGAGCAGCACCACGGAGGCGACGAACAGGCTGATGGTCACACCGGACGACCAGCCGTCGGACTCGGCGCGGCTGAAGCCGTAGACGAGCGCGACCAGACCGGTGCTGGCGAGGACCACGCCGGGGATGTCCAGGCGGTTGCGGTTGCGGCCTTCGGCGGGTTCGCGGATGAAGGCGATGGCGCCGAGGACGGCGGCAACGGCGAAGAAGATGTTGACGAACAGCGCCCAGCGCCAGTTCAGGTACTCGGTGAGGACACCGCCGAGGATGAGGCCGACGGCCGCGCCGGCGCCGGCGATGGCGCCGTAGATGCCGAACGCCTTGGCGCGCTCCTTGGCGTCGGTGAACATCACCGAGATCAGGGACAGCGCGGCGGGCGCGAGCAGGGCGCCGAAGACACCCTGGAGGGCGCGGGCGCCGAGCAGCATCGCCGTGTTGACGGCGGCGCCGCCGAGTGCGGAGGCCGCGGCGAAGCCGAGCAGACCGACGATGAAGGTGTTCCTGCGTCCCCACAGGTCCGCGATCCGGCCGCCGAATAGCAGCAGGCCACCGAAGGCGAGGGTGTAGGCCGTGACGACCCACTGGCGGTTGCCGTCCGAGATGCCGAGGTCGGCCTGGGCGGAGGGAAGTGCGATGTTCACCACGGTCGCGTCGAGCACGACCATGAGCTGAGCGATGGCGATGAATATCAGCGCTGTCCAGCGCTTCGGATCGGGCAAGCGTGTTTCAGGCATAACTGATCTCACTAATGGATGCGGAGTGACAGGACGTGGGGACGTGTGTCAGCGAGCTGGCGCCGGACGATGCGGATCGTGGTCCGGGATCCGGGGTCCGGTCGCGGTGTTCATCGGTCGAGCGGCCGTGAACTGCGCTTCGGTAAGTCGGTGAACTTCCCTACGTTATCGCCCGGTTCATGGGCGTTGCGAACTATTTGTTTCCGGCTTTGAGATCCTCCAGGGTGGCCGCCGTCCCGGCGAGTACCGATCCGGCGGGGGCACGCAGCCCGTCGAGGAAGAGCTGCAGGTGGCGGTGGACGAAGCGGTCGAAGCCCATGCAGCCGGTGCCCGGCAGCGGCCGGGTGAGCTGCGTCAGGGCGACCATCAGGTCACCGACGGCGATGTCGGTACGGAGCAGGCCCGCGCTCTGCGCGCGTTCCATGATGGCGTTGACCGACCGCTCCAGCCGTTCCATCTGCTGGGTGACGGCGGGGTCCTGGCGGTCGAAGGCGTCCGACAGCATCGGGCACAGCGCCCCGATCCGCTCTTCGGCCGCTTCGAAGACGAAGCGGCGCAGCGCGGCGAAGGCGTCGGGCTCCTGAGCGAGGGCGTCTTCGGCCCGCTCGGCGGTCGTGGCCATGACGGTGAGCGTGACCTGGCGGATCAGTTCGGCGCGGTCGGTGAAGTGCCGGTAGAGCGTGGCGTTCCCCACTCCCGCGCGGCGCGCCACGTCGTCGAGCGGCACGTCCGGGCCGAACTCCACGATGGCCTCGCGGGCGGCGGCGACGATGCGCTCGCGGTTGCGTGTGGCGTCCGCGCGCAGCCGCACGGCACGCGGCCTGGTGCTGCTGGTTGTTGCGGTGGCGCTGGTCGTACCAACAGTGTCGAGGCTCACGGCGGGCGGCTCCTTCCGATCGATCCAGCGGTCGTTCACGGGGTACGGGCCCCGCAGTTGAAACGGACAAGCACTCCCCGTTTCGCGGTCACCTGGTCTAAACGGGGAGCGCGTCCCCGGATATTTCCCGTCACGCTTGTGACCTACGTCACACCACCGGCAGGTTTGATGGAAGGCTTCACCAGAGAGGTGTCCGGTCGCGCGAGCCGGACGCGCCCGGTCGCGAACCGACGGCGTGACACGCTGTTTTATTGAAGCTTCAAGAAGTGCACGTACCATGAACGCCATGACATGGCTGACCGAAGACGAGCAGGCGACCTGGCGGGCGTACCTGCACGCCACGACGTTGCTGGAAGACCACCTCGACCGTCAGCTCCAGCGCGACGCGGGCATGCCGCACATGTACTACGCGTTGCTCAGCACGCTCTCCGAGACGCCCGGCCGCAGTATGCGCATGACAGAGCTCGCCGAGCGCGCCAAGATCACCCGCTCCCGGCTGTCGCACGCCGTCGCCCGCCTGGAGGGGAACGGCTGGCTGCGCCGCGAGGACTGCCCCTCCGACCGCCGCGGGCAGATCGCGGTCCTCACCGACGCCGGTTACGACGAGGTGGTGCGTACGGCGCCCGGTCACGTCGCCGCCGTCCGCTCCGCGATCTTCGACCGGCTCACCCCCGAGCAGACGGCGCAACTCGGGGAGATCTCCCGCGTCATCGCCGAGGGCCTGCACCAGCCGGACCGGGCGGACCTGCCCTGGCTGCGCTGAAACGGTCGGTCACCGACCCGCGGGAACGTCAACCTCGCGCCCGTGAAGTCACCCCATACGGTCAGCGCCGTCCGGAGCGGGCGAGCCACCGTCCCTCGTGCCTGCTGACCTCGATCGGCCGCCCGAAGCAGTGGGTCATCGACTCGGCCGTGAGCACCTGCCGCGCGGACCCCGAGGTCAGCACCCGTCCTTCCTTGAGCAGCAGTACGTGCCCGATCGCGGGCGACAGCTCCTCCAGGTGGTGGGTGACGGTGATGGTCGCCAGACCCGTACGGGTGAGCGCGAGGCGGTGCATGGCGTCGATCAGGTCCTCGCGGGAGGGCAGGTCGAGCGCGTTGAAGGGCTCGTCGAGGAGCATCAGCGCCGGGTCGGCCATCAGCGCCCGCGCCACCAGGACGCGGGCCCGCTGACCGCCGGAGCAGACCCCGTACGCCCGGTCCGCCAGATCCTTGATCTCCAGCTCCGCCAGCAGTTCGTGTGCGCGCTCGCGGACCTCGTCGTCGTACTTGCGCCACAGCGGCTGCACCGTGCCCGTGTGACCGGTCAGGACGACGGTGTGGGCGGTGGCGTCGAGCGGCACCTTCTGCGAGGACGACACCAGGCCGATGTGCGCGCGCAATTCGCGCATGTCGACACGGCCGAGACGGTGGCCGAGCACGTCGACCGTGCCGGAGGTGGGATGCATGAGGGCGCCGATGAGGCGCAGCATCGTCGTCTTGCCCGCGCCATTGGCGCCGAGCAGCGCCCAGTGCTCGCCGGACCGTACGGTCCAGTTGACGTCGTCGAGGATGACCTGGCCGGTGGTGAAGCGGCGGACGCTGACGGCGTCGAGAGCGGCCACGACGGTGTTGGCTGTCATGACGGCACGGTAGCTGTATCCGCCACCTTCCCGCCCCGGGATTCCACGATGTGAGCGGCTGTACGCGGGAGGGAGGCGTCACATATGTGCGGCGGGCGGGGCGTCGGGTTCGGCGTCACCAGGTGCGGGCGAATCGTCGGGCAGCGTGCTGGGCTGCGCCAGGGCGCGCGGCTTGCCGCGCCGGTAGAGGAAGGCCGTCACCACGGTGCCGACGGCGAAGAAGCCCGCCGCCCACCAATAGGCGGTCGAATAGCTGTGCAGCTGAGCCTGCGCGGCGACGGCGGGAGTGTTCTGCTTGCCGACCACGTAGCTAGCGGCGGCGCTGGTGGCGAGGGTGTTCAACAGCGAGGTGCCGACGGAGCCGCCGACCTGCTGCGAGGTGTTCACCATGGCGGACGCGACACCGGCGTCCCGCGCTTGTACGCCCGCGGTGGCGAGGTTCATCGCCGTGGCGAAGATCGAGCCGAGGCCGAGGCCGAGGATCAGCAGCGGCGGCAGTACGTGCGCGGGATAGGTGCTGTGCAGGTCGAGCGCGGTCATCCACGCCATGGCGATGCCGGCCAGGGCCATGCCGGTCGGCACGATCGGCTTGGCGCCGAAGCGCGGCACCAGCACATTGGTGGTGGTCACCGATGTCACCACCATCACGGCGATCATCGGAAGAAAGGCGAGTCCGGTGGAGACCGGCGAGTAGTGCAGGCTCTGCTGGAGGTAGTACGTCAGGAACAGGAAGACGCCGAACATCCCGCCGCCGGAGATGAACATCGCCAGGAACGACGCGCCCCGGTCCCGGTCGGTCACCACCCGAAGCGGCAGCAAGGGGTGCGCCGCACGGCGCTGCCAGGTGACGAAGGCGAGCAGCAGGACGACGCTCGCCACCAGGAAGCCCCAGGTCTGCGGCGAGCTCCAAGGGTGCTTCTCGGCGTTGGAGAAGCCGTAGACGATGCAGAACAGGCCGGCCGACACCAGGGCGGTGCCGGGGATGTCGAGCTTGGGACGGTCGGGCAGGGTGCCGCCTTGCAGCAGTCGTACGCCGCCGATGAACGCGATCGTGGCGAAGATCAGATTGACGTACAGGCACCAGCGCCAGTCGAGGTATTCGGTCAGCACACCGCCGAGCAGCAGACCTACGGCGCCGCCCGCGCCCGCGATGGCGCCGTAGATGCCGAACGCCTTGGCGCGCTCCTTGGGGATGGTGAAGGTCGTGGTGAGCAAGGAGAGGGCCGCGGGGGCGAGCAGGGCGCCGAACATGCCCTGGAGGGCGCGGGCGGTGACCAGCACGCCGAAGTTGGGGGCGGCGCCGCCGATCGCGGAGGCGAGCGCGAAGCCCGTCAGGCCGATCAGGAAGATTCTCTTGCGGCCGACCAGGTCGGCGAGACGGCCGCCGAGCAGCAGCAGCGAGCCGAAGGCGAGGGCGTACGCCGTCACGATCCACTGACGGTTGCCGTCGGTGAAGCCGAGGGCCGTCTGGGCGGAGGGCAGCGCGATGTTCACGATGGTGGCGTCGAGGACCACCATGAGCTGCGCCAGGCCGATCACGCCGAGCACCCACCAGCGGTGGGAGGGGGTGCCGACGACACTGCTGCGGCCCGGCTTCCCACGGGGCTGCGGGCCGCCGCCGAGGCCGGCGGCGGAAGCGGAGGTGTCCGGGCTGCTACGGGCCATGACGGAGATCTCCCTTGGCGCGACCACCCCCCGGCGATTCCACGCTAGGCGCAGCTCAGCGGCCTCGCCACGCGGGAAGCCGTCGCCCGGAAGGCGCAAGGGCCCCGGGAGAGTGCCGAGGAGCCGCCGCGGTCCGATCCCCGTACCGGAGCCGCGGCGGCTCCTCCGTCTTCGGTGTCGGTCGTCGCGTCCGCGGCGGTGGTCGCCCGCCGGGCCTCGGAGTCCACCGCGACCGCCATCGGACGACCGTCCCGGGTGGCGATGACGGTCACGGAGTGGTCGGCCGCTCCGCGGTCCGCGGTGGCGGCGTGGGCGGGCGTCGTCCGCACGGCCGGGACCCGCACGGCGGTGGCCGTGCCTGTCCTGTCCAGCAGCAGACGGGTGGTGATCACGCGGTACGCCCTTCACGAACCTGACCGCCGCGCGACCCGCGCTTCACCGGGTCTGCGGCACCGACACAACGATCAGTAACCGCCCATCCCATACGACTAACGCTGCGTCACCCGGATGGCGCGACCCGATGAGCGCGACCGCGTGCGCTGAGGTAGCGCCGCACACCGTCACACACCGCGCGAAAGGCGATTTAGCGACAACCCTGACGTACCAGCTCCGCGCGCGCACCCGCCCGGCAGCACGTTCCCTGAGAGGAACCGGCCCGGTCGGGCGGCAACCGCACAGGCAGGGGGTACGTGGATGGCGGCGACCGCCGACGGACCCGCCGCCGGGGACGGCGCGTCAGGGTCGGGGCCGTTGGGTGACGACGAGCGCGCGGAGTTGACGGCGCTGCGGGCGCGGTTGGCGGGGACGCGGTCGCGGCACCGGGTGCGGTCGTTCTTCTCCGCGCTGCTCATCACACTGGCCGCGGTGCTGGCGCCGCTCAGCGCGGTGGCGGTGTGGGCCGCCGACATTGTCGGCGACACCGACCGCTATGTGGCGACGATGGCGCCGCTCGCCGACAACCCGCAGGTGCGGGCGGCCGTCACCGATCAGGTGACGTCGGCCGTCATGGAGCGGATCGATCTCGACTCGCTGTTGTCGAGCGTGGCGCCCTCGGATCTGCCGGGGGTGAAGGCGGCGCTGGGCGGAATCAGCGGCCCGATCTCGTCGGGGGTGACGGATTTCGTGCACGGCACGGTGGCGACGTTCGTGTCGAGCAGTGCCTTCTCGACGATCTGGGAGGAGCTGAACCGGAAGGCGCATGCGACGGTCGTCGACGCGCTGACCGGCAGTAACGATTCGGCGGTGCAGGTCGAGCACAACACCGTGACGCTCGATCTCGCGCCGGTGGTGGCCGGGGTGAAGCAGCAGTTGGTGGACCGCGGGCTGAAGGTCGCCGGGCGGCTGCCCGACGTGCACACCGACTTCACGTTGCTGAAGTCGGACGAGATCGGGCGGGTGAAGACCGGTTTCCGGGCGCTGCAACTGGCCGGGGACTGGCTGCCGGTGATCACCGTCGTCATCGCGGGCGTCGGGGTGCTGCTGGCCGCCCGGCGTCGCCGCGCGTTGGTCGCCGCCGCGCTGGGCGTCGCGGCGGGGGTGGCCGTGCTCGGCATCGCGCTCGCCCTCTTCCGCACCTTCTACCTCGACCACCTCTCTCCCGATGTGCACCATGCGGCCGCCGCGGCGATCTACGACCAGGTGGTGCGTTTTCTGCGGGCGAGCGTTCGGATGGTGATCACACTGGGGGTGGTGGTGGCGCTGGGGGCGTGGCTGAGCGGTTCGGGGCAGTGGGCGGTACGGGTGCGGACGATGTGGGAGTCGGGGATCGCGGCGGTGCGGGAGGCGGCGGGGGTGCGGTCGACCGGGCCGGTGGGGCCGTGGGTGGGCCGTTTCCGCGTCTGGCTGCGGTGGGTCGTCGTCGCGGTCGCGTCGGTGGTCCTGGCGCTGTGGCCGTATCCGACCGGCATGGTGATCTTCTGGATCGTGGTGGTGGCGGTGGCGGGGCTCGCGGTCATCGAGTTCCTGGACGAGCGTCCGGCCGTTGATACGACCGACGGGGCTGAGCGCGGATCCGGGGCGTTGACGTCGTAGTTGACGCCGTCGTCGTATCCATCGCCCCGGGTCCGTCGCGCGGTCACCCTTGTGGCGCCGTCACCCTCGCACGCCGAGTGCCGCCAACTGCTCGGCGAACGGCACGACCTCGTCGTCGGCACCGGCATCCGTGCCGGCGTCCGTATCGGCGCCCGTATCGGCGTCCGCGGTCGCGCCCCCGGCCTGCGCCGGGCGGGACGGTCGGGAGTTCATCAGTGCGGCGAGTTCGGCTCCCGCGCGGTCGATGCGGGCGGCGAGGGTGCCGTCGATGGCGCTGCTGCTCCCATTGCCGCTGCCGCTGTCTGCCGTGCCCCAGTCCTCGGAGGCCGCGTATACGGCGGTCGGTACGACAATCGCGCGCAGGTAGGCGAACAGCGGGCGCATGGCGTGTTCGAGGACGAGGGAGTGGCGGGCGGTGCCGCCGGTGGCGGCGGCCAGTACCGGGGTGCCCGCCAGTGCATCTTTGTCGACAATGTCGAAGAACGACTTGAACAGGCCGCTGTAGGAACCGGTGAACACCGGGGTGACGGCGATCAGGCCGTCAGCGCCGGTCACCGAATCGATTGCGTCGCGCAGATGATGCGCCGGGAAGCCAGTGAGCATGTTGTGCGCGATGTCGTTGGCCAGGCCCCGCAGCTCGATGACCCGTACGTCCACGTCACTGTCCACGGCACCGTCGACGTCTACGTGGCGGCGTACCGCCTCCGTCAGCCGGTCGGCCAGCAGCCGGGTGGACGACGGCTGGCTGAGACCGGCGGTGACGACGGCGAGCTGGCGGCGCTCGATCGGGTGGTGCGTCATGCCCGGACCTCCAGGACGTCGTCGGTGGTGTCGGCGTCGCGGCGGGCGAGCAGCGAGGCGTGGGTGGGGGCGTCGGGCACCTCGGCCGGGCGGCCCTTGGCGAATTCGGCGCGCAGGACGGGGACGACCTCCTCGCCGAGCAGGTCGAGCTGTTCGAGGACGGTCTTGAGGGGCAGACCGGCGTGGTCCATGAGGAAGAGCTGGCGCTGGTAGTCGCCGACGGCGTCGCGGAAGGTCAGGGTGCGTTCGATGACCTGCTGCGGGGAGCCGACGGTCAGCGGTGTCTGCTCGGCGAAGTCCTCCAGCGACGGCCCGTGCCCGTAGACCGGGGCGTTGTCGAAATACGGCCGGAATTCCCGTACCGCGGCCTGGGAGTCGCGGCGCATGAACACCTGGCCGCCGAGGCCGACGACGGCCTGCTGCTCGGTGCCGTGCCCGTAGTGCGCGAAGCGGCGGCGGTAGAGGTCGACCATCTTCTTGGTGTGTTCCATGGGCCAGAAGATGTTGTTGTGGAAGAAGCCGTCGCCGTAGTACGCGGCCTGCTCGGCGATCTCCGGGCTGCGGATGGAGCCGTGCCAGACGAAGGGGGGCACGCCGTCCAGCGGGCGGGGCGTCGAGGTGAACGACTGGAGCGGCGTACGGAACTTGCCCGCCCAGTCGACGACGTCCTCGCGCCACAGCTTGTGCAACAGCGCGTAGTTCTCGACGGCGAGCGGGATGCCCTGCCGGATGTCCTTGCCGAACCACGGGTAGACCGGCCCGGTGTTGCCGCGGCCCATCATCAGGTCGACGCGGCCGTCCGCCAGGTGCTGGAGCATCGCGTAGTCCTCGGCGATCTTCACCGGGTCGTTCGTGGTGATCAGCGTGGTGGAGGTGGACAGCACGATGCGCTCGGTGCGGGCCGCGATGTAGCCGAGCATGGTGGTGGGCGAGGACGGCACGAAGGGCGGATTGTGGTGCTCGCCGGTCGCGAAGACGTCCAGGCCGACCTCCTCGGCCTTGCGCGCGATGGTCACCATCGCCTTGATCCGCTCGTGCTCGCTCGGCGTCCGTCCGTTGGTCGGGTCCGTCGTGACGTCGCCGACCGTGAAGATCCCGAACTGCATCACACCCACCGTCCTGTCCCACTCACCCTGTTTGGTTGAGCATTCAACATCCCGAACATTCCGGCCACCCTACCTATTCCCCCCTCCCCGCCGCACCCGGCCCCCCGCACCCGGGCCCCGCCGCACCCTGGCCCCCGCCACCCCCGGCGTAAGCCCCCGCCTCGGCGTACGTTGGGAACGGCCGCCCCCACCCAGCCCACCCGCCCCCAGCGACACGGAAGAGAGAACCACCTCCATGGCAAGGATCCTGTTCGTCCTGACCGGAGCCACCCACTGGACGCTCGCAGACGGCAGCGCGCACCCGACCGGCTTCTGGGCCGAGGAGGCCGTGGTCCCGTACCGGGTCTTCACCGAGGCGGGCCACGAGGTCGTCGCCGCGACGCCGGGCGGGGTCGTACCGACGGTGGACCGGGGGAGCCTCGCGCCCGAGTTCAACGGCGGTGAGGAGGGCGCGGCGGCGATGGAGGCCGAACTGGCCGGGATCGCCGCCTTCCAGCACCCCGTGGAGCTGGCGGACGTCTCGCTCGACGGCTACGACGCCGTCTTCTACCCCGGCGGCCACGGCCCGATGGAGGACCTGTCGGCCGACGCCGTGTCCGGCGCCCTGCTCAACGCGGCCCTCGCCTCGGGCAAGCCGCTCGGCATCGTCTGCCACGCGCCCGCCGCGCTGCTCGCCACCGCCACGGGGCCCGGCGGCGCCTCCCCCTTCGCCGGTTACCGGCTGACCGGCTTCACCAACGTCGAGGAGACCCAGGCGGGCTTCGCCGACAAGGCCCGCTGGCTCCTCCAGGACCGGCTCGTCCAGCTCGGCGCCGACTTCCAGGAAGGCGCGCCCTGGGCGCCGCACACCGTCACCGACCGCAATCTGCACACCGGCCAGAACCCCGCCTCCGCCGGTCCCCTGGCCGCCGAAATCCTCAAGGCCCTCGGCTGACGAACCGGCCTTCCGCCCCCGCCCCCGGGCCCCCGACCGGCCACCGCCGACCCGCTACACTGGCGCCTGTCCCCGCCCCAGTAGCTCAGGGGATAGAGCACAGCTCTCCTAAAGCTGGTGTCGCAGGTTCGAATCCTGCCTGGGGCACATCGGAAGTAGCAGGTCACAGCCATGAGAGGCCCTCCCGCTGGCGAGCGGGAGGGCCTTTTTGATCGCGGAAGGCTGCACGGAGGCTGCACGAAGTCCGCACGGAGGCTGCCCGCCGTAGGGGGATCCGGCCGGTCAGCTCATGTTGTCGTACGCGTTGCCCGTGTGGGCGTCGGAGATCGCGCGGGGGGCGAAGGGGCGGGCGGGGTCGCCGGTGCCGGAGTAGAGGAAGACGGTTTTGGTGGCGGCCTGGTAGGCGAAGAGGTCGGCCTTGCCGTCGTGGTCGACGTCGCCGGCGCCGATGAGCTGGGAGTACGTCTGCCAGCCTGAGCCGATCCGGGTGCGGCGTTCGAAGGTGCCGTCGGGCGTGCCGAGGTAGAGCCACAGGACGCCGTCCTTGTCGCGGGCGACGAGGTCGCCCGCGGGTCCGCCCGCGAGGTCGCCGACGGCGGTGAGCTGGTCGTAGCCGGTCCAGCCGGTGCCGACGCGCACGCGGGGCTCGAAGGGGCGCGCCGTGCTGCCGGTGCTGCGGTAGAGCCAGAGGATTCCGGTCGTGTCGACCGCGACGAGATCCGGGCGGCCGTCGCCGGTGAGGTCGCTGCCGCCGGTGAGACGGGTGTACGTCTGCCAGCCGCCGACGCGGACGCGCGGGGTGAGACCGCCGTCCTCGCGGCCCGAGTAGAGCCAGAGGACCCCGTCCTTGTCGCGGGCGACGAGTTCGGGAAGGTAGTCGGGGCTGTTCTTCCCCGCGATGTCGCCGACGGTCTCGAGCTTGTCGTAGATCTGCCAGCCGCCGCCGATCCGCGCCCGCCGGCGCCCGTCCGCTGCGCTGTCCCGCCACAGCCCGCCCGAGGCGTCGCGGCCCAGCAGGTCGGGGAGACCGTCGTTGTCGAAGTCGTGCAGGGCGGAGGTCGGGGTACCCGCGTGCGCGAGGAGCCGCGCGGCCGGCCGGCCGTTCGGGTCGAGGGCGACGCGGAAGACGCCCGCTCCCTGGGCGGAGTCGCTGCCCTGGACGATCCGCGCGGCGCCGTCGGGGACGGCGTACGAGGCGTCGGCGCGGTCGAGGAAGGCGACCTTCTGGCCGGTCCCGACGCGCAGGGCCGTCGTCCCGTACGTCACCCAGTCGCCGAGCAGTCCGACGGCCAGGTCCGTACCGGCTTTCACGCCCGGCACGGGGACCGTGGTGTCGGTGCCGGTGGTCCGGTCGCGGACGACCACCCGGAGCGTGTTCGCGGCGGTGTCGTCCTCGACCCAGGCGAGGCGGTTGCCGGAGATCACCGGATTCCGCGCCTGCCGCGGGTAGGGGAAGGTGAGGGCAGCGGTGGTCAGGTCGATGAGGCCGACGCGCCGTTCGCCCTCCCCGGTCCCGGTGGGGACCAGGCCGTGGGTCGCGTCGCCCGGCCGCACCCGCCCGTAGTCGGTCCCCTCGGGCAGGCCCCGCACGGCGCGGGTTGACCCGTCCGCGGTCTCGACCCACAGCTTCGTGGCGCCGCGGACGAACAGCGCCCGGCCCGCGACGCCCCCGTAGAGGCTGTCGATTCCGTCGCCGACCGGCCGCAGTGCGAAGGAGGTGCCGGTGGGCATGTCCAGCACGTTGCTCCCGAGCCTGTCGCTCGTGGTGACGACCGTGTCCCCCGAGATCTCGGCGATGCCGTTGACGGTGTCGAAGCGCAGGTCGCGGATCGGGCCGCCGCCGTACGGGGTCCAGCGGAGCTTGCCGTCGTCCGCGTCGTGCGGGATGTACGTCCAGAAGCCCTGGGTGCCCGCGGACGCCAGCGTGGCGCCGGGCGTCATCGGCAGCGGGAGCGGGCCGCTCACCCCGGACGGCACGGCGGGCGCCCGCGTCGCACCCACGGAGGCCGTGGCCGTGGCCGTGGCGGTCAGCGCACCCGCGCCAAGAGTGGCGGCGAGGACGGTGGCGGTCGCGGCGACGAGACGGCGGCGCCCGGTGCGGAGAGACAGCAGACAGACCAGGGAGACCAAGGAGACCAAGGAACGTTCCTCCTGTGCGAAACGGGGTGGGACACCGCCCGTGGTGTCCCACCCCGTCCGACAGTCGACCCGTCGGGTTGGTTGTGCTCCGCGGTCAACGCGGTCAGATGATCAGAGGATGTCAATACGGCGTCGCACGGGCGTCAGGTCGCGAGGTGTGCGAAGACGACGGTGTTTCCCTCGTACGAGTGAGTGCGCGCGTTCCAGTCGGAGCAGGTGATGAGCCGGAGTTCGGCGTCGGCGGTGTTGCCGTAGACGTCGAGGGTCGGGAACTGGGCCTTCTCGTAGGAGCGGACGGCGTCAACGGTGAAGACGGCGACTTTGTGGTCGGCGCGGGTGACGCGGATCTGCTGCTTGGGCTTCATCGCGCCGAGCCGGTAGAAGACGGCGGGGCCGGTCTCCTTGGAGTCGACGTGGCCGAGGATGACGGAGGGTCCGGTCTGGCCGGGGGTGGGCGAGTTGCGGTACCAGCCCGCGCGCAGCGGCTTGGAGGGGACCTCCAGGCTGCCGTCCTTGTTGAGGCCCAGGTCCAGCAGGTCGGAGTGGACGCCGATGGACGGGATGTCGAGGGCGACCGGCTTGGACGCGGGCAGCGTGCCGGGCCGGGTGGGTGTCGGGCTGGCCGGGTCGGCCGAGGCGCCGCCGCTCGGCGGGGCGGGCATCGCCGTCATGTCGTGGCCGGACATCTCGTGACCTGACATGTCGTCCTGCGGTGTGCTCCCGGCGACGGCCGGGCCCGGCTGCGGCGGCGGGTTGCCGCCGCCCCCGCTGGTCCCGGCGAGTACGGCGGTGACCCCCGCGGCGACGCAGGCCACCGCGAGGACGACGAGCATGACCGCCGTACGTCGTGTGCGGCCCACACGGCCGGTGCGGCCGGCGCCGGTCGTACGTACGGTGTCGTCCGTACGGCCGGCGTCGTCCGGGCCGTCCTCGTGCGGAGCGGCGGCGTCGTCACTCATCGGGTCGTGACGCCCCTGCGGCGCAGGGCGAAGCCGCCGATGCCGAGGCCGACCAGGGCGGCGGCGCTGCCGCCCGCGACCATGCCGGTGTGGATGCCGGTGCCGGCCTGCGTGGCGCCGTCACCGGTGTCCGCGCCGCCGCCGGGCATCGAGGTCATCTGGGAGACGTTGAAGGCGCCGCACAGGGCGGGGTCGGTGGCCTCGGCGGGCAGGGTCTTGTCGAGTTCGCTCGCGCCGAGCACGTTGTCGTACTTGCCGTTGCCGTTGTAGTCGATGCCGTGGACGACGAGGACGGCCTTGCCGGACTTGAGGTTCGCGGCGACGTTGTCGGTGACTTCGAGGGTGCGGCTGTACTTGAAGCTCGAACCGGCCGGGAAGCGGTCGACGGCCAGGGCGCTCTTGGGGGTGCTGTCGCCGCTGGTGGTGAGCGAGGTGCCGATCATGCCGTAGTCCTTCATGGCGTCGGCGACGTTGATCGAGCTGTGGCCGTTGTGGTCCTTGGCCTCGGACGGCTTGGGACACACACCGGCGCCGTCGACGTGGACGTGCATGGCGTGCGGGGAGCCGCCGCCGACCAGGCCCGAAGCGGTGACGGTGATCTTCGCGGTGTTGCCGGAGAGCTGGATCATCGCCGTACCGCTGCCCGTGACGTGGTTGGCGGTGATCGGGTCCAGCGACGCCTGGTACGTGGTCCAGGGGACGTCGGTGTCCGTCGGTGCCGCCCACGCCGCCGCCGGGAAAGCCAACGGGATCGCGGCGACTGCTATCGCGGTCACGACACGTGCGCTGGTGGATCGCATGGTGGTGCTGCCCTTCACTCGCGGACCCGCGGAGTCGGCGTGGCGTCGGCTCCGCGACCGGAGGCGGGTGCCTCCGCACTGGCATTCGGAGCGGCGGGGGGCGCGGATTGGTACGGGTGTGCGCATGACCTCTTTACGGTGGTAACTCCGCGTTCGGGCATACGGACATATGGCATACGTATGTCCGTATGCCCGGGACACCCGGAGCGCCTTGCGCCGCGCACCACCGGAGACGCCCTGCGCCGCGCACGACATGACGCGTCGTCAACGTCGGCACCATCGCCAAGCCGGACGGCGCATCTCCGGTATCCGTATCCGCATATTCGCCCGATCGGGGACAAAAACCTCTTTCGGGCAATCCGGCACCTCCCTTGGAGACGAACGGGGTGCAGGGACCGGTCCCGAGGCCGGACTCTTCACCCCCACAGAAAGACCACCCATGAGTTCACGCAGAACACCGGGCATCGTCGGCCGGTGGAAGTCGGCAGCGCTGCTGCTGACGCTCGGCACGGCGATCGCGGGAGCGGCGCTGGCCGGTCCCGGTACGGGCGTCGGCCAGGCGTCCAGCCACCGCGAGGCGCCGCTGATCGCGGCGGACCCACAGGTCGACAACACCGACCTCTACGCGTTCTCCAGTCCTGACAAGTCGGACACGGTGACGCTGGTCGCGAACTGGTACCCGTTCCAGGAGCCCAACGGCGGGCCGAACTTCTACCCGTTCGCCACCGACGCCCAGTACGACATCAATATCGACAGCCAGGGCACCGGCAAGGCGGACCTCACGTACCGCTGGACCTTCCGCAACGAGGACCGGCGCGGTGACAAGACATTCCTGTACAACAACGGCGTGGTGAACAACCTCAACGACAAGACGCTGCTGTTCCGCCAGCACTACACGCTCCAGGAACTGCGCGCGGGCAAGCGCCCGGTCACGCTGGTGAAGGACGGCATCGCCACGCCGTCGAACGTCGGCAAGGCGTCGATGCCGAACTACGGGCGGCTGCGCGGCCAGGCGACGCGGAAGCTGCCCGGCGGCGGGCAGACGGTGGCCTCGCAGGCCGCGGACCCGTTCTTCCTCGACCTGCGCGTCTTCGACCTGCTCTACGGCGGGAATCTGTCGGAGACCGGGCACAACACGCTCAAGGGCTACAACGTCAACACCCTGGCGATCCAGGTCCCGAAGTCCGCGCTGGCGCTCAACTGCAACCCCAAGCGCAACCCGGTGATCGGCGTGTGGAGCACCACCTCGCGCCGCACCATGAACCTCTCCCCGGGCAAGCAGACGGCCAGCGGCCCGTACGTGCAGGTCTCGCGGCTCGGCAACCCGCTGGTGAACGAGGCGGTGGTGCCCGCGGGTCTGAAGAACGCGTTCAACGCGCTGCCGCCGTCGCAGGACCACAACCAGCCCAAGATCGTGGCGAAGGTGCTCGACCCCGAGCTGCCGATGCTGATCCAGTCGATCTACGGGATCCCGGCGCCCGCGACGCCGCGCAAGGACCTTCAGGAGATCTTCCTGACCGGTATCGCGAAGGCGGCGAACGGCCCGCTGGCCGTGGACCTCAACTCGCAGCTCATGAACCAGGACGTCAACAAGAAGCGGTTCGTCCCCGCCGAGGAGCTGCGGCTGAACATGTCCACCCCGGTCACCGCGAAGCCGGACCGTCTCGGCGTGCTGAACGGCGATTTCCAGGGCTACCCCAACGGCCGCCGCCTCGGTGACGACGTCGTGGACATCGCGATCCAGGCGCTGGAGGGCGCGACCCCCGGCCACCTGATCCAGGCGCTCGCCGCGGGTGACGGCGTGAACGGACCCGGCGTCCCCTTCGCCGGCACCTTCCCGTACGTCGCGCTGCCCTACACCGGCTCGGTCAACCAGGCCGGCTGAGCAAGCCACCCGGCGTGGGCACCTGACAGGCCCACGCCGGGTCCCTCTCCTCCGGTCCGACCGCCCCACCCGTCCGACCGGCCGGAGCCCCTGTTCGTCCCGAGCGGAGAAAACAGACCCCCATGCGCCGCCTCGCCCTGATCGCCACCACCGCCGTGCTCTGTGCGGGCCTGACCGGCTTCGCAGCGCTGGAGCGCTCGGGCGGCACCTCGTCCCCGCCGCCTTCCGACGCGGTCCCGGGCCAGAACTCCGGTACGAGTTCCGGTACGGGTTCCGGTACGGGTTCCGGCCAGGACTCCGGCACGCGGGCGGCGCCGTTGAGCGTGGACGCCATCGTCGCCAAGCTCCAGAGCACGCTGCGCGCACAGCCGAACGACGCCTCCTCCTGGGCCCAGCTCGGCTCCGAATACGTCGAACAGGCCCGGCTCGACGTCGATCCGACGCTGTACCCGAAGTCCGAGGCGGCGCTGCGCAAGTCGCTCGCGCTCCAGCCGCTGCACAACACCGCCGCGCTCACCGGAATGGCCGGACTGGCCAACGCACGGCACCAGTTCGCGCAGGCCAGGACGTGGGCGGACAAGGCGATCAGCGACGACCCGTACGCCTGGGCGCCGTACGGCGCGCTCAATGACGCGCTCACCCAGTTGGGTGAGGACAGCGCGGCGCAGGACGCCGTACAGCGGATGCTCGATCTGCACCCGTCGACGGCGTCGTTCACCCGGGCGTCGTACACCTTCGAGCTGCACGGACAGACCGCGGACGCGGAGCAGGCGCTGCGGCGGGCGCTCCAGGACGCGACGACGGCGGCCGATCAGGCTTTCTGCCACCACTACTTGGGCGAACTGGCCTTCAACACCGGCCGTACGGGTGAAGCGTTGCGGGAGTACCGGACGGCGCTCGCGCTGGATCCGACGTACACCGCGTCGCTGGCGGGCGCGGCCAGGGCGGAGGCGGCGCTCGGGCGGACGGACCAGGCGGTCACGGACTACCGGACGGCGATCGACCGAGTGCCGCAGCCGCAATATGTGCTGGAGTTCGGCGAATTGCTGGAGTCGCTGGGCCGGGCGCCGGAAGCCAGGGCGCAGTACGGGGTGCTGGAGGCGGAGCAGAAGCTGTTCGCGGCCAATGGCGTGGTGGACGACCTCAACCTCGGCCAGTACCAGGCCGATCACGGCGACGCGGACCTCGCGGTGAAGCTGCTGAGTTCCGAGTGGGACCGGCGGCACAGTGTGCTGGTCGCGGACGCGCTGAGCTGGGCGCTGCACCGGGCGGGCCGTGACGGCGACGCGCTGCCGCTGGCCGAGCAGGCGAACCGGCTCGGCTGGCGGGACGCGCTGCTGCGCTACCACCGGGGCGTGATCGAGCAGTCGCTCGGCGACGACGAGGCGGCGCGTACGGACCTGGCCGGGGCGCTGGCCGCCAATCCGGCCTTCTCGCCGCTGTACGCGCCGGACGCGCGCGCCCGGCTGACCGCCCTTCGGAAGGATCAGAAGGAACCGGCGGCACAACCACCGCGAGGACGGCAGGGACAGCGATGACGACCCCGATCCGTGCCCGGCGCGCCGCGGCCCTGCTGCTGGTGGCGGTGCCCTCGCTGCTGTGGCTGGCCGCCCCGGCCGTCTCCGCCCACCCGCTGGGCAACTTCACCGTCAACCGGTACGACGGTCTGACCGTACGCCCCGACCGGATCGACGACCTCGCCGTCGTGGACACCGCCGAGATCCCCACGCTCCAGGCCAAGGCCGCCATGGACACCGACCACGACGGCACCCTGAGCGCGGCGGAGGCCGCGGCCCACGCGCACACCGCCTGCACCGGCCTGGCGCGCGGCATCGTCGCGACGCTCAGCGACGGTACCGGCGGGACAGACGGTTCGGGGAACGGGGGCGGCGCGGGGGACGCGCGGCGGGCGAAGGCCCTGCGGTTCGGGCTGACGGCCGCGTCCTTCCGGCTGGTGCCCGGACAGGCCGGGCTCGACACCGGACGGCTGGAGTGCCGGCTGTCCGCGCCCGCCTCCCCCGGCCGCGGTGACACGATCGCGCTGGCCACCGGCGTGGACAGCAGCCGGATCGGCTGGCACGAGATCACCGCGCACGGGGACGGCGTACGCATCGGCTCCTCCGACGTCCCGGCCGTCTCGGTCTCGCGCGAGCTGCGCGCGTATCCGGCGGACCTGCTCGCCGACCCGCTGGACCAGCGCAGTACGCGGCTCGTCCTGGGCTCGGGGCCCGGGGCCGCCGCGGCCGTCGCGCCCGGCACCGGCTGGCCCTCGTCCTGGTACGCCGCCCTCGACCGGCGGCTGGGCGCGCTCACCGACCACGACCGGCTCACCCTTCCCGTCGGGCTGCTCGCCGTGCTGATGGCCATGGTGCTGGGCGCGGGGCACGCGGCGCTGCCCGGTCACGGCAAGACCATCATGGCCGCGTATCTGGCGGGCCGTCAGGGACGTCCGCGCGACGCCGTCACGGTCGCGGGCACCGTGACGCTGACCCACACCGCCTCCGTGCTCGTCCTCGGCATCGCGCTCAGCGTGTCCTCCGCGCTCGTCGGCGAGGACGTCCTGGCCTGGCTCGGTACGGTCAGCGGGATCGTCATCACCGCGGCCGGTCTGTGGCTGCTGCCGTCGGCGATCCGGGTCTTCCGGGCGCGGCAGGCGGAGCACGGGCACGCGGGGGACGGCGCTCACGGTTCACACGGCCACGGGCACGGGCACGGCCACGGCCACGGCCACGATCACGGACACGGACACGGGGCTGAGCACCAGCACCCGCACCCGTCGTCCGGTCCGCTCGTCGAGGTCCCCGAGGGCGCCGAGGTCGTCACCCAGCAGAGCGCGGCCACGGTGGCCACGGCCGTCGCCACCACGCCGGTCGCGGTCCTGGACGAACCGGAGGCCCCCGAACACGACCACGGCCATGAGCACGAGCACGACCACGGCCACGGCCACGACGGTCACCACCCGCACCACACCGACGATCACACCGCCCACGAACACCCGCACCGCCACGGCCTCTTCGGCCACGGCCACCATCACCACTCCCACTCCGCGGGCGGCACCCGCAAGCGCGGCGGTCTCATCGGCATCGGCATCGCGGGCGGCCTGGTCCCCAGCCCCTCGGCGCTGGTCGTCCTGCTGGGCTCGATCGCCCTCGGCCGTACGGCGTTCGGCGTGCTGCTCGTCGTCTGTTACGGCCTCGGCATGGCCGCCACCCTCGCCGCCGCGGGCCTGCTCCTGCTGACGCTCAGGGACCGCTTCCCCGCGCTGAACGGCGGGAGATGGCACGCCGTCGGCGCGTGGAGCGGTCGCCTCACCCCCCTGGGCACCGCGCTGCTCATTCTCGCCGTGGGCGTGGGAACCGCCCTGCGTGCGATGCCCCTCTGACGGATCGACAACACCCGAACCCGTTGTCCCACGGACGCCACAAGGACAGAACCATGCGCACAACCTCGCCTACGACCACCCGCACGGCCTCCCGCACGGCCACGCGTACGACACCGCGTACGGCCTCCCGCCCGGCCGCCCTCCTCGGCGCCGCCCTGACCGCCGCCGTCCTCGCGCTCGCGCTCACCTCCTGCACCGCCGACCGGCACACGGGAGCGCTGGTCACCGGCCCCGCGAGCCCGCGCCCGACCTGCCGCGTCCACCAGGCGACGCTGCCCGACCGCGACTACACGGCGGGCAAGAACAGCGACCCGATGGCCGTACTGTCGATGCTCCGCTACTACACGGCCCAGCACGCGCTGCCCTATTGCGACGGAAAACCGGCCAGCCGTCAGGACGACGCCTGGGACACCCTCTACGGCGACCTCACCCGGCGCTGAGCGCGCCACCGGCCCCCGACTCCGCCCATGACCCCGGCGGACGGCCGACGGGCACCATGCCACGGCGCCCGTACATCCGTACGTCCGTACCTCCTTTCAGGTGGCCATCGGGCGCAGCGGCCATACCTGAGGACCCGGGCTACGAACTCCCCTTGGTCCGCACGGCACCCGGTTCAGCGCCGGGCGCTGAGGAGGTGAGCCGAATGCCGGACGCAGGTCCGACGCGTCCGCCGTTGCCGCCGGAGGCGGCGTCCTGGGAGAGCGACGGCCTCGAACAGCACATGCTGGCGGCGGGGCGCGGCGACCAGGAGGCGTTCACCGCGCTGTACACGCTGCTCTTTCCCATGGTCAGGTCGCTGGTCCAGCGGCGGGTGCGGCTGCGCGCCGAAGCCGAGGACATCGCCCAGGACGTCATGGCCGAGGTGTGGGCGAAGGCGTCGCTGTACCGGCCGGAGCAGGGGAGCGTACGCGGCTGGATCGTCACCATCGCGCACCGCCGTGCCGTCGACTGGATCCGGCGCAACGCCGTACTGCTGCGCAGTGAGGACCTGGCGGCCCGCAGGACGCGGCTGCCGGCCGGCGACAACGTCCTGGACATCGTCGAGCGGCGCATGCGGCAGGCGGCGGTACGGCGCGGGGTGAGCGTGCTGACCGATCTGCAACGGGAGGCGATCCACCTCGCGTTCTACGCCGAGCGCAGCCACCAGGAGGTCGCGGAGACGCTCGGCATCCCGCTGGGCACGGCCAAGTCCCGTGTCCGCAGCGCCCTGACGCGTCTGCGCCGCGACCTCGACCTGGACCGTAGGTGACGGGGGCCGACGGAGCCGGGACGACGGAGCCGGGGCGACAAGGGCGGGGGCGACAAGGGCGGGGGCGCTACGGGCGGCGGGCCGCGTTCCACTCGCGGTAGACCGCCCACGCGTCGCCGACCGGGCCCAGGTGCCCGAGCTTGTCGGGGTTGCTGACGGAGTTGATCATCTGGATGCGGCCGTCGAGCACGTCGAGCGTCCACACGTTGAGCACCTTGCGGTCGCGGTCGCGGAAGATCATGCCCGGCTGGCCGTTGATCTCGTGGGACTCGATGGTCACGTCGATGCGGAAGAACCAGGGGAAGGTGGTGGCGAGCAGGCGCGTCACATTCTCGACGCCGCTGATGGCGCGGGCGAACTGCGGGGTCTTGCCGCCGCCGTCGCCGACGACCTGGACGTCCGCGGCAAGCACGTCACGCAGCGCCTCGACGTCGCCCTCGCGCAGCGCGTCGAAGAACCGTCCCGCCAGTTTCTCCCGCTCCCGCCGGTCGGCCTCGAAGCGCGGGCGGCCCTCGTCCATGTGCCGCCTGGCCCGTACCGCGAGCTGACGGCAGGCCGCCTCGGAGCGGCCGACGGCGGAGGCGACCTCGGGGAAGCCGAAACCGAAGACCTCGCGCAGCACGAAGACGGCGCGCTCCAGCGGGCTGAGCCGTTCCAGCAGCAACAGGGCGGCCGTCGAGACGGAGTCGGCCAGTTCCGCCGAGCGCGCCGGGTCGTCGTAGGGGTCGGCGAGCAGCGGCTCCGGCAGCCACTCCCCCACGTACTCCTCGCGCCGGAAGCGGGCGGAGCGCAGCACGTCGATGGAGACGCGGGTGACGGCGGCCGACAGGTACGCCTTGGGCGAGGCGGGCGAGGTCCCGGCGGCCTCGTAGCGCAGCCAGGTGTCCTGGACCGCGTCCTCCGCCTCGCTCACGCTGCCCAGGATCCGGTACGCGATCGAGAACAGCAGCGGCCGCAGGTCCTCGAACTCCGCCGCCCGCGCCGATTCCGCCCCCACCGATTCCGCCCGCGCCGATTCGGCCCGCATCACTTCAGCCCCTTCTCGAACCCCTCGCGCCACGACGCGTAGCGCGGCTCCCAGCCCAGTTCCCGCCGGGCCTTGGCATTGGAGAAGCCGCGGCCCTCGGTCATCATCGTCACCGCCACCTCCCCGGCGAGCAAACGGGCCAGCCACGCGGGCACCCGCATCGGCCGTTTCGCGCCCGCGCACCGGGCCAGATACGGCAGCCACTCGGCGGCCGGCGCCGGTTCGTCGTCGACGATGTTGAACAGGCCGGTCGCGCGCCGCTCGACGGCCAGGGCGGTGGCGCTCGCCGCGTCGTCCAGGTGGATCCACGAGGTGTGGCCCGCGCCGGCGCCGACGAGCGGGAGCTGCCGCTTGCGCAGGAGTTCGGCCATGTCGTCGGTGACGCCGGGGCCGTAGAAACTGCCGTAGCGCATGACCGCGCCGCCGAAGTCCGCCACCACGTCCTCGACGTGCCGGATCGCCCGCATCCCCGCCTGCGCGGGCGTTCCCTCCATCAGGTCGAGCGGGTCCTGTTCCGTCTTGACCCAGCCGCCCTCGCGGACGCCGTTCCAGGAGGCGTAGCCCTGGGCGACGACATGGCTCACGCCGGTCGCCTGGGCCGCCGCCAGGAGGTGGTCGGTGCCTTCCGTGCGGAGCCGGATGGTGGGGGCGAACCAGCGGTCCATGTGCTTGAGGTCGGGCTTGCCCGCGTGTTCGGTGGCGATCGCCGTCATCTGGTGCACGATGACGTCCGGCCGCGCCGTGGCCACCGCCTCGCCGACCGACGCCGCGTCCAGGCCGTCCATCACGACGCCGTCGGCGCCCAGCGCCTTCAGCGAGTCCAGTTTGGCCGCGCTCGTCGTCGTGGCCGTCACCTGGTGGCCCCCGTCCACGAGCAGCGGCACCAGCCGCCGTCCCAATACCCCGCTCCCGCCCGCCACGAACACCCGCATGACCGCCACCGTCCTTCTGTTTCCGGTCGTTCCCCGGCTCGTTGTTCCCCGGCTCGTCGCGGGGCTCTCTGTCACGGGACGGGACAGCGCGGGCGCCTGTGACACGCGAGGGACGGTGCGGGGGTGCGAGGTGTGCGGGGAGTGCGAGGTGTGCGCGGGATTGTCAGTGCGGCTTGATAGGGATGGGGCATGACTGAGCGTGTGACGATCCATGACGTCGCCCGCGGGCTGCCGTCGATCGCGGGGCTGCGGGATGTGTGCCGGGCGCTGGCCGCGTTGGAGATCGTGCGGTATCCGGGGGCGGGGGAGGTTCAGGGGGACGGCCGGGGGGTACGGGAGCGGGATTTCGTGCGCGGCTGGCGGACGGGCGCCGACGCGGGGGTGTGGCGGACGGGGAGCGGTGACGGATATGCGGTGGCGTTCACGTGTTACGGAGCGATCGTGCTGGGCTTCGACCACGAGTCGCCGATGAGCCCGTACGCCTCGGGGCCGCCGCCGCGGAACTGGCCGGGGGTGCTGGACGCGGTGCCGCCGGTGTTCGCGCCCTATGCGGCGGAGCCGCCGGAGTTCCTGGCCGCCGAGGTGCCGCTGGTCACGGCCTGCGCGTGGCGTACGGCGGACGACGACCGGTGGCGTACCGGCGACGGCATCGTCTTCCCGGCCGCCGAGTCCGGCGTGCGGGACCAACCGGACGGCGCGGCCTGGCTGTTCGCGCCGCTCACCGATCCCGATCCCGAGGCGTACGCGCGCGAGAGCGGGCTTGCCGCCGGGGCCGTGCGCGGGGTGTACGGGCTGCGGCCACTGGACCGTGAGGCCGTCGCCGCGCTGAATCCGGCGGCTCCTTTCGAGGCGGTGGCCGGGGAGCTGGAGCGGATCGGCTACCCGGTCGCGCGCTGACGGGGGGGGCGGGGACATGGCAGGCAGGGGCGGGCGCAAGGCGCCGCCGTCGCCGTTGGAGCAGCGGGACGGCGTGGACCCGGTGCGGCTGCGGCTGCCCGGCGGGGGCCGGGAGCCGCGGACGGTGGCGGAGTATCTGCTGGAGCGGTACGCGGGGGCGGTGGGCGCGGAGCGCGTCGGATCGATGCTGGCCGAGGGGCGTTTCGTGACCGCGGACGGCGGCCCGGTGACGGCGGGGACGGCGTACGAGGCGGGCGCGTACGTATGGTTCCACCGCGATGTGGCGCCCGAGACGGCCGTGCCGTTCGAGGTGACGGTGGTGTACCGCGACGAGCGGATCGTGGTGGCGGACAAACCGCACTTCCTGGCGACGACCCCGCGCGGGCGGCACATCACCGACACCGCCCTGGCGCGGCTGCGGCGGGACTGCGGGCTGCCCGAACTGTCGCCCGCGCACCGGCTCGACCGGCTGACGGCGGGCCTGGTGCTGTTCGTGATCCGCCCCGGGGACCGGGGCGCGTACCAGACGCTCTTCCGGGACCGGCGGGTGCGCAAGGAGTACGAGGCGGTCGCCGCGTACGACCCGCGGGTGGAGCTGCCGAGGACGGTACGGAGCCGGATCGTGAAGGAGCGCGGGCGGATCGCGGCGTGGGAGGAGCCGGGGCCGCCGAACGCGGAGAGCCGGGTCGAACTGCTGGAGCGGCGCGGCGCGTGGGGCCGCTACCGGCTGCTGCCCGCGACCGGCCGCACCCACCAGCTGCGGCTGCACATGAGCGCGCTCGGCCTGCCGCTGCTGTACGACCCGGTCTATCCGCGGGTGCTGCCCGAGCCGGAACCGGAGGGCGGCCGGGAGGACTTCACCCGGCCGCTGCAACTGCTCGCGCGGACGCTGGAGTTCACCGATCCGGTGACCGGACGGGCGCTGCGGTTCGACAGCGCGCGGGAGCTCGGGGGGTGGCGGGAGGCCCTGTGACCGGTCGATCACGGTCCGGTGAGCTGGTTGCGGGGCCGCGGGGAAGTACGGGATGGTTGCTGGACGGCAACAGTCTCGTGGGTGCCGAACGGCAACTGTCCCCTAGTCGATGAGGTGAGGGATTCGCTCAGCGGATCCTGAATGTGTGGTTGGTCCCGTCACGACGGCAGCCGGTGCGGACGCGCCGGTGAGCGTTTCGAGCAGCGATGCCCCGTACCCCCTGTCGGCGCCCTACCCGGTGCTCGTGGTCGAGGCCGGCGGCAGGCTGATACTCGCGAACGAGGCGGCCGGGGTCCTGCTGCCGGGGGCCGGGGAAGGGGTGGCGCTCGCGGACGTGGCACCACGCTGGCTGTCCCGGGCCCACGAAACGCTGCACGCCCCGACGGAGGAGTCCCCGGAAGGCGACGCGGACGGCGCGGCGGACAGGGACGCGTCGCCGGACACGGCCGCGTCGCCGGACACGACCGCGTCACCGGACACGACCGCGTCGCCGGGCCTGGCCGCGACCGCGGGCACGGACGTGGCCTCCGGCGCCGTCGGCGGGCGCACCTTCGAGGCGCATCCGACGGTCCTGGCCGACGGAAGCGCCGTGTGGTGGCTGGTCGAGGACACCGACCGGCGGCTGGCGCGCGAGGCGTTGCGGATGGAACGCGAGCGCACCGAATTCCTCAGCCGTTCGTCCAACCTGCTGCTCTCCTCGCTCAACCTGGACCGGTGCATGGACGTCACCGCGCAGATGGCCGCCGAGCACCTGGCCGACGCCGCCATGGTCATCGCCCCGTCGCGGGCCGACCGGCTGCCGGTGGTCTCCTGTGTGCGCGGCGGCAGCCCGTCGCAGTTCCACCTGGGCGTCGATCCGGACGAGGTGCCGGGGCTCGGCGAGGCGCTGCGCGGTTTCCCGCCGGTGCCCTCGCGCTGGCTCGACCCCGCGACGGCGCCCGCGTGGCTGGTGCCCGAGGGATTCGGCACGCTCGGTTCGATAGTGATCACCCCGCTGCCGGGGCACGGGGTGTCGGCGGGCGCCCTCGTCCTGCTGCGGCGCTCGGAGACGGCCGCCTTCACCGAACGCGAAGAGGTCTTCGCCCGGCTGTTCGCCGCGCGCGCGGGCGCCGCCATGTCGGCGGCCCGGCTGTACGCGGAGCAGTCGGCGATCACCGACGTCCTGATGCGGGAACTGCTGCCGCCGTCGCTGCACCAGGTCGGCGGGGTGGACTTCGCCGGTGGCTACCGGCCCTCGCAGGACCACGAGCGGATCGGCGGGGACTTCTACGACGTGCACCCGTCGGTGACCGAGGGCGAGGCGTCGCTGGCGGTGCTGGGGGACGTGTGCGGCAAGGGCCTCGAAGCGGCCGTGCTGACCGGCAAGATCCGCAACACCCTGCACGCGCTGCTGCCCATGGCCGACGACCACCAGCGGATGCTCAGCCTGCTGAACACGGCGCTGCTGAACTCCCACCACACCCGCTTCGCGACGCTGATCCTGGCCTCCGCGCTCCGCGACGGGCATCAGGTGCGGCTGCGGCTGACCAGCGCGGGGCACCTCGCGCCGCTGATCGTGCGGGCCGGCGGCGAGGTGGAGGAGGCCGACACCAAGGGCACCCTGGTCGGCGCGATCCCCGACGCCGTCTCCCGTACCGTCACGCTGTCCCTGGCGCCCGGCGAGACCTGCGTGCTGTACACGGACGGGATCACCGAGGCGCGCGGCGGCCCCCTGGGCGGTGCGCTGTTCGGCGAGAAGCGGCTGCGGCGCGTGCTGTCGGAGTGCGCGGGCATGCCCGCGGAGGGAATCGTGGAGCGGGTCCAGATGCTCGCCGCCGAGTGGGTCGGCGCGGGGCGTCACGACGACATGGCCGTCGTCGTGATCTCCGCGCCCCGGACGCATCACCTGAGTGCGGTGAACGGCCGTACTCGGGGCAGGTACACAGCGTGAGCACCGACACCGAACCGTCCGCACCCTCGCCGCACCGCGCGGCGTCGCCGTCAGAACTGCCGCCAGAACCGCCGCACGAACCGCTGTCAGAACCGCTGTCGGAACCCCCGCCAGAACTGCCGTCCGGAGCCCGCTCCGGCCGTGACCAGGGGCTCGGGCGGCGCGTGACGGAGCTGTGGGAGGCCGTCGCGCACGGCGACGAGCACGCGGCGGCCGGTGTGGTGCTCGGCGCGCTGGACACGGGGGTGGACCCGGAGAGCGTGCTGCTCGACGTCATCGCGCCCGTGCAGGGCAAAGTGGGCGAGGAGTGGGCGGCCAACCGGCTGAGCGTCGCCCAGGAGCACGCCGCCACCGCGATCAACGACCGGGCCGTGGCCGCGCTGTCCCTGCACCCGGCCGTCCGTACCGAACCCTGGCGGGGCAGGATCACGGTGGCCTGCGTCGAGGGCGAGTGGCACGCGCTGCCCGCCCGGATACTGGCCGAGGTGCTGAAACTGCGCGGCTGGCGCGTCGACTTCCTCGGCGCCCAGGTGCCCACACCGCACCTCATCACCCACCTGCACCGCACGAAGTGCGACGCGGTGGCGCTCTCCAGTTCGCTGGCCACCCGGCTGCCGACCGCGCACGCCGCGATCACCGCCTGCCAGGCCGTCGGGGTGCCGGTCCTCGTCGGCGGCGCCGCCTTCGGCCCGGACGGCCGGCACGCGCGGCTGCTGGGCGCCGACGCCTGGGCCCCTGACGCCCGTACGGCCGCGGAGCGCCTCGCGCGCGGCCCGCTGCCGAGCCCGCAGCCCGAGCACCAGCCGATAGACGATCTGCCGCACCTGGCCGACCAGGAGTACACGATGGTCGCGCGCGCCCGTACGGCCCTGGTGCGGACCGTCTTCAGCGGGCTGGAGGCCGACTTCCCCGCGATGCGCGCGTACAGCGAACTCCAGCGCGAGCACACCGCGCAGGACCTCGCGCACATCGTGGACTTCCTCACCATCGCCCTCTACACGGGCGACGAGGACCTCTTCGCCGACTTCCTCACCTGGACCGCCGGGATCCTCGCCGCCCGCGGCGTTCCCGCGCACAGCCTGCCGCCCGCGCTGCGGATCCTGTCCGACGAACTGAAGGACTTCCCGCGCGCGGTCCGGATTCTCCGGCTCGGCGCCGACTGTCTGTCCTCGTCCGTACTCACCACCGCCAGGAACACCGCATGACCACGATTCCCCCGAGCCATCTGCGGCTGACGGCCGTCGACACCGAGACCACCGTGCGGATCGACCTGCACGGCGACCTCGACTACGACAACGCCGACCGGCTGCTGACCGTCGTCAGCGACAAGCTCGCCGACAACCCGCGCCTGGCGGACCTGCACCTGCACTGCGCCGGGCTCGGCAGCACGGATTCCAGCGGGCTCTCGGCCCTGCTGATGATCCGCCGCCGCACCGACGAGGCCGGTGTCCGGCTCCACCTGGACGACCGGTCCTCCGCGCTGGAGCGGCTGCTGACGATCACCGGCACGCTCGCCCATCTGACGGCGCCTCCCGCGACCGGGGCCGGTACGGCGGAGCCGTCCGCCGCCGAGCAGGCCGTCGCCGAGCAGGCCGCCCCCTCCACGGGCCAGGACCCGCGGGCCTGAGCGGTGCGCGGGCTGTGCTGGCCGTGCTGGCTGTGCTGGCCGTACGAGGTGTACGGGCTGTGCTGGCTGTACGGCTCAGGACGTCATCGAGGCCGCCGGGGTGAGCACGGCGAAGAAGGCGCCCTCGGGGTCGGTCAGCAGGGCGAGGCGGCCGACGCCCTCCATGTCGGTGGGGGGCATGAGGGCCGTGCCGCCGCCCTCGGTGGCCCTGGCGACGACGGCGTCGCAGTCGTCCACGCCGAAGTAGGGCTGCCAGTAGGCCGTACCGGTGGGGAGCAGGTCGGGGCCGAGCTGGAGGATGCCGCCGTGCGAGCCGTCCTGGCCGCCGCCGGAGCGGGACACCACGGTGTAGACGTCGGCGGACGCGTCGCCGGGCAGTGGCATGTCCTCGTAGTCCCAGGCCAGGACCGCGGCGTAGAAGTCCTTGGCGCGCTGGGCCTGCGGTGTGTACAGCTCGGTCCAGCACAGGCCCCAGGGGCCGACGTGGTCCAGGCCCTTGTTGGTGCCGGGCTGCCAGACGCCGAATTCGCCGCCGGTCGGGTCGGTGCAGGCGGCGAGGCGGCCCTTGTCGAAGACGTCCATCGGCGGCACCCGTACGGTACCGCCGTTCTCCTGGACGGCAGCCGTGGTGGCGTCGGCGTCGGCGGTCTCGAAGTAGACCGTCCAGGCCGGGTGCGCGCCGGTGTCCTGGAGCGGGCCCAGCGCGGCGACCGTCCCGCCGTCCCGTACGAAGGTGCCGTACCCGCCGGACGCGGGGCCGCCCGGCTCGAACTCCCAGCCGAAGAGCGAGCCGTAGTACGCGGCGGCGGCCGTGGTGTCGCGGCTGCCCAGGTCGATCCAGTCGGGCGCGCCGGGCACGTAGTCGTTGGTGAGCATGGGTGCCTTCCTCCTGGAGCTGTCGTGCGGTCGCCGGGGCTGCCGGGGCTGCCGGGCGGATCGCGGGCGCGGGGCGGATCTGGCGGGTGCCGGGCGCGTCGGGGGGGCGCCGGGCCAATCGGGGGTGCCGGGCCTTTTGTCCGATTGGGACGCAGTGTCCTCTCTCACACCCAGCATGGCAGCCGGTCCCGACAATCGCCGTTCGTGCGCAGGTCACCGCCTTGGCGGGCGAAACGGAAGGTGTCGTGCCGCATCGACACGGTCACGCGCGGTGTTTAACGGATTCGGGATTGTCAGTGCCGCCGTCTACTGTGGTTCGCATGTACGGGGGAAGTCTCGATCAAGCGAACGCGGCCCTGCGCGCCTATGTGCAGGAGCACGGCGACCGGCCTTGGACGGCCGAAGAGCTCACGGAGCTCGCGCGGCTGCGCGCCGAGTGGACCGCCGCCGCGCGTGGTACCCAGATGCCGATACGCCCGGTCCAGGGCCCGGCCGTCGGCCCGGTGAGCGGCGCGGCGGTCGTCACCGCCGCGTAACGCTCACCGCCGCACAACGCTCACCGCCGGACGCACGGCGCGCGACGAACCGCGAGCGGTCCGCGCACACCCCGCGATCAGCGAGCGGGCACCCGGCCGCACCAGCCACACCAGTCATCCGGCTTCGGACGTCAGACCCGCGCCACGGCGTGCGGGGGGCGGAGCGTGTCCGCGCCGGGGGCGGGCTCCGACGGGTCGCCGCCGACCGTGATGATCCGGTTGCCGGCGTCCACATGGACGACGGCCGGGCGCAGCGCCCTGGCCTCGGCGTCCTCGACCTGCGCGTAGCTGATCAGGATGACCAGGTCGCCGGGGTGCACGAGGTGGGCGGCGGCGCCGTTGATGCCGATGACGCCGGAGCCGCGCTCGCCCTCGATGACATAGGTCTCCAGCCGGGCGCCGTTGGTGATGTCGACGATGTGGACGAGTTCGCCGGGCAGCAGGTCCGCGGCGTCCATCAGATCGGCGTCCACGGTCACGGAGCCCACATAGTGCAGATCCGCCTGGGTCACGGTGGCCCGGTGGATCTTCGACTTGAACATGGTGCGCAGCACGCTGCCGCCTCCTGGTGAAAGAGCTGGTCGCGTCCCTGCCACGGGTACGCGCCGACGCGCCCAGCCTAGGCGAGCGCCCGGCGCACCGGGACCGGCCGGGCGCCCGGAGTGCGGAAGATCTCAGCTTCGCGGAATACCCCTAGGGGGTATAAGGTTGTTCCCAACGAACGGAGAAGTACGTCCGCGGACGTACGTCCGCGAAAGCACGTCCGCACATGCAGGCATACACGCACGCACGCACGTATCGAGGAGAACCCCATGAGCGAGGCCGTCTACTCCGTGTCCGGGATGAGCTGCGGTCACTGCGAGTCCGCGATCACCAAGGAGGTCACCGCGATTCCCGGTGTCACCTCCGTCAAGGCGGTCGCCTCGACCGGTCTGCTGACCGTCGCGTCCGAGCAGCCGGTGGACGACGAGTCGGTGCGCGCCGCCGTGGACGAGGCGGGTTACGAACTGGTCGGCCGCGCCTGACCGGCGCTTCGCGGCCCCCACGGCGGGGCCGGGGCAGGGGGTCCCGAAGGTAAGAAGAAGGCGAGAAGGGGACACGAGGGGAGCGGAAGTGGCGATGACCACGGCGGCGAAGGACGGCGGGACGGCGGCGGCCGGGCAGGCGGTCGAGCTGGAGATCGGCGGCATGACGTGCGCGTCCTGCGCCGCGCGGATCGAGAAGAAGCTCAACCGGATGGACGGCGTCAGCGCCACCGTCAACTACGCGACCGAGAAGGCCAAGGTGGCGTACGCCGAGGGAGTCGCGGTCGGCGATCTCATCGCGACCGTCGAGGCCACCGGGTACACCGCCGCGCTCCCCCCGCCCCCGCTCGCGCCCCCGGCCGACGCCGACGGGACCGCCGCAGCCACGGCCCGCGACCCCGAACTGGCCTCCCTGCGCGAGCGGTTGATCACCGCCGTCGTCCTCGCCGTGCCGGTCGTCGCGATGTCGATGATCCCGGCGCTGCAATTCGACAACTGGCAGTGGCTGGCGCTGACGCTCGCCTCGCCGGTCGTCGTCTACGCCGGCTGGCCCTTCCACCGGGCCGCCTGGACGAATCTGCGGCACGGCGCCGCGACCATGGACACCCTGGTGTCGGTCGGCACGCTCGCCGCGTACGGCTGGTCCCTGTGGGCGCTGTTCTTCGGCGACGCGGGCATGTCCGGCATGAAGGACTCCTTCGACCTCACCGTCTCGCGCGGCGGCGGCAGCGGCCACATCTATCTGGAGGCGGCGGCCGGGGTCACCGCGTTCATCCTGGCCGGGCGGTACTTCGAGGCCCGCGCCAAGCGGAAGGCGGGGGCGGCGCTGCGCGCGCTGCTCGAACTCGGCGCCCGGGACGTCGCGGTGCTCCGTGACGGGAAGGAAGTACGTGTCCCGGTCGGCGAGTTGGCGGTCGGCGACCGCTTCGTCGTACGTCCTGGCGAGAAGATCGCCACCGACGGCGTCGTACGCGACGGTGGCTCGGCCGTCGACGCGTCGATGCTCACCGGGGAGTCCGTACCGGTCGAGGTCGGGCCGGGCTCGCGGGTCACCGGCGCCACCGTCAACGCGGGCGGGCGCATCGTCGTCGAGGCCGAGCGGATCGGCGCCGACACCCAACTCGCCCGTATGGCACGGCTGGTGGCGGACGCGCAGAACGGCAAGGCCGCCGCGCAGCGGCTCGCCGACCGGATCTCGGCCGTCTTCGTGCCCGTGGTGATCGTGCTGGCGCTCGGCACGCTCGCCTTCTGGCTGCTGACCGGGGAGGGCGCGACCGCCGCCTTCACCGCGGCCGTCTCCGTCCTGATCATCGCCTGCCCGTGCGCGCTCGGGCTCGCCACGCCGACCGCGCTCATGGTCGGCACCGGGCGCGGCGCGCAACTCGGCATCCTCATCAAGGGGCCCGAGGTGCTGGAGTCGACGCGGGCCGTCGACACGGTCGTGCTGGACAAGACCGGGACGGTCACGACCGGGTCGATGACGCTGACCGGGGTGCATGTGTCGGGAGCCGAGGAGGCCGACGTCCTGCGGCTGGCGGGCGCCCTGGAGGACGCCTCCGAGCACCCGATCGCGCGGGCCGTCGCCGCCGGGGCGCGCGAGGCGGCCGGTGACCTGCCGCGGGTCACGGACTTCGAGAACGTCCCCGGCCTCGGCGTGCGCGGTGTCGTCGAGGGCCACGAGGTGCTGGTCGGCCGCGAGCGGCTGCTGAGCGGGCGCGGGCTCGTCCTGCCCGCCGACCTCGCCGAGGCCAGGGCGGCGGCCGA
>NZ_MECL01000014.1 GCF_014596445.1 Streptomyces sp. CBMA29 | reverse complement strand
GCGGCGGCCCCGGCAGCCGCACCGGCCGCACCGGCCGCCGCGCCCGCCGCCGTACCCGCCCCTCCGGCCGGTTTCACCACCACCTGGAGCGACGACTTCAACGGCGCCTCGGGCACCGGGGTCGACGGCGGCAACTGGAAGTACGACACCGGCCCCGGCAGCAGCTTCGGCACCGGTGAGATCGAGACGATGACCAACAGCACGTCCAATGTCTTCCAGGACGGCAACGGCCATCTCGTGCTGCGCGCCCTCCACTCGGGCAGCGACCCGCGCGCGGGCTGGACCTCGGGCCGGATCGAGACGCAGTCGTCGTCCTTCGGGGCGCCTGCCGGCGGCGTCGTGATGATGCAGTCGTCGATCCAGCAGCCGAATCTGACGACCGCCAACGGCGCTGGCTACTGGCCCGCGTTCTGGATGCTCGGCTCGACGCTGCGCACCGGCACCACGTGGCCGACCTCCGGCGAGGTCGACATCATGGAGGACATCAACTCCCGCAGTTCGCTGTTCGGCACGCTGCACTGCGGCGTCAACCCCGGCGGTCCGTGCAACGAGTCCACCGGCATCGGCAGCGGTGAACGCGCCTGCTCCGGCTGCCAGACCGGCTACCACACCTACGCCGTGCAGATCGACCGCTCGGTCTCGCCCGAGCAGATCCGCTGGTACCTGGACGGCGCCAACTACTTCACCGTCAACGCCAATCAGGTCGACGCCACGACCTGGGCGAACGCGGTGGACCACCCGTTCTTCATCATCTACGACCTCGCGATGGGCGGCGGCTTCCCCGACGCCTTCGGCGGCGGCCCCAACGCGGCGACCGTCAGCGGCGGCCAGATGAACATCGACTACGTGGCCGTCTACAACAAGGGACCGGGCAGCACCACTCCGCCGTCCAACGGCACCAACCTGGCGCTGAACAAGCCCGCGACGGCCTCCTCCACGGAGAACGCGGGCACCCCCGCCTCGGCCGCCGTCGACAACAGCACCACCACCCGCTGGTCCAGCGCCTTCAGCGACCCCCAGTGGCTGCGGGTCGACCTCGGCGCCTCGCACGCCGTCAAACAGGTCAAGCTCAACTGGGAGGCCGCCTACGCCAAGGCGTTCCAGATACAGGTCTCCAACGACGGCACCAACTGGACCAGTTGCTACAGCACCACGGCGGGCACCGGCGGCCTCCAGACCCTCAACGTCAACTGCACCGGCCGCTACATCCGCGTGTACGGCACCCAACGCGCCACCGCCTACGGCTACTCCCTCTGGGACTTCCAGGTCTTCGGGAGCTGACGCCGCCGACGCCTGAACCTCCAGGAGAGCTGAGCGCCTCCCCGCGCACCAGGGCGGGCGGACCCCCTGCCGGGTCCGCCCGCCCTCGCTCCGTACCGCCGAGTGTCCTACGCCGTCGCGAAGCGGCTCTCTTTTGGTCAACCAGTGGTCACGTCCGTGCGAGGAAGACGAACTGAGCCGGTTTGTCCGGGAGTTCGACGCGGGGGCCGAGGGTGAAGCCGGTGCTGACGAACCGGTCAATCGCGCGGGCGTTGCGGGCGTCGGGTTCCGCGACGATACGGCGGCAGGCGGGGTCGGCGAAGACGTGGGCGAGGAAGGCGGTCAACAGGTGTCGCGCGTAGTCGGGTTCGCGTTCGGCGCCGGGGTCGATGGGGCCGACGAAGACATGGACGCCGACGTCGCCGGGCAGCCGCTCGTAGAAGTCGCCGATCGGGTCGGCCTCCGGCTGGTAGGTCTGGAAGAGGGCCACGGGGCGGTCGTCGCGGCGGACCAGATAGGCGTGGTGGGTGTCGAGCGAGTCCAGGAAGGCGTAGATCTCGCGCACGTGGTCGCGGGTCGCGTCGCCCATGCCCCAGAACCGGCCCCTCTCCTGGGTGACCCACGCGTGGATGAGGTCGATGTCCCGGTCGGGGTCGACGGGCACGAAGCGGACGGTCCCGAAGCCGGCGGGCGGCCCCTGAAAGGGGGTGGCTCTGGCGGCTCCAGCGAAAGGCGCTTCGGGTGCTTCGGCCACAGAAATCTCCCTGGTGAGTCGGGTCCAGTCGGTGACCACGGGGACGAGGTCGCCGCGCAGCCAGTACGGCGACTGGTCGCGGTGGTGCGGGCCGCCGGGCACTCCGCCCGCCCCGAAGGGCACGATCCACCGGCTGTTCTCGCGGTCGGCCAGATCCCATACGTAGCGGGCGGCGGGCCCGCGCAGGCTGTGGTGGGTGACACCGGGGACGCTGGACGTGGACAGCACGCAGTCGTGGTCCCCCGCCAGCCCCGGCCACACCTCGGGTTCGTGCCCGTACACGTCGGGCGGCAGCGCCTGCCAGGGCGCGAGCCGGTGCAGTTCCCCCCAGCTCAGCTCCCCCGCACCGTCCTGCGCCGTCTCCTCCAGCGCGGCCCGTACGATCGCGGCCCGGTCCCGCGCGGGTACGAGCCCGCCGCCCAGCAGGGTCTCCAGCGCGAACGCCACCCGGGGCACCAGCGCCAGCCACGGTGTGAACGTCGCGGGATACGACGGCAGATGGACGAGCCCGGCCAGCGGGGCCAGCGCGGGGTGCGCGGCGAGACCGCGTACGACCGCCGCTCGCAGTACGGCGTATGACGCGGCGTCAGCACTCTCGGCCGCCATCCGCCGGTCCCAGCGCAGGAGTCGCGCGCCGAGAGCGGAGGCCGCGGGGCCCAGCGGCGGCGTGTCCGGGCCGTGGAGGTCGGCCACGTGGTCCAACAGGGCGCGGGCGGAGCCGAGATGGACGTCGGTGTGGATCGCCCCCATGCCGTCCGCCGTCCAGTCGTCGCCGGCCGCCAGAAGGCGGCGGATGCGGCGCGCGCGGTGCGGGGCGGCGAATTCGGCGCCGAGCGGGGCGGCGAGTTCGCGCGCGTTGGCCATCACCGCGAGGCCGTCGCGGACTTCGGCGCGCGGCAGTGGCGCGTAACCGCCGGTCCACGCGTGCTCCCTCCGCCACGCGGGCACGGTGTACAGGGAGTTGTCCGGATGCCGTACGGGTACCCGGCCCGCCGTCCGGTGCAGCAGGCCGCCCGCGGTGTCGGCGGCCTGCACGACGTTGACCGGCTCGACCCAGCGGTCCAGTGCCCGGTCGATGTCGCCGACGGTGGTGGCGCGCAGCAGCAACGGCAGTGCGGAGAAGCCGAGTTCGGCTCCGGCGCGGGCGGGACAGCGCAGGCTGACGGCGTTCCAGGTGGCGTCCGCGCCGCCGCGCGACTCGTCGGGGGCCTCCGGCGCGTCGGGGCCGCCGATGATCACCGGGCCGCGGGCGGTCTCGACGATCTCGACGCGGACGGCGTCGGCGTCCGCGACGGCGACGGTCTCGGTGCGGGAAGCGGCGGGCTCCCAGCCGTCGGGGCCGAGGGCCCGGACGGAGCCGTCGGGGGCGCGGCGCAGGTGTTCGCGGTAGAGGTCCTGGTAGTCGGCCATGGCGTTGGTGATGGCCCAGGCGACCCGGCCGGTGTGGCCGAAGTGGGCGAGGCCCGGGACGCCGGGGACGGCGAGGCCGACGACGTCGAACTCCGGGCAGGCGAGGCGGATCTGCTGGTAGACGCCCGGGGCCTCGATGAAGCGGTGCGGGTCGCCCGCGAGGAGCGCCGCGCCCGTGGCGGTGCGGTCCCCGGCGATCAGCCAGCCGTTGCTGCCCGCGGTGCCGGGCCCGTCGGCGGCGAAGGCCGCGACGGCGTCGGGGCCAAGCCGCCGGGCCGCCTCGTACCGCCAGAGTTTGGCGGGGAAGCCCGCGAAGAGGATGTGGGTGGAGAGCCAGACGGCCAGTGGGGTCCAGGGCTGCCAGCGGCCGGGCGCGAGGCCGGTGGCGGCGAACTCCGGTGCCTGCCCGGCGCCTTGGGGCAGCCCGGCGTTGACGCCGTCCGCGTAGGCGGCGACCCACCGCGCGGTGTCCCGGTCGAGCCGGGCGTGGCAGCGGCGGGCGGTGTCGGCGAGCAGCGCGCGGCGGGCGAAGCGGTCCCACTCGACGGCGTCGGCGCCGAGGAACGCGGCGGTGCCGCCCTCCGCGCGGTGCCGTTCGGTCTCCAACTGCCAGGCCCGGTCGACCGCGGCGTTACGGCCCTGGGCGAAGGCGAGTTCGCGGGCGCTGTCCGCGCGGAGGTGGGGGATGCCCCAGGCGTCCCTGAAGACCTCGCTGCTCACCCTGACTCCCTCTGATTATTTAGGTTAGGGTGCCCTAACCTAACAGGGGTCGGGGGCGGCGTGACGGCGTCCTCGGGTGTCAGACGCCCTCGGACACCGTGAGCACGATCTTGCCGGTCAGATGCCCGGCCTCGCTCGCGCGCTGCGCGTCCGCCGCCGCCTCCAGCGGGAACACCTGGTGGACGGCGACGGTCAGCTTGTCCGCGGCGAACAGCGCAAGCGCCTCCGCGAAGGCAGGCTCGCCGTAGTACCCCTCGGCGCCCGAGGTGAAGCGGACGCCGAGCGTGCCCGCGCCCGGCGCGTCGGCGATGGACAGCACCCGCCCGGTGCCGCCGGTCAGCTCGACCGACGCCTGGAGCGCGTCGCCCCGCCCGGCCGCGTCAAGCGCCGCGTCCACCCCCTGGGGCGCGGCGGCCCGCACCCGTTCCGTCAGCCCGTCCCCGTAGGCGACCGGAACCGCGCCGAGCGCCCGCAGGTGCTCGTGGTTGGCCTCGCTCGCCGTGCCGACGACCTTGACGCCGCGCGCGACCGCGAACTGTACGGCGACGGTGCCGACGCCGCCCGCCGCGCCGTGGATCAGCAGCGTCTCGCCCGGTCGCACCGTGAGCATGTCCAGCGCGCGGTACGCGGTCTCCGCCGCGACCGGAAGCGCCGCCGCCTGCTCCCAGCTCAGCGTGCCGGGCTTGAGGGCGACCTTCGCGACGTCGGCGAGCGCCCGCTCGGCGTAGGCGCCGGTGGCGGTCTGGCCGAAGACGTCGTCGCCGACCGCCAGGCCCTCGACGCCCTCGCCCAGCGCCTCGACGACACCCGCCGCCTCAAGGCCCGCCACATGCGGGAAGTCCACCGGGAAGACCTGTTCCATGTAACCGGCGCGGATCTTGCTGTCGAGCGGGTTCACTCCCGCGGTGCGCACCGTGATCCGCACCTGGCCGGGACCCGGCTCCGGCACGTCGGTGTCCACGGCCCGCAGAACGTCCGCGGAGCCGTATTCGGTGAAGGCGATGGACTTCGTCATGGGGTTCACAATCCTTCGGGGGGCTCGGACATATTCAGGGACATTCGGGAATATTCGGGAACGTTCGGAAACCTGAAGCAATTGCCTTGGCGGGCGCCCGAGCAGATGCGGCGCCCTGACGCGACGGCGGCATTCCCCGGGCGTCCCCGGGCATTGCGCGCGTGTCCCGGGGAACTCCCCGGGCGTCCCCGGCATTCCCCGGGGTCCTCAGGGCTCTTCCCATCATCGCCGCCGGGCGGTCGCCCGGCCGAGCGCCGTCTGTACGTTCACTCCCACGGCGGGCTTCGCCTCCGCCCCGGAGTTCGCCGAGGCCGCCGCCCTCGCCCGTACGGCGGCGGCCACCGCGTAGACCGCGGGCAGCCGTCAGGCGGCGATGGCGACCGCCGCCCGGCCGAGCCGGACACCGCCGCGGCCCGGCCGGAAGACGACGAGCCGCAGGAGCAGGAAGCGGCCGAGGCCGGCGAGGGCGGAGGCCGCGATGTAGACGCCCTGCCGGGTGAGGGCGTCGCCGGACGGATACGCGGAGGCGTAGGCGAGCAGCGCCCCGGTGGTGAAGAGGTACGACAGCAGGACGGTGAGCGCGCAGGCGCAGTGGTCGGACCAGTTGGCGCCGCCCCGGCCGAAGGTGAAGCGGCCGTGGAGTTCGGTGGCGAGGACCGTGGAGCCGACGGTGACGACGGCGTTGGACAGGGCGAGGGGGACGCTGTCGCCGATCAGCAGGAGGACACCGCTGGCGAGGACGGTGACTCCGCCGCCGCACAGCACGAACCGCACGAAGGAGGCGAGGGCGGCGGTGCGCGAGGACGGGGACGCGGTGGCCGCCTGGCCGGTGATCGCCGTACTGGCGGCCATGGTCAACTCCTGTGTCGGTGACGGCCGCTGAGGGCGCCCGTCGTCGTGTCACCGACTCTTCCGCACGGCCGCGCGGTGGCCCATCAGGTGTGTCCCCCATTGCGTGTGGGGGCTACCCCCACCCCTCCTCAGGGGCGTGTCCCCCACATCTCCGCAGGTCCCGATCATTAGAAGAAGATGAACGTACTTATCCATGGTTTACAAGGCGGGTGGCGCACATCACCCTTGCTTTGCCCGGCACAATGACTTTCTTGTCACGATATGCGGCAAATACGCGTTTGACCATGCCTGGCACTCCGTGCCAGAGTCTTCTCAACGGCCCGCACCGACCCGCGCTCGGCCGTTCCACAGACGCCGCGAACCACACCCCCCTTGCTTCGCGGCGGTTCGAAGAGGCCCTTGCGCAGTCGTTACCACGACGCGAAGGGCCTCTTCACAATGTCCCCCGGCCGGGACTCCCGCGCCGAGCGCGAACTACCGCTCCGGGACCCGCAGTTCGAACCACGTCGTCTTGCCGCGCGGCTGGAGGTCGACGCCCCAGCGGTCGGAGAGCTTGTCCACCAGGAAGAGGCCCCGGCCGCTGGCGTCCAGGCCGCGGACCGGCATCAGGCAGGGCAGCGCCCGCGAGGGGTCCCGCACCTCGACCCTGACCCAGCCCCGGCGCCAGTGCATCCGCAGCCCGAACGTCCGCGCCCCGGTGTGCCGTACGGCGTTGCCCACGAGTTCGGAGACGAGCAGTTCCACGGTGTCGGCGAACTGCGGGAGGCCCCAGACCCGTACCACGCAGAGCGCCAGGCGCCGGGCGGTGGAGGCGGATTCGGGGCGGGAGGTCAGATGGATCTCCTGGACGGACGGGTCGCCGTACAGATCGAGGGCCTTGGCCGCCGTGTCGTCGGTGAGAACGGGAATCGCACCCGCGGCGGTGTCCACCCGCTGCGGCTGCTCAGATGCTCCCCGGCCCGCCATGACTTCATGATGGCTGCAATTGCAGCGCTCCGAGGGGTAACCGGGGGAATTCGTCAGACGGAGTGCGCCGCTCCACGCCTGTGACTAGGCATATGCCCTGGGCACAGAACACCCCTCAACAGCCCTACTGAACAGCGGAGTTGACGTATGCAACCATCACAGCGGATGGTGGCGGCCTCCCATTCCTTAAGACTGCCATAAGGTTGCCTTAAGGCGGGCCGCGCACCCTGCGTCACCTCTGACGCGCTGTCAGCCGAGCGTCCGTTCGACGCTCAGCCGCATGTGCGCCGGATCTCCGTCCCCGGCTGATGGTGCGTCAGCGTCCGCAGGCTCAGCGGAAGGTGGCCTTCCCCGGTCCGTCCTCGACGAAGCTGCGCATCCCCGTCTCGCGGTCCGCCGTCGCGAACAGCCCCGCGAACAAGGTGCGTTCGATCGTCAGCCCGGTCTCCAGATCCGTTTCGAGACCCGCGTCAACGGCCTCCTTGGCGGCCCGCAGCGCGTACGCGGGACCGCGCGCCAGCCGCTCCGCCCAGGCCCGCGCCCGCGCGTACACCTCGTCCGCCGGGACGACCTCGTCCACCAGCCCCAGCGACAGCGCCTCCCGCGCCGTCACCATCCGGCCGGTGAAGATCAGGTCCTTGGCGCGCGAGGGCCCGACCAGACGGGACAGCCGCTGGGTGCCGCCCGCACCCGGGATCAGACCGAGCAGGATCTCCGGCTGTCCGAGCTTCGCGTTCTCGCCCGCGATCCGGTAGTCGGCACACAGTGCCAGCTCGCAGCCGCCGCCGAGCGCGTAACCGGTCACGGCCGCCACCACCGGCTTCGGAATCCGCGCCACCGCCGTGAAGGACTCCTGGAGCGCCCGCGAGCGGTCGACCATGTCCTCGTACGACATGGCCTGCATCTCCTTGATGTCCGCGCCCGCCGCGAACACCTTCTCCCCGCCCCACACCACCACGGCCCGTACCTCGGGACGCCGCGCCGCCTCCTCGGCGACCTCCTTGAGCAGGTCCTGCGTGCCGGAGTCCAGGGCGTTCATGGGCGGCCGGTCGAGCCGGACGGTGCCGACGCCTTCGTCGACTTCAAAGGTCACAGTCATACGGGCGAGCGTACGACGGACGGCCCGCCCCAGGTCAGGGGCGGGCCGTCGCGGCTCACGTGCGGTGCCTCACACGGGCGGAGGCGAGCGAACACAATCAGGCAGTCCACTCGCTCCAGGGGAGGTTCCAGCCGTTGAGGCCGTTGTACCACTGGACGGTCTTGTCCTTGGAGTTCTGCACCTGCACCACGTCACCGATGATCGACTGGTTGTAGAACCAGGCCGCGGGAGTGCTCGCGTCACCCGCGCCGCGCACGTCGTGCAGACCCACGCAGCCGTGGCTGGTATTGCTGTTGCCGAAGACCGAGGTCGCGGCCCAGTAGTTGCCGTGGATGAAGGTGCCCGAGGTGGTCAGCCGCATGGCGTGCGGCACGTCCTTGATGTCGTACTCACCGCCGAAGCCGACCGTGTCGCCGTTCATCCGAGTGGTCACGTACTTCTCGGAGATGACCATCTTGCCGTTGTACGTGGTGTGGTCCGGCGCGCCCGAGGAGATCGGGATGGTGCGGAGCACCTTGTTGTCGCGGTAGACGGTCATCGTGTGCTTGGCCGCGTCCACGATGCTCACCTGGCGGCGGCCGACGGTGAAGTGGACGTCCTTGTGCTGCTTGCCGTAGACGCCGGGGGCGCCCTCGACACCGTTGAGGTTGAGGCTCAGCGTGACCTTCGTACCGGCCGCCCAGTACTCCTGCGGGCGGATGTAGAGCTGCTGGTCGCCGTACCAGTGCGCGGCGACCGGGACCGACGGGCTCGCGGTGACCTTGACGCCTTCCTCGACGGCCTTCTTGTCGGTGATCGGCCGGTTGAAGTTGAGGAAGACCTCCATGCCGACGCCGACGGTCGAACCGTCCTCCGGCGTGTAGTAACCGACGAAGGTGTTCTTCGGGGTGACCGTGGTGAAGCCGGAGTGCTTGTCGGACTCACGTCCCGCGTCGTCCTTGGCGACCGCGTCCACCGAGTACTGCGTGGACGTGTCCAGGTGCCCGGCCGGCGCCCATCCGGAGCCGTCGGCGGAGATCGCGCCCTCCACCTCCGTGCCCTTGTCGTCCTTCACGACGACCGACGACAGCTTGCCTCCCTGCGCCGTGACCTTCAGCGTGCCCGTGGTCGACACCTCGGTCGAGCCGTCCTTCGGCAGGATCGTGACGACGGCGGTCGAGGCGACCGTGTCCGACGCGTTCGCCTTGCCGTTCGAGGCACCCGACGTGGAGCCGTTCCCACTGCCGGCCTTGCTGCCGCCACCGCCGCCACCGCACGCGGTGACCATCAGCAGCAGCGCTCCGAGCGCCAGCACCAGAACGTTTCTCCTGACACCCGGCGCAGCCCATATCGGCTTCAACTCTTGCTCTCCCCTACCGCCCGGAACACCCTGAACTCCCTGGTCAGCGCAAGACAATCACACGGAACAAGCGCAAGTGCTCACGAGATTGTCACCGTTCCGTCCCAGATGGCTGTGGACCAGGGCCGGTCGGAGGTGTATTGGGGGCGTAGTGCGGGCGTAGTGGGGGTGCGGCGGACATGGGAGCCCGCGCGCGCGGGACGGGCGGCGGGCCGCTACAGCGCGGAACCCGCCTGCCACTGGGCCCAGCTGAGATTCCAGCCGCCCATCCCGTTGTCGGCGGCCACCGTACGGTCGTGGGAATTCGTCACGCGGATCGGGTCGCCGACCAGGGAGTGGTCGAAGAACCAGCCCGCCGGGCTGGTGGCGCTGCCGCCCTTGACGTCGCGCAGCCCGATGCAGCCGTGGCTGACGTTGGCCGAGCCGAAGACCCCGGCGGGCGACCAGTAGTTGCCGTGCACGAAGGTGCCGGAGTTGGTCAGCCGCATCGCGTGCGGAACGTCCGGGATATCGTATTCGCCGCCGAAGCCGACCGTCTGGCCGTTCATGCGTGTGACGGCGTACTTCTCGGCGATGACCATCACGCCGTCGTACGTGGTGTGCTGGGGCGCGCCGGTGGAGGCGGGGAGGGTGCGCAGTACGGCGCCGCCGCGCCGGACGACCAGGGTGTGCGCCACCGCGTCGACGGTGCTGCGCTGGTCGCGGCCGATGGTGAACCGTACGTCCTTGGACTGGGTGCCGTAGACGCCGGGCGCGCCCTGGACGTCGCGCAGCCGCAGGTGGAGGGTGACGCGGGTGCCGGCCTTCCAGTAGTCGGCGGGGCGCAGGTCGAGGCGCTGGCCGCCGAACCAGTGGCCGGTGACGGGGACGGCGGGTACGGACGTGACCGTGACGGCGCGTTCGACGGCGGCGCGGTCGGTGACCGGGCGGTTGAACTTCAGCGAGACGATCATGCCGACGCCGACGGTCGAGCCGTTCTCCGGGGTGAAGAAGCCGATGAAGGTGTGCTGCGGCACGAGGGTGGTGAAGTCGGCGTGCTTGGCGGCCGGGCGGCCCTGTTCGTCGACCGCGTAAGCGTCGACGGTGTAGCGGGTGGCCAGCGCGAGGCGTCCGGTGGGCTGCCAGCCGCTGCCGTCGGCGGCGAGGGTGCCGGGCACGGCGGTGCCGTCCGCGCTCTTGGCGGTGACCCCGGTGAGCCTGCCCTGGCCTACGGTGACGCGCAGCGTCCCGCTGGCCGGTACGTCCTTCGCGCCGTCGCCGGGCGATACGGTGATGGCCGCCTGCGAGACGTCCGGCACGGCGGTCGGCACGGCGGTCGACGTGGCGCCCGGCGTGGCGCCTGGGGCCCGGTCGTCACCCCCGCCCGTACCGCCGCCGGACCCGCCCGGTCCCCCGCAGCCCGCGATCAGCGTCGCGCCCAGTACCACTCCCGCACCCGCGCGCAGCACGCGCCTCACCGCTGTCTTCACGCACCGTCAACGAGGCGACTACCGCCGGGGAAACGCGCTGTCCGCCGTCACCTGCACCGATCAACCGTGTGACTCCGTACCCCCCGGTGGGAATGAATGGAGCAGCGGGCGCGGGGAAACGGCCGTCGACGCGGGGAGGGACACCCGGCGTACGGTACGGACCCGGCCCGCCCTGCCGGGCACAGCACACCTGGTCACAGCACACCTGGTCACAGCTCGGTCCTTCGGAGCCGCGGGAGGCATACACGTGTCAGAGACACGCGAACACGGCGTCGTGGGACGCCCGGAGGGTCTTCCGCTGCCCGCAGGGGATCCGGGGGCGGCGACCGTACCGCCGCCGTCGTCACCGCCGTCGTCGCCGCCGTCGCCTCTGCCGGGGCCGCTGCCGGCCGTGCCGCCGGACCCGCCGGTGGCTTCCGTATCGCTGCCGTCCGGTGCCGCGGACCGGCGGACGGCGCCGCGGCTCGCGACCGTGTGGCCCGGCTCGGCGCAGCCGCTCGGCGCGCGCTTCCACGCCGGTCCCGGCGGGCGCGCGGGCACCAACTTCGCGCTGTGGGCGGGCGGGGCGGAGTCCGTCGAGGTGTGCCTGTTCGACGCGGACGGCACCGAGACGCGGGCGCCGCTGACCGAGCTGACCCATGAGATATGGCACGGCTTCGTACCGGACGCGCTGCCGGGCCAGCGGTACGGCTACCGGGTCGGCGGTCGCTGGGACCCGTGGACCGGCGCCCGCTGGAATCCGGCGAAGCTGCTGCTCGACCCGTACGCGCGGGCGGTGGACGGCGACTTCACGCTGGTCCCCGAGGTCTACGGGCACGCCCGCGACTGGCCCGAGCGGCAGGTCGCCGACACCGTGCGGGACAACCGCGACTCGGCGCCGTACGTCCCCAAGGGCGTCGTGGTCGACGATGACGACGACTGGGAGGACGACCACCGGCCGAAGACGCCCTGGTCGGACTCGGTGATCTACGAGCTGCACGTGCGCGGTTTCACCCGGGCGCACCCGGACATCCCGCCGGAGCTGCGCGGTACGTACGCCGGTCTCGCGCACCCGGCGGCCATCGCCCATCTGACCCGGCTCGGGGTGACCGCCGTCGAGTTGCTGCCGGTGCACCACTTCGCGCACGAGGAGCACCTGGAGCGCAAGGGGCTGCGCAATTACTGGGGTTACAACTCGATCGGCTACTTCGCGCCGCACGCCGCGTACAGCGCGAGTGGCACGCGCGGCGAACAGGTCGGCGAGTTCAAGCGGATGGTGCGGGCGCTGCACGCGGCGGGCATCGAGGTGATCCTCGACGTGGTCTACAACCACACCGCCGAGTCCGGCGAGGGCGGCCCCACGCTGTCGCTGCGCGGCATCGACAACCGCGGTTACTACCGGCTCCAGCAGGACGCCCGGCGCTACGCCGACTACACCGGCTGCGGCAACACCCTCAGCGTCGTCCAGCCGCACGTGCTGCGGCTGATCACCGACAGCCTGCGCTACTGGGTGACCGAAATGGGCGTGGACGGCTTCCGGTTCGACCTGGCGGCGGCGCTCGCCCGCTCGATGCACGACGTGGACATGCTCTCCCCTTTCCTCGCGGTGATCGCCCAGGACCCGGTGCTGCGCCGGGTCAAGCTGATCGCCGAGCCGTGGGACGTGGGCTCCGGCGGCTACCAGGTGGGCGCCTTCCCGCCGCTGTGGACGGAGTGGAACGACCGGTTCCGCGACACCGTACGGGACTTCTGGCGGGGCGCGGCCGGGGACGTACGCGATCTGGCGTACCGGCTGTCCGGGTCGAGCGACCTGTACGACTGGGGCGGGCGGCGGCCGTACGCCTCGGTCAACTTCGTCACCGCGCACGACGGTTTCACCCTGCGCGACCTGGTGAGCTACGAGCGCAAGCACAACGAGGCCAACGGCGAGGACGGGCGGGACGGCACCGACGGCAACCGGTCGTGGAACTGCGGCGCCGAGGGGCCGGCCGACGACCCCGGCATCAGCGCGCTGCGCCGCCGCCAGATCCGCAACCTGCTCTCCACGCTGCTGCTGTCCACCGGAGTGCCGATGCTGGTCGCGGGCGACGAGATGGGGCGCACGCAGGGCGGCAACAACAACGCGTACTGCCAGGACAACGAGGTGAGCTGGATCGACTGGTCGCTGGCGGACGATCCGGCCTGGCGGTCGCTGTCCGGTCTCGCGGCGCGGCTGATCGCCCTGCGCCGGGCGCATCCGGTGCTGCGGCGCGGCGGCTTCTTCTCCGGGCTGGCGCAGGCGCCGGAGGGGCTGCGCGATCTGGCCTGGTTCGGGCCGCGCGGCGAGGAGATGACGGACGAGGACTGGTTCGCGCCGGGCTCGACGCTGGGGATGTTCCTGTCGGGGCAGGAGATTCCGCAGCGGGACGCGCGGGGGGAGGCGGTCGTGGACGACAGCTTCCTGCTGATCGCGCACGCGGGGTCGCGGCCCGCCGCCTTCACGCTGCCGGGGGCGCCGTGGGCGGCGGCGTACGAGCTACTGGTGGACACGGCGTTGGAGGAGCAGGCGGCGGCGCCGGACGGGGCGCGTGCGGCGGCTGGTTCCGAGGTGGCGGTGGCGGAGAGGTCCGTACGGCTGTACCGGGCGTGCGGCGGCGGGGAGGGGGAAGAGGGCCTGGTCAGCGGGTGAGTTCGGTCGCCGGACCGGGTGGGCGGTGGACGGGCCGCGGTGTGGCGTGGATCGGTGCGGAACGGTGCGGATCAGTGCGGAACGGTGTGGACGGCGCCGAATGGTCCAGTCCACTATGTCCTGGTGACCTCTTCCGCGCCCAGCCCCGACCGCGCCGGGGCCGATGCCGCCGAGTCGCTTTCGCAGCCGAATCTCATGCCGTTGTCCGACGCCGCGGTGGATCTCGCAGCGGCGGACCTGGCCGGCCTCGCAGCGGCGGATCTGGCCGCGGCGGGCCTCGCGCGCACTTCCCCGCTTCCCGGCAAGGAGCGGCTGTGGTCGGCGAATTTCCGGTTCTACTTCACCGCCCGCTCCGTCGCCATGCTCGGCGACACGATGCTGCCGGTCGCGCTGTCCGCGGGCCTGATCCAGTACGGCTACTCGGCCGGTGACATCGGCCTGGTGATGGCCGCGTCCACCGCGTGCTTCGCCGGATTCGTCATCTTCGGCGGGGTCTTCGCGGACCGCTTCAACGCGCGGCGGCTGATGATCGGCGCAGATCTCGTACGCGTCGGCACGCAGTCCACCGCGGCGGTGCTCTTCCTCACCCACCACATCACTCTGTGGGAGATGGCGCTGATCGCCGTCGTCAACGGCACGGCGGCGGCCATGTTCCAGCCGGGCGTGGCCAGTACGGTCGTGCGGGTCGCCACCGATGTGCAGGGCGCCAACGGCGTGACCCGTACCGCCGAGTCCGTCGCGGGACTGGCCGGGCCCGCGGTCGCCGGTGTCCTGGTCGGCTTCACCTCACCGGGCGTCGTCTTCGCCGTCCACGCGTCCACGTATCTGGTCAGCGCCCTGTGCCTGATCGCGCTGCGGCTGGCCCCGCGCGCGAGCGCCGCGCTCAAGAGCGCGGGCACCTTCAAGGCCGATCTCGCCGAGGGCTGGCGGGAGTTCCGCGCGCGGACCTGGATGTGGGGGGTGATCGTGATCTGGATGGGCTACATGATCTTTGTCTTCGGCCCCTACATACCGCTCGCCGCCGGTCAGATCATCCCCGAGCACGGCGCGGGCGCCTACGGCCTCGTCAACTCCGCGCTCGGCGGCGGCACCGCGGTCGGCGCCCTCGTCGCCATGCGGCTGCGCGCCGTCCACCCCCTGCGCGCGGGCTCCATCGCCCTCTTCGGCACCGCCCTGATGCCCGCCTCGGTCGGCTTCGACCTCCCGGTCCCCGCGATCGCCGCCTGCGTCTTCTGCTCCGGCATCTGCTGGGCCTACTGGGGCGTCAACTGGGCCACCAGCGTCCAGACCCAGGTCCCCGGCGAGATCCTCAACCGCATCCACGCCTACGAGGTCGCCGGCTCCATCGCGATGATGCCCGTCGGCCAGTCCCTCGCCGGCCCCGCCTCCGCCGCCTTCGGCGCCCGCCACGTCCTCCAGACCGGCGCCGTCGTCACCCTCATCGTCTGCACCCTCCTCCTCTCCGTCCCCGCCATCCGCAACCTCCGCCGCGCCCCGACGCCCTGACCCACGCATCCTCCGGCCGCCGCACCGCCCCGGCGATCTTTTCAGCGGCGTACGACCACGGTGCTCGCGACAGTGTCAAAGGTGCTGTGGTGGTACGGCCGGTCCTGGACGAGGTGAGCGAGGCGGACGAGGACGGTGATCGCGTTGATCACCGGGATCAGCCAGCACATGGTCGCCAAGAACCGGGCCCGCTTGAAAGCCTCCTGCCACGTCGCCCGCTCGTGACCGCGCCAGACGCGGGCGACCCGCAGGCCGGTGACGAGCAGGCCCGGCGTGCCGCCCCACAGCGCGACGAAGACGGTGCCGTACAGCGTGAGCCAGACGAAGCCGCCGAGCCACAGCCCGAGCAGGTCCCAGTAACCGCCGCCGTCCGGCGCGACCGCGTTCTGCAACGCGGTACCGCCCATCAGGGGTACAGCCAGACTCGCCCCGGCCACAACGAGATCGATCAGCGCGGCGAGGAACCGCCGCCCCGCGGGGGCGAGTTCGACGACCACCGCGCCACCGGCCACGGGCAGCGTCCCCTCGACACCCCCCTGAACATACGCGGTGTCCGACCCGGTCGGCCGCACCCCGTTCAGCGGGTCCCTCCCCCGCGTCACGTCGCCGACCGCCGTAGGCACCCGCACCTGCGTCACACCGCCACCCCCAACGCGTACCGCACCGTCTCCACGTCACCGGTGGGCACGGCCAGGTCGTACGACCCGCTCCCGGTCGTCAGCCCGAACCGCCGAAACGTGAACGCCCCCGTCACACGTTCCCCCTCAGCCGACCGCCGCCGCAACAGCACATCCCCGTAGTCCGCGTCCCCGCAGCCCGCCGCACGTTCTTCCCCATCCCGCGTCCCCACCCCAGATGTTGTTCAAGTGGACATGAGTTGTCCAGGGGGTGATCTTGGCGGGCGTCAGGTCATGGCGGAGTAATAAAACCCCCAAGGATTCCCAAAAATCAGGGCAGCGGACAGCGAAATGGCGCGTATCCTCCCAGCGCGAAGAAGTCGGAAGGCTCTTCAGGAGACGCTTGGACGGGACTTTCTTGTCCGCTGTCGATCGCCAAGCGAGGCACCGAGACAGCACCGGTACAAGGTTGTCCGGAAACTCAGACATGGGTGATCCGGCGCAGCAACTGACGGCACACGCCGCAGAGATCAGCTCTATCGCCGAATACTCGCCAACCGTCAGCAGCCCATCTTCGTATTCGACGGATTCGAATCGACTGATCTGGAGATGTTCCCCGCTCAGCAGTCTTGGCCGGAAACCCGTTAAGCAAGATTTTCCGGGCGTGCCGTGTTCGCACGAATTGTGGAACAGCAGAAGCCCCGCCCCGGACGAACCAGGACGGGGCTTCTGTGGATTCCTAGAGGAATTCAAGAAGGCCGACTCATCAGCCCATCAAATCCTCTATAGTTTCATCCTTCAATCCTTCAATCCTCCAATTGAATGCCAAGCTCATCGAGATACCCCAACTGTTCGGCATCCAACATCCCTGGCGTCGACCGCTGCAACGGGTGAAGTAGATCCATGCCCACCGTCAACGAATCAGAGATTTCGAGGATTGCATGAATCTGAGCTTCGCGGACTCGCCCATCCGACTCAATTGAAGCCATCACTGCGAGCATCCGCACAACCGTATCCGCCTCTTCCTGATCGAAGATGCGCGACCAGTCGCTTGCGTTCTCAGCAGCAGCTTCTCGCTCATCACGTGCTTCGGACAGGATTCGTCTGGCCAGCCCAACCACTTGTTCAGCGCCGACAGTCATCACAGCCCCGGGAATTGCAGAGGCCATGGAATGTGCGTCGCATTTGCCGCGTCAAGATTGAAGTTCGGACTACCCGGGTTATGCACCTGCTGGTGGAATAGATTTCCAGCCTCATCCTGATATTGACGCCCAATCTGCCGCGTCCGTGTCTACGGCACCACCCGAAAAGACGCTGCGGCCAAGCTCACGGAGAAGATCGCCGTCAGCAACCTCGGTTTGCCCGTCGCAGCTGCCGACAGCACCGTCAGCGCGTACCTGAAGTACTGGCTGAACGGCGTTGCCGTCCACCAGGTACGGGAGAACACCCACACCCGCTACGCCGCCTCCATCCGCCTCCACCTCATCCCCGGCCTCGGCGCCAAGAAGCTCGCCCGGCTCACCACCCGCGACGTCCGCACCTTCCTCGACGGACTCCGCGCCACCTGCCAGTGCTGCAACAAGCGGCCCTCCCCGTTGACCGTGACCTACATCCACTCGGTCCTCAAGTCCGCCCTGGAGCATGCCGTCCGCGAAGACGACCCACCCCGCAACGTCGCCCGCAACATAAAGACCCCCACACCCCACCCTCGACGTTTCAAGCCCTTCACTGCGAACGAGGCCCGGCAGTTCCTCCTCTCAGCCAGCAACGACCGGCTCCACGCCCTGTACGAACTCGCCCTGCGCACCGGACTCCGCAAGGGCGAACTCCTCGGGCTGCACCGGGAAGACCTCGGCCTCGACAGCGGCACCGCCACCATCCACCGCTCCCTCCAGCGCACCCGCAGCCAGGGCCCGACATCCTGCACACCAAGACCCGCGCCTCCGAACGCCGCATCACCCTCCCCACCGAATGCATCAACTCCCTCAAGATCCACCAGGAACGACAGCAGGAAGAGCGCCAGCCAGCCGGAACGAGTTGGACGCACAACGGGCTCGTCTTCACCACCCCCACCGGTAGACCGCTCGACCCCACCAATCTCACCCGCCGATTCCGCCGACTCCTCCAGCGCGCGCAGCTCCGGACCATCCGTTTCCACGACCTCCGACGCTCGACGGGCACTCTGCTCCTGGAACAAGGCGTCGACCTCGTCGTCATCAAGGAACTCCTCGGGCATGCCCACATCGGTGTCACCACCGGCATTTACGCCCACGTCCGACTCCGCCTCCAGCGCGATGCCATCGACCTCCTCGGGCGCGCCCTCGACCACCCCCTGAAATACGTATGGCAACGGCGGCGGACACCAAGTGTCCGCCGCCGTTGCCGTCAACTACTGCCGTCAAGCTCCCCCGGAGCCCCACGTGCAAGGCCGCAGGTTTGCTGTTACAACCCTACGAAGCCGATGCAGCCTACACGCGGGAGACCTTACGCCTCATCCGCCTGCTCTTCGGCAATGCGGAGAGCCGCGTCATCCGCAACTTCACTCCACACGATCAACCCCTCGGATTCGAATTCTTCCAGGAGGGCCTGCCGAATTTCGTCTACCGGGCGCCCCTTGTGAGTCCCGCGAACCTTCACGAAGGCGCGTTCAAATTTACGCAAATTCTCTTGAACGCGAGGAATATCTTTGTCGTACTCTGCGGGATCGACCATGCGAACGTCACCACCTATCACTTTCAGAGCCACACGGCCCTCATAGGTTCCTGCGATAGATCTGCTGTAGGTGCGACAGGGCTCCTGGGCCGAAGATGTGCTCGACCCTCCTGCTCACCTGGTCAGTGACCCGTGTAGTTATATGACCTTCTGCCGTCAGTCGATCGTACGTGCACTTACACATACGGAAGATGAGAATGGCTGGACGATCTCCGGAAGCGGTGCGACTCCCACCGAATGTCGCAGCAGCGCTGAGGGTGTCCAAATCCCCGGGACTCACCCGATACGTAAACAGGTTCCCTGGCTGCCCAACAGATCCGCCACTCGAATTCGCGCGAGCCGAATCACTACTGAGCCCATTCGCCTCGATGTTGTCGGCATGGGTAGAGCTCGTTCCATGCACGAAGTCCATCGACTCATTGCAATTGTGAACGAGTATCGGCGTAGCCCCCGCCAGGACATAGTACGTGTGGACGTCCGCGACCGTGAGGTTGTAGCGGTTGGCCGCACCAGGGGTGGTGTGGACGGCGAGGACCGTGACGTGCTGGTTGTGGTCGGTGTTGAGGGCGTGGCCGGATTTCAGGTGGCCCGCGGGGACCCAGGTGTGCGTGGTGTCGTCCCAGAAGGGGTGCTTGGAGGTGGTGTGGATGGTGGCGGGTTTGGCGCCGGGCGCGTGGACGGTGAGATCGACCAGGTCGTCGTCGTGATTGACCCAGGTCGCGGTGACCCCGTGCGAGCCGTCGTTCTTGCCGCTGTCCGGATCGGCGGTCTTCACCTTGTCGCCCACGGCGATGTCACTGATGGGCTTGGACTTGCCACTGTCCAAGAGCACAGGAGTGGCGGGGGAGAAGCTGAGCTTGCACCCCGCACCGGACTTCGGCGCCGCGTCGGCCGCCCTCGTACCGCCGGAGGCCGAACCCGAGCCCGCCTTGCTCGTGGCCGCGGATGCCGCGGAGTCCGCTCCGGCTGAGGCCGCCGCGTCCTCCTTGGCGAAGACCTCGGTGGCTTTGGCCACGGTCGCGGCAGCCACGCTGGCTGTCGCCACTTCTGCCGCGATGGTCGCGCCACCGGCGACGGCCGCACTTGTCGCGCCGCTTACCACGGCAGCCGTCACTCCGAATTCGGCACCCGCGGTGAATCCTTCGGCAGCGGCGAGAAGAACCGCCGCGCACGCGCCGCCCGACATCACGACACAGGCGACGGCTCCGACCACGACGGCGGTCGCCACGACCGCGGCGATGACGGGGTGCTGTTCCACCACGTGCTTGACCTTGTGGACGGCGCTCTTGACGCCGCACTTGACGTCCCAGAAGCCGCAGTGCTTCTTCGTCTTGTCGGTGCCCTGCCCCGAGTACTGCTTGTCAGCGGCGGCGAGGTTCTTCTGGCACGAGTCGTCGCAGGCTCCGCCGCCGCCGACGTCGCCGTTCATCAGGCCGGTGGGGTCGCTGCCGGTGACGGGGTTGCCGGAGGCGTAGCTGTAGCCGTTGATCTGCTGGGGGTCGGTGAGTTCCAGGACCGGGTCGAGTGAGATGAAGCGGCCGGTCGTGGGGTCGTAGTCGCGCGCGCCGAGGTGGGTCAGGCCAGTGGCGCCCTTGGCGAGCCTCACCTCGGTATCGCCGAGGTACAGCGAGGTACCCGAGGAATCCCGGGACAGCAGCCGGTTGCCGTCGGAGTCGTCGGCCCGCGCCAAGTGGCCCTCGTCGTGAAATGTCAGGGACTCGGAGGGATCCAAAACTCGCCCGAGGAGCGGGGAGTTCGTGGCGGGAAGAGAGCGGGGGCGGGTACGGGCGGGGGAAAACCGGGTGAGCGGTGTCGGTGGTCGCGCCTAATGTCGGGAGGGATGTCTGCCACGACCACTGACCCCGCGCCCGCCGTCCGTTCGAGATCAGCGATTCGGTCGCTGCTGCGCCTTTGGCCCTATGTGCGGGCGGTGCGGGTGCGGTTGGGGGTGTCCGCTGTGGTGGGCGCGGGCGCGTCGTGCGTGGCGCTGCTGATTCCGCTGGTGCTGAAGTGGATGGTGGACGGGCCGGTCTCGGAGCACGATCCGGCCGGGGTGTGGCTGGGCGGCGGGCTGATCCTGCTGCTCGGGCTGCTGGAGGCGCTGCTGTTCGGGATCAGGCGGTGGCTGGTGGCCCGGCCGCTGGCCGGGGTCGAGGCGGCGATGCGGGCGGATCTGTACCGGCATCTCCAGCGGCTGCCGGTGGAGTTCCACGACCGCTGGGCGTCGGGGCAGTTGCTCTCGCGGGCGACGATGGACCTCCAGATCCTGCGGATGTTCCTCGCCTTCCCGCTGGTCTTCCTGGTGGTCAACAGTGTCACCGTGCTGATCGGCTTCGCGATCCTGTTCGCGCAGTCCTGGCTGCTCGGCCTGGTGCTGCTGGCGCCCGCCGTACCGCTGATGATCATGTGTTCCGTCTTCGAGACGCGGTACGCGCTGGCCGCCCGCCGCGCGCAGGACCAGGCGGGCGATCTGGCCACGCTGGTCGAGGAGTCGGTGCTGGGCATCCGGATCATCAAGGCGTTCGGCCGGCACCGCAGCCAGGCGCGGGCCTTCCGCGCGCAGACCCGGGGGCTGTGGCGTACCGAGATGCGCAAGGCGCGGCTGCTCTCGAACATCTGGGCCGTGATCATGACGCTGCCCGAGGTGGCGATCGGCGCCGCGCTGGTGTGCGGGGTGCTCCAGGTCGCGGACGGCAAGCTGTCGGCGGGCACGCTGGTGGCGTTCCTGTCGACCGCGCTCGCGCTGCGCTGGCCGATCGAGTCGATCGGCTTCCTGCTCGCGATGAGCAATGAGGCGGCCACCGCCGCCGACCGGTACTTCGAGGCGATGGACACCCCCGAACCCGACAGCACCGGCAACACCGGCAGCACCGGCAACTCCAGCAGCACGGGCAGCTCCAGCACGGCCGAGGGCGACGCGAGCGCCACGGACGGCGCCGGAGCCGGGCGGCCGAGCGACGGCCTGCGCATGCACGCCGTCCGCTTCCGTTACCCCGACGCCCCCGACGCGGGACCCGACCTTCTCAAGGGCATCGACCTGCACATCAGCCCCGGCGAGACGATGGCCCTGGTCGGCGCCACCGGCAGCGGCAAGACGACGCTGACCGCGCTGCTCCCCCGGCTGCACCAGGCGACCGGCGGCCGGATCACCCTGGACGGCGCGGACATCGCCGACCTGCCGGTCAAGCGGCTGCGCGAACTGCTCGCCGTCGCCTTCGAGGAGCCGACGCTGTTCTCCGCGACCGTACGGGAGAACGTGGCGATGGGCGCGGGCCCTGAGGGCGCCGACGAGGCGGACATCGTACGAGCCCTGGCGGTCGCGCAGTGCGGCTTCGTGGAGCGGCTGCCGCAGGGCCTGGACACCCAGGTCGGCGAGCAGGGTCTGAGCCTTTCCGGCGGGCAGCGGCAACGGCTCGCGCTGGCCCGCGCGGTGGTCGGCCGCCCGCGGTTCCTGGTCCTGGACGACCCGCTGTCGGCGCTCGACGTGCACACCGAGGCGCTGGTCGAGGCCGCGCTGCGCGAGGTGCTGGCCGACACGACCGCGCTGGTCGTCGCGCACCGCCCGTCCACGGTGATGCTCGCCGACCGGGTGGCGCTGCTGGAGGACGGCCGGATCGCGGCCGTCGGCACGCACGCCGAACTGCTGCGGGACAGCGCGGTCTACCGCCACCTGATGTCGGGCGCCGACGAGGAGCCGGGCGCCGAAGAACGAACCGGGGAGGCCGACGAGGCTTCCGCCGCGCGGGAGAGGAGCGACGCCCGATGACGTCCGCGACAGAACAGGGCGCGACAGAACAGGGCGCACCGCAAGCGGGCTCGGCGGACAGCGCCCAGAAGGCCGGCGCGGCCGAAGAGTACGGCTTCGACGAGCCCACCGCCGCGCCGCTCCCGCCCGACGGCCCCGTCACCAAGGACGACCCCTTCGCCAAGGACGTCCTGCCCGCCCCGAAGAACGCCCAGTTCGCCCTCCTGCGCTCGCTTCTCGGCCCGCACCGCGCCCGCGTCTGGCTGGCCGCGATCCTGCTGCTGGTCCAGCAGGCGGCCGTGCAGGCGGGCCCGCTCCTGGTCGCGTACGCCATCGACCACGCGATCCCGGCGGTACGCGACGGCAGGCACGGCGCGCTGATCGCGGTCGCCTGCGGCTACATGGGCTGCGGTATCGCCTCAGGCACGCTCCAGCGCTTCTTCATCCGGGTCGCCGCCCGGGTCAGCCAGGACGTGCTGGTCGACCTGCGCGGCCGGATCTTCCGGCACGCCCAGACCCTCAGCCTGGACTTCCACGAGCGCTACACCTCGGGCCGGCTGATCTCCCGCTCCACCTCGGACGTCGAGTCGATCCGCGAGCTGCTCAACGACGGCCTGGACGAACTGATCGAGGTCGTGCTGTCGGCGTTCTACATCACCGCGCTGCTGATCTTCCTCGACTGGGAGCTGGGCCTGGCGGCCCTGGTGTCGTACGCCCCGCTGTACGTGGCGATCCGCGTGTACCAGCGCCGCTCCATGGTCGCCTACCGCAAGCGGTCCACGGCCATCGCGGCCGTCATCGTGAAGTTCACCGAGACGATGAACGGCATCCGCCCGGTGAAGGCGTTCCGCCGCGAGGAGCCGAACGACGAGGCGTTCCTGGAGCTGAACCACCGCCATGAGCGGGCCAACGGCGACGCGATCCTGGAGATGGCGCGGTACGTCGTCGGCTCCCGCGTGCTCGCCAACGTCACGATCGCCGCGATCGTGATGTGGGGCGCGTACCGGGTGGCGGACGGCGGGATGGCGCTCGGCGTGCTCGCCGCCTTCGTGCTGTATCTGCGGCGGCTCTACGACCCGATCGACCGCCTCGGCATGTTCCTCAACTCCTATCAGTCCGCGGCGGCTTCGCTGGAGAAGATCGCCGGGCTGCTGGCCCAGCGGCCGACCGTGCCGGAGCCCGCGCCCGAGCGCGCGGTGCCGCTGCCGGAGCGGACGGGCGAACTGCCGGGCCGCGACGTCGTCTTCGACGAGGTGCGCTTCGCGTACCGCACGGGCGGCGAGGTGCTGCCGCGGTTCTCGCTGCGGCTGCCCGCGGGGCAGACCGTCGCCGTGGTGGGCGCGACCGGCGCGGGCAAGTCGACGCTCGCCAAACTGCTGGCCAGGTTCTACGACCCCACCAGCGGCCGAGTGCTGCTGGACGGCGTGGAGTTGAGCGATCTCACGCGGACCGATCTGCGGCGCGGGGTCGTGATGGTGACGCAGGAGGCGTTCCTGTTCTCCGGGACCGTCGCGGAGAACATCTCGATCGGCCGGCCGGACGCCTCCCGCGAGGACGTGGAGGCCGCCGCGAAGGCCATCGGCGCCCATGACTTCATCGCGGCGCTGCCGGACGGCTACGACACGGACGTACGCAAGCGCGGCGGCCGTATCTCCGCGGGCCAGCGCCAACTGGTCGCCTTCGCACGGGCGTTGCTCGCCGATCCCGGTGTGCTGATCCTGGACGAGGCGACGTCCTCGCTGGACGTGCCCGGCGAGAAGGCCGTCCAGCACGCGATGCACACCGTGCTCAACGGGCGTACGGCGGTGATCATCGCGCACCGGCTGTCGACCGTGGAGATCGCCGACCGGGTCCTGGTGATGCGCGACGGCCGGATCGTCGAGGACGGCACCCCGGACGAACTCATCGCGGACAAGGGCCACTTCGCCGGACTCCACCAAGCGTGGCGGAACAGCCTGGTCTGACCGTCAGCGCCCCTGCGACGAGGCCGTCCACGCCGCCCGTGGCACCCGCCCGCGTCGGCGCACCGCCCGGCCCGCCACGCCGGACCGCCCGGCCCACGCCAACGAACCGCCCTTCGCGCCACGCGCCAGGGGCGGTTCGTATTGCCAGGACACCGACTCCGCCTGATCCAGAGGGCCGGATTGGTCCCGTCTTGACCCCATTCACCCGCAGAAAAACTTCTTCTCCGCGCAACACCGCGATGACAAATGACCGCTATGCGAACACCGCTCACCGAACAGCGGACTGTTTTCGGCCAAGTTTGCCCCACGCCACTGACATGTACCGGTAAAGGATGCCACTCTGTGCCCCGTTCCACAGCAACGCCACAGCTCTTCACAGCTCTACAGCAGTGCCACAGCTCTACCCGGACAGATCACCAACCCCACCTGTCCGGACTGTCACCGACCGCCCATCCGCGGTCGCCGCAGAAGGAGTGACGAGTGCGCAGATCCCCCCGCAAGGCAACAGCAGCAGGAGTGCTGATTGCCGGTGCAGCGATGCTGGCGGTCGCACTGCCCGCGGGTACGGCCTCAGCAGGCGTACCCGGGCAGGCAACGGCCCAGGCCAGTACACATGTTCAGCCGCGAGCGGGTGCGCTGCCCGCATCGCTCTCCCCGGCCCAGCAGGCCACCCTCGTCTCGCAGGCGCAGACCAGGAGCGCGGCCACCGCGTCCTCGCTGCACCTGAGCGCGGGTGAGAAGCTGGTCGTCAAGTCCGTCACCAAGGACACCGACGGCACCGTCCACACCCGCTACGAGCGTACGTACCAGGGCCTGCCGGTCCTCGGCGGCGACTTGATCGTGCACCAGGACGCCGCAGGGGCGACCACCGGTGTCGACAAGGCGACCAACGCCTCGGTGGCGGTGGCCAGCACGACCGCGGTCAAGAGCGCGGACTCGGCGAAGACCACCGCGCTGGCCCGCGCGAAGGCGGACGGCGCGGCCTCCCCGGCCGCGGTCGGCGCCCCGCACAAGGTCGTCTGGGCCGCGTCCGGTACGCCCGTACTGGCCTGGGAGTCCGTCATCGGCGGCTTCCAGGAGGACGGCACGCCGAACCAGCTCCACGTCATCACCGACGCGAGCACCGGCAACCGGCTGTACGAGTACCAGGGCATCGAGACCGGTGTCGGCAACAGTGAGTACAGCGGCCAGGTCACCATCGGCACCACGCAGTCCGGGTCGACGTACACGATGACCGACGGCGGCCGCGGCGGCCACAAGACGTACAACCTGAACCACGGCACCTCCGGCACCGGCACGCTGTTCTCGCAGTCCAGCGACACGTGGGGCGACGGCAACCCGTCGACCGCCACGACCGCCGGCGTGGACGCGGCCTACGGCGCCCAGGAGACCTGGGACTTCTACAAGAACACCTTCGGCCGCAGCGGCATACGCGGCGACGGTGTGGCCGCGTACTCCCGCGCCCACTACGGCAACAGCTACGTCAACGCCTTCTGGGACGACTCCTGCTTCTGCATGACGTACGGCGACGGCAGCGGCAACACGCACCCGCTGACCGCCCTCGACGTCGCGGGCCACGAGATGAGCCACGGCGTCACCTCCAACACCGCGGGGCTGAACTACTCGGGTGAGTCCGGCGGTCTGAACGAGGCCACCTCGGACATCTTCGGTACCGGCGTGGAGTTCTACGCCAACAACACCTCCGACCCGGGTGACTACCTCATCGGCGAGAAGATCAACATCAACGGCAACGGCACGCCGTTGCGGTACATGGACCAGCCGAGCAAGGACGGCGGCTCGAAGGACTACTGGTCCTCCAGCCTGGGCGGCCTCGACGTGCACTACTCGTCGGGCCCGGCCAACCACTTCTTCTACCTGCTCTCCGAGGGCAGCGGCGCCAAGGTCATCGGCGGTGTGAGCTACAACAGCCCGACCTCCGACGGTCTTTCGGTGCCCGGCATCGGCCGGGACAACGCCCTCAAGCTCTGGTACAAGGCGCTCACCGAGCGCTTCACCTCGAACACCAACTACGCGGCGGCCCGCACCCAGTCGCTCCAGGCGGCGGCCGACCTGTGGGGCGCCAACAGCGCCACGTACAACACGGTCGCCAACACCTGGGCGGCGATCAACGTCGGCAGCCGGGTCACCACGCCCAGCGGCGTCACCGTCACCAACCCGGGCGCCAAGTCCACCGTGGTGAACACGGCGGCCAGCCTCCAGATCCAGGCGAGCACCACCAACGGCGGCGCGCTGACCTACACCGCGACCGGTCTGCCGACCGGTCTGTCGATCAACGCCTCCAGCGGACTGATCTCCGGCACCCCGACCGCGACGGGTACGTACAGCGTCACGGTCACGGCGAAGGACTCCACCAACGCCACCGGTACGGCGACCTTCACCTGGACCATCACCAGTTCGGGCGGCGGCGGCTGCACCGCGGCGCAGCTCCTGACCAACCCGGGCTTCGAGAGCGGTAACACCGGCTGGACCGCGTCCTCCGGCGTCATCGACAACAGCACGGGCGCTCCGTCGCACGGCGGCTCGTACAAGGCGTGGCTCGACGGCTACGGGACCACCCACACCGACACGCTCTCCCAGTCGGTGACGATCCCGGCGGCGTGCACCAACGCCACGTTCACCTTCTACCTGTACGTGAGCAGCCAGGAGACGACCACGACCACGGCGTACGACAAGCTCACCGTCGCCGCGGGCAGCACCACGCTGGTCACGTACTCCAACCTCAACAAGGGCAGCGGCTACGTGCAGCGGTCGGTCAACCTGTCCGCGTACAAGGGGCAGACGGTCACCCTGAAGTTCACGGGCACCGAGGACGCCAGCCTCGCGACGTCGTTCGTGATCGACGACGCGGCGGTCAACGTCAGCTAGCTCGTACGGCTCGTGTCTGAGTCCTGCGGCGGGTCCCCACCCGCCGCAGGACCCGGGCGGAGGATCTCGCGGGGTCAAGATCGACCGGAGGCCGCCGGACTCTGGTAGGCTGGTCGCGTTGCAGTTGTGGTACCCAGAACTTTTTGTGCGCCTGGATGATTGCGATTCCGGGCGCACTTTTGTTTTGCCGGATTTCTCCGGTGTGGGGTGATCATCTACAGCGACCCATATCCGTACAGTGCGGGTTTGGAAACTGCCCCACCATAGGGAGATTGTTATGGCCACCGGAACCGTGAAGTGGTTCAACTCGGAAAAGGGCTTCGGCTTCATCGAGCAGGAGGGTGGCGGCCCGGACGTGTTCGCCCACTACTCGAACATTCAGTCCCAGGGCTTCCGCGAGCTGCTTGAGGGCCAGAAGGTCGAGTTCGACGTCACGCAGGGCCAGAAGGGCCCGCAGGCGGAGAACATCCGCCCGCTCTAATTCTGAGCAACCGGGCCGCGACGCTCGGTAACGGGAGGCCCGCACCGCACGGTGCGGGCCTCTCGCGTGCAGCCGCCGCAATGGCTCCCGCCGTGGCGGCCCGAGGAAGGAATCCCGCTTTTGTCACCCGTGTCCCCCGTAAAGCTGTTCTCCGAGCTTCCGCTCGACCCGGCGCTGGTCGCCGCCCTGGACGCCGACGGGGTGACAGAACCGTTTCCGATCCAGGCCGCGACGCTGCCGGACTCGCTCGCCGGCCGTGACGTGCTCGGCCGCGGCCGTACCGGCTCCGGCAAGACGCTGGCCTTCGGCCTGCCGATGCTGACCCGCGTCAAGGCGCTCGGCCGCCGCGCCGACGCCAAGCGTCCGCTGGCGCTGGTGCTGGTGCCCACCCGCGAGCTGGCCACCCAGGTGACCGACGCGCTCGCGCCGTACGCGAAGGTGCTCGGGCTGCGGACCACCGCGGTCGTCGGCGGCGCCTCCATCACCAAGCAGATCGCCGCGCTGCGCGGCGGGGCCGAGATCCTGGTCGCGACCCCCGGACGGCTCTTCGACCTGATCGAGCGGCGCGCCTGCTCGCTGGACCAGGTCGGCGTGACCGTACTGGACGAGGCCGACCAGATGGCCGACATGGGGTTCCTGCCGCAGGTCACACGGCTGCTGGAGCAGGTCCAGCCGGGCGGGCAGCGGATGCTGTTCTCCGCGACGCTGGACCGCAATGTCGACAAGCTGGTCAAGCGGTTCCTGAAGAATCCGGTCACGCACTCGGTGGACCCGTCGTCCGCGACGGTGACGACGATGGAGCACCATGTGCTGCACGTCGACGAGGCGACCAAGCGGGCGGTGACCGCGGAGATCGCCGCCCGGCAGGGTGGCGTGATCATGTTCGTCGGCACCAAGCGCGGCGCCGACCGGCTCACCAAGCACCTGCTGGGTCTCGGGGTGCGGGCGGTGGCGCTGCACGGCGGCAAGTCGCAGCCGCAGCGGAACCGGGCGCTCGACCAGTTCCGTACGGGGACGGCCGACGCGCTGGTGGCCACGAATGTGGCGGCGCGCGGGATTCACATCGAGGGTCTCGACCTGGTCGTGAACGTCGATCCGCCGACCGAGGCCAAGGACTATCTGCACCGCGGCGGGCGTACGGCGCGGGCCGGTGAGTCCGGCACGGTCGTCACGCTGGTGCTGCCCGAGCAGCGGCGTGAGAACGCCCGGCTCATGACGCAGGCCGGTATCCGGCCGCACACCGCCCGGGTCCGTCCGGGCGACGCGGATCTGGTCAGGATCACCGGTGCCCGGCAGCCGTCCGGCACCCCGGTCACGCTGCCCGCCGCCGAGGTTCCGGCCCCCAAGGCCAAGGCTCCCGGCGCGGCCCCGTCCCGCCGCCGCCGTGGCGGCTCCGCCGCCGGTTCGTCCGCCGGCACCGGGCAGGACGCCGGGCGCCGGGCCGAGAAGGCCGCGGCCCGCCGTACGG
>NZ_MECL01000013.1 GCF_014596445.1 Streptomyces sp. CBMA29 | reverse complement strand
CACCGGCCGCCCGCGCAGGAACGGGCCCGCCTCGGTCTCGAACGCGGTCAGGTCTTCGGTGATCGTCCAGCTCATCGGCCCATGGTGGCCCCGCGTCCGGGCCGCGCGCACGCCGTTTTCCGGCTCGGCCGCGCCGCGGGTCACGGCTCCAGCAGCCCCCGGCGTTCCAGCAGCGGTTCGGTGCGCGGCGGGCGGCCGCGGAAGGCGGCGAAGGCCGCCATCGGGTCGACGCTGCCGCCCCGGGAGAGCAGCGCGCGGCGGAAGGTGTCGCCGTTGGCGCGGCGCAGGCCGCCGTTGTCCTCGAACCAGGTGACGGTGTCGGCGTCCAGGACCTCGCTCCAGATGTAGGAGTAGTAGCCCGCGCTGTACTGGCTGGCGAAGATGTGCTGGAAGTACGTGGTCCGGTAGCGCGGCGGGATCGCGGGGAGGGCCAGTCCCGCCGCCTTGAGCGCCGCCGCTTCGAACGCCAGCGCGTCGCCGGGGTCGGCGCCCGCGGGCAGGGTGTGCCAGGCCCAGTCGAGCAGGGTGGCGGCGAGGTATTCGACGGTGGTGAAACCCTGCCCGAACCGGGCGGCGTCCCGCATGCGCTGGACGACGTCGGCGGGCATCGGCTCGCCGGTCTCGTGGTGGACGGCGTAGCGCTCCAGGACCGAGGGCCACAGCGACCACATCTCGTTGACCTGGGAGGGGTATTCGACGAAGTCGCTCGGCACGCTGGTGCCGGAGAAGTACGGGTAGCGGACGGCGGAGAACAGGCCGTGCAGCGCGTGCCCGAACTCGTGGAAGAGCGTGTCGACCTGACTGAACGTCAGCAGTGCGGGCTCGCCGGCCGCGGGCTTGGCGATGTTGTGGTTGTTGACCACCACCGGCCGCTTGCCCAGCAGTTCCGACTGGCTGACCAGCGAATTCATCCAGGCCCCGCCGCGCTTGGACTCGCGGGCGAAGAAGTCGCCGAGGAAGAGGCCGAGGGGGCTGCCGTCGGCGTCGAAGACCTCGAAGACCCGGACGTCGGGGTGGTAGCCGACCAGGTCGGGGCGTTCGGTGACGGTGATGCCGTAGACCTCGTGGGCGGCGTGGAAGACCCCGTCGCGCAGCACCTTGTCGAGCGCGAAGTACGGGCGCAGCGCGGACTCGTCGATGTCGTAGCGCTCCTTGCGGACCTTCTCCGCGTAGTACGACCAGTCCCATGCCTCGACGGGTCCGCCCGCCAGTTCCGCGAGGGCGGCCGCCTCGCGCTCCGCGTTGGCCAGCGCGAGCGGCACCAGGCGGTCGAGCAGGTCGGTGACGGCCTGCGGGCTGCCCGCGGTGCGGTCGGCGACGACGTACGCGGCGTGGCTGGGGTAGCCGAGCAGCGCGGCGCGTTCGGCCCGCAGGGTGGCGATGGTGACGGCGAGAGGGCCGTTGGTGTCCTGGGCGCGGTTCAGGGACGCGGTGAGCAGGCGGCGGCGCACGTCGCGGTCGTCCAGCGAGCCGAGTTCGAGCTGGTTCGAGAAGTTGCGCAGGCTCAGTACGTAGGAGCCGTCGTGGCCGAGCGCCGTGCCGTTCTCTGCCGCGGCGGCGATCGCGCCCGCGGACAGGCCGGAGAGCTGGGCGGGGTCGTCGAGGACGAGGGCGGCGGCCTTGCTGGCGGCGACGATGTTCTGGCCGAAGGCGGTGGAGGCGGCGGCGATCTCGGCGTTCAGCTCGCGCAGCCGTCGCTGGCCGTCCGCGTCCAGTTCCGCGCAGGAGCGCTGGAAGGCGGTGCGGTAGCGCTCCAGCAGCCGCAGCGACTCGGCGTCGAGGCCGAGGGAGTCACGGGTGTCGTACAGCGACGTGATCCGGGCGTAGAGGCCGGGGTTGAGGCGGACGGCGTCGCTGTGAGCGGCGAGCAGCGGGCTGATCCGCGACTCGGTCTCCCGCACGGCGGGGGTGATGTGCGCGGACGCCTGGTTGAAGAAGGCGGCCCTCACCCGGGCGAGCAGCGCACCTGAACGCTCCAGCGCGACGAGGGTGTTCTCGAAGGTCGCGGGCTCCGGGTCGGCCGCGACGGCCTCGACCTCCGCGAGGTGCTCCGCCAGTCCCTGCTCGAAGGCGGGCAGGTAGTGCTCGTCCCTGATGTCGGCGAACGGCGGCAGCTCGTACGGCAGCGGACTCGGGCTGAGGAACGGATTCGTCGTCACCCCGTCGACCCTACGCGCGGTCCGGGGGGCGGCGGCTCCGCGCGTGAAAAGCGCCCGCCCAGGTCACGGACCTGTGCGGGCGCCGATGTGATGCCGGTGGTGGTGCCGGTGGTGATGCCGGTGTGTCAGCCGCCACTCTTGCGACGGAATTCCCGCTGTCCTCCGGCCTTGCCGTGCGCGCCATGGATCTTGGACTGGTTGTTGCCGCCCGAGGCGGCTCCCTTGCGCGCGCCCTGCTTGCGCTCCAGTGCCTCGCGGAACTTCCGCTTCACCTCGTCCTCGTCCGGCGCCTGCGCCTCGGCGTCCGAATCGGTCTCCGGTTCCGCCGCGGCGTCCTGCGGTGCTGCTTCAGCGGCCACGGTGGCCTCCTGCTCTTGGTCGGTCATGCCACCAGAGTCGCATGCCGGACGGCGTCGGCCCACCCGATATCGCCGGGGCACACCGCGCGTGTACGGTTCCGTTCACCACTTCCGGGGAGGATCAGACTGATGACCTGGCTGTTGTACGGCGCCACCGGCTACACCGGCCGCTTGATCGCCCGCCGCGCCGCAGCACTGGGACAGCGCCCTGTGCTGGCCGGTCGCAACGCCGCGAAACTGGTGCCGCTGGCCGCCGAACTGGGCCTGGAACACCGGGTGTTCGGTCTCGGCGACCCGGCCGCGATACGCCACGGTCTGGACGGTGTGGAGACGGTGGCGCACTGCGCGGGCCCCTTCGCGCGCACCGCGCTGCCGATGGCCACCGCCTGTCTCGACTCCGGCACCCACTATGTGGACATCACCGGTGAGATCGATGTCTTCGAGTCGCTGCACGCGCTCGACGCACGCGCGGAGAAGGCCGGGATCACCCTGCTGCCCGGTGCGGGCTTCGACGTGGTGCCGACCGACTGCGTCGCGGCGCTGCTCGCCGCCCGGCTGCCCGACGCGACCCAGCTCGACCTCGCCTTCCTGATCGGCGGCGGGGCGAGTCCCGGTACCGCGCGGACCGCGCTCGAAGGCATGGGCGTGGGCGGCAGGATCCGTACCGGCGGCGAGATCCGTACGGTGCCGGTCGGTTCGCGCCAGGTGCAGGCCGCCTTCCCTTCCGGCACCCGCAAGGTCGTGTCGATCCCGTGGGGCGATGTCAGCACCGCCTACTACTCGACGGGCATTCCCGACGTGACCACGTACACCTATGTCCCCGTGCCGACGCCCGCGCTCGCCGCGAGCAGGCTGCTGCGGGTCGGGCCGCTGCGCGGGGCGCTGGCGGGCGTGGTCGGCAAGCTGGTGCGCGGTCCCGGCGAGCGCGCCCTGAGCGGGAGCCGCAGCGAGGTGTGGGGCCGCGCCCGTGACGCGGCGGGCAACACGGTGACCGCGACCCTCACCGGTCCTGGCCCGTACGGCATGACGGCCGATTCCGTACTGCGGATCATCGGGCGGCTGCCGGGGCTGCCGACCGGTTTCCAGACGCCGTCGCTGGCGCTGGGCGCGGACTACGCGGGCACGCTGGACGGGGTGACGGTCACGGTGGAGGCGCTGGGCTGAGCGCGGCGCCCGGACACGGCGGGCGGTCTCACCCCGGGGGCCGGTCAGCCGCGGTTGCCGACCAGGAACAGCAGCCAGATGAAGAAGGCCAGCGCGTGGGCGACCACGACGTAGACCAGGACGCGCAGGACGACGCCGCGTTCCTTGCGCTTCTCGGTGCCGTTGGTGGTGCCGACCACCAGCGAGCGCCGCGGGGGCACCTGCTCGGGGGTCGGGGCGGGTGCCGGGTTCTGGCCGCTCATCGCCGGGCTCCTCTGGTCTCGTCGCCCCGGGCGCGTGCGCGGGGCTGATCCTTACGGTCCTGGTCGGCGTCCTGCGGGCCGACGCACAGGGCGGAGGTCTCGCTCTGCATGAGGGTGTGGACGAACAGCAGGTCCACTCCCCCGGCGTCCGCCGCCTCCAGCCGGTGCGGCACCAGTGAGTCGAAGTGCGCGGAGTCCCCGGCGCCCAGGGTGTGGCCGCGGTCGCCGAGGCTGAGCAGCAGCGTGCCCCCGGTCACGTACAGCCACTCCTCGCCGGGGTGGACACGGACGAGCGCGCGCTGGGCGCCCGACGGTATGTGCAGGCGCAGCGCCTGCATCGCGCGGCCGGTGCCGCCCGCCCGCCAGTACGTCCAGCCGCCCGCGGGCACGGCCGTCATACGGTCGCCGCGTACGATGGGATCCGGCTCGGCCTCCGTCTCGCCCAGCAGGTCGGAGACGGTGGTGCCGTAGAGCCGGGCCAGGCCGAGCAGTACCGGCAGCGAGGGCTGGCGCAGGCCGGACTCCAGCCGGGACAGATGGGCCGCGGACAGCTCGAGCCGTCGGGCGGCGGTCTCCAGGGTGAGGCCGCTGGCGCGTCGCCGGTCCCGCAGTCGGGGCGCGAGGACGAGATGGTCCGTGGACAGCGCACCCGGGGGTGGCGCACTGTCCACGGAGTCGAGGGTGTCCGTGCCGTGGGTGGCGTCCATGCGTTCCATGGAACAGCAAGGCTTGCCTCTCAGGCAAACGAGTTACCTCAGAGGCAAAAACCGGTGATCAGCGCTTGCGGCCGATACCCCCGTAGACCCCGATCTTGCGCAGTTCGGCGGGCTTGAGCTCCGGGCCCTCCGGGTGCCAGAGCGGGACCTGCACCAGACCGGGCTCGATCAGGTCGTACCCGTCGAAGAGGGCGAGCACGTCGGCGTGGCTGCGGGCGGTCAGCGAGGCGGTGGCCTTCTTGTAGACCTCCATCACCTCGGGCGCCACATCGGTGTGGAAGTCCGCGGTGGCGTGCGAGAGCACCAGGTAGCTGCCGGCCGGCAGCGCCTCGCGCAGCGTGTCGAGCATGCCCGCCGGGTCCTCGGCGTCGGTGACGAAGTGCAGCACCGACACCAGCAGCAGCGCGACCGGCTCGTCGAAGTCGATCAGCTCGCTGATAGTGGGGTGCTCAAGGATCGTGCGCGGATCGCGCATGTCCCCGAGGAAGAAGCCGGTGTTGCCGGTGCCGATCAGCCGCGCCCCGGCGTGGGTGGCCACGATCGGGTCGTTGTCGATGTAGGCGATCCGGACGTCGGGCGAGACCGAGTGCGCGATCTCGTGGGTGTTCGGCGAGGTGGGGATCCCGGTGCCGATGTCGATGATCTGCCGGATCCCGCCCTCCACCAGGTGGCGGACGGCTCTGCTCAGGAACGCACGGTTGGCGCGGGCGCCCAGGACCACGTCCGGGGCGACGTCGAGGACACGCTGAGCGGCTTCCCGGTCCACCTCGTAGTTGTCCCAACCACCGAGGAAGTAGTCGTACATACGGGCCGGATGCGGTCTGCTGGTGTCTATCTCGTCGACGGGGAATCCCTGGTCGGTCACGCCGTCCTCCGCTTCCTTCGCTTCTGCTGTGCTCTGTGCGTCATACGTGGTGCTCATCCGAGGAGGAAATCCGCTTCGCCGGCCTTGGCGCCCTGGATGAAAGTGGTGATCTCGTAATTGGTGTAGATCAGCGCCGGACCGTCGGGGTCGGTCGACTGGCGCAGCGCCACCCGTCCGTCGTTCAGCCGTTTCGCTTCCACGCAGGAGCCGCCGTTACCGCCGCTCCAGGGCTTGCGCCATCCGTCGGGGCCGAGTTCGGTGGCGGGCATTCCGTTGTAGATACCGTCGTGGTGTCTGCCGTGGGCGGCGTCGTGCACGGTGTCGAACATGTCGCCGTACCCGTATACGCCGTCGTTGCTGACGCGATCCATGGTTCAGATCTCCTTGCGCATGCCATCGAGGATGGCTTTGGTGCTCTGTGCCGGCGCGGCCTGCGCGCACATCCGGTCGAGTGCCTCCAGGAAGGTGGACACGTCGTCCCGCTCGTCGAAGTAGACGCCGCCCACCAGGCTCTCCGAGTAGGCGATGTCCGGGATCTCCTGGAGCTGGAACCGGAAGATGTGGAAGGGCCCGTACATGGCGGGGTGCGGGCCGGAGGCGAACGGGATGACCTGGAGGCGTACGTTCAGCAGCTCGGTCGCCTCGGCGAGGGCGTCGATCTGCTCGCGCATCACCTGCCGGCCGCCGATGGGGCGGCGCAGCACGGTCTCGTCCATGACGACCCACAGCAGCGGGGCGTTGGCCCTGCGCACCAGCGCCTGACGCTCGACGCGCAGTTCGACCAGGCGCTCTATCTCCTCGGCCGCCGCGTGCGGCATCCCTGCGCGCAGCACGGCGCGCGCGTACGCGGGGGTCTGGAGCAGGCCGGGCACGTAGTGCGGCTCGTAGGCGCGGATGACGGTGGCCTCGCCCTCCAGACTGACGAAGGCGCTGAACCAGTCGGGCAGGACGTCGCGGAAGCTGTGCCACCAGCCGGGCCGGTTGGCCTCGCGGGCCAGGGCCAGGAAGCCGCCGATCTCCTCGGGGGTGGTGATTCCGTAGGTGATCAGGAGCTTTTCGACATAAGGGATCTTCAGCCCGACTTCGGCCTTTTCCATCCGCCGGATCGTGGCGTGGGTGACGTCAAGGGCCTGCCCGGCCTGTTCGAAGCTGAGCCCGGCCCGCTCGCGGAGGTCCTGGAGTCGCTTGCCGAGCACCATGCGCAGGACGGTCGGAGCGCCGCCCGGCCGCGGGTCCATCACGTGGCTCAACCTCCAACTCCCTTGGCTGTTAAGCAGTGTGGCATGTCGTCAGCGTCAGCGACAGCATGTTCTGTTGAATTTGCAAATTACAGAACGCACCTTGCCATGTGTCTGGCACGAGCCTCATAGTTACGGAGTGGTTCCTTCACCCAACGCTCTCCGACGCGAGCGCCATGACACCGGTGGCGGCTGTGGCCGCCACGACGTCTTTCGGCTGCCCGCGCAGAGCGCTTCGGTGGCCGACGCCCGGGGCCGGATACGCGACCGGCTGGGCGAGTGGAACGTGTGCCCCGAACTGGTGGACGACGCGAGCCTGGTGGTGACCGAACTGTTCACCAACGCGGTGCGGCACACCGACAGCGAGAAGATCACCTGCGTCCTGCACCAGCGCGGCGCGGTGATACGGCTGGAAGTGACCGATCAGGGCCGGGGCTCCAGCAAGCCCGTACCGTGCGACGCGGGCGCGGACGAGGAGGGCGGTCGCGGACTGCTCCTGGTGAGCGTGCTGGCGACGGCCTGGGGATCGGAACCCGCGGAAGACGGAACAGGGCGCGTGGTGTGGGCCGAACTGGCCGCACACCCCGCGCCCTCTTGTTAGTGCGAGCTTGTTAGTGCGAGCGGCACTGGCTACAGCGGCGGCGGATCGGGCCGCTTCGGCTCGACGTCGTCGCCCCAGGACTCCCCGCGCGGCCGCCGTCCGATCCAGGCCCTGCGGTCCCGCACCGAGCGCGCTGTCCCCCACCGCGATGTGATGGTGCACCGGACACATACCGTTCGGTACGTGGCGTTCCGCGCTGCCGTATCGTCGGCAGTGCCCCAGGTCGCAACGTATGAGAGGTAGGAGGATCACCGGTGACGCAGGAATTGCCGCAGACCGACCCGACCGGATCCGAGCCGACCGGATCCGAGCCGACCGGATCCGAGCCGATAGCCGAGGCGCTGTCCGAGCGCGAGCTGACCGGTGTGCGGAATTTCCGGGACGTCGGGGGTCTGCCCACGACGGACGGGCGCCGGGTACGGCCGGGCGTGCTGTTCCGCAGCGGTCACCTCGCGCACGCCGACGCCGACACCACCGCGTTCCTCACCGGACTCGGCCTGCACACGGTCTTCGACTTCCGCAACCGGGACGACATCCGCGTCGAGGGCCCAGACGTCGACCTGCCGGGCACCGTCCATGTGAACCTGCCGCTCAGCGACCCGGCGAACAACAACAACGCCGGTTTCTGGCACACCGTCCGCAACGGCGACCTGGCCGCGCTGGAGGAGGTGCTGGGCGAGGGCCGCGCCGCGGAGCGGATGGCGCAGTCCTACCGCACGCTGATCCGCGAGCGCACCGCGGAGCACGCCCGGATGCTCGAACTGCTCACCGAGCCCGCCGACCCGGCCGTCCCCGCGCTGCTGCACTGCGCCGCGGGCAAGGACCGCGCGGGTACGTCGATCGCGATCATCCTGCTGGCGCTGGGCGTCGAGCGCGCCGCCATCGAGGCGGACTACCTGGAGAGCAACGCGCGGCACCGCCGCTACCGGGTGCGCCGCGGCGACGGCAGCACCGGCTCCGAGATCGACCCGGCGGTGATGGCGCTGCTCGACCCGCTCTTCGAGGCGCGGGTGGAGTACCTGCGGGCCGCCTTCGAGACCGTCGACGAGGAGTGGGGCTCGGTCGACCGCTATCTGGAGGAGGGCCTGGGCCTGACGAAGGAGCGGCGCGAGCGGCTGCGGGACGTGCTGCTGACGGACTGAACCCACCGGGGCCCGTACACCTGGCGTACGGGCCCCCGTCGGTGTCCCTGCGGTGCGCCTCAGCGGTTGGCGACCGCCTGCTTGACCAGCGTGCGGCCGAAGTCCCACATCAGGCCGCCCCCGCCGTGCGCGTCGTCCATGACGGCGGTGAAGGCCGTCACGAAGCGGTCGACGTCCGCCTCGTTCACGACCAGCGGCGGGATCAGCTTGATGACCTCGACGTGGTCGCCCGAGACCTGGGTGAGGATGTGGTGCCGCTGGAGCAACGGCACCACGACCATCTGCGCGAAGAGCCCCTTGCGGGCGGCCTGGAGCATCGTCCAACGGCTGCGCAGGCCGAGCGACTTGGGGCGGCCGAATTCGATGCCGACCATGAGGCCGCGGCCACGGACGTCCTTGAGGAACTCGTACTGACCGGTGAGCGCGGCCAGCCGGGTGCGCAGCAGGTCGCCCATCAGCCGGGAGTTCTCGACCAGTCGCTCGTCCTCGACCACCGACAGCGTGGCCAGTCCCGCGGCCATCGCCTGGGCGTTGGAGCCGAAGCTGGCGGAGTGCACCAGCACCCGGTCCATGGAGGAGTAGACCTTCTTGAAGATCCAGTCCTTGCCGAGTGTGGCGCCGACCGGCACGTATCCGCCGGACAGCGTCTTGGCGACGGTCAGCAGGTCGGGCTCGACGCCCTCCTCCTGCTGGTAGGCGTAGAAGGTGCCGGTGCGGCCGATGCCGGTCTGCACCTCGTCGCAGATGAGCAGCGCCTTGTGCTGGTGCAGCAACTCCTGGGCGGCGCGCAGGTATCCGGGCGGCGGGATGTAGACGCCGTGGCCCTGGATCGGCTCGATGATCATCGCGGCCACGTCGCCGCGCTTCAACTCCCGCGCGAGCGCTTCGAGATCGCCCACCTCGATCGGGGTGTCGGGCAGCAGCGGTGCGAAGCCGTCCTGGAATCCGGCCTCGCCGTTGACGGACAGCGACCCGGTGGTCAGTCCGTGGAAGGAGTGCTTGCAGTACAGGACGCGCGTCTTGCCGGTGGCGTACCGGGCGAATTTCAGCGCGGTCTCGACGGCCTCGGTACCGCTGTTGCCGAAGAACACCCGGTCCAGGTGCGGCGAGTGGGCGAGCAGCTTCTCGGCGAGCAGGCCGGGCAGCGGCTGGCAGTCGAAGCGGGTCAGGTCGGCGAGCCCCGCGTCGAGCACGTCGTGCAGCGCCTTGCGGACCACCGGGTGGTGCCGTCCGACGCCCATCACGCCGAATCCGGCGAGCATGTCCAGGTAGTCGTTGCCTTCGGCGTCCCAGAAGTGCGCGCCCTCGGCCCGCTCGTAGACCTTGTCGAAGCCGATGGTGTGCAGCATCCGCGGAAGCTGATGGTTCAGGTGCTTGGCGTGCAGGTCGTAGCGCTCGCCGCCGCGCTCGGCGAGCAGCGTCGCCAGGTCGAACCCCTTGGCCGGGCCGGGCACTTCGCCGCCCTCGGCATCGAGGGCGGGCCCTCCCACGCTGCTCTCAGACGATGTCATCGCTCACCTGCTCCTTGCGTACGTGAATGGGTACGGCCTCCCGCGCGGTGTCGTCCGCGGCCCCGGCCGGTTCCCCGACCGTCACCGTACGCGCGCCGCCGTTCCGGGTGTCGGCACGGGTCGTACGGGCGCCGGCACGGGTGTCGATACGGGTCAGGGCCGCGCCGATCCGGCCCGCGATCTCGGCGGGGGTCAGTCCGATGTCGGCCAGCACCTCGGCGCGCTTGGCGTGCGCGAGGAACTGCTGCGGGATGCCGAAGTCGCGCAGCGGCACGTCCACGCCCGCGTCGCGCAGCGCCTGCGCGACGGTCGAACCGACGCCGCCCGCGCGGCCGTTGTCCTCCACGACGGCCACCATGCGGTGGCGCGCGGCCAGTTCGGGCAGCGCCTCGTCGACCGGCTTGACCCAGCGCGGGTCCACGACGGTGACGCCGATACCGCGGCCGGCCAGCAGTTCCGCGACCGACAGGCAGGTGGCGCCGAGCGCGCCGACCGAGACCAACAGCACGTCGGAGGTCTCGCCATCGGACGGCCGGTGCAGCACGTCCATGCCGCCGATCCGGCCGACGGCGGGCAACGGCTCGCCGACGGTCTCTTTCGGGAAGCGGATCACGGTGGGCGCGTCGTCCACGTCGAGGGCTTCGCGCAGTTGGGCCCGCAGTTGGTCGGCGTCGCGCGGGGCGGCGATCCGCAGCCCCGGCACGACCTGGAGGATCGACATGTCCCACATGCCGTTGTGCGAGGCGCCGTCGACCCCGGTCACCCCGGCCCGGTCGAGCACGAAGGTGACACCGCACTTGTGCAGCGCCACGTCCATCAGGACCTGGTCGAAGGCGCGGTTGAGGAAGGTCGCGTAGACGGCGACCACCGGGTGCAGGCCGCCGGTTGCCAGGCCCGCGGCCGAGGTCGCGGCGTGCTGTTCGGCGATGCCCACGTCGTAGACCCGGTGCGGATACGCCTTCGCGAAGGCTTCGAGTCCGACCGGTTGCAGCATGGCCGCGGTGATCGCCACGACGTCGGGCCGCTCGGCGCCGACCCGGACCATCTCCTTGCCGAAGACGGAGGTCCACGACGGGCCGCCGGCCGGGGTGAGCGGGCGGCCGGTGAGCGGGTTGATCGCGCCGACGGTGTGGAAGCGGTCCGCCTCGTCCTGCTCGGCGGCCGGGTAGCCGCGGCCCTTCTCGGTGAGGCAGTGCACCAGCACCGGGCCGCTGAACCGCTTGGCGCGGCGCAGCGCGGTCTCGACGGCGGCGATGTCGTGGCCGTCGATCGGGCCGACGTACTTCAGGCCCAGGTCCTCGAACATGCCCTGCGGGGCGAAGGAGTCCTTGAAGCCCTTCTTCGCGCCGTGCAGCGACTCGTAGAGCGGCTGCCCGATGACCGGGGTCTGCTGGAGGACGCTCTTGCCCCAGGACAGGAAGCGTTCGTAGCCGTCGGTGGTGCGCAGCGTGGTGAGGTGGTTGGCCAGACCGCCGATGGTCGGGGCGTACGAGCGCTCGTTGTCGTTGACGACGATGATCAGCGGGCGGTCCCGGCCCGCGGCGATGTTGTTCAGCGCCTCCCAGGCCATGCCGCCGGTGAGCGCGCCGTCGCCGATGACCGCGACCACATGGTCGTCGCCGCCCTTGACCTGGTTGGCCTTGGCGAGGCCGTCGGCCCAGCCGAGGACGGTGGAGGCGTGGCTGTTCTCGATCACGTCGTGCTCGGACTCGGCGCGGCAGGGGTAGCCGGACAGGCCGCCCTTGCTGCGCAGTTTGGAGAAGTCCTGGCGGCCGGTGAGCAGTTTGTGGACGTAGGACTGGTGGCCGGTGTCCCACAGGACCCGGTCGGCGGGCGAGTCGAAGACGCGGTGGAGCGCGATCGTCAGCTCCACCACCCCCAGATTCGGTCCCAGGTGGCCGCCGGTCCTGGCCACGGCCTGGACCAGGAACTGCCGGATGTCGGCGGCCAGTTCGTCGAGCCGGCCTTCGGGCAGTGCCTTCAGGTCGCGCGGGCTTCGGATGTTCTCCAGCATCGACATAAGTGGACCTCGTTCCCCCTGCCGGGATTGCTATGTTCAGCCGACCGTTCCCGCGACGGCTTGGCCGCCGACGGTCACGGAGGGTTCACCCGATGTGGTGCCGTCGGTTTCCATCTGCTCGGCGAGCTTCATCGCCTCTTCGATCAGCGTCTCGACGATCTTCGACTCCGGCACGGTCTTGATGACCTCACCCTTCACGAAGATCTGACCCTTGCCGTTGCC
>NZ_MECL01000012.1 GCF_014596445.1 Streptomyces sp. CBMA29 | reverse complement strand
CGCGCCGTGGACGGCGCACGCCACCGGCCACCTCACGGCCTCGGCCGACGCCGCCCCCGACGACGCGCCCGACGACGGCTGGGCCGCGCTCTGGCCGCCGGCCGGAGCCGAGGCGGTCGACCTCACCGACGTGTACGGGCGGCTCGCCGCCGCGGGTTACGGCTACGGTCCCGCCTTCCAGGGCCTCACCGGCGCCTGGCGTGCGGGCGACGACCTCTACGCGGAGGTCAGCCTGCCCGACGACGTACGGTCCGCCGCGGCCGACTTCACCGTGCACCCGGCCCTGCTCGACGCCGCCCTGCACATCCTCGTCCTGGACGCCAGGAACGCCTCCTCGGCGGGCCGCCCCGTCCCCTTCTCCTTCACCTCCGTCACCGTCCCCGCCCCCGGAACCGACGCCCTGCGCGTCCGGCTCACCGCGAGCGACGCCTCCGGCGACGGCACCCGGATGTCCCTGTCCGACACCGCGGGCCGCCCGGTGGGCGAGGTGACGGTGAGCATGCGCAACGCCCCCGAGGGCTTCGGCCTCACGGCGACCACGTCGCCCCGGGACATCGGCCTGTACGACATCGCCTGGGTCCCGGCCGCCCCGTCCCCGTCCCCTTCCCCCTCTCCGGAGGAGGCCGCACCCTGGGCGGTGCTCGGCTCCGACGCCGCGGAACCCGTCGCCGCGGCCCTGCGCTCCTCCGGCCGCCCCGCGTCGGTGCTCGCCGGCCTCGACACCCCCCGCACGGGCGCGGCCCCGGCGGTGCTGGTCATCCCGGCGCCCGAGGCCCCGGCAGCGTCCGGCGACCTTCCCGCAACCGTGCGCCGCGTCCTCGCGGACACCCTGGACCTCGTACGGCGACGCGTCGCCGACCCCGAACTGGCCGGCACCCGGCTGCTCTTCCTCGCCGACCCCGACGCGCTGACCGGCGGCCCGCTCTGGGGCCTGATCAGGTCGGCCCAGACCGAGCACCCCGACGCCTTCGCCCTGGCCGACGCGAGCGGTACGGCGCCGGACGAATGGCCGCTGCTGGCAGCCGCGTTGGAGCGGTCGGAGCCGCAGACGGCGGTCCGCGACGGCGCCCTGCTGGTCCCCCGGCTCACCCTCCGCCCGACGGCCGCCGTGCAGGAGAGCGAGCCGCACGGCCCCCTCGGCACTGGCACGGTCCTGATCACCGGCGGTACCGGCGGACTCGGCGCGCGCCTGGCCGCGCACCTCGTGGCACGGCACGGCGTACGGGACCTGCTCCTGGTCTCACGGCGCGGCCCGGCGGCCGAAGGGGCCGACGAGCTGGTCACCGCGCTCGAAGCGCGCGGCGCGGCCGTACGGGTCGCGGCCTGCGACGTGGCGGACCGGGCGGCGCTGACCGCGGTGCTGGACTCGATCGCGGACGACAAGCCGCTGACCGCGGTGGTGCACACCGCGGGCGTGCTCGACGACGGCGTGGTCGCGCGGCTCGACGGTGAGCGGCTGGGGAATGTGCTGCGGCCCAAGGCGGACGCGGCGTGGCTGCTGCACGAGCTGACCGCGGACCTGCCGCTGACGGCGTTCGTTCTGTACTCGTCCGTGGCGGGCGTGCTCGGGACCGCGGGGCAGGCGGGTTACGCCGCCGCCAACGGCTTCCTGGACGCGCTGGCCGTCCACCGCAGGGCGGCGGGGCTGCCCGCGACCTCGGTCGCGTGGGGCCTGTGGTCCGCGGAGGCCGGGATGGCCACGGCGCTGAGCGCGGTGGACCAGGCGCGGCTGGCACGGATCGGCACGCTGCCGCTCGGCCAGGAGGAGGGTCTGGCGCTCTTCGACGCGGCGCTGGCCGCCGACCTGGCGGGCGGCCGTACGGTGGCGGCCCGTTGGGACCTGACCGGGCTGCGGGCCCGCGCGGCCTCCAGCGGG
>NZ_MECL01000011.1 GCF_014596445.1 Streptomyces sp. CBMA29 | reverse complement strand
CCTCCCGCGCCCGCCCCGAGGCAGGCCGCGCCCCAGCAGGCCGCCCCGAGGCAGGCCGCGCCCCAGCAGGCGGCGCCGAAGCAGACCGACCCCGCGCCGGAGCCCCAGGGCCCCGAGTACGTGACGCTGCGCGGCCCGGCCGCCGCGGTCGCCAAGAACATGAACGCCTCGCTGGAGCTGCCGACCGCCACCTCGGTCCGCGCCATCCCGGTGAAGCTGCTGTTCGACAACCGCATCGTGATCAACAACCACCTCAAGCGCGCCCGCGGCGGCAAGGTCTCCTTCACGCACCTGATCGGGTACGCGATGGTGCGGGCGCTCAAGGCGATGCCGGCGATGAACCACTCCTTCGCGGAGAAGGACGGCAAGCCGACGCTGGTCAAGCCGGAACACGTCAACCTGGGTCTGGCCATCGACCTGGTGAAGCCCAACGGCGACCGGCAGCTCGTCGTCGCGGCCATCAAGAAGGCCGAGACGCTGAACTTCTTCGAGTTCTGGCAGGCCTACGAGGACATCGTCCGCCGCGCCCGCAACGGCAAGCTGACGATGGACGACTTCACCGGCGTCACCGCCTCGCTGACCAACCCCGGCGGCCTGGGCACCGTGCACTCCGTGCCGCGGCTGATGCCCGGCCAGTCCATGATCCTCGGCGTCGGCTCGATGGACTACCCGGCCGAGTTCCAGGGCACCTCTCAGGACACCCTGAACAAGCTGGGCATCTCCAAGGTCATGACGCTGACCAGCACCTACGACCACCGGGTGATCCAGGGCGCCGCCTCCGGCGAGTTCCTGCGGATCATGAACCAGCTCCTGCTCGGCGAGAACGACTTCTTCGACGACATCTTCGCCGCGCTGCGCATCCCGTACGAGCCGGTCCGCTGGCGCACCGACATCGACACCGCGCACGAGGACGACGTCACCAAGGCCGCGCGGGTCTTCGAGCTGATCCACTCCTACCGGGTCCGCGGCCACGTCATGGCCGACACCGACCCGCTGGAGTACCGCCAGCGCAAGCACCCCGACCTGGACGTGCTGGAGCACGGACTGACCCTGTGGGACCTGGAGCGCGAGTTCGCGGTCGGTGGCTTCGCGGGGAAGTCACTGATGAAGCTGCGCGACATCCTCGGGGTGCTGCGCGACTCGTACTGCCGCACCGTCGGCGTCGAGTTCATGCACATCCAGGACCCCAAGCAGCGCAAGTGGATCCAGGACCGGATCGAGCGCCCGCACGCCAAGCCCGAGCGCGAGGAGCAGCTCCGCATCCTGCGCAGGCTCAACGCGGCCGAGGCGTTCGAGACCTTCCTCCAGACGAAGTACGTCGGCCAGAAGCGCTTCTCGCTGGAGGGCGGCGAGTCCGTCATCCCGCTGCTGGACGCGGTCATCGACGCGGCGGCCGAGTCGCGTCTTGACGAGGCCGTGATCGGCATGGCCCACCGCGGGCGGCTCAACGTGCTGGCGAACATCGTCGGCAAGTCGTACGCGCAGATCTTCCGCGAGTTCGAGGGCAACCTCGACCCGAAGTCGATGCACGGCTCCGGCGACGTGAAGTACCACCTGGGCGCCGAGGGCACCTTCACCGGTCTCGACGGCGAGCAGATCACCGTCTCGCTGGCCGCGAACCCCTCGCACCTGGAGACGGTCGACCCGGTCATCGAGGGCATCGCCCGCGCCAAGCAGGACATCATCAACAAGGCGGGCACCGACTTCACGGTCCTGCCGATCGCGCTGCACGGCGACGCGGCCTTCGCGGGCCAGGGTGTCGTCGCGGAGACGCTCAACATGTCGCAGTTGCGCGGCTACCGCACCGGCGGCACCGTGCACGTGGTGATCAACAACCAGGTCGGCTTCACCGCCGCCCCGGAGTCCGCGCGCTCGTCGATGTACTGCACCGACGTGGCCCGGATGATCGAGGCGCCGATCTTCCACGTCAACGGCGACGACCCGGAGGCCGTGGTCCGCGTGGCGCGGCTGGCCTTCGAATTCCGGCAGGCGTTCAACAAGGACGTCGTGATCGACCTCATCTGCTACCGCCGCCGCGGGCACAACGAGTCGGACAACCCGGCGTTCACCCAGCCGCTGATGTACGACCTGATCGACAAGAAGCGCTCGGTGCGCAAGCTCTACACCGAGTCGCTGATCGGCCGCGGTGACATCACCCTGGAAGAGGCGGAGCAGGCGCTCCAGGACTACCAGGGGCAGTTGGAGAAGGTCTTCACCGAGGTCCGCGAGGCGGCGTCCGCGCCGCCCGCGAGCCACGAGACGTCCGTGCAGCCGGAGTTCCCGGTGGCGATGCCCACGGCGGTCTCCGCCGAGGTCGTCAAGCGGATCGCCGAGTCGCAGGTCAACATCCCCGAGCACGTCACCGTCCACCCGCGGCTGCTGCCGCAGCTCCAGCGCCGCGCGGCGATGGTCGAGGACGGCACGATCGACTGGGGCATGGGCGAGACGCTGGCGATCGGTTCGCTGCTCCTGGAGGGCACGCCGGTCCGGCTCGCGGGCCAGGACTCGCGGCGCGGCACCTTCGGCCAGCGGCACGCGGTGCTGATCGACCGGGAGACCGGCGAGGACTTCACCCCGCTGCTGTACCTGTCCGAGGACCAGGCCCGTTACAACGTCTACGACTCGCTGCTCAGCGAGTACGCGGCGATGGGCTTCGAGTACGGCTACTCGCTGGCCAGGCCCGAGGCGCTGGTGCTGTGGGAGGCGCAGTTCGGCGACTTCGTCAACGGCGCGCAGACCGTGGTGGACGAGTACATCACCGCGGCCGAGCAGAAGTGGGGCCAGACGTCCGGCGTCACCCTGCTGCTGCCGCACGGTTACGAGGGCCAGGGCCCGGACCACTCCTCGGCCCGGATCGAGCGCTTCCTCCAGCTCTGCGCGCAGAACAACATGACGGTCGCCACCCCGACCACCCCGGCCAACTACTTCCACCTGCTGCGCTGGCAGGTGCACAACCCGCACCACAAGCCGCTGATCGTCTTCACCCCGAAGTCGATGCTCCGGCTGAAGGCGGCGGCGTCGAAGGCCGAGGACTTCACCACCGGGCAGTTCCAGCCGGTGATGGGCGACAGCTCGGTGCAGCCCGAGGCGGTCCGCAAGGTCGTCTTCTGCTCCGGCAAGGTCTACTACGACCTGATCGCCGAGCGGGAGCGGCGCGGGGCGACCGACGTGGCCTTCATCCGCATCGAGCGGCTCTACCCGCTGCCGGGCGTGGAGATCCAGGCGGCCATCGCGCCGTACACCAAGGCGCAGAAGTTCGTGTGGGCGCAGGACGAGCCCGCGAACCAGGGCGCATGGCCGTTCATCGCGCTCAACCTGATCGACCACCTGGACCTGCTGCTCGGCGCGGCCCCCGACAACGCGGACCGGCTCCGCCGGGTGTCCCGCCCGTCGTCGTCCTCGCCCGCGGTCGGCTCCGCCAAGCGGCACCAGGAGCAGCAGCAGCAGTTGCTCGAAGAGGTCTTCTCGATCTGACCTCCCGCCCGTCGCGAACGGCCGGTGGCCCCGCACCCCTTGAGGGGGTGCGGGGCCACCGGCCGTTCGCGCGGCGGGGCGCGTGCTACGAGCTGATGGGCTCGAAGTCCCAGTAGGGGCGGGTGCGGGAGCGGGCCGTCACCGTGTGCGGGTGCTGCGGGCCGAGGGTGGCCGAGAGCGCGGCCAGCGCCTCCTCCTCGATCTTGTCGGCCTCCTGCCGCTTGCGCATGTTGCGCAGGTCGGTGGCGAGCGCGATCCGGCAGGACAGCGTCAGCGGGTGGTCCTTGCCGAGCCGGGCGGCGGCCCGCTCGGCGGTGGCGCGGCTGAGTTCGGCCGCGCTCTCCGGGTCGCCCGCGAAGTTGCGGGCGCCGCTGGCGTTGAGCGCGCAGCCCAGCGTCCACGGGTGGTCGTCGCCGACCGCGCGGGTCATCCCGATCAGCGCGTCCTCGATCTCGATCTGCGACTGCTGCCGCTCGCCGGCCGCCCGCAGCAGCAGGCCGTGGTTGGCGAGCGCGCCGGAGACGAACGCGTGCTGGGCGTTGAACTGCCAGCGGTAGTGCCGCAGGACGAACTCCGACAGCTCCCTGGCCCGGTCGAGGTCGCCGTGCTCCCGCTCGAAACTGGAGTACGTGACCGCGACCCGCAGCGTCAGCGGGTCGGTGCTGCCCAGCACCCGCTCGCAGCGCTCCAGCAGCCGGCCCATCAGATGGGCGGCACGCGGCCGGTCGCCCGCCCGGTAGTAGCACTGCGCCAGATTGTGCTCGGCGCGCAGCGTCTGGGGGTTGTCGGCGCCCAGCACGGTGCGGTGGGTCTCGGCGTTGCGCTCCTGCACCGAGGTGGCCTGGTCGTAACGGCCGAGCAGCCGCAGGTCGTACGCGTAGGAGTTCTCCGAGGAGAGCGTGACGATGTTGCGGGCGCGCAGCAGTTCGCGGCGTGCCTCCAGGATCTCGCCGTCGAGGTCGAGGGCTTCCTGGTAGAGGCCGAGCAGCCGGTAGGTGACCGCCAGGTTGTTCTTGGCGAGCAGCGTGCGGGAGTCCTGCTCGCCGACGAGCTGGGCGTAGCCGCGCTGGACGAACCGGGCCGTTTCCAGTCCCTCGTCGTAGCGCCCGAGGTTGCGCAGGTCCGCGGCCAGGCCGTTGGCCGCGCGCAGCACCAGCAGGTCCTGGTCGCCGCGGTCGGCGCGCAGCGTCTCGAAGGCGTCGCGGTCCAGGGCCTCGGTGGCGACGTAGTCGCCCATGGCGCGCATCATGTTGGCCCGGTTGTGCACCAGGTCCCACAGCCGCTGGTGACCGGGCTCCATCAGGTCGGGCCAGTGCTCGGCCGTGGCTTCGGCGAGCCGCAGCCCGGCCCGGTACTCGCCCGACAGGTGCAGGTAGCGCAGGCAGTTGACGATCATGAGCTGGATGTCGGGGTTGGTGCTGCGCAGCGCGCCGGACGCCTCCAGGTGCGGGACGATCTCGGCGTAGCGCGGCCACAGCCGGGTGTCGTCGGCGCGGCCGGGGTCGGCGGCGGCCAGGATCTTGCGGACCACCTGGGAGTACATGTTCTGCTCGGCCACGGGCATGTCGGCCCGCACCGCCTGGTAGACCAGCCGGTGCATCTGGACGACCTCGGCGCTGCCGGTGGCCTCGTCGTCCTCGGCCTCCGGCGGGTCGGACTGCACGACGGCCCACTGGGCGAGCTTGCTGATCGCCGAATTCCACAGCAGCGGGTCTTCCATCAGCCCGGCGAGCTGTTCCGGCAGGTCGCGCACGGGCAGGTCGCGCAGCAGCCGGACCGGGATCGGCCCCGGCGCGAAGAAGACGCACAGCCGCAGCAGGTCGACGGCCTCCGGCTTGTCCTCGCGGAGCCGGTTGAGCAGTATCGAGAAGGCGGTGTAGTACGTCATCTGGAAGTCGGCGGCGACCTTGAGACCGGGTTCGACGTCCGCGCCGTGCCGCAGCAGCTCGATGTAGTCGTCCACCGGCATGGCCGAGTCGTTCAGCGCGCCCGCGTTCTGGTCCAGGGCCAGCGCGAGGTCGCCGAGGGCGTCGGCCAGCTTGTCGGCGTCGGCGTCGTCCAGCCGCGGCGCGCGCCGCCGTACGAAGGCGACGCTCTCGTACCTGCTGTAGACGGGCACTTCGACCAGGGCGCTGTTGTGCTCGGCCCATTCGCGGTTCTGCGAGGTGATCAGTACGTGGCCGGGGCCGGTGGGCACCAGGTCGTGGATGTCCTCGGGCTGGTCGGCGCCGTCCAGGACCACCAGCCAGCGGAAGTAGGGCTCGCCGCGGCGCAGCGCGTCGCGTACCGCGCGCAGCCGTTCGCCGTACTCGCGGCCGGTGACCAGGCCGAGCGCGGGCGCCAGGCCCGCCAGCTTCTCGCGCAGGGTGCCGCGCTCGCTGGCGCGCACCCACCACACGACGTCGTACTCCGGGCCGAACCGGTAGACGTACTCGGTCGCGATGTGGGTCTTGCCGACCCCGGACAGGCCGTGCAGGGTGGCGACGCCCGCGCCGGGCTCGGCCTGGGTGAAGTGGTTGTGCAGGTCGCCGAGGAGCTCCTCGCGGCCGGTGAAGCGGGTGTTGCGGCGCGGGACACCGCCCCAGACGTCGGGCTGTTCCAGCGGGAAGCGCGGGCCGCCGGAGCCGCTGAGGGTGTCGCTGGAGGAGGCGCGCGAGGGGGTGATGCCGAGCCTGCCGAGCAGTCGCCGCTCGGCCTCGGCCGCGCCCAGGCCCCACAGGTCGGCGGCGCCGAGCGAGGCGACGGCGCTGGGCAGCGCGGCCGGGGTGACGGAGACCGCGGCGAAGCGCTCGCTGTGGCCGGGGACGACCGCGCGCAGCGCGACGTTCCACTCCTCGTGGGTGCGCGGGCCGAGCCGGAAGTACCACTCGCTGAGCACGATCAGCACGCGGCCCTCGGACAGCAGCAGGTCACGTAACATCCGCTCGATGGAGTCCGTGGGGTCGGCGTCCCAGCGTTGCAGCGCCACCTGCTGGCCGTGCCGTTCGAGTCTGCTCGCGATCCACGCCGCCCAGGCCCTGTTGTAGCCCGCGTAACTGATCGTGACGATTCCCTGCCCCCGTGCTGCTGAGGCGGCGTTACGCCCTCCGGCCATGCGTGCGACTCCCTCGTGATACGCGCGTAGTGCTCTGGCGGGTCAGTGGATCGACAGGTGAGCCAGGTGCGCCCGACGGCACAGGTGACTTTCGCCAGAAACTACACTGCTTTACTCCCCCGTTGACGTACGGTCATGCCGTTTCGCGCGCCCAAAGACGCCCGTTCAGACCCGCTTTCGCCGCCAGATCACCCGGGCCGTCTCGACGTACGCCGTGGCGCGCGCGAGATGGCCTTCCGGCGGCGTGTGCCGTCCCAGCCGAGTGTGGTACGCCGCCATGGAGTTGACCAGGGTGCGGCCCTGCGGGGTCAGCCGGTTGGAGCCGAGCAGCTGCGGCAGGACGGCCTCGACCTGGAGGCGGCAGCGGCAGTGCGCGGCCCACGCGGCGTCGCGCTGTGCGGGGTCCGCGGCGGCCAGCGCGACGCCGAGGTGGAAGTCGGCGAGCGCGAGGTGGGCGTACGCGCCCTGGAAGACGCCGTCGAAGGGCCGCGGGTCCTGCCGCCAGGGGGCCCAGTAGCGGGCGGTGTCGTCCGCGGTGTGCAGCGCGGTGACGCTGGCCAGGGCCAGCAGCTTGGTGTGCTGCAACTCGTGGACGAGCGCGGCGGCCATCTTCAGGCCGCCCATCGGCGTACTGCTGAGCAGCGCGCCGAAGGCGTCGCCCAAGGTGGCGCTGTACTGCGCGGACGCGGCGCCGTCCAGCGGCACGAAGCAGTCGAGCAGCGCGGCCACTTCGCGGGCCCGGGTGCCGTCGCCGAGCCGCAGCCACGGCTGGGCCTCGCGCCAGGCGGTACGCCATCTGGCCCGGTCCTCGTCGGCGAGCCGGTCGGCGGCGGACAGCCCGTACGGATTGGCGCGGCGGCCCTGCTCGCGGTACGGGTCGGCGTCGTCGATCAGCACCGGGTGGCCGTCGGGGCGGTCCTCCCGCGGCCACAGCGCCTGGATCGGGCGCCAGCCGGGGGCGGCCGAGCGCCACACGCCGTCGGTTCCCCTGCGCACCTCGACCGCGTGGCGGGTGCGCTCGTCGGGGCGCAGCCACAGCCGGTTGCCGTCGCCGTCCACCCGCATCCGG
>NZ_MECL01000010.1 GCF_014596445.1 Streptomyces sp. CBMA29 | reverse complement strand
AACGCGGCGGCGGCGGGGGCCGCGGGGGCCGCGGGCTCCTCCACGTTCACCCCGAAGTCGCTGGCGATGCCGCCCAGTCCGTTGGCGTACCCCTGGCCGACCGCGCGGACCTTCCAGGCGCCGCCGCGCCGGTACACCTCGACCACGACGAGCGCGGTCTCCGGGCCGAGCCCGGTGGGCGTGAAGGTGGCGATCACCGAGCCGTCGTCCGCGCTGCGGACCGTGGCCGTCGGCGTCGTACCCGCGAAGGGACCGCCGCCGTCCAGGCTCGCGGTCACCACGACCTTCTCGATCCCGGCCGGTACGGCCGCGGTGTCGACGGTGATCGAGTCGGGCCCGGAACCGCCCCCGGAGCGGTGGCTCACGCCGGGCCCCTGGGGCTGGTTGTAGAAGACGAAGTCGTCGTCGGAGCGCACCTTCCCGTCACCGGTCAGGAGCAGGCCCGAGACATCGAGCCGCGCGGAGGAGGCGGCGACGTCCACGGCCACTCGGGGCACGGAGAGCGGCACATTCGAGCCAGGCGTCATAGCGGTCATGCCCCCGTAACGACCGACTGTTGTTTGCGGTTCCATGACCCGGAGATCAGCTTCCGGCCCGTTATGGGCGTCCGGTCCCGGCGTCGGTTCCGGCGCTCGCGCCGGCTCGTACCGGCAGCGTCGCACCCGCGGTTCCGTACGGTCTGACCCGTATCGGCAGCCCCGTACCTTCACACCCGTACGCCCCGCCCGTCACCGAGGGTCGCGGGCACGTCGAGGCCGTCGGGGGAGCCGGGCGGCAGGGCGAAGGCGGAGGCGACCTCGGGCGGGAGCGCGGACAGGCCGAGCAGGCCGCAGACGGCCCGGGTGGTGAGCGCGTGCCAGACGGCCGCCTGGCGCAGCATCGCGTGGTCGCCGCCCGGCAGCACGAAGCGGCACACCTCGGCGCCCTCGGCCCTGGCCCGCTCCGCCATCCGCAGCGACTCCACGGGCGAGGTGATCCGGTCGGCCTCCGCGTGCAGGAACACCAGCCGGGCCGCCGAGAGCTGTTCCACCGGCTCCTGCGGCAGGCACCAGGGGGCCAGCGCCACCGTGCCGACCACCCCGTCCGTACCGGCCACCCGCAGCGCCGCCCTGCCGCCCATGGAGTGCCCGACCATCACGACCGGCGCCCCGCCGGTCCGCCGGGACAGCTCCGCCAGCGCGTCGGCCGCGTCCCGCGCGGCGTCCGCCCGCTCCCCGTTCCAGCCGCGGTGCCGGTAGCGGGCCTCGGCGAGCACCACCCGGCGGCCCTCCGTCGCGCGGGCCAGCGCCCGGACGAAGGGGCGCATTCGCAGCCCCGGCGCGTTCAGCCGGGACGGCCGGCTCATACCGCGCTCCCGGCCGCCGTGCAGCACCAGCACCGCCGCCTCGGGGGCCGCCGCGGAACGCCGCATCACCAGGCCCCGATATCCCGCGCGTGCGCTGTCGCCGTCGCGGTCCTGTGCCACCCGTGCCTCCACCCGTGTCCGTTCCCTCCGTCGGCGTCCCGTGACAGGTACGAACGGACGTTCCGGAATCCCCGTTCCGACGTACCCCGTCAATCCTCCGTCATTCGGAGCGGAGTCGGTTCCGGATGGGTCGCGCCGCGGTCCTGACGCACAGGTTGCCGGATCGAACAGGGGTCCGGAGGCTCCCGCATATACGCTCCTGCCCTGGGCAAGTACGCTCAGCGCAATCTCAATGGTCGGGCAGCCGAATGCGGAGGAAGAAACGTGGCGCAGAGCGGCCCGGTCGGAGTTCCGGCCGGACTTCCGGTGGGCATCCCGCACACCCGCGACGGACGTGACAGCCGTGATGTCCGTGACATCCGCGACAGTCAGAGTCCGCGCACGGCGCCGCCCGCCTCCTTCGGGCAGTCGGGCCTCGCGACGGTCCTGCTGGTCGAGGACGACGACGGCGACGCCCTGCTCGTCGAGGAGTACCTCGCGCTGAGCAACGCCGCGACCCAGGTGGTCAGGGCGCGCAATCTCGCCGAGGCGCTGGAGCTGCTGGCCCGCCGCGCCGCGCCCGAGTGCGTCCTGCTCGACCTGCACCTGCCCGACGCCTTCGGCGTGGACGCGGTGTCCCGGCTGCTGAAGGACGCGCCCGGCGCGGCCGTCGTGGTGCTGACCGGCCTGTCGGAGGAGGACGCCGGGCTCGCCGCGGTCGCCTCCGGCGCCCAGGAGTATCTGTCCAAGAGCGCCCTCGAACCCCAGTCGCTCAGCCGCGCCATCCGCTACGCCGTCCAGCGCAAGCAGATCGAGCGCGCGCACGTGGCGCTGCGGGAGAGCTCGATGCGGGCCGAGGAGAACGCCCGGCTGGAGCGCGGGCTGCTGCCCACCCCGCTGCTGCGCGGCGACGACTGGCAGGTGACCACCCGCTACCGGCCGGGCCGCGACCACGCGCTGCTCGGCGGCGACTTCTACGACGTCGTGCAGACCGAGGACGGCACGGTGCACGTCGTCATCGGCGACGTGTCGGGGCACGGCGCGGCCGAGGCGGCCCTGGGCGTGTGCCTGCGGGTCGCCTGGCGGTCCTTCGTCCTCGCCGGCACCCGCGGCGCCGAACTGCCCGGCATGCTGGAGCAGATGCTGGTCGCCGAGCGCGCGGGCGAGCACGTCTTCGCCACCCTCAGCTCGCTGGAGTTCGCCCCGGACCGCACCACCGTCAAGATCGTCAGAGCCGGGCATCCGGGAGTGCTGCTGCGCCGCGGCGCCGACGTCCGGTGGTGGGAGCCGCCGTACGGGCCCGCGCTCGGGCTGCTGCCGGGGCAGGGCGTCTGGCCGGTGACGACCGAGGCGCTGGACGGCGCGTCCGTGGTCCTGTTCACCGACGGCCTCTTCGAGTGGCGGTACGGCGACGGGCCGGAACGGCTCGGCGAGGAAGGGCTGTTGGAGCTGGCCCGGAAGAACGGCGCACTGCCCGCGGAGGCGTTCGTCGACGCTTTGATCAACGCGGCCGAGACGGCGACGGCGGGGCGCGGCGGTCTTGAGGACGACGCGGCCGTGATGCACGCGGGATGGCGGGCGAGGTCATGACGGAACACCCGCCCGCGTCGGGGCCCGGGTCGGAATCCACGGAGCCCGCGCCGGAGCCGACGCCTGAAGCCGCCGCCGAGGCCGCGCCCGCTCCCGAGGCCGCACCTGTCGCCCAGTCCACGCCCGAGCCCACGCCAGTTCCGGAGTCCGCGTCCGTGCCGCATCCCCCGACCGACCCGCCGCCCGTATCCGAGTCCGAGCCTGTATCCGAGCCCGTATCCGAGCCCGAGTCCGTATCCGAAGCCGGGCCCGTGTCCGAGAGCGCGCCCGTGCCCGGTCCGCGGTCCGAGTCCGGCCCCGGCCCCGGCTCCGACATCGATCCCGCGCCCGGCTCCGATGTCGTGCCCGATCCCGATGTCGTGCCCGATCCCGCGCCCGATGTCGTGCCCGCCCCCGTACCCGCTCGCGGGCCTAAGGCCCACCGGACGAGGTCCGGCTTCCGGCCGCGCGAGAAGGGCCGGATCACGGTCCAGGGCGCGTTCAACCTCGTGCTCGGCGGGATGACGCTGCTGGTCCTCGTCTTCGCGGTGATCGGCGCGCAACTGCTCGGGCACACCACGTCGATCTCCGACCACCTGGCGAACCGGGTGCAGCCCGCCCGGGTGGAGGGGGTGCGGTTGCAGACCGCGCTGCTGGACCAGGAGACCGGGGTGCGCGGCTATGTGCTCACCCATTCGGCGGAATTCCTCCAGCCCTACACCGAGGGCCTCGCTGACCAGAAGGCGATCACCGCCAGGCTGCGCCCGCTGATCAGCGGCAACAAGCGCGCCTCCGCGGACCTGCTGGCGCTGGAGGAGGCGGCGGACCGGTGGCGTACCACGTACGCGCAGCCGCTCATCGAGCACGCCCGCGAGGGCCTGCCCGCCTCCGCCGACAGTTCGCTGCTGGAGGGCAGCAAGCGGGGCTTCGACACCGTACGGACCCAGTTCACGGTCCAGGACACGCACCTGAAGGAGGACCGGCAGCACAGCCAGGATCAGTTGCGGCACGTGCGCAACGAACGCGACGCGGTGTTCCTGGCGATGCTCGCCTGCTTCCTGGTCGCCATGGTCTTTCTGGCGCTGTTCCTGCGGCGGATCGTCGGCCAGCCGCTGAGGCGGTTGCGCGACGACGCGCTGCGGGTCGCGGGCGGCGACTTCGACACCGGGATCGAGCCCAGCGGCCCGGCCGATCTGCGGGTGCTCGCCGAGGCAGTGGAGGCGATGCGCAGCGGCATCGCGGGAGCGCTGGCCGAGGCGCACGGCCAGCGCGGACTGCTGGCCGCCCAGGCCGCCGAGTTGACCGAGCAGGCCGAGGAACTGCGCCGCTCCAACGCCGAGTTGGAGCAGTTCGCCTATGTCGCCTCGCACGACCTCCAGGAGCCGCTGCGCAAGGTCGCGTCCTTCTGCCAGCTCCTGGAGAAGCGCTACCGGCACGCGCTGGACGAACGTGGTGTGCAGTACATCGACTTCGCGGTCGACGGCGCCAAGCGCATGCAGATCCTCATCAACGACCTGCTGGCCTTCTCGCGGGTGGGCCGGGCGCAGGACGACCACCGGCCGGTCCGGTTGGAGAACACGCTCGACCAGGCGCTGTACAACCTCGCGGACCGGCTGGAGGAGTCCGGGGCGCGCGTCGAGCGGCCCGCCGCGCTGCCGGACACCGTCGGCGACGCGACGCTGCTGGCCCTGGTCTGGCAGAACCTGATCGGGAACGCGGTCAAGTTCCGTTCCCCCGACCGGCCGCCGGTGATCGCGGTGGAGTCGGGAACCGCCCCCGACGGCACGCTCGTCTTCAGCGTCACCGACAACGGCATCGGCATCCAGGAGGAGTTCAGCGAGAAGGTCTTCGTGCTCTTCCAGCGGCTGCACAGCCGCAACACCTACGAGGGCACCGGCATCGGCCTCGCCATGTGCCGGAAGATCATCGAGCACCACGGCGGCCGCATCTCGGTGGACAACGAGTACACCGGCGGCACCCGCATCCGTTTCACCCTGCCCGCCGGGGCAGAAGAACCACCTGACCAGGCGTCGGCGGCGGCGCCTGGCGTCGAGGCAGCAAAGGGAGCACCGCGCGTATGAGCCAACCCGTACACCCGATCGAGGTCCTGCTGGTCGAGGACGACGCGGGCGACGAGCTGATGACCCGCGAGGCGTTCGCCGACAACAGGATCGGCAACACCCTGCACGTGGTCCGCGACGGCGAGGAGGCGCTGGACTTCCTCTACCGGCGCGGCGCCCACCAGGACGCGGTGCGGCCCGACTTGATCCTGCTCGACCTCAACCTGCCGAAGTACGACGGGCGTCAGGTGCTCGAGATGATCAAGGGCGACCGGGAACTGGCCGCGATCCCGGTGGTGGTGCTCACCACGTCCGCGACCGACGAGGACATCGTCCGCAGCTACAAACTGCACGCGAACGCGTACGTCACCAAGCCCGTCGACGTGGAGCAGTTCATCAGCGCGGTGCGGCAGATCGACGACTTCTTCCTGTCGGTGGTACGGCTGCCCGGCCGCTGAGCGGCCCGCGGGCGGCGTCCGCGCACGGCTCGTACGGTTCGTACGGCTCCGCGCGTCCGCCGTCACGTCTCTCAGTACGGCCAGATCGGCGGGTCCGTGCAGAACGGGCCGCCGAGGTTGGCGTGCGCGGGATTGTCCGGGTCCAGCTCGCCCTGTTCGGCGATGAGCTTCGCGGCGAACGGCTCCGAGTCGTCCCGCGGCTCGTACCCGAGCGCGCGGGCGCCCGAAAGGTCCCACCACAGGCGGGTGTTGGCGGAGCTGCCGTAGACGACGGTGTGCCCCGTGGTCCCGGCGCTGAGCGCGGCGTGGAAGAGCCGGGCGCCGTCGGCCGGGCTCATCCAGACCGACAGCATGCGCACCGACGTGGGTTCGGGGAAGCAGGAGCCGATGCGTACGGAGACGGTGTCGATGCCGTGCAGGTCCGCGTAGAGCTGCGCCAGGTCCTCGCCGAAGCACTTGGAGAGCCCGTAGTAGGTGTCGGGGCGGCGCGGGGTGGTGACCGGGATCAGCGCGCCGTCCGGCACCGGGGAGCCCTGCGGCCGCGGGGTGAAGCCGACGGCGTGGTTGCTGGAGGCGAAGACGATCCGGCTGACGTTCTCCTCGCGGGCGGCCTCGTAGAGGTGGTAGGCGCCCTCGATGTTGCTGCGCAGGATCTTGTCGAAGGAGGACTCCAGCGAGATCCCGGCGAGGTGCACGATCGCGTCGACGCCGCGCACCGCCTCGCGCAGCGCGTCCCGGTCGGACAGGTCCGCGGTGATCACCCGCGCGCCGTCGGGCGCCCCCTGGACCGGGCGGACGTCGAACAGCCGCAGGTCGTATCCGTAGGCCGGCAGCAGGCCGCGCATGAGGGTGCCGAGGCCGCCTGCGGCGCCGGTGAGCAGAACGGTGCGGGGAGCGGGCATACGGGGTCTCCGTGTCTGGCGGGGGCTTCGCTGACCTCAGGGGTCACTGTAGACGGCTGACGTCCGACGTGGGTATGTCCATGGACGACGTTCAGATATATGGACATTTCTTGGTGGTGGAAGCGGGCGGCGCGGGGGACTCTTGGAGGTGCCCGTCGGCTTGACCGGCCCAGGTCACCTCGCCTAGCGTGGCAGCGTTCATGAATATAGACATGGATCAGATGAGCGCACAGACTTCAGGGGGAACCCGATGACCTCACCCGCCCTCGCCGAGCGCCTCGACGGCCTGCTGTTCTTCCCCGTGACGGCCTTCGGCCCGGACGGCGGTCTCGACCTCGACGCGTTCCGCGCGCATGTGCGCGCGGGGGTGGAGGCGGGCGCCGCCGCGGTCTTCGCGTGCTGCGGCACGGGCGAGTTCCACGCGCTGTCCCCCGAGGAGTTCCGCGCGTGCGTCGCGGCGGCCGTCGAGGAGTCCGCGGGGCGGGTGCCGGTGGTGGCCGGGGCCGGATACGGGACCGCGCTCGCCGTCCAGTACGCCCGGCTCGCCGAGGAGGCGGGCGCCGACGGGCTGCTCGCCATGCCGCCCTACCTCGTCGTCCCCGGCCAGGAGGGCATGTTGCGGCACTACGCGGCGCTCGCCGCGGGCACCGGCCTCGATGTCATCGTCTACCAGCGCGATAACGCTGTCTTCACCCCCGAGACGGTCGTCGAACTCGCCAAGGTGCCCAACATCATCGGCCTCAAGGACGGCCTCGGCGATCTCGACCTGATGCAGCGGATCATCAGCGCGGTCCGCACCGAACTCCCCGGCCAGGACTTCCTCTACTTCAACGGCCTGCCCACCGCGGAACTCACCGGCCTCGCCTACCGCGGCATCGGCGTACTGCTCTACTCCTCCGCGGTCTTCGCCTTCTCGCCCGAGATCGCCCTCGCCTTCCACAAGGCGCTCACCACCGGCGACGACGCCACCGTCAACAAGCTGATCGACGGCTTCTACCGCCCGCTGGTCAACCTCCGCAACCAGGGCCGGGGTTACGCCGTCTCGCTGGTCAAGGCGGGGGTACGGATGCGTGGCCTGGACGTCGGCGAGGTCCGCCCGCCGCTGTCGGAGCCGTCCGCCGCGCACGTCAAGGAACTGGCCGACCTCATCGAGCAGGGCCTCGCGCTGCTCGGCGACCGCTGAACGGACCCCGGACATGCCGACCATGAGGACCTCCGCCTTCGTCTACCCCTGGGACGTCGTCGGCGACCCCGGGGCGGCCGAACGGATCGCCGCCCTCGGCGTCCAGCAGGTCACCCTCGCCTCCGCCTACCACTCCACCCGCGCGCTGACTCCCCGTCACCCCCGGCACCGGATCGTCACCGCGGAGCACTCCGCCGTGCTCTACCCGCCGGACGAACAGCGCTGGCGGGGACGGGAGTTGCGGCCCCACCCGGCCGGGGACTGGGCGCCGGGCGACGCCTTCGGTACGGCGGCCCGCGCGCTCGCCGCAGCCGGGCTCGACGTCCACACCTGGGTGGTGCTCGCCCACAACTCCCGCCTCGGCGCCGGGTATCCGGCCACCTCGGTGGTCAACGCCTACGGCGACCGCTACCCGTGGGCGCCCTGCATCGCCCAACCGGCCGTCCGCGCCTACCTGGTGGACCTCGCGGCGGAGGCCGCCGTACGCCCCTGCGCGGGCGGCACCGAACTGGAGTCCCTGGGCTGGTACGGCCTCGCCCACCTGCACGCCCACGACAAGATCGCCGGGGTGCCGCTCGGCGACGCGGCCCAGTACCTGATGTCGCTGTGCTTCTGCGCGCACTGCCAGGACGGCTACGCCGGGCTCGGCGCCGATCCCGCCGTCCTGGCCGCCGCCGTCCGCCGCGCGCTGGCACCCGTCTTCGAGGGGGACGCCCCGGGCGACGCGGCCGGGCTCCCCGCGATCGAGAAGCTGCTCGGCGCGGAGTTGACGGCGCTCACCCTCACCTGGCGCACGGAGACGGCCGGTTCGCTCCAGGAGCGGGCCGTGGCCGCCGTGCGGGCCGCCGCCGCGCCCGGCTTCCAGGTGCTGATGCACGCCGACCCGGCGCCGTACCGCTGCGGCGCCAACGCGGGCGTGGAACCGGCGCGCGTCCTGGCTCACGCCGACGGGCTCGTCCTGCCCTGCGCCGGCGGTCCGGCCGCCCGCGAGGCGATGCTGACCCCGCTCGCGCCGCACCGCCGCGAAGGCACCGTGCTGGCGGCGAACCTCACCGTCGTCTCCGGCATGGGCGGCAGCCCCGGCACGCTCGCCGAGGACGCCGCGCACGCCGCCGCGCTCGGCGCCACCGAACTGCGCCTGTACCACGTGGGCCTGGCCTCGGACGCCGACCTGAGGGCCGTACGGTCGGCGCTGGCCTGACGCGCGGCGCCTTCACGGGCGAGTGCTCATGACGAGTGCTCACGACGAGCGGTGACAGCACGCACTGGCCAGAGCTCTCACGGCGCGTGCGCGTGAGACGTGCCGGAGCGCGGCGATCATGGGGGTACCGCCGCGCCCCGGAGCGTCACCCTCAGGTGAGGCAGGAGGGCTGTGCGTACTCAAGTCGCCACCGGGGCACCGGAGGTTGCCGTGTATGACGCGAATATTTCCGGCGGGCTACGGAAGCCGTCCGGTCAGAATCCGCCGTCGACCGACGCCGTGCCGTCGGGCCCGGTCCAACGGGCGGTGTACGTGTCGCCGCCGGTGGCGCGGGCGCCCGCCGCGTGGTTGAACTGGCCCGAGAAGGTGTACGTGCCGGGCGTCAGCGTGTTGTTCGCGTCGAGCGTCCAGCGGTAGACCAGTTCCGCGCCCTCCACGGTCACCGTGGGGTTCGTGCCGCCCGAGACGGACGTCCACGAACCGGTGCTGCTGACGCCTTCGGTACGGGCCACGCGCAGTTCGACACTGAGCGACGTCAGCGCCTTGCCGGTGGTCAGCACCACATCGTTCTGCGTCCAGTAGTCGTTGCTCGCGCTGTCGACCGACCCCCGCGCGGTCAGCGTGCCGTTCCGCGCGGTCTCGACCGAGCCCGGCGCGCCGCCGTCGATGCCCGAGGTGGTGGCCGCCGACGACGGGGGAGTGCTGGTGGGGGAGGACGCGCCGCCGGACGGTGTGCCCGTGGGACGCGTACCGCCGGTGCCGCCGTGGCGGCCGGTCGGGTGCGACGGCGCTGCCGGTGAACGGGGCTGCGCGGCGGGGGAGTCGGTGCCGACCGGGCTGGAGGTCGCGGAGCGCGTGACACCGGTTCCGCCGGAGGTCACCACGGACTGCGTCGGCTCACCGTTGCCGGTCACCGCGCCGACCGCGAGGCCGCCGAGGCCGATCGCGCCCGCGACGGCCGCTGTCACCGCGGCGATCCGCATCCACGGCGCCCCGGTCCCGCC
>NZ_MECL01000009.1 GCF_014596445.1 Streptomyces sp. CBMA29 | reverse complement strand
CCCCCCCCCCCCCCGCCCCCCCCCCCCCGCCCCCCCCCCCCCCCCCCCCCCCCCCCCCCCCCCCCCCCCCCCCCCCCCCCCCCCCCCCCCCCCCCCACCCCCCCCCCCCCCCCCCCCCCCCCCCCCCCCGCCGCCCCCCCGGCCCCCCCCCCCTTCCCCTCCCCGACGCTCTTCCGATCTCCGCGGTCACCGCCCCGGCCCTGTCCCGCCGTCAGCACGAAGTGATGGCCCTGGTCTCCCGCGGCGCGCGCAACGCCGAGATCGCCGCGCGCCTGCACGTGAGCGAGAAGACCGTGAAGAACCACATCAACCGGATCTTCAGGTCGCTGGGTGCCGAGAGCCGGGTCGAGGCGGTGCTGATCTGGCAGCGGGGACAGCGCGGACCGTGGGACGGTACCGACCGGCGCGCGGTCCTGGCTGCTCGGCCGGAGCTTCCCGCGGTCCCGCGTCCAGCGCACGCAGGAACTCCGTGACGTCGCCGACCTCCTCCGCGCCCAGCTCCTTCAGGCGCAGCAGCGCCCGGTCCGCGAGGGCGCGCGCGGAGTCCGGTTCCGCCCTGGCCCGCTTCACCTTCGCGAGACCGAACAGCGTCAGCGCCTCGTGGTAGTGGTCGCCGCTCGACTCGCACAGCGTCAACGCCTCCTGGAAGTACCGCAGCGCCTTCTCGTCGTGGGCGAGCCCGTACTCGGCGCCGCCCAGATTGATCAGGATGTTGGCCTCCAGCAGGACGTTCCCGCAGCGCCGTGACACCGCGAGGCCAAAGGTGCCGTACCAGAGCGAGTCCTCGAACTCGCCCAGCTCGGCGTGGAGTTCGCACAGCACGTCCAGACAGCCCGCCTCGTAGTACTCGTGGCCGCTGTGGCGGGCCAGGTCCAGGGCCTGGCTGGCGTAGGACAGCGCGGCCCGGTACTCCTTGGCCTCGCGGAGCGTGGACGCCAGATTCCCCAGCAGGCTGGTGCGCAGGACGTCGTCGCCCAGATCCTCCAACAGCCGCAGACCGCGCCGCTGTTCGTGCACCGCCGCTTCGTTGTCGCCCAACCGGGAGTAGGCCACGCCCAGATGGTTGAGCAGCACCGCCTGGGCGCGCCGGTCCTCGACCATCTCGGTACTGCGCACCCCGAGCCGCAGCACCTCGACCCAGTCCTTGGTCTGCCCGGCCGCGTAGAAGTAGTCGAAGAGCAGATAGGCCAGCTGCCACGCCTCGTCGTGGCAGCCGATGCGCTGCGCCGTGCGCAGGAGCGGGGAGATGTTGTCCCACTCCTGTACGCACCAGGTCACCAACTCCTTCTGGTCCGCGAAGCGCAGCGGCGCGTGCGGGGCCACCGGGTCGAGGGTGAAAGGGAGTTTGACCGCGTTGGACTTGTAGTCCTGCGTGAGGGTCCGCACATACCAGTGGAGCACCCTGCGCAGCGCTCCCTTGCGGGACTCGGCGCTCTCGCCGTCGCCGGAGACCTCCTCGGCGTAGATACGGGTCAGGTCGTGCATCCAGTAGCCGTTGCCGGTGGTCTCCATCAGGTGCTGCGCGGCGAGATTGCGCAGCGCGGCGGCGGCCACCGGCGCCGGGACGTCCAGCAGCGCGGTGGCCGCCTCCGCGCGGATGCTCACCCCGGGGAACAGCCCCAGCGTGCGGAAGGCGTGCGCCGCCCGCGCGTCCAGCCGGGCGTAGGACCAGGAGAGCACGCCGCGCACCGAGTACAGCTCGTCGTCCGGGATCTGGAGCGCGTCGAGCCGGTACCGCACATCCTCCAACTCGGCCGCCAGGTCGGCGATCCGCACCTGGGACGACCCGGAGGTCACCTGCTCCGAGGCGATCCGCAGGGCCAGCGGCAGGCGGTCGCACAGCTCGGCCAGCCGCCGGGCCGCGGGCAGTTCGGCGCCGACCCGCGCGTCGCCGATCGAGGTGCGCAGCATGCTCAGCGACTCGTCGGCGGTGAGCGGGGACAGCGTCTCGCGGTGTGCCGAGTACCGCACCGCGAGGCCGCTGAGCCGGTTGCGGCTGGTCACGATGACGAACGAGGGGCCGTCGCCCGGCAGCAGGTCCTCGACCTGGTCGGCTGACTCGGCGTTGTCCAGCACGATGAGCAGGCGCTTGTCCCGGACGATGCTGCGCCACAGCGCGACCCGTTCCTCCTGGTCGGTCGGGACCGTCCCCGCGTGCGAGGAGGCGAGCAGGTGGTGCAGGGCGTCGGCGGGGGAGCGGGCCGGGCGCTTGGGGTCGAAGCCGCGCAGGTTCACATACAACTGGCCGTCCGGGTACGCGTCGGCCAGCAGGTGGGCGCACCGCACCGCCAGCGCGGTCTTGCCCACGCCCCCGACCCCGACGACCATCACGATCCGCGGCGGCGCGGCCTCGCCGCCGCTGCCGGGTGCGGCGTCCCGCGCCGCGTCCAGCACCCGGCGTACCGCGTCCTCCCGGCCGATGAAGTCGGCGACCTCGCGCGGCAGTTGCGCGGGGCGCACCGGTGCCGCGGCCGGAGCGGGGGCGGCGGGCGTGGTGTCCGCAGCGGCGCTGTCGGCCAGCAACGACGCGTACAGCGACCGCAGTTCGGCCGAGGGGTCGATGCCCAGATCCTCGGCGAGGAGCTTGCGCAGGTCGTGATAGCGGGCGAGCGCGTCAGCGGTCCTGCCGCTGCGGCTCAGAGCCGTGATCAGCAGGGCGCGCAACCGCTCGTCGTAGGGATGGTCGGCCACGTGGAGCGCCAGCCGGTCGGCCGCGGCGGCGGGTTGAGCCAGTTCCAGGAGCAGTTCGGCGTGCTCGACGACCAGCCGTAACCGAAGGTCGGCCGCCCAGGTGCGGTGCTCCGCGCCGAACGGCCCCGGCAGACCGCCGAGCGCCGTGCCCGAGCGCCACAGGGCCAGCGCCTCCTCGTAGACGGTGACCGCGGCGGCCGGTTCCCGCCCGGCGGTCAGGGACCTGGCCCGCGCCGCCAGCCGCTCGACCACCGTGACGTCGAGGCCGGCCGGGTCGAGCAGCAGCGAGTAGCCCGCCGCCGAACTGGTCAGCGGCTCACCGAGACCGTCCAGCGCCCGGCGCAGACCGGACACGTAGGTGTGCAGGCTGCCGACCGCGGTGGTCGGGGGCGACTCGCCCCACACCCCGTCGATCAGACGGTCGCGCGAGACGACCGCGTTGCCGCTCAGCGCGAGGACGGCGAAGACCGCGCGCTGCTTCGGCGGGCCGAGAGCGAGTTCCCGTCCCGCCGCGTACGCGCGCAGCGGCCCGAGCGTCTCAACCCTCAGACGACCGTTGTCCATCACGGAACTCCCAGGAGGCGGTGCCCCGGCCCCGCACGGCACGCGCGCGGTTCCACGACTGCGATTCACGTCGTGGCTTCCTCCGCGTCGCGTCGTCGCAACCGCACTATAGGCCGCGGCAACACCGTCCGACAGTCCGCACTTCAGCAGCACTGACGCCCCAGGCGTCCCACCGGTCGCGCCGGTGCGCGGGCCGCGGCGGACGCGCGCCGAGCAGTGGCCGAAACGTGATGGAAACGGGGGGTTGACGTGGTCGTGAGGCCGCCTTAACGTTCAGGCAGTTTATTTATCCAGTAAAGAAAGAGTGCGAATGAACGGGTCGTCGGGCGAGGATCTCACCAGCACCGCGGTGCTGGCACTGCTGGGCAGGGCAGGGCCGATGTCGCGTGCGGCGCTCGCGCGGGACCTGGGGATGAGTCCGGCGACGCTGACCCAGGTGACGCGGCGGCTGCTGACGCAAGGAGTGATCGAGGAGCTCGACCGGCAGGAGCCCTCCCGGGGCGGCCGCCGCGGTCGGCTGATCGGTCTGGTCGGCAGCGCCGGCCGGGCGCTGGGCGTCAAGGTGGCCGTCGACCATGTCGCGCTGGTCGACATGCGGCTGGACGGACGGGTCACGGAGACCATGACGGTCCCCTTCGACGCCACGGCGCTGGAGGCGGTGCCCGCGATCGCCGAACTCCTGCGTCCGTTCACCGAGTCCGCGCGGGGTGTGCCGCCGCTGCTGGGGATAGGAGTGGGCGTGCCAGGCACCGTCGACCGCCCTGACAGCGGGGTCGTGGACGCGGCGATGCTGAACTGGGAGAACGTGCCGCTCGGCACCATGCTCGGCGCCTCTTTGGGGCTCGCCGTCCTGGTGGAGAACGACGTCAACGCCCTGGGCAGCGGTGAGCGCCTGTACGGGCGGGGACGCAGCCTCAACGACTTCCTGGTGGTCACCATCGGCCGTGGCATCGGCCTGGCCGTCGTCGCGGGCGGGCACGTCTACCGGGGCGCCCACGGAGGCGCCGGAGACTTCGGCCACGTCCCGGCCGATCCGGACGGACCGCCCTGCACCTGCGGGAACCGCGGCTGCCTGGAAGCCCTGATCAGCGATGACGTCCTGCTCCGTACGGCACGCGCGGCAGGCGTCCTCGGCGAGGACGCCACGCCCGCCGACCTCGCGGACCTCGCGAACGGCTCGGACGCCTCAGCGGGCTCTGACGGCGCCGATGACCGTACGGCGACGGCGCGTCGCATCCTGCGCGAGGCCGGACAGCTCCTGGGCCGTCAACTGGCCGGACTCGCCACGCTCCTGGACCCGCGGGAGATCGTGGTCATGGGGGAGGGGACCCGCTCCTGGCCCTGGTGGGAGCCGGGCGTCCGGGAGGCGTTCGAACGCCACGCCCCCCGCCGCGCCCGGGAACTGGCGATCACCGTCGAGCCGTACACGGACACCATCTGGGCGCAGGGCGCCGCCGCCCTGGTGCTCGCCGCGTCCCTGGACGGCGGCGTCGGCAGCGTCGATCCGCGCCGACGGATCCACGGGCTCGGCGGCGCGGCGGTCGAAAGGAGCGCGAGATGACCATCGGCCCCCTTTCCGTACGCCCCGGCCGGGGCCCGGTGTCCGCCCCGACGGCCGTCCCGGTGTCCGTTCCGGCCGCCGCCGCCCGACGGCGGAAGTGGCGCAACCGCGGCGCGGTGCTGTTCTTCCTGGCGCCGAGCGCCGTCCCGCTGCTGCTGTTCACCTTCGCGCCGATGGTCTCCTCGCTGTGGATCAGCCTCCACTCCTGGGATCTGATCTCCCCGATGCGCTGGGTCGGGTTCGCGAACTACACCCACCTGCTGGGCGACGGCGACACCCGGGTCGCGTTCGCGCACACCGTGTACTTCATCGCCGGCTACCTCCCGCTGGTGTACGTGGGCGGCCTGGTCCTGGCGCTCGCCCTCAACCGCCGGATGCGGGGCCGCAGCGTCCTGCGGTCGGTCTACTTCCTGCCGGTCATCACCAGCTGGGTGATGGTCTCGCTGACCTGGAAGTGGATCCTCAGCCCCGACGGGGGACTGCTCAACCGGGTCCTCGGCGGCGTGGGCCTGCCCACCCCCGACTGGTGGGCCTCACCGACCTGGGCGCTGCCTTCGGTGATCCTCGCCTCGGCGTGGAAGGACCTCGGCTTCGTCATGGTCATCCTGCTGGCAGGGCTCCAGGCGATCCCCCAGGAGCTGTACGAAGCGGCCACCATCGACGGAGCGAACGCCTGGCAGCGGTTCCGGCGCATCACGCTGCCGCTGCTCTCGCCCTCCACCTACTTCGTCGTCCTCATCTCCCTGATCAACGGCTTCCAGGTGTTCGACCAGGTCTTCGTGATGACCGGCGGCGGCCCCGCCGGGTCCTCGCGCACCGTCGTCGAGGAGGTCTACGACCTGTCCTTCCGGTACGGGCAGGTCGGCAGCGGCTCGGCCCTGTCCTGGCTGCTCTTCGCCGTGATGATGGCCGTCACCGCGGTCATGACCCGAGTCCAGCGGCGGTGGGTGACCCATGCCTGAACTGACCACGACCCCCGCCCGACAGCCCGCGCCCGCGGCGGACCTCCCCCGCGTCCCGCCGTCCCGTACCGCGGACCGGGGCCCGCGTACGAGCAGCCGCCGGCGGCTGCGCGCCGCCGCCGTCACCACGCTGGTCGTCCTCGGGGCGGCCGGAATGCTCTTCCCGTTCCTGTGGGTGCTGATCACCTCGCTGCAACCGCACGGCAGCGGCATCTCCGCCCCCTCCCTGATACCCGACACCGTCAGCGGGGACGGCTACCGCAGCCTCTTCCGCGCGATGCCCTTCACCCGGGTCGCCGTCAACAGCCTCTGCCTGGCCCTGGTCTCGACCGTCGTGCAGCTGATCACCAGCTCCATGGCCGCGTACGCCTTCTCCCGGCTGCGCTTTCGCGGCAGGGGCCTGGTCTTCGCCCTCTACCTCGCCACCATGATGATCCCGCTCCAGGTCCTGATCGTCCCGCTCTTCGCGGAGATGAAGGCCCTGAACCTGGTCGACACCTACTTCGCCCTGCTCGCCCCGACCCTCGCCTCGGGCTTCGGCGTCTTCCTGCTGCGCCAGGCCATGGACGCCGTGCCCCGGGAACTGGACGAGGCGGCCAGGCTGGACGGCGCGGGCCACCTGCGGATCTTCGGCTCGGTGGTGCTGCCGCTGGTACGCCCGTCGCTCGCGACCTTCTCCGTCTTCGCCTTCATGGCCAGCTGGAACAGCCTCCTGTGGCCGCTGGTCATCATCCGCTCGCCGGAGTTCAAGACCCTCCCGCTGGCACTGGCCAACCTCCAGGGCCAGTTCGGCACCCAGTGGAACGTGGTGATGGCCGGATCGGTCCTCAGCACCCTCCCGATCATGGCCATCTACCTCTTCGCCCAGAAGCACGTGGTCCAGAGCGTCGCCCAGTCGGGCCTGAAGTAGCCGGGCGGCCCGAGCGGCCCCGCCCCCCCGGCGCACCTCCCGAACACCCTTCGAACGCCTACCGACTCCCCATCACCCCAAGGAATCCGCCATGCGCACCCGCCACATCACCCTCGCCACCGGTCTCGCGGCACTGGCCCTGACCAGCGCCTGCTCCCAGGGCTCCGCCACCAAGTCGACCTCGGAGAACGGCGTGACCACCGTCCGCTACATGACGTTCTCCTCCGCCCCCGACCACACCAAGGACCTCGACACGATCGTCGCCGCCTTCGAGAAGCAGAACCCCACCATCAAGATCCAGGTCCAGGCCGTTCCCTACGCCGACTACGCCACGACGCTCCAGACCTCGATCGCCGGCGGTACCGCGCCCGACACCTTCGAACTCGACCAGCAGAGCCTGGTCACCTACGCCTCCTCCGGCGCCCTGCTCGACCTGACGGACCCCGCCGCCAAGGAACCGGCCTACAACGCCTCGGCGTACGCCCCGGCCAACCTGGAAGCGGCACAGTACAAGGGCAAGCAGTACGCGCTGCCGGAGTCCTTCTCTACCGTGGTCCTCATCTACAACAAGGACCTCTTCACCAGGGCCGGCGTCCCCGTCCCCACCGCGGACTGGACCTGGAAGGACGAGCAGGCCGCCGCCCTCAAGCTCACCGACCGCGCCAAGGGCGTGTGGGGCGACTACCAGCCCATCAGCTTCAACGAGTTCACCAAGGCCCTCGACCAGGCGGGCGGCTCCTTCTTCTCCACCGACGGCGCGAGAGCCACCTTCGACAGCCCACAGGGCGTCGCCGCCGCGAGATGGCTGATCGACAAGAACAACAAGACGATGCCCGACGCAGCGAAGAGCGCGAGCACCCCCGACTTCGACACCAACCTCTTCAAGGCCGGCAAGCTCGCCATGTGGCACAACGGGAACTGGCAGTTCAGCGCCCTCAAGGACGTCCCCTTCGGCTGGGACGTGGCCGTCGAACCCGGTGACACCCACAAGGCCAGCGCGGTCTTCCAGAACTCCGTCGCCGTCTCCAAGGCCACCGCGCACTCCGGCGCGGCCTTCAAGTGGCTGAACTACCTGACCGCGTCCGACACCACCGCGAAGACGCGCGTCGACTCCTCCTGGGAACTCCCGCCGCTGTCCGACACCGACAAGGTCGCCGGATACCTCACCGCGGGCAAGCCGGCCAACCGCCAGGCCGTCTTCGACTCCCTGAAGAACCAGGCCGCCGCGCCCGTCATCGCCAAGCAGCAGCAGATGCAGGACATCATCAACAACGCCCTCACCAACGCCGCCGCCGGCCGGACGGACGTCGCCAAGGCGCTCTCGCAGGCGGCCACGCAGGTCACCGCCCTGCTGAAGTGAGACTTCGGGCGCCCGCTGGAGACCTGACACTCACGCGGGCGCCCGAACCCCCGCTCCCCGAACCCCCCGCTCCCCGCGGCCCTCCGCCACACCCGGCGACACCCGTATCGCCCGCTTAGGAGACACCAGCCTTGTCCACCTCCACGACGCAGTCACCCGGCCACGCGCGCCTCGCCCGCCGCAGCCTGGAGGTGATCACCGCCCACCAGGCCGCCTCCGGGGCGTACCCGGCCTGCCCCGGCTACGAGGTCTACCGCTACTCCTGGTTCCGCGACGGCTCGTTCGTCGCGGAGGCCGCCTCGCGGTACGGCGCGACCGGCTCCGCCGACGCCTTCCACCGGTGGTGCGCCGAGGTGATCACGGACCGTGCCTCCCGTATCGAGCGGATCATCGCCGCACGGGACGCGGGAGGACAGCCCGCCGAGGCCGATCTGCTGCCCACCCGGTACACCCTGGACGGCGCGGACACCGGGGACGTCGGCTGGTGGGACTTCCAGACCGACGGCTACGGCACCTGGCTGTGGGCGCTCACCGAGCACCTGCGGCGGCACGGCGGCGACCCGGCCCCCTACCGCGAGGCCGTCCGCCTCACCGTCGGCTATCTCGCCGCGACCTGGGACCTGCCCTGCTACGACTGGTGGGAGGAGTCCAAGGAGCACCGGCACGGGGCCACGCTCGGCGCCGTCCGCGGCGGCCTCGCGGCAGTCGGCGCGGCAGGACTCGACGCGGCTGGGCGGTGCGGACCCACGGTCAGCCGGATCGACACCCTCGTCCGCGAACAGGGCCTGTACGGCGGCGGCCTGGCGAAATGGCTGGGCGGTGCGGCGGTGGACGCGAGCCTGCTGGCCTGCCTGACCCCTTATCGCTCCGTGGACCCGGCAGGACCGGTCGCGCGCGCGACGCTCGCCGCGGTCGAACGCGACCTCGTGGAGCCGGAAGGCGGCGTGCACCGCTACCTGGAGGACGTCTTCTACGGCGGCGGCCAGTGGCCCGTGCTCGCCGGGCTGCTCGGGTGGCACTACGCGCGCGTCGGCCGTACCGGCGACGCCCTGCGCGAGCTGGAGTGGATCGCCTCGCGGTCCACCGCCGACGGACTGCTGCCCGAACAGGCCCCGGGCGTACGCCTGCTGGCGCCGGAACACCTCGCGCGGTGGGAGGAGCGCTGGGGGCCGAACGCCACCCCGCTGCTCTGGTCCCACGCGATGTACCTCATCCTCGCCCACGAACTCGGAGTCTCCGTATGATCCGCCACCGTCCGCACGGCTCCGGCCACCCCTACGAGCCGACCGACGACCAGCGCGTGCCCGTGATCCCTTCGGCGGGCGAACCGTTCGAGGTACGCGCCTCCACCGGAGCCGGTGTCGAGGCCGTGGTGTGCGAGTGGGACGCCGGTGACGGCGTCACCGCGCTGACCGCCGCCGTCGAAGGCGGGACCGGCACGGCCGGTGACAACGGCGGAGACTCCGACAGCCATCTCGCCGCGGCGGCGAGCGGCCGTGGCGACCGTACCCGCTGGGTCGTCCGGCCCGCTCCGCTCGCCGAGGGCACGGCCGCCCGTTACCGCTTCGTGGCCAGGCACCGCGACGGCCGCAGCCGCGCCACGTCCTGGCACACCGTCGCCCCCGCGGTGTGGCGCGAAGGGGCCGCGCTGCTGCGGGTCACCGCGGACACCGGCCGGCTGGTCGAAGGGTCCGCCTCCAGCCTGGTGGCCGCCGACGGCGCGGTGCTGCGGGTCCGCTTCGCGCTGCGGCTGGCGCCCGACGCGCATGTGGTCGGCTTCGGCGAGCGCTACAACGCCGTCGACCAACGCGGACACACCCTGGACGCCCAGGTCTTCGAGCAGTACAAGGGACAGGGCTTCACCACCCGTACGTACCTGCCGATGCCGTTCGCGATGGTGCTCGGCGCGGGCTCCGCCGACTCCGCCGACTCCACCGACAACTGGGCCTTCCACGTCCGCACGTCGCGACGTACCTGGTACGACATCGCGGCGAGCGACCCGGGCCTGCTGTGGATCGAGGCGCAGACCCCGCCGGACGGCGCGGTCGAGACGGTCTGCTTCGGCGGCGCGCCCCACGAGTTGCTGTCCGCCTTCCTCGACGAGGCCGGCCGCCCCGAGGAACTGCCCGACTGGGTCTTCCGCCTGTGGGCCAGCGGCAACGAATGGAACACCCAGCGACGGGTGATGGCCGAGATGGACCGCCATCGCGACGAGGACATCCCGGTCGGAGCGCTGGTCATCGAGGCGTGGAGCGACGAGGCGACCTTCACCGCCTTCCGGGACGCGAAGTACCCGGTCACGCAGGACGGCGCCCCGCACCGACTGGCCGACTTCACCTTCCCGCCGGACGGCGCCTGGCCCGACCCCAAGGGCATGGTCGACGAGTTGCACAGCCGCGACATCAAGGTGCTGCTCTGGCAGATCCCGCTGATGAAGACGCGTCCGGCGCCGCGCGGCCAGGCCGCCGCCGACGCCCGCGCGATGATCGAGCACGGGTACGCCGTCATGGAGGAGGGCGGCACGCGGCCCTACCGCAACCGCGGCTGGTGGTTCCCGCAGGCGCTGATGCCGGACCTGACCCATCCCAAGGCACGCCAGTGGTGGCTCGCCAAGCGCCGCTACCTGGTGGACGAGGTCGGTGTCGACGGCTTCAAGACGGACGGCGGCGAACACGCCTGGGGTGACGACCTGCGGTACGACGACGGCACGACAGGCGCGCTGACCAACAATCTGTTCACCGTCGAATACCCGCGCGCGTACGGCGAGTTGCTGCGTGAGTGCGGCAAGGCGCCGGTCACCTTCAGCCGCGCCGGGTTCACCGGCTCGCAGAACGCGGGCGTCTTCTGGGCGGGCGACGAGGACTCCACCTGGGACGCCTACCGGCACTCCCTCACCGCCGGCGTCACCGCCTCGGCCTGCGGCATCGTCTACTGGGGCTGGGACATCGCCGGGTTCTCCGGGGACGTCCCGGACGCCGAGCTGTACGTCAGGGCCTTCGCGGCGTCCTGCTTCATGCCGATCATGCAGTACCACTCGGAGTACAACCACCACCGGCTGCCGCTGCGCGACCGTACACCGTGGAACATCGCGGACCGCTCCGGAGACCCGAGCGTGCTGGAGATCTCCCGGAGATACACGCACCTGCGCGAGCGGCTGGTGCCGTATCTGGCGCAGGAGACCCGCACCGGCCTGGCACAGGGAAAGCCGCTGATGCGCGGGCTGTTCTTCGACGATCCCCGGGACCGGCGGATCTGGGACTTCCCCGACCAGTTCCGGCTCGGCTCCGCGCTCCTGGTCGCCCCGGTCACCGAGCCGGGCGCCACCAGCCGCGAGGTCTATCTGCCGCACGGCGACTGGGTCGACGTCTGGACCGGGCGGACCCACGCCGGAGGCCGGGTCGTCGAACGGGCCGCACCGGTGGACACCATCCCCGTGTACACGATCGCCGACCGGTGGACCGACCTGGAGCCGGTCTTCTCGACCAGCGGCTGACCTGCGCCGCGCCCGGCTCCGCCCCGACCTCATCCGAGCGTCCGCGGCCGTCCCACGATCGCGCGCACGGTCTGCGTCGGCACCTTCGGCTCCCGGTCCGCCGTGAGCAGGCCGTTGGTCTCCTGGAGGGTGTCGGTCAACTGGGTGTAGCAGAAGCCGGCCAGGCCGGAGTCGACGGCGGCGGTCACCAGAGCGTCGAGGCGCGCGGTGAAGTCCTCGTCGGTGGCCACCGTGTCGTACCCGAACCAGTTCTCGCCGTCGGCCGGTTCGAAGGTGGCGCCGCCGAATTCGCTCAGCACCACCGGCTGGCCCTGGTGGCGTACGCCCTCCAGGGTGAGCCGCTTGCCCGCGGGCCAGCGCTCGGTGAACGCGCCCTGGCGCAGGGCCGCGTGGCCGTAGCGGTCGGCCAGGACCGAGGCGTGCTGGGTGTAGTCGTGGACGCCCCAGATGTCGGCCGCCGACAGCTCCCAGCCGTCGTTGGAGACCGCGGGCCGGGTCGGGTCGAGCGCCTTGGTCAGGTGGTACAGCGCGTCCATGAAGTGCCGCTGCTCCGGCACCAGCGCCGGATTCGGCACGGACCAGGACTCGTTGACCGGAACCCAGGCGACGATCGCGGGATGGCTGAGGTCCCGGCGGATCGCCTCGGTCCACTCGTGCGCCACCCGCTCCACGGTCGGCGCGCCGAACACATAGGCCGAGGGCATCTCCTCCCAGATCAGCAGGCCGAGCCGGTCGGCCCAGTACAGGAACCGCGGATCCTCGATCTTCTGGTGGATCCGCAGCCCGTTGAGCCCCAGCTCCTTGGCGAGTTCCACGTCCCGGCGCAGCGCCTCCCCGGGCGCGGCGAGGTGGGATTCGGGCCAGTAGCCCTGCTGGAGCGCCATGCGCAGGAAGTACGGCCGGTGGTTGAGCAGGAAGACGCCGTCGTCCCAGCCGAGGTCGCGCAGGCCCAGGTAGGAGGAGACCTGGTCGAGGCGGGCTCCGTCGGCGGGGTCGGTGACCGTCACGGTGGCGTCCACCAGGTGCGGTTTCTCCGGACGCCACAGCAGGTCGTCGAGGTCCTGGCCGTGCCGCAGCGCGGGGACGGAGATGTCGAAGGCGGTCTCCTGGCCCTCGGTACGGATCCGCTGCTCGGCCAGCACCCGCTCGCCTGTGGTGAGGCGGACCGTGAGGTCGCGCGGGCCGCGCGGCCAGCGGCTGAGGCGGACCCGGCAGCCGACCCGGGCGTGGGCGACGTCGGGCAGCCAGTGCAGGACGGTGACGTGCTCCTCGGGGACCTCTTCGAGCCACACCGGCTGCCAGATCCCGGTGGTGCGCTCGTACCAGATGACGTGCGGGTCGCGCCGCCAGTCCTGCTTGCCCCGGGGCTGCGCCGCGTCCATCGGCTGGTCCTCCGCGCGGACCACGAGCACCTGCTCGCCGTCGCCGTCGAGAACGTCCGTCAGGTCGCAGGTGAACCCGGTGTGACCGCCCTCGTGCCGCCCGACCAGCCGCCCGTCCAGCCACACTTCGGCGCGGTAGTCCACCGCGCCGAAGTGCAGCAGCAGGCGGCCGGAGGCCGGCCGACGCAGATCGAGGGAACGGCGGTACCAGACCACCGGGTGGTGACCGGTGTCGTGGACGCCTGACGCCTTGGACTCGGGCGGGTACGGGACGGTGATCGTCGTGGTGAAGGGCTCGGTGACCGCCGGGTCCATCCAGCGGTCGGCGTGCCCGGTGTCGGCGTCGTCGTGGGCGAAGAGCCAGGGGCCGCAGAGGTCGTGCCAGTCGGGATCGCGGACCAGTTGCGGCCGGGGGTGACCGGCCGCGTCGAGGTGCGTGTGGGGCATGGGGCAGTGCTCCGGAGGTGGGTCTTGGCGGATGTCGGGACGCGGGCGGCGGGCGGGCGCGCCGGTCAGCGGTCGTACGGGTCGGTCAGCGGTCGTGCGGGTCGGCGCGGCGCCGCAGGTCCACGGCGGTCGCGGCGAACGCCAACGGGCCGGGCAGCAGGGGCAGGAGGACGGGCATGGCCCACAGCAGCAGCGCCGCCAGGACCACGGCTCCGGCCAGCAGGGCGGTGCCGCGCGGGTCGGTCAGGGAGCGCGCCAGCGCCTCGCGGCCCGAGAGCCGGTGCGGTCCGTCCAGGGCGACCGCGCGCAGGCCGACGGCCGCCGCGCCGAGGGCCAGCAGCATCAGGACCGGCGCCATGAGGGCCGCGCCGGGCAGCCCGGAGCGCAGCAGTTCCTCGTCGAGCAGGAACAGCACGGCGAACGCGGGCGGCGCCAGGCCCTTGAGCAGCGCGGGCACGGTCAGCCGGGCTCTCACCTCGGCCACCAGGTCGCCGAGCCGGACCTGCACGCCGCTCGCCGCGGTCCGGCGCAGTACGGCGCAGGCGGCGGAGAGCGCTGCCGGAGCCGTGACCACCGGCAGGCAGGCCACGGCGGTGACCACGCCCACCAGCAGCATGTCGGCGAAGAGGGTGAAGCCGGAGCCGAACACCTCGCCCGGCTCGCGGTGGGCCCGGCGGGAGACGACGGGTGGGTGACTCATCGGTCCTCCTCAGCTCTTCAGTCCGGAGGTGGCCATGCCCTGCACCAGGTAGCGCTGGAACACGAGGAAGAACAGCACGATGGGCAGCACGGAGATCACCGACATGGCGAACATGGGCCCGTAGGCGGAGGTGCTCGACTGGTCGATGAAGCTCCGCAGCGCCAGCGTGATCGTGGCCTTCTCCGGCGAGAGCAGGTAGATCATCTGGGCGAAGAAGTCGTTCCAGGACCAGATGAACGAGAAGATCGCGGTGGTGATCAGCGCGGGCCGGCTCAGCGGCAGGACGATGTGGAAGAACGAGCGGAACGGGCCGCAGCCGTCGATCCTGGCCGCTTCCTCCAGGTCCCTGGGCAGATTGCGCATGAACTGCACGATGAGGAAGACGAAGAACGCGTCCACCGCGAGGAATTTGGGCAGGACGAGCGGCCAGTAGGTGTTCATCATGCCGAGCTTGTTGAAGATGATGTACTGCGGGATCAGCACCACGTGCTGCGGCAGCATCAGCGTGGCCACGGTGAAGGCGAACATCGGTCCGCGCATCCGGAACCGCAGCCGCGCGAAGGCGTACGCGGCCAGCGAGCAGGACGTCACGGTGCCGATCACGGAACCGAGGCCGATCAGCATGCTGTTGCCGAGCAGCCGGGTCACCGAGACGCCCGAGACACCGTCGAGCGCGGTGGTGTAGTTGCTCCACTCGAAGTGCCGGGGCCACAGGTCGACGCTGGTCACCACCTCGTCGGCGGGCTTGACGGACGTCACCAGCAGCCAGAGCAGCGGGTAGAGCAGGGCGAGCAGCGCGATCAGGGCCACCGTGTGGGGCAGCCAGCGGCGCAGGGTCAGATTCATCGTTCCGCCTCGTCCGCGTAGAACACCCAGGACCGGGAGGTCTTGAACAGCACCGCGGTGACGGCCGCGATGGCGAGCAGCATCAGCCAGGCCATGGCCGAGGCGTAGCCCATGTGCGAGGCGGTGAAGCCGCGCTCGTACAGGTAGAGCGTGTAGAAGAGCGTCGAGTCGGCCGGTCCGCCGTTGCCGCCGCTGACGACGAAGGCGGGCGTGAAGACCTGGAAGGACTGGATCACCTCGAGCACCAGGTTGAAGAAGACCACCGGCGAGAGCATCGGCACCGTGACGGAGACGAACTGCCGCCAGGCGCCCGCCCCGTCGAGCGACGCCGCCTCGTACAGCTCCGGCGAGATCTGCTGGAGACCGGCCAGGAAGATGACCATGGGGGCGCCGAACTGCCAGACGGTCAGCAGCACCACGACATAGGTCGCCAGATGCGGATTGCCGACCCAGCCGCCGATGTGGATGCCGAAGGTGCCCAGAACGTTGTCGATCGTGCCGCCGTCGTTGAACAGCGCCCGGAACACCAGCGCGATCGACATGCTCGCGCCGAGCAGGGACGGGGCGTAGAACGCCGACCGGTAGAAACCCCGGCCCCGGCTGCTGAGCCGCTTGAGCAGCATCGCGGCGCCCAGCGCCAGGGCCAGCTTGAGCGGGACGGCGATCACCACGTACTTCAGGGTGGTCAGGACCGACCGCCAGAACCGCGGGTCGGCGGTCAGCATCTCCGAGTAGTTGCGCAGGCCCACCCAGTGCGGGGTGGAGAGCATGTCGTAACTGGTGAAGGAGAGATAGAGGGAGACCGCCATCGGCACCAGCGTCACCGCGACCGCGCCGATCATCCACGGGGTGAGGAACACATACGCGGGCCAGCGCGCCTCCCGGCCGCGGCGGGTGCGCCGGTCCGGTTCCGGTGTGTCCTCGGCCCGCCCGGCGGCCTCGGCCGCCTCGATCTGCGAGACGCTCATGACTCCAACTCCTGCTTCGCCTGGACGACCAGCTCATGGGCCGCCTTCGCGGGCGACGCCAGGCCGAACTCCACCCGCTGGTACTCGCGGACGAAGGCGCTCTGGATCGCGACGTCACCTTTGGGAGGCGCGGACGGCGGCGGCTGCACGCCGTACTTCTGCATCACCTCGTCGAACTGCCAGACCTTCAACTCCGGTCCTGTCAGCTTCCTGTTCACCTCGGCGGCGATCTTCGGGTTGGGCGGCTGGGAGCGGGTGACGCCCAGAATGTCGCCCGCCTGCGGGTCGTTGAGGAGGAAGTTCATCAACTCGGCCGCGGCCTGCGGGTGTTTCGAGTGGGCGCCGATGCCGATCAGCATCGTCGGCTTGAAGTACGACCCCGCCTTGCCGTCGATGGTGGGCACCGGCGCGAAGCGCATCGCGTGCCCGGTCGGACTGGTGAAGCCGGTGAAGGTCGCGTCCCAGGAGTAGTCCATGGCGTCCAGACCGCGGCTGAAGGCGCTGATGCCCGTCGCGTCGGCCTGCGCGCTGTCCTTGGCCGAGACCACCGCGCCCGCCTTCTGGAGCGTGTGGAAGAAGGTCCAGAAGCCGGCGAGGTCCTTCTCGGTGTAGCCGAGCTTGGTGGGGCTCGCGTAGAGCTGCTTGCCGTGGCTGCGCAACCAGTCCTCGAAGACGTCCTCGTTGCTCCCGCCGTCGTTGCCGCCCGCCACGGTCCGCCCGTCGGGGGACTTCAGCTTCAGCCCGGCGATCTTCGCACTGGCGTCGGCCCAGTCCTGCCAGGTCCACGAGGGCTGCGGCGCCGGGATACCGGCCTTGTCGAAGACGTCGGCGTCGTAGACGTAACCGGTGATCCCGCGGCCCATCGGCAGCGCGTACTGCTTTCCCGCCAGGTAGCCGGTGCGCACCAAGGACGTGTTCATCCCGGCGGTGTCGAGGGTGCCGTCCCCGACGTACCGGTCCAGGGGAAGCAGCGCGCCGCCGGAGGAGAACTGGGAGATCTGGCGGTAGTCGAGCTGCGCCAGGTCCGGTATCCCGCCGCCCGCGGCCTGGGTGGACAGCCGCTGCTTGTAGGAGCCGAAGTCGGCGTTGGACATCTGGACGCTGATGTCCGGGTGCGCCTTCTCGAACAGGTGCACCGCCTTCTCGGTACGGGCTTGGCGTTCGTCGTTGCCCCACCAGGAGAAGGTGAGGGTGATGTGACCGCCCGAGGCGCCGGAGGCGCCGCAGGAGGTGAGCGCGGCCAGCAGAACGGTGCTGCAACCGGCGGCGACCGCCGTGGCGACCGCTCGGCGGCGGAGGAACCGACGCCGGCCGCTTCGTGGCTCGGGCATGGTGGCCTTTCCGGGGTGGGTGGGTGGAGCGATGGCACGGGGCTGGAGGTGGGGACGGGCCGTACGGCTCACCCGTCGTGGTAGACGTCGAGACGCCCGCACATTCCGAACCGTCCGGTCGCGGTGGGTCCGCCGGCGTGGGTACGGGCGTCGGCCAGATGGCGCGCGTCGCCGTCACCGAGAGCGGCCAACTGGTCGCGGGTGGCGGTCACGGCCGCCTGAGCGCCCTCGCGCCAGCGGCGCTCCCAGGCGGCCAGGCGTGGCCGCACCAGCTCGGCCGCCGCGCGGTGGAAGGCGGCCAGCGGCTCCGAATCACCTGCGGCGACGGCGTCGCGCAGCTCGAAGAACCGGCGGGTGGCGAGGTCACGGCGGGCCCGCGCCGCGCCGACCAGTTCCCGCTCGCTCCCGCTGGTGGGCAGTCCGACCGCCGCCGCGTACGTCCCGGGGTCGGTCAGCCGGTCGGGCGGCAGGGTGAGGACCGCGTCGCCCGCCTCGGGGAGCCCGCCGTTCTGCATCACGACGGTGATCCGCAAATCCCCGTCGTTGACCAGCCGGTGGATGGTGCCGGGGGTGAACCAGGCCACGGTGCCCGCGCGCAGCGGGGTCTCCTCGAAACCGGCGGCGGTCAGGGTCTGCACGGCGCCCTCGCCGTCCGTCACCACGTACCCCTCGCTGCACGCCAGATGGAGGTGCGGGGTGCCGCCGCCGGGGTGGCCGTCGACGGTCGGCCAGTTGTAGACGCTCAGCCGGGAGACCGCGACCGCCCCGGGGAACCCGTCGTAGCCCGCGGTCACCACGGGTGCCGCTCCAGATGGGCGGTGACCGCGGCGCGGTCCCAGGCGCCGTCGGCGACATGGACGCGGTACGTACGGTCCAGGACCTCGCCGGGCGCCAGGACCAGCTCCTCGTGGAAGGCGAAGGACGGGGCGACCGCGGCGAACGGGTCGGTGCGCACGAACCAGTGCGCGGGGTGGGCGCCCTTCTCGCCCGCGTGGTCGTTGCCGGGCGCGTGCTCGAAGACGACGGTGGCGTGTCCGTCGCGTCCGTCGTGCTCACCGCTGTAGGCGAGCCAGGGGGCCCGCTCGCCCATCAGGTCGCGCTCGGCGCTGTCGCCGTCCGCGGTGAAGGCGTGTCCGTCGCGGAAGGCGCGCGGCCCGCGCCAGAACAGCCCGGTGTAACCGGCGTCGGGCCGCCCGGCGGTGGTGGGGCTGCCGAACCGCAACGGCTCCGAGCGCCGGTTGGTGACGGCCGAGGACCAGGTCAGGGTCCAGCTGCCGGACTCGGTGTCGGCCCGGACCTCGATCCTGCGGTCCTCCTCGGCCCAGAGCGAGCCGTCGTACGGGTGCCAGGTCAGGTGCTCGGCGATCACCACGCCGTCGGGACCCGCCGACACCTCGTCGAAGCCGGCGTGCGCCATCGAGCCGATCCGCTCGGGCAGCGCCACGTACCCCTCGCCGTGCACATACGTGTTGCCGCCCCACAGATTCTGACCCGACAGGTGCGAGGCGGTGAGCTGGAGACCCTTGTGCCAACGGTGGTCGTTCGGGCGGTAGTCGGTGACCAGGCCACCGCCGATGGTGCGGATCGGGTGGAGGTACGGCTTCGGCGCCTCCCAGGCGGCCTCCGGGCGGTACACGTAGGCGAACAGCTCGGTACCGGTGGCCCGGTGGGTCACGGTGATCCGGTCGTCGTGGACGTGGGTCAGCGACAGCGTCATACGGCCTGCTCCTCCTCGCGGGCGTCGACCGGCAGCCGGTCGGGTTCACCGCCGTGCATCGCGGCGTAGAACGGGTCGTCGGGGCCGATCTCGCCCGCCCGGACGGTGGCGTCGGTGAAGGCGGACTTGTAGAGCGCGGCGGTGAACTCCACGACCCTGCGGCCGCCCTCGCCGCCGGTCGGGTGCGGGGTTCCGGCCCGGATGTCCGCCACCAGGGCACGCAACTGCGCCAGGTGGGAACTGGGTTCGTCGGGACCGAAGTCGTTCCAGGCCAGTGCCGTCTCCTCCGGAACGCCGGGGGCGGGGGTGATCCGCCAGTCGGCGTTGCGGTAGCCGTAGAGGTGGGTGAGCTCGACGGTGGCCAGCTCGCAGTCGATCCGTATACGGCTGACCTCGTCGGGGCTGAGCACGCTGTTGACGACGGTGGCGACCGCGCCGCTAGCGAACCGGACCTGGGCGGTGGAGACGTCCTCGGTCTGCACGTCGTGCACCAGCCGGGCGGCCATCGCGCGGATCTCCCGCCACGGGCCCAGCAGGTCGAGCAGCAGGTCGTTCTGGTGGATGCCGTGCCCCATGGCGGGTCCGCCGCCCTCGGTGTCCCAACGGCCGCGCCACGGCACGGCGTAGTAGTCCGCGCCCCGGTACCAGGTGGTCTGGCAGTGCGCGACCAGCGGCCGTCCGAAGGCGCCCGCGCGCAGCAGTTCGCGGATGTGGCGGGCGCCGGAGCCGAAGCGGTGCTGGAAGACGTACGCAGCGGTGGGCGCGCCCGGCGCCCGCTCGGCGGCGGCCGTCACCGCGTCGTAGTCGGCGAGCGAGGGGCACGGCGGCTTCTCGCACCAGACGTGTGCACCGGCCCGCACCGCCGCCACCGCCTGCTCCCGGTGCAGGGATGGCGGTGTGCAGAGTACGACCAGGTCGGGGTGTACCTCGCCGAGCATGGTGTCGAGGTCGGTGAAGGCGCCCGGCACGGAGAACTCCTCGGCGGCGGCGCGGGCCGCCTCCTCGGCGACGTCGACCACGGCGACGATCTCCACCGAGCCCTCCGCCGCCACAGCGGCGAGCGCGGGCAGGTGACTTCCTCGGGCGATGGATCCGGTACCCACCACGGCGGTGCGCAGCGGGAGGTTCGGGCGGTGCGCGGACATGCGGGCCCTCTCGTGAGGCTGGAGGAGCCTCCGGCAGGGTCGGCCGGCAGGTCCCGCAGCTCGTTGTTCCAACGTTGTAACCACTGTGTGTACTGGAGGTCAACCCTTTGAGCCCGCTCGACCCGCCTCTGCGCTCATTGCCCAGACGGTCTGCGCCGAACTGCCCTACAATGAGGCGTCTCCGAGAAGGGCGAGTATGTGACAGCAGTAAGGCTCAAGGACGTCGCCGATCGTGCGGGCGTATCGGTCAAGACTGTTTCCAACGTTGTACGCGGAATGTCCCGAGTGGCCCCCGCCACCCGGGAACGCGTCATGGTCGCGGTGAGTGAGCTGGGGTACCGCCCCAACCCGTCGGCGGTACGGCTGCGCACCGGCCGCAGCGGGCTGATCGCCCTGGCGGTGCCGTTCCTGGCTACGCCCTACTTCGCCGAACTCGCCCACCACGTGCGGACCGAGGCGTCCCGGATCGGGCTCACCGTCCTGATCGAGGAGACGCTGGGCGACGCCCGCGAAGAGCTGCGGCTGGCCACCGGCCTCGGCGCGGCCCTGCTCGACGGAGTGATCCTCTCCCCGCTCCGGGTGCCCTTCGGCCAACTCGCCGCCACCACGGCCGGTTTCCCGCTGGTGCTGCTGGGCGAGCGCGAGGACGGCCGGGAGCAACTCCGCGCCGACCACGTCCTGATCGACAATGTGGCCGCCGCCCGCGAGGCCACCGCCCACCTGGTCTCGCTCGGCCGGACGCGGCTCGCCGCCGTCGGCGTGGACCGGCAGGGCTCGGCGACCAGCAGGCAGCGCCTGGAGGGCTTCCAACTGGCCCTGCACGAGGCGGGTCTGTCCTTCGATCCCCGACTCGCGCCGCAGGTAGGGGAGTTCGACCGGCGCAGCGGGCTGCGGGCGGGCCGCGCCCTGGCCGCCCTGCCCGCCGGGAGCCGCCCGGACGCGGTGTTCTGCTTCAACGACATGCTGGCCGTCGGCGCGATCCGCGCCTTCCACGAGGCCGGTCTCGCCGTGCCGGGGGACATCGCCGTCGCCAGCGTCGACGGCAGCGAGGAGGGCCGCTACGCCACTCCCTCGCTGACGACGGTGGTGCCCGACAAAGCGGCCATCGCCTCGCTGGCCGTCACGTCGCTGGCCGGCCGGATCGGCGCGGCGACCCCGCCGGGGCACGCGGTGCACGTGGCCCCGTACCGGCTGGAGGTGGGGGAGTCCACGACGGGGGTGCGGCGTCCGGTGGCCGACTGGCCGACTGGCCGACTGACCGACTGACCGACGGTGGCGCGCGGGTCGGACTTCTGCGGGGCGCCGGTGCGCGGTCGCTCAGACCGCGGACGCGAGCGCGACGACGGTGCCGGTCGTCCTGGCCTCCTCCGCGGCCCACACCACGCGGTGGCTGGCCAGACTCGCCGCCGCGTCGGACTTCAGGACGCCGCCGTCTCCGGTGGCGACCGCCTCCAGGAAGGCGTCCATCAGCGCCTCGTCGCCCCCGCCGTGGCCGTCCGCGGCCGAGGCTCCGGCGGTGGTGCTGGTGTCCACGACGCCCTCCTCACCGGTACGGAAGTCGACCGTCCTGATGGTCACGCCGTCGCCGTCGAGATAGCCGTGGGTGCCCAGCAGCCGGGTCCTGCGGTGCTCCTGCGGGGTGAAGGCGCTCATCGTGAACGAGCAGGTGGCGCCGTCGTCGAACTCCATCGAGACCACCTGGTGGTCGACGACGTCGTTGTCGCACGCGTAGACGCAGCGCCCGTAGGGACCGGTGCGCAGCGCCTCCAGGACGCCGGACTCGGTGTGGTCCTCGGTGACCGCTGACAGCGGCCAGTAGCGCCGCTCCGGGTCCTCAAGACAGTCCAGGTACAGGCGCTTGGCCGAGTACGGGCAGGTGCTCTCGATCGGGCAGTCCGTGCAGCGAGCGGCGGCCCCCGCGGGCGCCGCCTCGGCCCGGAAGTGGGTGAGACTGCCGAAGGAGCTGACCCGGCGCGGCGAGCGGCCGAAGAGATACACCAGCCAGTCGATGTCGTGGCACGACTTGGTCAGCAGCATCGGCGCCGAGGTGTCCGAGCGGCGCCAGTTGCCCCGGACGAACGAGTGCGCCTGGTGCCACCAGCCGACCGGCTCCAGGTGCTGGACGCTGACCAGACGGCCGATCGCGCCCTCGTCCAGCATCCGCTTGAGCGTCCGCGTGTACGGGGTGTACCGCAGCACATGGCAGACGGCGAGCATGATCTTGTTCCGCTCGGCGGCCTCCGCGATCTCCGCGGACTCGGCCTCGGTGGTGGCCATCGGCTTCTCCAGGAGCACGTGATAGCCGAGGTCCGCCAGCGCGACGGCCGGTTCGGTGTGCTGTCTGTCCTGGGTGGCCACGATCGCGGCGTCGGCGAGCCGGCCGGCCGCCGCCAGTTCCGACCAGTCGGCGTACACCCGGTCCTGCGGGACGGCGAATTCCTCGGCCGCGGCGGCGCGCCGCACCGGATCGGGTTCGGCCAGTGCCACCACCCGCCCTGTGCCGGTGACCTGCGCGTGGCGTGCGTAGGTCTGTCCGCGCAGCCCGGCGCCGACGAGAGCTAGAGTCACCCGAGACATAGGATCCTTTCCTATTTATCATGGACTCTCTCATTATTAAGCGCGCAGCAACCAAACTCAAGGGGATGTCGTGACCGAGACTCCGAGCGGCGGCGACCTCTCCCGGCTCCGGCAGCTCAACTCCCTCGCCGTGCTGGGGGAGTTGAGGTCCGCTCCGGCGACGACCCTGACCGAGCTGTCCCGGCGGACCGGGCTGTCGCGCGCCTCCACGGAGGACGTGGTGCGCGAGTTGCTGGACAACGGCTGGCTGGCGGAGGTGCCCGCCGCGGCCGGGATGGTGGGCAGGCCCGCCCGGCGGTTCAGGTTCCGCGCCGACGCGGGCCGCGTGCTCGGCGTGGACATCGGCGGCCACAAGATCCTGGCGCTGGTGGCGGACCTGGACGGAACGGTGCTGCACAGCGCCCGGGTCGCGGTGGCGCCGGCCATGGGCCGCAAGGAGCGGCTGGCCGCACTGGACGGCGCGGTGGCCGGAGCGCTCGCGGGCGGCGGGCTGACCACCGACGACCTGTGGGCGACGGGCGTGGCCACCACAGGACTGGTGGACGGCGCGGGCAGGGTGATGCTCTCCGAGGCGCTGCCGGAGTGGACCGGTGTGGACGTCGGAGCGCATCTGCGCCGCCTGGTCGGCGGCCCGGCACTGGTCGAGAACGACAGCAAGCTGGCCGCGCTGGCCGAGTCGTGGTGCGGGGCGGCGCGGTACGCCAAGGACGTGGTGGTGATCCTCGCGGGCCTGCGGACCGGCGCCGGGCTGATCATCGACGGCAAGCTGCACCGCGGCTTCGGCAACGCGGCCGGAGAGATCGGAGCACTGCCCGCTTCGGGCTGGATCAGGGCGCAGGAGCACCTGCGCGCGTGGCCGCCGCAGGCCGGTCCCGCGCCGGATCGGACCGGGTCGCCGGGGCCGCGCCGGGATACCGGTGCGCAGGCAGACAAGGCGGCGGACAGGGCGGACAAGGCGGCTGACCAGGAGGCCGCGGCCGAGGCGGTGTTCGAGGCGGCGCGGGCGGGCGACCGCAAGGCCGCGGCGGTGGTACGGCGCTACGTACGGGACGTGGCCGTCGGGACGGCGGCGCTGGTGCTGACCCTGGACCCCGAACTGGTGGTGATCGGGGGCGGTTTCTCCCGGTCGGCCGACCTCATCGCGGAGCCGCTGCGGCGCGAGCTGGACCGCTGGTGCATCCGCACGCCCGAGGTGCGGATCTCCGAGTTCGGCGACGAGGGGGTGGCGCTGGGCGCGCTGCGGCTGGCCCTGGACCACGTGGACCGGCAACTGCGCGAACGGCACGAACTGGGCGGCGTGGAGCACTTCTCCCGCCGCGTCTGACCGGGCGCGAAGGCCGCTGAGAGGAATTCTTCACCTCACGGGTCTTGACTTAATTTCCATGGACTCCATGATTAATGCCACTTGACGACTCCGGCTGACGGTCCACCGCCGGGGCGTGTGGATCCTGGGAGGGCCCGGTATGCGGAAGTCGGTGCGATGGAGTTCGGTGGCGCTCGGGGTGGTGCTGGCCGCCTCAGCCTGTTCGTCGGGCGGGAGCGGCTCGGACGCGAGTGGTTCGGGCGGCAAGGTCACCTTGTCGTACGGGGTGTGGGACGCGACGCAGAAGACGGCCATGGAGCAGCTCGGCCGCGAATTCACCCGCACCCACCCCGACATCACGGTGAAGGTCCAGCTCACCCCGTGGGCCGACTACTGGACCAAGCTCAAGGCGTCCGCCACCGGCGGCTCCGCCCCTGACGTCTTCTGGATGAACGGCCCCAACTTCCAGCTCTACGCCTCCAACGGCGTGATCCGCCCGCTGGACGACGGCATCGCCAAGGACAAGACCGACCTGTCCGCCTACCCCGAGCAGTTGGTCGACCTGTACACGTACCAGGGCAAGCACTACGGCCTGCCGAAGGACCTGGACACGGTCGGCGTCTGGTACAACAAGGCGCTCTTCGACGCCGCCAAGGTCCCCTACCCGAAGGCCGGTTGGACCTGGAGCGACTTCCGGAAAGCGGCGGCGGAGCTGACAGACACGAGCAAGGGCCAGTACGCCACCGGCGCGGAGCTGACCAGCTTCCAGGAGTACCAGTACAACACCATTGCCCAGGCCGGCGGCTATGTGATCTCACCGGACGGCAAGAAGTCCGGCTACGCCGATCCGAAGACGATCGAGGGCCTGCGCTTTTGGACCGACCTGATCCAGAAGAAGCAGTCGCCCGACCTGAAGACCATGACGGACACCGCGCCGCTCCAGCTCTTCGAGGCGGGCAAGCTCGCGATGTACTGGGGCGGGTCGTGGGACTCCCTGGAGTTCGGTAGCAACGCCTACACCAAGAACCGGGTCGACGTCGCCCCGCTGCCCAAGGGCGAGAAGCAGGCGACGATCATCCACGGCCTCGCCAACGTGGTCTCGGCGAAGACCGGACACGCCGACCAGGCATGGCAGTTCGTGAACTTCCTCGGCTCCAAGACGGCCGCCGAGATCCTGGCCAAGTCCGGTGCGATGCCGGCGTACAACGGCACGCAGGGCGCCTGGATCGCCGCCTACCCGCAGTTCCACCTCCAGACCTTCCTCGACGAGGTGCCGTACGGCGTCCCCTACCCGGTCTCGAAGAACACCGCCGCCTGGAACGAGGCCGAGCTGACGTACCTCACCAAGGCGTGGAACGGCCAGGAGTCGGTGGACAAGGCGGCGCGCGGGCTGGCCGCGGCGATGGACGACCTGCTCGCCAAGGAGTGACATGACCCTCACGTCCACCCCCGGCGCCACCGCCGGGGACGTGCAGGCGGCCACCGGCGCCCGGCCGCGGACCGGGCGGCTGTCGCGGCTGCCCGGCCGGTTCCGGCGACCGCGCCGCGACCGCGTCACCGAGGCGCTGTGGGGCTACGCTTTCATCGCGCCGACGGGCCTCGGCCTCGCGGTCTTCTACCTGTGGCCGGTCGTGCAGACCGCGTATTTCTCGTTCACCCGCTGGGGCGCCTTCGGCGGGCACACGTGGAGCGGGCTGGACAACTACCACCGGATGCTGCACGACGGCGAGTTCGGCCGGGCACTGGTCAACACCCTCGCCTACACCGGGCTCGGACTGCTGTCGATCCCGCTGGCGATCGTCTTCGCGGCGCTGCTCAACCGCCGCGGCCTGCGCGGCATCGGCGTCTACCGCACCTTGTTCTTCCTGCCGGTGGTCACCATGCCGGTGGCGGTCGGCATGGTGTGGCGCTGGCTCTACAACGGCGACTACGGGCTGATCAACTACCTGCTGTCGCTGGTCGGCATCGACGGCCCGAACTGGGTGGCCGACCCTCGGGTGGCGCTGTACGCCCTGGTCGTGGTGGGCGTGTGGAGCAGCATCGGCTACAACCTGGTGATCTTCCTGGCCGGGATGCAGGCGATCCCGCGCGAGTACTACGAGGCCGCCGAGATCGACGGCGCGGGCCCGCTGCGGCAGTTCCGCTCGGTCACCCTGCCGCTGCTCTCGCCGACCGCGTTCTTCGTCTCGGTGATCTCGGTCATCGGCTCGCTCCAACTGTTCGACCTGGTCTACGTGATGGCCGGATCGGGCGCCGCGGCCCGCTCCAACCCGGCGTTCCCGCGCCTGGAGACGGTCGTGCAGCTCTTCTACGACCGCGCGTTCGTCACCAACGACCGCGGCTACGCGGCGGCGATCGTGATGGTCCTGCTGCTGATCATCGTCGCGCTGACGGCCCTTCAGTTCCGCTTGCAGAAGAGGTGGGTGCAGTATGGCTGAGGTCCACACGGCCGACCGGGCCGCGGACCGGCCCGCACGCCGCTCCCGGCACGGACGCCGCTCCCGGCACGGACGCCATCGGCTCGTGCACACCGTGCTGATCGCGGCGTCGCTGGCGATGGTCGCCCCGTTCCTCTGGCAGATCGTCACCTCCCTCAAGTCGCTGAGCGACGCCACCCATGTTCCGCCCTCGCCGCTGCCCGGCGGGCACTGGGACAACTACGGCAAGGTCTTCGACCTGCTGCCGTTCGGCCGGCAGTTCCTCAACACGCTGCTGATGTCGCTCGGGCGCACGCTCGGCCAGGTGGTGCTGTGCCCGATGGCCGCCTACGCCTTCGCGCGGCTGCGCTTCCCCGGCCGCGGGATGCTCTTCGGGCTGTTCCTGTCGGTGCTGATGGTGCCGCCGCAACTGTTCATCATCCCGCAGTACCAGATCATGTCCGACCTCGGCTGGCTCAACAGCCTTCAGGCGCTGATCCTGCCCGGCATGTTCAGCGCGTTCGGCGTCTTCCTGCTCCGGCAGTCGTTCCTGGCCCTGCCCAAGGAGCTGGAGGAGGCGGCGCGCATCGACGGCGCGGGGCCGTGGCGGATCTACTGGTCGGTGATGCTGCCGCTGGTCCGCCCCGGACTCGTCGCGCTGGCGGTGCTCGGGCTGCTGTGGTCCTGGAACGACCTGTTCTGGCCGCTGGTGGTCAACACCGACCCGGACAAGATGACCCTGTCCGCCGGACTGGCCTCGCTCCAGGGGCAGTTCCAGACCGATTACCCCGTGCTGATGGCCGGATCGCTGCTCGCCTCCCTCCCGGTCATCGCCGTCTTCGTTCTCCTGCAACGGCAGTTCGTGCAGGGAATCGCGCACACCGGGGTCAAGGGCTGACGCTTCCTGTCCCCCCCTTGTCCCACCCCCTGTTCGTGCAACCCCCCCACCGTCGAAAGGGGATCACATGTCCCTCATCCGATCACTCGCACGCACCCGGTCGCGGCATCGCCTCACCGCCGCGCGCCGGACCAGGGCCGCCGTGGGCGCGGCGGCCGCCGCCGCGCTCGCGCTGACCGTGTTCGGCACGCTGTCGGGCCAGGCGAGCGCGGCAGCCGGGGCGCAGCATCTGGCCGTACCCGCGTACTTCAACCCCTCGGACGCCGCCGGCCGCGCCTTCTGGACCCAGATCGACCAGGCGGGGTCCCGGGTCGGCATCGCCGTCGCGAACCCCTCCAACGGGCCCGGCACCGCGGTCGACAGCGGCTACGCCTCGGCCGTGAACGCGGCGGCCGGGGCCGGGGCGAAGGTGCTCGGCTACGTCGACACCGGCTACTTCGGCACCACAGGGCGTACCACCCGCGGCGGACAGACCAGCGTCGCCGCGTGGACCGCGCAGATCAACGCCGACGTGGCCAACTGGTACTCCTGGTACGGCTCTTCGGGCCTCGCGGGCATCTTCTTCGACGACGCCCTGGGTGACTGCGGCTCGGGCAACGCCCACGTGAACCTCTACAGCGGCATCAACTCCACCACCAAACAGGCCCACCCGGGCGCCCTCACCGTGGACAACCCCGGTTCGCCCGCCGAGTCCTGCTACGCGTCGGCGGCCGACGTGCTGGTGATGTTCGAGAACACCTACAGCGTCTACGCCTCCTGGACCGCGCCCGACTGGGAGCTGAACTACGCCAACCCCGACAAGTTCTGGCACCTGGTCTACGACACCCCGGCGCAGGCCGACATGGACAACGCGGTCGCGCTGAGCAAGCAGCGCAACGCCGGTTATCTGTACGTCACCCCGGACAACCTGCCGAATCCGTGGGACACCCTGCCCACCGGCGCGTACTGGTCCGACGAACTGGCGAAGGCCGGTGCCGCCGGATCGGGCGGGTCCGGGGGCACCGGCGGCACCGGCGGGGGCACCGGGTGCACCACCACCGCGGGCTCCGGCGCCATCACCTCGTACTCGGCGTGCGCCTCGGCGGGCACGGCCGTCTTCAAGGCCACCTTCAACAGCTCCGAGAGCTTCCACCACGTCTTCATCAACACCGACGGCAACACCGCGACCGGCTACCAGGCGCCCGCGCCGTCGTCCTCGCCGCTCGGCGCGGACTACATGATCGAGAACGGCTCGCTCTACCGCAGCACCTCGACCGGCTGGGCGTGGGCCGCCGCCACACCGGCCCCGACCACCACGGTCAGCGGCTCGACGTACACCTGGACGCTGCCGCTGAGCGCCCTCGGCTCACCGAGGGGCACCCAGCAGGTGGAGTTCAACGCCGGCTCCGCCTACACGCCGGTGATCTCCTTCAGCGCGGGCTAGGCGTATCGACCCGCGGCGTTGTTGTCGTCCGTGCCCGGTCCGCGATGTGCTGCGGACCGGGCACGGGCGATCGGTCACCGGACGAGGCTGCCCGGGACGGAGGCCAGCAGTTCCCGTGTGTACGGGTGGGAGGGCGCGGCGAAGAGCTCCTGCGTCGTGCCGCTCTCGACGAGCCTTCCCGCCCGCATGACGCCGACGCGGGAGGCGATCTGGCGGACGACGGCCAGGTCGTGCGAGATGAAGAGATAGCTGAGACCGAGCTGGTCCTGGAGACCGGCGAGCAGGTCCAGGATCTGCGCCTGTGACGACACGTCGAGCGCGGAGACGGGCTCGTCGCAGACCACCAGGTCCGGGTCCAGTGCCAGGGCGCGGGCGATCGCGACCCGCTGACGCTGGCCGCCGGACAGCTCGCGGGCGCGTCGGCCCAGGAACGCGGCGGGCAGCCGGACCAGGTCCAGCAGAGCCGCCGCCCGCCGGGCGCGTTCGGCGCGACCGCCGATCCGGAAGGCCCGCAGCGGCTCGCAGACGATCTCCGCGATGGACATCCGGGGGGACAGCGAGGCGTACGGACTCTGCTGGACGATCTGCATACGGCGGCGCAGCCGGCGCAGCTCACCGCCGTCGAGGCCGGTGATGTCCCGCCCGTCGAAGGTGATCCGCCCGGAGGTCGGCTCGGTGAGCCGTACGAGCATCCGCGCCGTCGTCGACTTGCCCGAGCCCGATTCGCCGACGAGGGCGACGGTCTCGCCCCGGCCGATCCGCAGGCTGACGCCGTCGACCGCCCGTACGCCGAGGCTCAGGTCCCCTCGACGGCCGGGGTACTCCTTGACCAGGTCCTCGGCCACCACCAGGTCGTCCGCCGGGACCGATTCCTCGGCCACGAGCGGCGCTTTCCCCGCGATCGGGTCAGACCCGTACGCCCGCTCCCGAACGGCCGGGAACGCGGCCCGTGACCGGGCCAGAGCCGGTACGCGCGACCGGGCCGGACTCGGGGCCGCTGCGAGCAGACCGCGGGTGTAGGGGTGCTCCGGTTGTTCGAGCACCTGCCGTACGGGTCCGGTCTCGACGACCTCGCCGCGCGACATGACACTCACCCGGTGCGCCCGGTCCGCCGCGACCCCGAGGTCGTGGGTGATCAGCAGCACCGCGATGCCCCGGTCCCGGGTCAGCGTGTCGATGTGGTCGAGGATCGTCCGCTGGACGGTGACGTCCAGCGCGCTCGTGGGCTCGTCCGCGATGACCAGCCGGGGCCGCGCGGCCAGTGCGATGGCGATCAGCACCCGCTGGCGCATGCCGCCGGACAGTTCGTGCGGGTACTGGCGCGCGACCCGGACCGGGTCGGGCAGCCCCGCCTCGCCGAGCAGGTCGAGCGCCTGCCGGGCCGCCCCCGCCCGGTCGGCGAGCCGGTGGATGAGCAGCGCCTCGGCCACCTGGGATCCGACCCGCCGCACGGGATTGAGCGACAGCGTCGGGTCCTGCGGGATCAGGCCGATCTCCCGGCCCCTGAGCCCGCGCAGCCCCGTCTCCCCGGCGCGCGCCACGTCGGCGCCGTCGAAGAGGACGGCCCCCGCGTCGAGCGAGCCGCCGCGCGGCAGCAGCCCCGTCACCGCGAGCGCCGCCGTGCTCTTGCCCGAGCCCGACTCGCCGACCAGGGCGACCACTTCGCCCGGCTGTACGGTCAGGTCGATGCCGCGGACGGCGGGCACGGTTGCGGTGCGGGTGCGGTAGGAGATCCGCAGACCCCTGATGTCGAGCAACGGCCCCGCGGACGGCGTGGATCCGCCGTCCGCCGGTGTCGGGTGTGTCATCGGTCCTCCGTGTCTTCGCCGTCGAGGGAGCGGGCGATGCGATTGGCGGCGAGCACGGTGGCGGCGATCACGAGCCCCGGCAGGGTGGTGAGCCACCAGGCCGTGGCGAGGTAATTGCGGCCGTCCGAGACCAGCGAGCCCCACTCCGGCGCCGGGGGCTGCGCGCCGTAGCCGAGAAACGACAGCGAGGACACCTGGAGGATGACCGCGCCGAAGTCGACGGCCGCGTAGACCAGTACGGGACCGGCCGCGTTCGGCAGCACGTGCCGCCACAGCACCGCGGGCCATCGGGTGCCCGAGGCCCGCGCCGCCTCCACGTAGCCGGACCCCGCGACCTTGAGCACCTCGGCGCGCATGATCCTGGTGAAGGTCGACACGCTGGTCACCCCCACGGCGAGGGCCACCTCGACGGTGCCGAATCCCAGCGCCGTCACCAGGGCGAGCGAGAGCAGCAGGCCGGGGATGGACAGCAGGACGTCGGTGAGCCGGGTCAGCGTGTCGTCCACGACCCCGCCGAGGTAGCCGGCGAGCAGCCCCGCCAGCGACCCGACGACGAGTCCGACCAGCACGGCAAGCCCGCTCGCCTGGAGGGTGAGCAGGGAGCCGTGCACGACACGGGCGAAGACGTCGCGGCCCAACTGGTCGGTGCCGAAGAGGTGCTCTCCGCTCGGCGCCGCGAGCTTGTCCCGCGGCGCGGCGGCCAGCGGATCGCGGGAGGTGAGCAGCCTGGGGAAGAACGCGGTCGGCAGCAGCACCGGGATCAGCAGCACCGACAGCAGCAGCCCCGGCCGTGTCAGCCAGAACCGCGCGTACCGGCGGAGCCGGGACCGCGGGTGCGGCGGTTGCGCGGGCTCGGCGCGGGTCAGGTCCGCGCCGGGCCCCGCGGTGTCCGCGTCCGGGAGGCGCAATTCCGTCATGTCCGCACCGTCGGCTTCCTCGTCGCGGTGATCCGCGGGTCCAGCAGGGGCAGGAGCAGGTCGACGGCGAGAGTCGTCAGGACGAAGGTGACGGCGCCGAGGACGACGACACCCTGGACGACCGGGATGTCCTGGGCCGTCACCGCCGCGGCCGTCTCACGTCCTATCCCGGCACGGGCGAAGACGCTCTCCACGACCACCGCCCCGGCCAGGAGATTGCCGATCATGATGCCGACCAGGGTCAGCGGGGCGATCGACGCGTTGCGCAGGGCGTGGCCGAACAGCACCCGCCGCCGGTTCGCCCCCTTGGCCAGGGCCGTCTGGACGTACGGCTCCGCCAGCGCCGTACGCAGACTCTTGGCGAGAACCTGCGCGATGAGCGCGGCACCGGGCAGCGCGAGCGTGACGGACGGCAGGACCAGGGAGTCCAAGCCCTCGTCGCCGAAGGCCGGGAAGACATGCCAGCGGAACGAGAACAACTGGACCAGCACCAGCCCCACCCAGAAGGTCGGCGCGGACACCCCCAACGCCGGTAAGGACAGCAGGAACTGACGCAGCGGCCCGCTCCGCGTCCAACTGGCCAGCAGTGCCACGGCGCTGCCCAGCACCAGCGCCAGCAGCAGCGCGCAGACGGCCAGTTGGACGGTGGTCGGGAGGTCGTGGGAGAGCAGCCGGGTCACCGGGACGCCGTTCCGCACCGACCGCCCCAGGTCGCCGTGCAGGGCATGGAGCAGCCTGGTGCCGTACTGCTCGGCCAACGGCTGGTCCAGGCCGTACTGATGGCGCAGTGCCCGGGTCTGCGCCGGGGTGACCGTACTGGCGTCACCGCCGCCCGCCGCCATGATCGTCGCCGGGTCGCCGGGCAGCAGGAACAGCACGCCGAAGGACACCGTGTAGGCGGCCCACAGCACGAACACGGCCTGGAGCAGCCGCCGCAGGAGATAGGTCCTCATCGTCGCCCTCGTTCAGGAGAGCCAGGCGTCGTGGAACTGCGCCTGGGACGACGAGCCGAGGGTGATGTCGTGCACCTTGCCGCTCAGCGCGTACACGCTGGTCATCTCGAACACCGGTATCTGGTAAGCCTGTTGGAGCACGCGGCGCTGCGCCGAGGCGACGATGTCGGCGCGCTTGGCGGGGTCGGCCGCGGCGGCCTGGGTGTCGAGCAGGGTCTGCAACTCGGGGTCGTCGATGTGCGAGAGGTTGAGCAGCTTGCTGGAGAAGGCGGTGCGCAGGATGTCCGGGTCGGCCCTGGTGCCGTTGCCCCAGGACAGGTCGTAGTCGCCGCTCTTCTGGGCGACCTGGTAGTCGGCGATGCTCAGCACCTTGAGGGTGAGACCGATGCCGGCCTTCTTCACCTGTTGCTGCACGAGTTCCAGGACGGACTGGTTGGGGCCGAAGTTGGGCGCGAGGATGACCTTGAGGTCGAGCTTCGCGCCGTTCTTCACGCGGATGCCGTCGGGTCCCGGCTGCCAGCCCGCCGCGTCCAGGATCCGCCCCGCGGCGGCCGGGTCGTGGGCGAGGAGCTCGGAGTTGTCCTGGTAGCCGTCGGTGGTGCTGGACAGCGAGCTGGTGGCCGGGTGGTAACTGCCGCTGAGGACGGTGTCGACGACCTCCTTGCGGTCGATGGCGACCTCCAGCGCCCGGCGTACCGCGATGTCGCCCGCCTGGGGCCGCGAGGTGTTGACGCTCAGCGCGACCGGGACGCCGGGGTTGGAACGGGACAGCAGCTTCGCGCCCTGGCCGGTGAGGCCCGCTTCGTCCTGCGGCGCGACCCCGGCGATGGCGTCGACCTGCCCGGATTCCAGGCTGCCGGTGCGCACCCCCGACTCCGGTACGACCTTGAAGGTGATCTTGTCCAGGTAGGCGGGGCCGCTGTGCTTCCACAGGGCCGAACCCCCGGTGTAGTCGGCGCGCCGGTTGAGTTCCACCGAGCGCCCCGGGGTGTAGCTCGCCAGGGTGAAGGGGCCCGAGCCGATCAGCGGCCCCGCGCACAGCTTCTCGGCGCCGCCCTTCAGGCTCGCGGGGGCCAGCAGACCGAGCGTGGTGGTGGAAGTGGCCTGGAGGAACTGGGCGTTGGGGTGGTCGAAGGTGACCTTGGCGGTGTGCGCGTCGATCACCTCGGTGCTCCGGTAGCCGCTGAGATAGCCGGATCCGAAGATCGACTTCGCCCCGAGCTTCACCACGGCGTCGAAGTTGGCCTTCACGGCGTTCGCGTCCACCGCGCTGCCGTCGCTGAAGGTCGCGCCGTCGCGCAGGTGGAAGGTGAACGCCGAGGCGTCCGGGCTCACGTCCCAGGAGGCGGCGAGCCAGGGGGCGATCTTTCCGGTCGCCGCGTCCTGGTCGGTGAGCGAGTCCACCAGCCCGCGCGCGGCGTAGACCGCGTCGTTGGTGGCCGCCTGGTGCGGGTCGACGCAGATCGGGTCCGAGCCCAGAGCGAAGGTCAGATGACCGCCCGCGTGGGGCTTGGCCGTCTTCCCGTCGGTCGACGGGGACGTGGAGTCCGACGACGAGCAGGCCGCCAGCGTCAGCGACAGGACGACGGCCGTGGCGAGCAGGTGGGCTTGGTGGCGTGAGCCGGGCATGAGGCAGGGCCTTCCGGGCGAGAGGTACCGGACGCGAGTTCCGGGGTGCGAGATACCGGAACGGGTGTTCCGGCGGTGAGGTGTGGTGGGGTGACGGGGGCGGCGGGAGTCGTTCAGCCGTGTCCCATCCGGAACCCGATCCCGCGGAGCGTGACGACCCAGCTTGGGTCGCCCAACTTCTTCCGCAGCGCGCTGACATGGGTGTCGATGGTGCGGCTCGCCCGCGCGCTCAGCGGGCGGCCGTCGTGCTGGTAGCCCCACACATCGGCCATCAACTGCGTACGGGTGAAGACCGTCTGCGGCTGTGACGCCAGTTGGAGCAGCAGGCAGAACTCGATCCGGGTGAGCCTGATCAGCCGGCCGTTCACCCGGACCTCCCGGGTGTCCGGGTCGACGCACAGCGAGCCGATCACGATCGGCTGCGACCGGACGGCGGCCGAGAGCTGCGGTCCTGAACGCCGCAGGACGGCCTCGATACGCGCGTGGAGTTCGCGGTATCCGAAAGGCTTGGCCATGCAGTCGTCGCAACCGGCCTGTAAGCACAGGATCCGGTCGAGTTCGGTGTCGGGGTCGGTGAAGGCGATGATCGGTATGTCGCTCGCTGACCGGAGCAATCGGCACACTTCGAGACCGTCCATGTCGGGCAGCGCCAGGTCGATGAGGAAGAAATCGAACGTGGAGTACTTCTCCAGCGCCTCCGCACCGGTGCCGCACTGCTCGATGTCGAATCCGTGCCGCTGCAACTCGGTACTCAGGCTGCCGACCCCAATCGCGTCGGAATCCGCTACCAGTACCCGCATGACTTTCCAACCTCGATGGGGATCGCTCAAATTTCTTTGGCAGATTAGCGGCCGCCGGGCCCGCTTTGAAGATCCGGCGGGACATTTCATACTCCTGCAAGGTTCCCGCAACTATCCGGCGCATAGGTGCAGTTGGGGCGGAGTGGCCGGTCGTGTTCGGTCAAGAAACCTGTACGTCCCTTGACGGTTACTTATGAATCGCCGTCGAGCGGTGTGGCGCCTGACGTCGGCTTCATGGTCGGAGTGTGAGGAATCTGAAGACACGGTTTGACGTTCCTCTGACGGTCATTTTCAGATACCCTTGAGATTTTTGCTTGAATTCTGGGCGGGGCGTGACCGACGATATTTGCGTCCAACGGAAACCCGGCGGACGCGATTGCCCTTTCAGATGGGAGAGGTGTATGAGCGCTTCGGTCATCATTGCGGGTGCCGGACCGGCCGGGCTCGTACTCGCCGGGGAACTGCGGCTGGCCGGTATTGACGTCATTGTTTTGGAGCGCCTTTCCGGACCCACCGCGGAATCACGCGGAATCGGGTTGGCCATTCGAACAGTCGAGACGTTCGCCCAGCGCGGACTGCTCCGCCGCTTCGGTGATCTCACGACCAGTGAGCAGGGCCACTTCGGCGGGGTCCCGCTGGACCTCGGCGTGCTCGACGGCCCGTACCGCAGCGCCAAGACCGTGCCCCAGTCCGTCACCGAGACCGTTCTGCAGAACTGGGCGCTCGAACTCGGCGCCGAGATCCGCCGCGGTCACGAGGTCCGCTCCTACCAGGAGGAGGACGCGTGCGTCGCCGTACGCGTCGGCACCCCGGACGGGGAGCGGACGCTGCGTGCGGACTACCTGATCGGGGCCGACGGCGGGCGCAGCACCGTCCGCAAGGCCGGCGGCTTCGACTTCCCCGGCACCGCGGGCGCCACCGAACTGCTGCTCGCGGACATCCGCGGCATCGAGGTGGCGCCCCGCATGACCGGTGAACTGTCGGCCGGCGGCATGGTGATGTCCGCGCCGCTGGCGGGCGGCGTGCACCGTGTCATCGTCGGCGAGCGCGGCACACCGCCGCGCAGGCGGAGCGGCCCGCCGCTCTTCCACGAGGTCGCCGACACCTGGAAGCGGCTCACCGGGGACGACATCTCCGGCGCGGAGCCGGTGTGGATCAGCGCCTTCACCGACGCCGCACGCCAGGTCGCCGACTACCGCCGGGGCCGGGTCCTGCTGACCGGCGACGCCGCCCACATCCACTTCCCCGCGGGCGGCCAGGGCATGAACACCAGCATCCAGGACTCGGTGAACCTCGGCTGGAAGCTCGCGGCGGTCCTGCGCGGCACCGCGCCGCAGTCCCTGCTCGACACCTACCACACCGAACGGCACGAGGTCGGCAGGCAGTTGCTCGCCAACACCGGCGCGCAGAGCCAGTTGATCCTCGGCGGCAAGGAGGCGCAGCCGCTGCGTGACGTGCTCGCCGAGCTGACCGCGTACAGCGACGTGACCCGCCATCTCGCGGCGCAGGTCAGCGGGTTGGCGATCCGGTACGACGTAGGACCCGGCCCCAATCCGCTCCTCGGGGCGCGGATGCCGCATGTGCGACTCAGCGTGCGGGGCCGACCGACCAGCAGCACCGCGCTGCTGCACTCCGGCCGCGGCGTCCTGCTCGACCTGGCCGACAACCCGCACGTGCGCCGCCGCGCGGCCGACTGGCGCGAGCGGATCGACATCGTCACCGCCGCCCCGCGCGGCGACGGGCCCGACCCGCTCGACGGCACCACCGCGGTGCTGATCCGCCCCGACGGCTATGTGGCGTGGGCCGGACCCGGCAGCCACGACGACCTTCCGGCGGCACTGGACCGCTGGTTCGGTCCCGCCCGACTCGATTCGCGAGAGAGGTAGAGATGCACAGCACACTGATCGTCGCCCGAATGAACCTGGGCTCGGCCGAGGAGGTCGCCCACATATTCGGCGCCTTCGACGGGACCGACATGCCGCATCTGATGGGCACGCGCCGCCGTGAGCTGTTCTCGTACCGCGGTCTGTACTTCCACCTCCAGGATTTCGACGCCGAGAACGGCGGCGAGCGCATCGAGACCGCCAAGGACGACCCGCGGTTCATCCGGATCAGCGACGACCTCAAACCGCACATTGAGGCGTACGACCCCGCCACCTGGCGCTCGCCGGCCGACGCGATGGCCCAGCGCTTCTACCGCTGGAGCGCTTCGTGAGCCGGCCGGCCGGCCGCCGCGTCGTGATCACCGGAGTCGGTGTCACGGCCCCCGGCGGCATCGGGGTCAAGGACTTCTGGCAACTGCTGGCCGACGGACGCACCGCGACCCGCAGGATCTCGTTCTTCGACCCGGCGCCGTTCCGCTCCCAGATCGCCGCCGAGGCGGACTTCGACGCCGAACTGTCCGGGCTCACCCCGCAGGAGATCCGCCGGATGGACCGCGCAGCGCAGTTCGCGGTGGTCACCGCCCGAGAGGCGGTCGCGGACAGCGGACTGGACTTCGACTCGGTCGACCCGCACCGGGTCGGGGTGACCATCGGCAGCGCCGTCGGCGCCACCACCGGCCTCGACCAGGAGTACCGCGCGGTCAGCGACGGGGGACGGCTGGACCTCGTCGACCACGAGTACGCGGTCCCGCACCTCTACAACTTCCTGGTGCCCAGTTCCTTCGCGACCGAGGTCGCCTGGGCCGTGGGCGCGCAGGGACCCGGCACGGTGGTCTCCACCGGCTGCACCTCCGGCCTCGACGCCGTCGGCTACGCGACCGACCTGATCCGGGACGGCGCGGCCGACGTGGTCGTCGCCGGGGCGAGTGACGCCCCGATCTCGCCCATCACCGTCGCCTGCTTCGACGCGATCAAGGCCACCACGGCACGTAACGACGACCCGGAGCACGCCTCCCGGCCGTTCGACGCCAGCCGCACCGGCTTCGTACTCGGCGAAGGGGCGGCCGTGTTCGTCCTGGAGGAACTGGAGAGCGCGCGCCGCAGGGGCGCCCACGTCTACGCCGAGGTCGCCGGTTACGCGACCCGGTCCAACGCCTTCCACATGACCGGGCTGCGCCCGGACGGCGCGGAGATGGCCGAGGCGATCCGGGTGGCGCTCGACGAGGCCAGGATCGGTCCGGAGGACATCGACTACATCAACGCGCACGGCTCCGGCACCAAGCAGAACGACCGCCACGAGACCGCCGCCTTCAAGCGCAGTCTCGGGGACCACGCCTACCGGACGCCGGTCAGCTCCATCAAGTCGATGGTGGGCCACTCGCTCGGCGCCATCGGCTCGATCGAGATCGCGGCCTCCGTGCTGGCGATGGAGCACAGCGTCGTACCGCCCACCGCCAATCTGCACCACCCGGACCCGGAGTGCGACCTCGACTACGTGCCGCTGACCGCGCGCGACTGGCGTACGGACACGGTGCTGTCGGTCGGCAGCGGCTTCGGCGGCTTCCAGAGCGCGGTGGTGCTCGCCCGACCGGATCGGAGCGCTCGATGAACGCCCACGCCGTGGTGACCGGACTCGGTGTCGTCGCGCCCAACGGCCTCGGCGTGGAGGAGTACTGGGCCGCCACCCTCGAAGGACGCAGCGGCATCGGACGGATCACCCGCTTCGACCCCTCGGACTACCCGTCGCGCCTCGCCGGTGAGATCGGCGGCTTCGACGCCCGCGAGCACCTGCCCAGCAGGCTGCTGCCGCAGACCGACCGGATGACCCAACTGGCCCTGGTGGGCGCGGACTGGTCGCTGAAGGACGCCGGGATCGACGCCGCCGAACTGCCCGCCTATGCGGCCGGGGTGATCACCGCCAGCCACTCCGGCGGCTTCGAGTTCGGCCAGAACGAACTCAAGGCCCTGTGGAGCAAGGGCGGCCGGTACGTCTCCGCCTACCAGTCCTTCGCCTGGTTCTACGCCGTCAACAGCGGGCAGATCTCCATCCGCCACGGATTGCGCGGCCCCAGCAGCGTGGTCGTCAGCGACCAGGCGGGCGGCCTCGACGCGCTCGCCCAGGCAAGGCGCCAGATCCGCAAGGGGACTTCGGTCGTCGTGGCCGGCGCCGTCGACGCGTCGATCTGCTCCTGGGGGTGGGTGGCCCAACTGGCCGGCGGACGGCTGGCCGCCGGGGACGACGCCGAGCGCGCCTACCTGCCCTTCGACGCGTCCGCCCGCGGCCATGTGCCGGGCGAGGGCGGTGCGTTGCTGGTCGTCGAGGACGCCGAGCACGCACGGGCCCGCGGCGCGGGGAACATCTACGGCGAACTCGTCGGCCACGCCGCCACCATGGATCCCCGGCCGGGCAGCGGACGAGCGCCGGGCATCGAACGGGCCATCGAGGAAGCGCTGTCGGACGCGGGCGCCGGCCCCGACGAGGTGGACGTGGTCTTCGCGGACGCCGCCGCGATCCCCGAACTCGACCGTATCGAGGCCGAGGCCATCGCCAAGACCTTCGGTCCGCACGGGGTCCCGGTGACCGCGCCCAAGACCATGACCGGCCGCCTCTACTCCGGCGCCGCGCCGCTGGACGTCGCCGCCGCACTGCTGAGCATCCGCGACGGCGTGATCCCGCCGACCATCGGCACGGCCCTGGCCGACCGGTACGACATCGACCTGGTGGCCGGCGCCCCGCGCCCCGCGTCCGTACGCACCGCGCTGGTGCTCGCCCGAGGCCAGGGCGGATTCAACTCGGCCCTCGTCGTACGCGCCGCCGATCGCTGACGTCACCCGGCGCCGATCAATGAGGCCGCCCGCCGCCGGGACCACCGGCCACCATCCCCACCACGAAAGGCACCGGACATGTCCACCACCAGCCCGTTCACCCTCGACGACCTCCGCCGCATCCTGTTGGAGGCCGCGGGCGAAGAGGAGGGCGTCGACCTGAGCGGCGACATCATCGACACCGATTTCCAGGCACTCGGCTACGAGTCCCTCGCCCTGCTGGAGACCGGCAGCCGGATCGAGCGCGAGTACGACATCTCGCTCGACGACTCCGCCCTGACCGACGCGGTCACACCGCGCGGCCTCATCGACGCCGTCAACTCGCGGCTCACCGCTGCCCCGAGCGTCTGAGGAGACGGCGATGTCGCAGAACACGGAGAGGGTCGCCCTGGTGACGGGCGCGACCAGCGGTATCGGCCTGGCGGTCGCCCGCCTGCTGGCCGGCCAGCGACACCGGGTGTTCATCGGCGCCCGCAACGCCGACAACGTCGCGGCCACCGTCAAGGAACTGCGCGCCGAGGGGCTGGAGGTCGACGGCGCGGTCGTCGACATCCGCGGCGACGAGGCGGTCAGGTCGTTCGTCCAGGCGGCCGTCGACCGCTTCGGCACCATCGACGTGCTCGTCAACAACGCGGGCCGCAGCGGCGGCGGAGTGACCGCCGACATCACCGACGAGCTGTGGTATGACGTGATCGAGACCAACCTGAACAGCGTCTTCCGGGTCACCCGTGAGGTGCTGAACACCGGCGGTCTGCGCGACAAGAGCCGCGGCCGGATCATCAACATCGCCTCCACCGCGGGCAAGCAGGGCGTGGTGCTCGGCGCCCCGTACTCCGCCTCCAAGCACGGCGTCGTCGGCTTCACCAAGGCCCTGGGCAACGAGTTGGCGCCGACCGGCATCACGGTCAACGCGGTCTGCCCCGGCTACGTCGAGACGCCGATGGCCGCGCGGGTCCGGCAGGGCTACGCGGCGGCCTACTCGACCACCGAGGGCGAGATCCTCCAGAAGTTCCAGTCCAAGATCCCGCTCGGCCGCTACTCCACGCCCGAGGAGGTCGCGGGCCTGGTCGGCTACCTCGCCTCCGACACCGCCGCCTCCATCACCGCGCAGGCCATCAACGTATGCGGCGGCCTCGGCAACTTCTGAGCCCTGGCTGACCTCTGACCGACCCCTGCCCGACCGCAGACGACCGCCCCGGTCCCGCGGCCCTATCCACCACCGATCGGAGCTGTGACATGACGACCCGTGAGGTCGAACACGAGATCACCGTGCGGGCACCCGCCGCCGACGTCTACCGGCTGCTCGCCGAGGTCGAGAACTGGCCCCGGCTGTTCCCGCCGTCCGTCTACGTCGACTACCTCGAACGCGACGGGAACGAGGAGCGCATCCGGATCTGGGCCACCGCCAACGGTGAGGCCAAGAACTGGAGTTCGCGGCGGACGCTGGACCCGGATGCCCTGCGTATCCGCTTCTGGCAGGAGGTCTCGACGCCCCCGGTGGCCGAGATGACCGGCACCTGGATCATCGAGCGGCTGGGGGAGTGGGAGTCGCGGGTACGGCTGCTGCACACCTACCGCGCGATCGACGACGACCCCGAGGGTCTGCAATGGATCGACGAGGCGGTTGACCGCAACAGCCGGGCCGAACTGCCGGGCCTGAAGACCAACTTGGAGCTGTCGGCGCGGGACGCCGGGCTGAGCCTGTCCTTCGAGGACAGCGTGCGGGTCGAGGGCGCGGCCAAGGACGTCTTCGACTTCGTCAACGAGGCCCACCTGTGGACCGAACGGCTGCCGCACGTCGCCAAGGTCGAGCTTACCGAGGACACCCCCGGCCTCCAGACCCTGCGGATGGACACGCTCACCAAGGACGGCTCGACCCACACCACGGAGTCGGTCCGGGTCTGCTTCCCGCACCACAAGATCGCGTACAAGCAGACCACGCTGCCCGCACTGCTCGACCTGCACACCGGCTACTGGACCTTCGAGGAGGGCGAGGACGGGGTCACCACCGCCACCTCACAGCACACGGTGGTGCTCAACGCCGGGAACATCGGCAAGGTGCTCGGCCCCGAGGCGGGTGTGGAGGAGGCGCGCCGGTTCATCCGTGAGGCGCTCGGCAACAACAGCCGGGCCACGCTGAACCACGCCAAGGAGCACGCGGAAGCGCGGCGCTGAGCATGGCGGGCCCACTGGACACCGATGTCGTCGTGGTCGGAGCAGGCCCCGTCGGGCTGCTGCTCGCCGGTGAACTGCGCCTCGGCGGAGCACGGGTGACCATGCTGGAGCAGCTCACCGAACCGACCACCGAGTCCCGGGCGTCCACGCTGCACACCCGCACGATGGAGATCCTTGACGAACGCGGGCTGCTGACACGGCTCGGCACACTGCCCGGCGGCGGCCCCGGGCACTTCGGCGGCCTGCGCCTCGACCTCACCGCCGCGGCTCCCGGCCACCGCTGGGCCGGGCAGTGGAAGTGCGCCCAGGCACATCTGGAGGCCGTGCTGTACGCCTGGGCCACGGAGTTGGGGGCGCGGGTGCTGCGCGGGCACGCGGTGACGGGCCTGCGTTCGCGTACCGACCGGGTGGAGGCCGGATTCATCGAACTGGGCTCGCGGCCGGGCGTCCTGACCGCCTCCTACGCGGTCGGCTGCGACGGCGAGCGGAGCACCGTACGGCAGTTGGCCGGATTCGAGGTGGAGGGCGGGGACGGCACGCTGGAGATGCTCAGGGCCGACCTCGCGGGCATCGACATCCCCGACCGGCGCTTCGAGCGGCATCCGAACGGGCTGGCCACCGCCTTCCGCTGGCCCGACGGCAGCACACGGGTGATGGTCCACGTACACGGCGGTCCGCGCGAGGACACCGGCACCGGCACTGGCACTGGCACCGGCACCGGACGGCGAACCGGCGCCCCTGGCCTGGACGAGGTCGTCCGGGCCTGGGCCCTGGTGACCGGCGAGGACATCGGCGCCGGCACCCCGGTCTGGCTCAACGCCTTCGACAACACCACGATCCAGGCCACCCGCTACGTGAAAGGCCGGGTGCTCCTCGCGGGCGACGCGGCCCATGTGCAGATGCCGGTCGGCGGCCAGGCGCTCAACCTCGGCCTCCAGGACGCCGCCGACCTCGGCCGCAAGCTCGCGGAACAGATCGCCAAGGGCGACGGGGGCGGCGGGGGCAGCGGCTCGGCCCTGCTGGAGAGCTACCACGACACCCGGCACCGGATCGGCGCCGCGACGCTCACCAACATCCAGGCCCAGGCCCGGCTGCTGCTCGGCGGTCCCGAAGTGGACGGCCTGCGGTCGGTCTTCGGCCAACTGCTGGAGATCGGCTCGGCCCGGCGCCATCTGGCCCGTGCGATCAGCGGGCTCGGTCCCGTCGAACCCGGTCCCGTCGAACCCGGTCCCGTCGAACCCGGTCCGGCCGAGCCCGGCCCCGCGGCACCACAGCGGTCCACCACAGACACCACGGATGACGTCACCCCAGGAGAGGCATCATGAGCAGGCTCATCGGCAAGACGGCGCTCGTCACCGGCTCCAGCCGCGGCATCGGCCGCGCCATCGCCGTACGGCTGGCCAGGGAGGGCGCGCTGGTCGCCGTGCACTACGCCGCCAACGAGGCGGCGGCCCGGGAGACCGTCGAACTCATCGAGAAGGACGGCGGCCGGGCGTTCACCGTCCGGGCGGAGTTGGGCGCGCCCGGAGATGTGCACGAACTCTTCCTCGGCCTGGAGAAGGGCCTCAAGGAGCGGTCAGGCGGCACCACCCTCGACATCCTGGTGAACAACGCCGGGGCGACCAGCGCGAGCGGCATCGCCCCCGAGGACGTGACCCCGGAGCAGCTCGACCTGTTCTTCGCGGTGAACGCCAAGGCCCCGTACCTCATCGTGCAGCGCGCCCTGGCGCAGATCCCCGAGGGCGGTCGCGTCATCAACATCTCGTCCGGCCTGACCCGGGTCGCCAACCCCGACCAGGTCGCGTACGCCATGACCAAGGGCGCGATCGAGCAGCTCACCCTGCACCTCGCCCGCCACCTGGCACCGCGCGGCATCACCATCAACAGCGTCGCGCCCGGGATCACCGACAACGGCAGCGCTGTCTTCGACATCCCCGAGGCGGTCGAGCAGATGGCCCAGCTCTCTGCCTTCAAGCGGGTCGGCAAGGCCGGTGACGTTGCGGACGTGGTCACCTTCCTCGCCACCGACGAGGCCCGGTGGATCACCGGCGCCTTCATCGACGCCACCGGCGGCACGCTGCTGGGCTGACCGCCCGGGGGAGCAGGCACCGACCGAATCGAACGGGAGAGGAGGTGGTCCGGCATGCCGACAGACGTCTCGGGAGGCATCGCGGACCGCACGTCCGAACTCGGCGCCCTGAAGGAACGGGTCCGGCAGGGACCCGATCCGCGGGCGACCGAACGACAGCACGCACGCGGCAAGCTCACCGCGCGGGAGCGGATCGAACTGCTCCTGGACAAGGGCAGTTTCACCGAGGTCGAGGGACTGCGCCGGCACCGCGCCAGCGGCTTCGGCCTGGAGGCGAAGAAGCCGCACACCGACGGCGTGGTCACGGGCTGGGGCACCGTCGAGGGCCGCACGGTCTTCGTGTACGCCCATGACTTCCGGATCTTCGGCGGCGCGCTGGGAGAGGCGCACGCCGAGAAGATCCACAAGGTGATGGACCTGGCCATCGCGGCCGGCGCCCCGCTGGTCTCGCTCAACGACGGCGCGGGCGCCCGTATCCAGGAAGGCGTCTCCGCGCTCGCCGGCTACGGCGGGATCTTCCGGCGCAACACCAGCGCCTCCGGGGTGATCCCGCAGATCAGCGTGATGCTCGGCCCGTGCGCGGGCGGAGCCGCCTACAGCCCGGCCCTCACCGACCTGGTGTTCATGGTCCGGGAGACCTCACAGATGTTCATCACAGGACCCGACGTGGTCCAGGCGGTGACCGGCGAGGAGATCACCCAGAACGGTCTCGGCGGCGCGGACGTGCACGCCGCGACCTCGGGGGTCGCGCACTTCGTCTACGACGACGAGGAGACCTGCCTGGCCGAAGTCCGCTATCTGCTCTCGCTGTTGCCCGCCAACAACCGCGAACTGCCGCCGCGGACCGTCACCGCGGATCCGCCCGACCGCGAGTCCGAGGCACTGCTCGACCTGGTGCCCGCCGACGGCAACCGGTCCTACGACGTCCGGCGGGTGATCGAGGAGATCGTCGACGACGGCGAATTCCTCGAAGTGCACGCGGCGTTCGCGCCCAACCTGGTCTGCGCGCTCGCCCGGCTGGAGGGCCGGGTGGTGGGCCTGGTCGCCAACCAGCCCGCGGCGATGGCGGGCGTACTGGACATCGACTCCAGCGAGAAGGGCGCCCGGTTCGTCCAGTTCTGCGACTCGTTCAACATCCCGCTGGTCACGCTCGTCGACGTCCCCGGCTTCCTGCCCGGCGTCGACCAGGAGCACAACGGCATCATCAGGCGCGGTGCCAAACTGCTTTACGCGTACTGCAACGCCACCGTGCCGCGGGTCTCACTGATCCTGCGCAAGGCGTACGGCGGCGCGTACATCGTCATGGACTCCCGCTCCATCGGCGCCGACCTGGCCTTCGCCTGGCCGACCAACGAGATCGCGGTCATGGGCGCCGAGGGCGCCGCCAACGTGGTCTTCCGGCGCGAGATCGCCGCCGCCGAGGACCCGGCCGCCATGCGCGCCCAGAAGATCGCCGAGTACCGCGACGAGCTGGTCCATCCGTACTACGCGGCCGAACGCGGCCTCGTCGACGACGTGATCGACCCGCGCCTGACCCGGCCGGTGCTCTGCCGCGCCCTGAACATGCTCACCGCCAAGGGCGCCGACCTGCCGCACCGCAAGCACGGCAACCCACCCCAGTGAAAAGGATCGTGGCATGGACGTCGGACTCCTCTTCGACCTGCGCAACCCCGAGCAGTGGCACCGGCCGTGGGCCGACCACTACGCGCGGACCCTGGAACTCTGCGAAGAGGCCGACCAGCGCGGTGTCGGCGGTCTGTGGTTCACCGAGCACCACCGCTTCGAGGACGGCTATCTGCCGCAGCCGCTGACCGTCGCGGCGGCCGTCGCCGCGCGCACCCGGCGGGCCCGGATCGGCACCTCGGTGGTGCTGCCCGCGCTGCACCACCCCGTCGACCTCGCCGAACAGGCCGCGCTCGTCGACCTGATCAGCGGCGGCCGGCTCGAACTCGGCCTGGGCGCCGGATACCGGGTGCCCGAATACGAGCTGTTCGGCGCGGACTTCGGCCGCCGGTTCGCGGGCACCGGCCGCAACATCCGCGAGATCCTGCGCCTGTGGCAGGAGCGGGTGGTCTCGCCGCTGCCGATCCAGGACCCGCCGCCGCTGTGGGGCGGCTTCTACGGTCCGCGCGGCGCGAAGCTCGCGGGCGAACTGGGCATCGGGCTGCTGCACATCTCGCGCCCCATGTTCAAGCACTACCGCAAGGGCCTGGTCGAGGCGGGCCACGACCCGCGGGCGGCCAGGGTGAGCGACCTGATGCCCGTCATCCTCGCCGAGGACCCGGAGAAGGCGTGGCACCAGGTCGCGCCGCACCTGGCCCACCAGGTCAACTCCTACCGGCAGTTGTCGGTGGAGGGCCGGGAGAAGTCCGAACCGCTGCTCACCGCCGAGGATCTCCGCGATCCGAACGCCGAGGACACCCGCGGGCTGCTCGACATCCTCACCCCCGAGGACGCGGCCGTCCGGATCAAGGAACTGACCGGTGACCTGCCGGTCAAACACCTCATCTTCTGGGCGAGCATCGCCGGGATGCCGGACGAGCTGGTCGCCGAGAACATCCGGCTCGTCACCGAGAAGCTGCCTCCGCTGCTGCCGTGACCCGGACCCGAAGCCGGACCCGAAGCCGGACCCGACGCCGACGCCGACACCGCGACCCCATCCGACCCAGACACGGCGGCCCCTCATGACAGCTCCCTCGTGGACCGACCCCTCCGATGCCAATGCCGACGCCACGGCCACGGCCACGGGAACAGGAACGGCGGCCGAATCGACGCGCTGGGACGCCCGGCTCTGGACCGTCCTCCTGATCCTGTCGGCCAACATGGTCCTCGACGCGATCGAGGTCTCCCTGGTGCTCGTCGCGCTGCCCTCGATCGGCGCCGCACTCGGCCTGGACCTGTGGACGGCGCAGTGGCTGATGAGCGGCTTCGCCGTCGGATTCGCCACGCTGCTCGTCCTGGGCCCCCGGCTCAACGCCCGACTGGGCCGCAGGCGGGTCTACCTCGCCGCGATGCTGCTCTTCGCCGCCGCCTCGGTGGCCGGCGGACTCACCGACAGCGCCGCCCTGCTGATCGCCACCCGGGTGGTCAAGGGGCTCAGTGCGGCGCTCACCGCACCGACCGGTCTCGCCATCATCGGCACCACCTTTCCCAGCGGGCCGCAGCAGCGGCGGGCGGTGTCCGTCTACGCCCTGTTCGGCGCGGCCGGTTTCACGGCCGGACTGCTGCTGTCGGGCGCTTTGCTGACCGAGAGCTGGCGCTGGACCTTTCTCTTCCCGGCGCCGGTGGCCCTGATCCTGCTGGTCTTCGCCCTGCGGATCATCCCGCGCGACCGGGGCGCCGTCCCGGCCCCGCGCGTCACCCCCGCGCTGCTGCGCAACCGTCAACTGCTGCGCTCCGCCGTCGGCGCGGCCTGTCTCAACGGCACGTACCAGAGCCTGTTGCTGCTGCTCGTCTTCCAGACCCAGCGCCAGCTGGGCTGGTCTCCCTGGCAGTCGGCGGTCGCCCTGCTGCCCGCGTGTGTGCCGCTGGCCGTGACCGTACCCTTCGCCGGAGCCATGACGGCGCGGTGGGGCACCGGGCGGCTGATCGCCCTCGGCGCGACCGCGCCGCTGCTGGGCTACGCCCTCTACCTGTGGCGGCCGGACAGCGGTTCGTACCTCACCGGAATGCTGCCGACGCTCCTTCTGGTCGGCGCCGGGTTCGTGCTCTCCTTCGCCGCCCTCAATCTCCAGGCGACCGGGGCCCTCCCGCCCGCCGAACGGGCCGCGGCCGTCCCGCTGTTCCAGACCGCCGTGCAGGTCGGGGCCGTCGTGATGCTCCCGGCCACCGCCGCGCTGCTCGGCTCCCACCACGGCCACCGCCCGGCGCTGTCCCTCATCACCGCGGTCGCCGGGATCGGCCTGCTGGCCGCCCTGACCGGACTCCGTACCCCTCACAGACAGGTCGCACCATGACGGATGACCAGCTCTCCCTCGCCATCATCACCGCCAGCGTCCGCGACGGGCGGCTCGGTCCCGCCGTGGCCGACTGGTTCCTGTCCCAGGTCAAGGAGCGCCCCGAATTCGCCGTGCAGAGCGTCGATCTGATCGACCATCCGCTGCCGCTGGTCCTGCCGGGGCCCGGCAAGGACGTGTCGCTGGAGACGGCCAGGACCCGCGAAGCGCTGCGTTCGGTGCTGGTGGCGGCCGACGCCTTCGTCGTGGTCACGCCCGAGTACAACCACAGCTTCCCGGCCGCGCTGAAGAACACCGTCGACTGGTTCTACGAGGAGTGGACCGCCAAGCCGGTCGGCTTCGTCTCGTACGGCGGCCTCAGCGGCGGCATCCGCGCTGTCGAGCAGCTCCGGCAGGTCTTCGCCGAAGTGCACACCCTGACCGTACGGGAGAACGTCGCCTTTCCCCTGGCGGGAAACCGCTTCGACGAGGCGGGTCGGCTGATCGACCCGGAGCCGAGCGTCCTGTCGGCGGGACTGCTGCTGGACCAACTGCACTGGTGGGGCGACGCGTTGCGGGCGGCCCGCGCCGAGCGCGCGTACCCGCGCTGAGCCCGCGTCCGAACCGTACCAGCGCCCGATCCGTACCCGCGCTGCGCGCACCCGGCTGGTGACGACAGCCGCACCTCCCGCTTCCCGCCCCGAAAACCGGACCCCGAAACCCCGGACCCCGGTCCTCTGGAAGGACGACGGCAATGACCCAGCAGATCTCCTCCGCACCGCCGGACATCCGGCGCGCCGACAGCACGGCCGCGCATGTCGCGCAGTGGCACGTCCCCGACCGCGAGGCCGGGGTCGAGGCCGTGGCCGAGACCGTCGAGCAGTGGCGCGCCGCCGACTGGCCGACCGGACTCCTGTCGGCCTCCGCGTATCTCAGCACCGAGGACGACACGGTGCTGACCTACCTCCAGACCTCGCACGCCCCGGCCCACCGCGACTTCACCGCTGGGCTGACGGGACTGGCGGGCGCCGCGACGGTCGCGTACACGCTGCGCCGCGCGATCGTGCTGCACAAGGGGCCGCTGGTGCCGTCCAGCTTTGTGGTCGCGACCTTCGACGTGGACGGGCCCGCCCCGCAGGAGCACATCGTCGAGTCGATCGCGGGCGCCCTCGAAAGCGCCCCCGGCGCGCAGCACCCCGGCCTGCTCTCGGCCAACTTCCACCTCAGCGCCGACGGCACCCGCGTCCTCAACTACGCCGAGTGGACCAGCGACGAGGCGCACATCTCGTTCCTGGAGGGCGCCACGCGGGCGGCGACTCTGCGCGCCACCCACGACACTCCCGGCGTCCGGCCGATCGGCTTCAAGCGCTACCACCTCCTGCACAGCCTCACCGCCTGACATTACGTCACATCCGCGCAGCCAGCGGCCTATCGGCCTATCGGCCCACCGATCTACCGACTTACCGATCTACCGAACGGAGTCCACCGTGCAGGGCGGAAGGAACGAATCCGCGCCGCTGCGTCTCGCCGAAGCACCCTCGGCGGTCGCACGGTGGCGTCACGACGAATACGCGGCGGCGCACCCGCCCGCACCGGGAATCCGCCGCGCCGCCGCCGACGCCGACGACGAGCGGGCGCGTCCCGACGAGACCGAGGTGTACGCGGCCCCCCGCGTCCTCGAACTGGCGCACCGCGGGGTCAACCGCTCCGCGGCGATGTGCCAGTCCGAGCGCCTGCTTGCCGCGGACGAGCGGCGAGCCGACGCCGACAGCGTGTGGCAGGCCGTGCTCACCCTGCTGTACGCCGGGGACACCTCGTCCGCGAGCGCGCACTGCGCCCGGCTGGCCCGCGAACCGCTCTGGTCGGGTTCGGTCCGCCACCGCCGGACGCTGGCCCTGCTGCGCGCACGGATCAAGCTGCTCGGAGGTGATACGAGCGGGGCCGTACGCACGCTGCGCGCGGTCCTCGCCCGGGGCGGGTCCGGTACCCGCGTCCCCCTGGCCGCGGTCTGGCTGACCGAGGCGCTCGTCGGGACCGGCGACCTCGACGGCGCGTGGACGGTGCTCCAGGAGAACGGCATGGTCGGCGCGCTCGACCTCGAAGGCCAAAACCGGGCCCACGTCCTGGCGGCCCGCGGCGCGCTGCACCTGGCCGCGGGCCAGTTCCGGCAGGGGATCGACGACTGTCTGAGCAGCGGCCGACTGCTGGCCTCGTACGGCATCGACAATCCCGCGGTGGTCGCCTGGCGTTCGGCGGGCGCGCTCGGGGCCGCGACCGCGGGTCGCCGTGACCTGGCCGTCGCCCTGGCCGAGGACGAACTCGTCGCCGCGCGGAAGTGGGGGTCGGCGCGCGTCCTGGGGACGGCCCTGCGCGCCGTCGCCGTGGCGCGCCGCGACAGGACCTCCCTCATACTGCTGGAGGAAGCCGTCGATCTGCTCCGCCTGGCGGACGCCCAGGGCGAGGTGACACAGGCCCTCTACGACCTCGGCGCGCTGCTGGCCGAACGCGAGGACGCGGCCGGGGCGCGGAGCCGGTTCACGGCCGCGGTCGCGGTCGCGCGCACCTGCGGCAACACCTTCTGGGCCCACCGCGCCGAGTCCGCGCTGCGCCGGCTGGGCGGACCGGGCGCCCCGCGCGGACTCACCCCGCAGGAGGCCAGGATCGCGCAGCTGGCCCGCGCCGGATACAGCAACCGGCGCATCGCGGAAGCCCTTTTCCTCAACGTCAGAACCGTCGAATTCCATCTGTCGGGCGTCTACCGCAAACTCGGCGTCTCCGGCAGAGGCGAACTCGTCCTGGTACTCAGCGCGGTCGGGGAATCCCCGGCGGCGCGAGACAAACCTGCGGGCGACCCGTAGGTTTCCCCGGCCCTTTCGCCGCCGCTTCGCCGATGGTGCGAGGATCGGGAAAACGGTCGGTCGGTGATCAGAGCACCGAACGCCTTTCGTTTCCAACTTCCCTTTCCCGCCGGCGATGTCAGCGCGCGGACCGTCCGGAATACCGGTGCCCGGCAGCGGGCGCGTCAAGTGCTACCCACATCGGGAGGAACCCAACATGACCACCACCGCGCCGTCCCGGGACGATCTCGTCGAGGCCGCGGGGAAACTCGTGCCCCTGCTGCGCTCCCGGGCGCTGTGGATCGACGAGAACCGCAGGCTCCCGCAGGACGTCATCGAGGCGATCGAGGCATCGGGTCTGCTCAGGATGCAGGTGCCCACGCAGTACGGCGGATACGAGTCGGACGCGCGCGCCTTCGTCGACGTGCTGGCCGAGGTCGCGAAGGGCAACAGCTCGGCCGCCTTCGTGCTGTCCATCTACTCCTCGCTGACCTGGATGGCCGGCCTGTGGCCCGACGAGGCCCTGGACGAGGTGTTCGCCGAGCCCCATGTCCGGGTGACGGGCACGACGGCCGCGTCCGGAAAGGCGACCCGGGTCGACGGCGGCTATCTGGTCAACGGTAGCTGGGGCTACAACAGCGGCGTGCTGCACGCCCACTGGAAGATCACCGCGGCGATGCCCGAGGGACCCGCGGGGGAGACCCTGCCGGTCTTCGCCCTCATCCCGGTCTCCGAACTGGAGATCGTCGACGACTGGAACACCGTCGGCCTGGCGGGCTCCGGCAGTGTGACCACCGTGGCGAGGGACGTCTTCGTCCCCGACCACCGGGTGATCTCCGGCGCCGACTTCTACCAGAACGTCTCGAAGTCACAGGTCAACGCGGCCAAGGGCGCCTACCGGGTGCCGATGCTGGTCAGCGCCACGGTGATGCAGACGGGCCAGCTCGTCGGCGCCGCCAAGTACGCCCTGTCCAGCTTCCTGGAGCGGCTTCCCGGCCGGCCGCTGACGTACACCAGCTACCCCAGCCAGTTGGAGGCGCCGGTCACGCATCTCCAGGTCGGCGAGGCGGCCCTGCTGATCGAGGACGCCGAGGCCCGCGCCCACCGGTTCGCCGATCTGCTGGCGGACAAGATCCGGCGGGACGAGCCGTGGTCCCAGGACGACCGGGTCTTCTCCCGGGTGCAGATCGGCTGGATCGCCAAGCAGGCCAAGCAGGCTGTGGAGATCCTGGCCGCCGCCAGCGGCGGCTCCTCGATCTTCCGGGACGTGCCGATCACCCGCATCCAGCGGGACGTGCACGCGACGTCCCTGCACGCCCTGATCACGCCGAGCACCAACATCGAGCTGTACGGCAGGTCCCTGACCGGCCTGGAGCCCAACTCGCTGTACCTGTGAGCGACAGCCGGCGCTGAGCGTGACGCGGGCGCGCGTACGGTGTGGGCCCCACACCGTACGCGCGCTTCCGCTTTCCTTGTCAGCCGAGGCCGACGCGGAATCCGACCCCGCGGACGGTGACGATCCAACTGCTCCGGCCCAACTTGTTGCGCAGCGAGTTGACATGGGTGTCCACCGTGCGGCTGGCCTGGTAACCGACCGCGAGCACCGTCGGGATCTCCCATATCTCCGCGAGCAGCCGCTGCCGGGTCACGACCATCTCGGGGTGCCGCGCGAGGTAGTACAGCAGGTCGAACTCCTTGCGGGTCAGCTTCACCGGCTTCTCGTGCACCTGCACCTTGCGGGAGGCCGCGTCGATCCGCAGACCGCCGATCGACACCGTCGTCTTGGGGGTGACCACCGGTCGGCGCGGCTCCCGCCGCCGCATGACGGCCTCCATGCGGGCCGCCAACTCGCGTATCTCGTACGGCTTGTCGATGCAGTCGTCGGCGCCCGCCCGCAGCCCCAGGACCCGGTCCAACTCGGTGCCGCCGCTGGCGAACGCGATGACCGGGATGTCGCCCGTCTCCCGCAGACCGCGGCAGACGGCCAGGCCGTCGATGTCCGGGAGATCGAGATCGAGCAGGACGAAATTCGCCTGCCGGAAGTTCTCCAGAGCCGCCGTCCCGGAATCCACGGTCGTCACCTCATGGCCGTACCGCTCCAGATTGCGGGCCAGCGCCGCGGCTTCGTGCTCCTGCGCCTCCACAACGAGTATGCGCACGGTATCTCCCTTGGAGTTGTACGGACCGAAGGTGGATTCACGGCCGCAAGCTCCATTGCCTGCATAGCTGTCAGGTGGACACATCCATCTAGTGCTGATCCGCGGCGCGGATTCTCAAACCGTTCTCATCGATTCGAGCCAGGGAGTTCATGCGAGTTCACACGGACTTCGCGGATCCGCTTCGGACATATCCGTTCGCGGGAAGGCGCCGTAAACCTTGTCGAATCGTCAGAGGTCAGGAATCAGAGGTCAGGAAGCGGTCACCGGCAGGGTGCGGTTCTGGTGGACATCACGGAAGGCGCGCAGGAATGTGTCGACCGCGGCGTCGGCCACGGTGTGCAGTTCGGTGTCCGGTACGGGTCGGGTGCCGAGTTGGGACCGCGCTTCCATGGGGCCCGTGAGCAGAGCGAGGAACTGCTCCGCGGCCTCGACGGGGTCGCAGGGTCGCAGCAGACCGGCCAGGGAGAGCCGGGCCATCCGGTCGGCGAGGGTCTGCCGGAGCCGGTCGGCGCCGCGCCCCCAGACGACTTCGAGCAGTCCGGGGAAGCGGGTGATCTCCGCGTGCAGCAGTCGGCGCAGCGCCCAGGAGCGGGGGTCGCAACACTGGAGCAGCATGCGGTATCCGACCTCCTCCAAGCGGGACCTGACCGGGTCGGAGCCTTCGCCGTCCTGGTTGTCCTGGCTGGCCTGGCCGTCCTCGCCGTTTCGGCTGTTCGCGCCGCCCTCGACCGTCAACTGCTCGGCCAGGGCGAGGTTCCTGTCCATCACGGCGTTCCCCGTCGCCTCCATCGCGGCGTGGAAGAGGTTCTCCTTGTCGCCGAGGTGGTTGTAGACGGTGTGCTTGGCGACGCCCGCCACTTCGGCGATCTCCTCCATGCACGCACCGGCGTACCCCCGCTTGGCGAACACGGCGAAGGCCGCGTCGAGGATCGCCTGACGTTTGTCGATGCGGCCTCGTGAGGCCGTTCGGTTGCCTGATGCCAGTGTCACAGTTCCGCCCACCCTCGCAGCGTACCCGATACGGGCGTTGAGTTACACCGGCTGGTGCAGTTTGTTGCCCGTTGACGTTGTCATCGTCCTGAGTGGTGCCCTAATCTGCACTGGCGAGTGCAATTCGGCGCGCTGTCATCTGACATGCCGCCATCTGACGCGCGGCCGCCTCGTATCGCTTCGTGTCACCTCGTGTCACCTCGTGTCACCTCATGCCACTTCACGCCACCGGAGAGACTCATGGCGCATCCGTCGAACGAGGGCCTTGACCCCGCGCTGCGGCGACTGATCGGAGTGATCCTGTTAGGCGGGATCATGGGGATCCTCGACGGCTCGATGATCGCCGTCGCCGCGGACACCCTGGTCAAGGACTTCGACACCTCGCTCAGCGCGGTCAGTTGGGTGTCCACGAGCTATCTGCTCGCCCTGACCGTGAGCATCCCGGTCACCACCTGGGCCGTCGACAGGTTCGGCGGCCGCCGGCTGTGGCTGCTCGGCCTGGTGATCTTTCTCGCCGGTTCCATCAGTTCCGGACTCGCCTGGAACATCGGCAGTCTGATCGCCTTCCGCGTGCTCCAGGGACTCGGCGCGGGTCTGCTCGACCCGCTGATGCTGACCCTGCTGGCCCGTTCGGCCGGACCCAGCCGGATCGGACGGGTCATGGGCCTCATGGGCGTCGTCGGCTCCAGCGGACCGGTGTTCGGCCCGGTGATCGGCGGATTCATCCTGCAAGGCGTGTCCTGGCGCTGGATGTTCCTGGTCAACGTCCCGATCGGCCTGCTCGCGCTGGTGCTCGCCCTGCGGGTGATCCCGGACGACAAGCCGACCGGCGAGCAGCCGGTGGGCAAGCTCGACACCGTGGGCGTCGCGCTGATCGGTCCGGGAGTCGCGGCCGCGGTGCTGACCTTGTCGCAGTACGCCGAGCGGACCGAGTTCTCCGCCTGGCAGGTGCTCGTCCCGCTGGTCGCCGGGGTCGTGCTGCTCGGCGCCTACGCCGTCCACGCGCTCCGCGAGCGCACCGCCCCACCGCTGATCGACCTGCGGCTGTTCGCCTCGCGCGGCTTCTCCGCCAGCGTCACCGTCGGCGCCCTGGTCGGTCTGGCCACCTTCGCCAGCCTGTTCGCGCTGCCGCTGTACTACCAGCAGGTACGCGGCCACGACACCTTCGCGTCCGCGCTGCTGCTCGCTCCGCTCGGTGTGGGCTCGGCCCTGTCGATGCCGCTGACCGGACGGCTGTCCGACAAGGTCGGCTCACGAACTCTGGTGATGTGCGGCGGCGTGGTCGCCACGCTGAGCGCGCTGGCCTTCACCCAGCTCAGCGCGGACACGTCCCAGGTCTGGACGGCCGTGGTGGCGTTCACGATCGGCCTCGGCCTCGGCAGCGTGGGCGCGCCCACCATCGCCTCGCTCTACCGCACGCTCCCGCCGCATCTGGTGCCGCAGGGCAGCACCGTGCTGTACATGCTCAACCAGCTCGGCGCCGCGATCGGCATCGCGCTGGTCGCGCTGCTCGTCCAGAGCGCGGGCAGCGGCGACGCCCTCGGCGGCTTCCGCCACGCGTACTGGGGCGTGACCGGAGCGCTCGCCCTCGCCCTGATCGCCGCGACCCAACTGCCGGGCCGTCCCAAGCCGCAGGAGTCCGACGGCGGAACGCCGCGGGAACAGCACGCCGACGTCCACGCCGACGTCCACGCCGACGTCCGCTCCGACGTTCACGTCCACTCCGACGTCCACTCCGACGTCCACTCCGACGTCCACTCCGATGCCCGCTCCGATGCCGGCTCCGACATCCGCTCCGCGGAGGCTCCCGCCTCCCTGGCCGCCCAAGGGGACACCCTGTGAAGACCGTGGTGATCGCCGGTGGTACCGACGGCATCGGAAAGGCGCTGGCGGCCACCCGGCTCGGCAACGGCGACACCGTCGTCGTCATCGGCCGCAGCGAGGTGAAGGGAAAGGCGTTCCTGGAGACGGCCGCGACCGTCGGCGCCCGGGACCGGGCCTTCTTCATCCCGGCCGACCTCAGCCTGCTGGGCGAGAACGAACGGGTCCTCAAGAATCTGCGCGCACGGTTCCCGACGATCGACGCCCTGGTCCTGTGCGCCCGCCACTACCGCACCGAGCGCGCCGTCACGGCCGACGGCATCGAGGAGAACTTCGCGCTGTTCTACCTCAGCCGCTACCTGCTCGGACACGGCCTCGTCGACACGCTGTCCGCCGCCGAACGGCCCGTGGTGGTCAACGTGGCCGGTCCCGGCGCGAGTCTGAGCGTGGTCCGCTGGGACGATCTGGAGCTGCGCCACGGTTACCACGGCGGTGCCGCGCTCGGCCAGGGCGGGAAGCTCAACGACCTGCTCGGCGTCACCTTCGCCGAGCGGTACGGGGACAGCGGCATCCGCTACGTCCTGATCCACCCGGGCGTCACCGCGACGAGCTTCTCCGGCGAGTACGACGATGTGACGCTGCGGCAGATCCTGTCGATGCGGTCGTTCGCCAAGCCGGTGGAGGCCGCCCTCCCGCCGATCGTCGCCGCCATCGACGCCCCTCCCGCCGAGCCGTTGAGCGCGTTCGTCGAGGGGCTTCGGATCGGGGTGAAGGACAGGTCCTTCGCGCCGGACGCCGCCGGACGCCTCGACGCGGCCACCGAACGAATCCTGGAGGAGCACCGGGGGCGGACCGGCGGTCCCGGCAGGAATTGACGGTCTCCAGAAGGTGTCACAAGCGGAATTGATGTTCTTTTCACAACCCTGAACCGCGATTCCTGGGCGCGGGTCACCGCTGGTCGGAGAATGTTCCGTACCACGCCGTGGCCCGCGCCTTTTGTGGAGCCACCTCATTCCCGAGGAGCCGAAGAATGTCCCACGCGTCCACCTCGCGGCCCGTCATCGAGAATCCCCGGAGCGACATCGTGCTCGTCGGTACGGTGCCGACGCGGAGCGGAAAGGCGGCGCAGACCGCGGAAGCCGTCGTCGCCCACTGGCGGTCCGGCGAATGGCCGCCGGAACTGCTGTCGCTCACGGTCTACACGAGCAGCGAAGGCGACTCGGTGCTGACCTACGCTCAGTGGTCCGCGCAGGAGCCGCTGCGGCAGTCCCTGAAGGAGGAGGGCAGCATCTCCGACACGGCGTCCGCCGTCCCCGGCGCCCCGGCGCCCGTGCCCTACCGTCTGTACCGCGCGGTCCGCGGTTCCGGCATCGCCGACCCCGCCCCCGTCGCCGAGTCCTTCCCCGTGGCCTTCTTCGGCGCGGAGAACGACCAGGCCGCCCGCGCCTTCGTCGACGCGCTGTTCGCCGGCGAGGAGGCCGCCGAGGGTCAGGACCGCGACTACCCCGGCGGGATATCGGCGAACATGCACATCAGCGTGGACGGCACGAGCGTCCTCAGCTTCTCCGAGTGGGTGACGGAGGCCAACGCCGTCGCCCACATCGAAGCGGTCTGGGAGCCGGTCCTGAAGGACCTCGGCGGCACCGGTCTGCTCTACCGGCACTTCAGGACCCTGCTCCCGACCGCCTGAACACCCCACCGGCCGGCCCCCGCCCTCGGGCGGGAACCGGCCGGTTCCGCATGACTCAGGACCTCATCGGCTCACCCGGCCGCGCGCGCGTACGCGTGCCAGACACGAGGCGCGTCGAACAGGTGCACCCGCTCCGACCGTCGCCACCGCGCGGCGGGCACCGACACCACGTCCCCCGCCGCCGGCAGATCGGGCTCCGCCGCCGTACGTGCGAAGAGCACGGCGACAAGCGCGGCCAATTCCTCGGACGTCGCACAACCGCGCACCACGCGCAGCTGACGAGAATCGATCGGGTCGGTCATCACACATCCTTCTTCGCGCGGTCGGAAAAGTCGAGGCCACACCGGCACCGGGAAAATGCGCCACACCTCGACCTCAAGGTTCCAGGGAAACCGGCCTCCGCTCAAGACGCCCCGATTCAGGACTCCGTCAGATTCCACAAGTCCTCGCCAGCCGTATTCAGCGACCGCCAACCGAATGTCAGATCTCCTTGCCCAACCGCCTTCCGCGCCGCCGATCCGGCGCCCTGCTCCCGGACCTGGAATGATCGGCCCATGCGCGCGGCCCGGCTTCTTTCGCTCATCCTCCTGTTGCAGAACCGGGGGAGGCTGACGGCCGGTGAGCTGGCGGAGGAGTTGGACGTCTCGGTGCGGACCGTCTACCGGGACATCGACTCGCTGAGCGCCGCGGGCATTCCGGTGTACGGGGACGCCGGGCACGGCGGGGGATACCAACTGCTCGGCGGCTACCGGACCCGGCTGACCGGGCTGCATGTCGACGAGGCGGAATCGCTGTTCCTGGCCGGACTGCCGGGCGCGGCGGACGACTTGGGCCTGGGGGAGGTGCTGGCGGCGGCGGAGCTGAAGCTGACCGCGGCCCTGCCGCCGCCGCTGCGGGACCGGGCCGGGCGGATCCGTGAGCGGTTCCACCTCGACGCTCTCGGCTGGTACCGGGAACAGGACTCCCCGTCCGCTCTCGTACCGCTCGCCGACGCGGTCTGGAACCAGCGGCGGATCCGGGTGCGCTACCGCCGCTGGGCCGCGCCGCAAGAGGTCGAGCGCGATCTCGACCCCTACGGCCTGGTCCTCAAGGCGGGGATCTGGTACCTCGTCGCCGCGGTGGACGGCGGGGTGCGCACGTACCGGGTGTCCTCGATCCTCCGCCTGGACGTCGGGACGACCGGCTTCGAGCGCCCGGACGGTTTCGACCTGGCCGCTCACTGGCAGGAGTACCTCGCCGTCTACGACGCCCGTCGGCTGCGGCTTCAGGGTTCCGTACGGATCGCTCCCGCGCTGCTGTCCGCGCTGCCGGACCGCCTGGACGCGGCACTGGTCCGCGCCGTCGAGACCTCGGCAGGGCCGCCGGACGCGGACGGCTGGGTGACGGCGACGGTGCCGCTGGAATCGGTCGAGCTGGCGGTCCCCGTACTGCTGTCGCTGGGCCCGGACATCGAGGTGCTCGGCCCGGAGGAGCTGCGCCGCGCGATCGCGAAGAGGGCGGCGGCCGTGCTCGACCGGTACCGACCGGCGGACACGCCCGGCCGGGCGGGGGCCGACGACCGCAGCAGCACTCCGGCGGACAGCGTCGCCAGCAGGGCGAGCGCGGCGAGGACCCCGAAGCCGTAGCGTGTGTCGGTGCTGTCGGTGACCTTCCCGACCAGGAACATCACCGCGACCGTGGCCGCGAGACCGCCGCCGTTCGCCAGCCCGAAGACCCTGCCCACCGAGGCGTCGTCGGCCGAGGTCATCAGCATGGTCCGCGAGGCGATCCGGGCCTGCCCGAAGAAGAACGCGCCCACCGGCACTCCGACGAGATAGCCGGCGATCCCGAACTGGCTCTGGAGTACCAGGCCCACAGCGCAGAGCAGGAAGCCCACGACGGCGATGCGGAGGTCACGACCGCGCCTGCTGACGATCCGGTACGCACCGGCCGCCGCCAGGAAGCTGAGGCAGCCCAGGGCGTCCACCGCGCCGAACGTCCCCGCCCCCAGGTGGAGTTCACCGATGACCGCGGTGGGCAGCAGGGCGTTGAAGACCGTGACGACCACGCTTCCCTGGGCGTAGAGCAGGATGAAGTGCCGCATCCGGATCGGTGTCCGCATCGGCGTATCCGCAGCCGCCACCGGCACCGGCACCGGCTCCCCGGCGGCGGACGCCGTCGCCGCCCGTTCCGGTCGGCGCCCCACCGCGGCCACGCACAGCGCCGAGACGGCGAAGGTCCCGGCGTTGAACACCAGCAGCGGCACGGCGCCGAACGTCTGGACGGACAGCCCGCCGACCGTCGCCGACAGCAGCATCCCAGCCTGGGTCCCCATCTCGTAGCGGGCGTTGAACCGCCGCAGCCGGTCCGCCGGGACCCGTTCCTTGATCAGCGCGGAGCTCGCGGGGAAGAACAGCGCGCCGACCACCGCGAGCGCCAGATTGGCGCCGTAGATCCCGGCTCCGGGAGAGCCGCCGCAGACCAGCCAGAGCGGCAGGGCCAGGGCCAGCACCGCGCTGGAGAGATCGCAGCCGATCCACAGGGCCCGCCGGTCGAAGCGGTCCGCCAGCCGCCCGAAGAAGGGTGACAGCAGCGCCTGCGGCCCGGCGACAGCGATGAAGAGCCAGCCGACGGCCATCATGGTGCGCTGCTCCCTGATCATGAGCAGCGCACCGACGATGAGCTGGACATTGTTGCCGAGAGCGGTGGCGAAAGCAGCGGGTACGAGCAGGCGCTCGGCCCGGCTGGAGTGCCGACTGAGGATCATGGCACCACTGTCCGGCGGTTCACTGACATCCTGTGTCAGCGAAGTCTCCGCACCCAGTGACGTCTCGGCACCGCCCCGACGGCCGCCCGTACCGCGCACATTCCTCAAAGGCGAGCGCACCCGCGTGGGATCATCGGTCCATGAGCGGCGACCTGGAAGTGAGCGCTCTGGCGATCAATGTGACGATCCCGCAGGATCTCCGCTGGACGGACACCCGACGCGGCGAGGAATTCACGCTGACCACGCTCAATGTGCGGCTGCTCCCGGACGGCCGGCTCGCCGCCAAGGCATACGGTCGGCCGGTCGGTGGCGGCAGGGGCGCCTACGTCTCGTTCCCCGTCCCCGACAGACCCGAACTCGCCGCCCTGGTCGACGCAGCCGCCAGCCGGGCCGCGGCGCTGTGGGCCGCCCATCGCGGTCTCGGCTGAGCCCGTTTCGCCGCCGAGCGGGAGAGGGCCCGGCGGAGTGGGTTCGGCGGGGCGGGCGGCCCGAGACGCAGACGGATGCCAGCTGTACGCCGTGACCGGGCCGTTCGGGGGTAGCCGACGGCTATGACGACAGCCGTGACCATCGGGGTCGAAGAGGAATTCCTGCTGCTCGACCGCAGGACCGCACTGCCGGCGCCACGCGTCGGGCGACTTCGGATCGCTGCGGAGCGCGAGCCCGACCTGGAGAGCGACGAGGTCGACACCGAGCTTCTGCAATCCCTGGTGGAGGTCGCGACCCCCGTCTGCTCCGACCTGGACGAGGTCGCCGCGCATCTCACACGGTTCCGGAAGTCGCTGAGCGCCGCGGCGCGCACGGTGGACTGCCGACTGGCGGCGACGGGCGGCGCGCCCCTCATGGCCGAGGCATCGGTGCCGGTGACCGGTGAGCAGCGGTACCGGGACATGCGGGTGGACGCGGCGCGACTGGTCGACGAGCAGTTGATCTGCGGCATGCACATCCACGTCGCCGTGCCCGACCGCCACGCCGGGGCCGCCGCGCTGGGCCGGATCCGTCCCTGGCTGCCGCTCCTGGTCGCCCTGGGAGCCAACTCCCCCTTCTGGGACGGGCGGGACACCGGATTCGCCAGCTGGCGCACCGTGATCTTCGGCCGCTGGCCGGTCAGCGGATCGCCGCCGTTCTTCTCCGGCGCCTCCCATTACGAGGAGCGGGTCGCCGCCCTGCTGGGCACCGGGGTGATCGCCGACCGGCACCAGCTCTACTGGCACGCCCGGCTCTGCGACGAGTACCCGACGCTGGAGGTCCGCGCCCCCGACGTCCAGCTCGACGTCGACAGCGCGATCACCCTCGCCGGGCTCGCCCGCGGCCTGGTGGTCACCGCATTGCGCGAGGGCAGCGCGGGCGGCCGTCCGCTCGACCCGCCGGCCAGCGTCCTCCAGGCCGCGGGCTGGCACTCCGCCCGCCACGGCCTGACCGCCGACCTTGTCGACCCCCGCACCAATGAGCCCTGCCAGGCCGCCGGGGTACTCGGCGCCCTCCTGGACCGCGTCACCCCCGCCCTGAAGGAACTCGACGACCTCGACCGGGTGACCTCCGGCGTGCGACGACTCCTCGACAAGGGCACCGGCGCGGCACGGCAGCGCGCCGCCCTCGCGCACGGAGGCACCGAAGAACTCCTCGACCTGATAGCACCCGAGCCGGTCGATCCGGAGGACGGTCACGACGCCCGGCAGCCGGAAACGCCGGTCGTCGCCCGAATGGCACGCCCGTAGGTCGGTGGAATCCGCGTCGACCCCCGGCAACCGCACGGTGATCACCTCCACGCGCGCCCCCGATCACCGCTCCGCGAGCTCGACCACCTGCTCGTGGTCCGTCTTGGCTACGCGCCAGAGGGCCGGCGGAGTGTGTACCAGGCGGCTCCCGCCACAGCCGCGGCGGTCACGGCGAGGGCCGTGTGCGGCAGAAACCGTCCCGGCTGGCCGGCCTTGCGGTAGGCCAGCACGGAGCCGTTGGACTGCCAGCTCAGCGCGGAGCGATTCGACTGGCCCGACAGCAGCGAGCCTGCCGACTGGAACGAGCCGATCGACGTCGCGGACATCATCGATCCGAGCGACCCGATGGACAGGACCGACGCCACCGAACCGATCGACAGGACCGACCCGGCCGAGGCGATGGACAGCACCGAATCCGTGCACCCGATGGACAGCAGCGAGTTGTGTGACCCTGTCGGCCAGCGTGAGGACATACGGACACTGTCTCACCCCGAATTCCCGCCCGCGAGACAGACCCCGACAGCCCCGCGTCTGACCGACCGGCCCGGTCGCCGGCCGTGCGCGAGCGCGCTACCCCACCGCGTAGGCGCGGTAGTTCGCCGAGCCGGGGCCCGCGGCGCGGTTCTTCAAGGTGGCCGACCGCTGATAGGCCGCGGACGAGTGGGCGGCCGAGACGGGCGGGCGGTCAGGGGTGAGCTGCTCCGCGGCCTCAAGCGCCGTGATGATCGTGGAGACGAACACCGGCAGGTCGTCCGGCAGCGGTGACGTGATGAGATTGCCGTCGACCACGATCGGCTCGACGACATAGTCCGCGCCGGCGTGGATCAGGTCGTCACGAATCGGCGCGACCGAGGTGACACGGCGGCCCGAGACGATTTCGGCCGAGGCCAGCAGCCACCCCGCGTGGCAGATCGCCGCGACGATCCTTCCCTGCCGGTCCATTTCACGGACGAGCGCGACGATGGACCTGTCGCGGCGCAGGTATTCGGGCGAGAACCCGCCGGGGACGACGAGCGCGTCGATGTCCTCGGCCACCAGGTCCGCGACGTTGACTTCGGCTCGGGCCGGATACCCGATCTTGCTGGCGTAGACCGCGTCCGTGGCCGGTCCCGCGATGAGGACCTTCGCACCCGCCTCGCGGAGCCGGAGGACCGGGTACCACAACTCGAGTTCCTGGTAGAGGTTCTCGACAAGGACGACGACTCGGGCGTCTTGAATTCTCATGTGCTTCCCTCTTGGGCGACGGATCGGATGCGGGGCGGCTCAGACGTCGATCGCGAAGATCCGCCGCGGGTTGTGAATCATCAGCGCGTCGAGCTGCTCGTCGGTGACGCCCTTGGACTTCAGGCGCGGGACGAAACTGGTGAACATGTAGCCGAGGTCGACCTTCTCGTTGAGCAACTGGGGGTCGGACTCGGTCACCCCGGCGCGCGGGTTGAAGAACCAGCGGTCGAACGAGATGACCACGTTGTCCAGGTATCCCTCGTCGATGAGCGTCACCAGGGCGTTCGCCATGGCCTCGTCCAGTTCCTCGGCGCTGCCGACGCGCCACGGGATGCCGACGTGGTCGAGCTGGACGTTGGCGCCCATGGCGAGGATCTCGCGCATCATCTCGACCTGCGGGGGGACGAAGGCATGGCCGATGATGACCTTCGCCAGGTCCATGCCCTCCTCCGCGAGGATCTCCAGTTGCTCGCGACCGGGGTTGGTCACCTCGAAGTCCATGGGGTCGATGTGGGTGTTGATGGCGCAGCCCACCTGCGTCGCCGCACGGGCCGCGGCGCGGATGACCCGGTCCTCCACCTCGTGGATGTGCCGGCCGTTCGGGCCGAGCGGGCTCGGCTTGGGCGTGACGCTCTCCTGGCCGGTCGCGATCTTGATGGCACCGGCCCGGTAGGGGGTCTGCTGCCAGGCGAAGACCATCCCCTCGGTGAGGTCCTTGACGAAGAACTCGGTCAGCTCCTCGACGGTCTGGCGCCGCCAGTAGTACGGCACCCCCATCCGCTCGGGGAAGAAGCCCGTGATGGCGACCACGTTCATGCCCGTCTGTTTGGCCACGTCGACCATGAACTGCGGGTGACGGCCGACCTCGGGCGGGGTCATGTCGACGATGGTCCCGTAGCCGTACCCGTCCATCCCGCGCTGGACCTGGCCCGCGACGACGTCGACCGCGGCGCTGTAGTCCAGCACGGTGCGGTGGTCCAACTCCGCGCCGGGGTAGCCGTAGAGCAGGTGCTCGTGGCTGAGGATCTTGCCCGAGTTCTCCGCGGGCACGTCACCGAGGACTGTTCGTAGAATCTTCAACGTTTCTGCCTCCTGCTCTCGAATGCGGTCGTCGTCACTTCCGCGACCAGCGGCCGAACAGCTCCCGGTACAGCTCGGGCAGGCCGTCGGCGTCGGGCGCGGTCAGCCAGTTGGGGCTGGTGAAGCCGGGGCCCAGCAGCGAACGCACGAGGTCGGTGCCGGTTCCGCTGGAGACCAGGTGGCCGTGCCGGACGGAGAAGTCGCCGATCAGGGCGCGCTGACCGGCCGAGGCGACCGGTACCGCGCCCACGCCGCCCGGCACCACCAGGGCGTCGATGGTCAGCCCCGCCAGTTGCTCGACGGTCGCGGTCGGAACGACGGGGTAGCCGAGATGGCTCTCGCAACCCTCCGGGTCCGACGTGACCAGGTGCAGGTCGGCGCCGGCCTCCCGTGCGCGGAACGCCGGGTACCAGAACTCGACCTCCTGGTACCCGGGGAACGACAAGACGACGACTGTCCGGGACTGGGGCATACGACTGTCCTTCGGGTTGCACACGGCACATGAACCTGGCTGGTTGTCTTACAGGTTGAGTATGCGGGATATGTTCAAGATTCCGCAAGGTTTGTGACCCGAGGTGGGGGAGTGTCCGCGGAGTGTCCGGCGGGCTGGTGATTGCGCTCGACCCCTCGGCTGGCGCAGACTAGGGACCGTGGAAGAGCAGCCAGACAGTCTGTCAATACCGGTCCGGGAGCGGCAGTCGCGCAAGCTCGTGGCGATGAAGCGGGTGGCACGGCACAGCGCTGTCGATGTCGTACGCAATCAACTCGTCGAGCTCATCGAGCGCGGCGAGATTCCCGTGGGGGACTGGCTGCCTTCGGAAGCGGAGATGTCGCGCGCGTTCGGGGTCAGCCGGCCCGCCCTGCGCGAAGCCCTGGGCAGCCTGCGGGCGTTCGGCTACATCGAGTCCCAGACCGGCCGGGGCTCCATGGTGGTCTCCAACCGGGCTTCCAGCTCACTGACGTTGAGCCAGTACTCGTCGACCGATCTCAACGAGGTGCGCCGCCACCTTGAGGTGCCGACGGCCAAGCTGGCCGCGACCCGCCGCTCCGAGGAGGAACTGGCGGTCATCGTGGCGGCCTGCGAGGCGTACGCGGTGGAGGCGGACCCGGAGATCAGGGTCCGGCTGGACAGCGAACTGCACATCGGGATCGCGTCCGCGACGGGCAACCCCCTCTTTCCCCGGCTGATCAAGGACATCCGGTCGATCCTCGAGGAGCAGTCCCTGGCGCTCTCCGTTTCCGCCGAGCGCTGGCGGCACTCGACGGAGGAGCATTTCGCCATCTGCCGGGCGATCCGCGACCGCGACCCGGACCGCGCCTCCGAGGCGATGGTCGCCCACCTGCGCGCCGTCGAGGACGCGGTCAGCATGCTGCAACGACCGGAGACTCCGCGGTCGTCGACCTGAGGTGACCGCGGCGCCACGGAAGTGGCGTCATGGTCATGAGGGCCGGAACGCCGCGAAGGGGCGTACGGCCAGCTCGCAGCTCACCTCCAAGCTGTCTGACAGCTCTGCTCTCACGTCGTTACGGGACCCGGCTCGCCGTCTGTCGCCGAGCCGAGCCGCGCCGAGCCGTGCCCTCCTTCGGTGGGCGTTCATGCCCCGCTGCCCCGTGTCAGGGGTACGCGCCGCCGCGCGCGCCGCTGCTACCTGTGACGTGCCTGCTCACCGCCGCGTCGCCGTGCTACATTTCAACCTGTCAGACTGCCTGACCTTTGGGGGGAATGTGGGTGACTCGGAAGTGATCGGGATCATCGCGGACGACATCACCGGCGGTTCGGACGTGGCCGCGGCGCTCAGCGCGGCGGGCAGGCGGACGGTCCAGGTGGTGGGCGTGCCCGGCCCCGACCTCGAACTGCCGCCGCACGACGCCGTCGTCGTCTCGCTCAAAACGCGCAGCGTGCCGCCGGAAGAAGCGGTGGCCGAATCGCTGGCGGCACTGCGCGGGCTGCGGGACCTCGGAGCGCGCCGGATCGGCTTCAAGATCTGCTCGACGTTCGACTCCACGCCGCGCGGCAACATCGGACCCGTCGGACTCGCCCTCGCGGATGCGCTGGGCAGCGGGATCACGCTGGTCTGCCCGGCCGCGCCGGCCAATGGCAGGACCGTCTACCAGGGAAACCTGTTCGTCCACGACCTGCCGCTGGCGGAGTCCTCGCTGGCCCGGCACCCCCTCAATCCGATGACCGACTCCAACCTCGTACGGCTGCTGACGGCCCAGACCACCGCCGAGGTCGGTCTCGTGGATCACTCCCGCGTACGGTCCGGGGCCCCGGCCGTACGCGCCCGACTGGCGGACCTGCGCGCGGCCGGTGCGCGTTTCGCGGTCGCGGACGCGCTCTGCCGTGACGACCTGCTGGTCCTCGCGGACGCCATCGGTGACGCGGCCTTCTGGATCGGAGCGAACGGTCTGCACGCGGCGGCCGGGGCGGCCCAACCCCGGGCGGCCCAACCCGGCGCGGCCTCGCACCGCACGGTCCCGGCCGACGCGGCCGGCCCCGGCCCCTGCCCCGGCCCCGGTGACTTCGCGGACACCATCGAGGGACCCACCTTCATCGTCGCGGGAAGCTGCTCGGACGCCACTCGCGGCCAGGTCGCCACCTTCCGCGAGAGCGGCCCGGCCATCGCCCTCGACCTCGCCCGGGTTCGGGACGACGCGGGGTACGCGGCCGAGGTCGTCGCGCGTGCGCTGACGTTGCTGTCGGACTCGCCGGCGGTGCTGGTCCACAGCGCGGTGGACGCCCGCCCACCAGCCGAAGAAGCCGAAGCAGCCGAAGAAGCCGAAGCTGGAACCGAAGCCGGGACCGGCACCGGACCGACCGGACTGGGCTCCGCCATCGAGACCTTCCTCGCCGAGCTGGCCGCCGGAGTGGTCGACGGCGGGATACGACGGCTGGTCGTCGCAGGAGGCGAGACCTCCGGCGCGGTGCTGCAACGGCTCGGCGTACGGGCCCTCCAACTGGGCGGCCCCATCGCCCCGGGCGTGCCCTGGACGCGTTCGCTCGGCCCGACCGAGTTGGCACTCGCGTTGAAGTCCGGCAACTTCGGCGGACCTGACTTCTTCCTCAAGGCCGTGGCCCGATGACGCCGACACCCGCCGGGGACCTGGTCGCGTACGCGAAGCTCCTGTCCGACCGCGGGCTCGCGCACGGCCGTACCGGAAACCTGAGCGTGCGCACGGCGGACGGCGTGCTGGTCACCCCGACCGGCGCGGCGCTCGGCTCACTGACCGAGGACGGGCTCGCGCACGTCGACGGGCAAGGCGCCCGACTGTCCGGCCCGCCGCCGACCAAGGAACTCCTGCTGCACCTGGCGGTGTACCGCGCCCGCCCCGAACTGCGCGCCGTCGTCCACCTCCATTCCCACGGCGCCGTCGCGGTCTCGCTGCTGCGGGAGACCGATCCGTCCGACGCGATTCCCCCGCTCACCCCCTACTACGTGATGCGGGTCGGTTCCCTCCCGGTCGTGCCCTACTTCAGGCCCGGGGACCCGGCTATGGCCGAGGCGGTCGGCCCGCTGCTCACGCGGTCCCACTGCCTGCTGCTGGCCCACCACGGCACGCTCGCCGCGGGCGTCACGCTCGCCGACGCGGCCGAGGCGGCCGAGGAGATCGAGGCGACCGCCAGATTGTGGCTGGCCGTCCGGTCCCATGACATATCCACTCTGACCAGCGACCAGATCGGCGCCCTGCGTCCGGCCGACCCGAACAGGTGACCCATGTCCGACCGTCCTGTCATCACCATGATCCACACCGTGACCACGCTGCCCCCGGTCTTCACCGCCCTGGCGGCCGAGTCGCTCCCCCACGAGATCGAACTGCGCCACATCGTGGACGACAGCCTCCTCTCGGCGACCCGCGCGGAGGGAGGCGTGCGCGCCGGGACCGCCCGCCGCCTGCTCGGGCATGTCTGGTCGGCGGCCGACGCGGGCGCCGACTTCGTACTGGTCACCTGCTCGTCGCTCGGCGAGGCGGTGGAGCGGACCAGGCCCTTCAGCACGGTCCCGGTGCTGCGGATCGACGAGCGGATGGCCGAGGAAGCCGTACGGCGCGGTCCGCGGATCGGTGTGATCGCGACCCTCGGTACGACGCTGGCCCCGACCGCGAACCTGATCCGCCGGGCGGCGGAACAGGCCGACGCGCCGATCGAACTCGTCGAGACGCTGTGCGTGGGCGCCTTCGAGGCGCAGGCGGGCGGCGATCCCGCCGCCCACGACACGCTGGTCCGCGACGCGCTGGGCGAGCTGATTCCCCGGTGCGACGTCATCGTGCTCGCTCAGGCGTCGATGAGCCGTATCGTCGCGGGGCTCGACGAAGCCCCGCGGATTCCCGTACTGGCCAGTCCCCGGCCGGCGCTCGAAGCGCTCGCCGACCGGCTGCGCCAGCCGTGACGGGTGCGGCGGAGGACCTGGCGGCGGAGGACCTGGCGACCGAGGATCTGGCGGCGCAGGCGGGCCCGGCCACGCGTATCCGGGCGCGGTGGCTGTACGGGGGAGCGGGCGTCGCCCGACGGGGCGCGGCGATCCTGATCCGCGGCGACAGGATCGCCGCGGTCGGTCCCGACGCCGCTGTTCCGCACACCGGCGGTCCTGAGCTGACGTTCGAGGCGGCGACGGTACTTCCCGGCCTGATCGACGCGCACACCCACCTCCTTCTGCCGTACGGGCAGGACCTGACGCGGGTGCGCGGCGGTTCCGCCGCCGCGACGGCCGCCGCACGCGCCGTCGCCTGCCGTCTGCTGGGCAGGGGCGTCACCACCGTCCGCGACCTCGGCTCACCCGGGACCGACGGCCAGGACCTGCGGGACGCGATCGGCTCGCGGCCCGCGGACGGGCCCACTGTCGTGGCCGCGGGCCGCCCGATCACCTCACCCGACGGCCACTTCCGCTCGTTCGGCATCACCGTCGAGGGGGCCGCCGAGGCGGCCGGAGCGGTGCGGCTGCTGCACGACGAGGGAGCCGACCTCGTCAAGATCGCGGTGACCGGCGGTTCGCTGACCCCCGGCACCGACATGAGCAGGGCGTATCTGGGGCGGTCCGAGATGGCCGCGATCGTGGCCGCCGCGCACGGCCGCGGCCTGCGGGTCGCCGCCCACGCGCACGGCACCGAGGGGATCGAGATCGCGCTCGCCGTCGGGGTCGACACGATCGAGCACTGCACCTGGCTCGATGCCCGCGGCCGGATTCAGGCGCCGCCTCCGGAACTGCTGCGCGCCCTGTGCGACCGTAAGCAGTCGGTCGTCCTCGCCGGTCCGATCGAGCCGACGATCGCCGATCTGCTGGACGGAGCGGTGGCGCCAGGCTCGGACCCACGGATGGCACCCGGCCCGGACCCACGGATGGCGCCCGGCCCGGATTCAGGGATGGCGCCCGGCCTGGAGCGTCGGCTGCGCATCTGGCGGAACGGACGGACGCTCGCCCGCGCGGGCGTGCCGGTGGCTTTGGGATCGGACTCGGTCTACGGGCAGTTCTCCGACTGCCGCGACCTGACGGCCAGGGCGCGCGCGATGGTCGCGTTCGCCGGATGGCGACCGGCGGAGGTGCTCGCGGCGCTGACCTCCGGAGGCGCCCATGCCCTCGGCCGCGCCGGTGAGGTGGGCACGATCGCGCCCGGCGCGTACGCCGACCTCCTGGTCGTCGCGGGGAACCCGACCGAGTCGATCGGCGACCTCGACCGGGTCGTCGCGGTGTTCAAGCGGGGCCGGCGGGTGGCGCGGGACGAATCCGTGACCGGCTGACGTCTTCTCCGCTCCAGGACGCGGACGGCGACCGCCGGCTACCCGAGGGTAGTCGGCGGTCGCTCATGTCCTGCCGCTGTGCCGGCGGTCGGCCTGGGATCAGCCGGTGGCCGGCAGGTAGTCCGGGGCGACGCAGAACACCGCGCGGGCGCCCTTGGCCGCCACGTTGTAGAACGAGTGCGGCGTACCTTCCGGGATCTGGCACGAGTCGCGCGGGCCGAGCTCGAAGAAGACCCGCGTCTGCGGGAACTCGACATGGACGGTGCCTTCTTCGACGAAGAACAGCTTGTCGCCCTGGTGGGTGAACACGTCGCTGCGCTGGCCCGGCAGGAAGCGCTGCTTCCCGATGGTCACGTGCTCCGTGCTCAGCATGATGCCGGTGAGCAGCTCCCGGCCGCGCTTGTGCCCCTCCAGGCGCCACAGGATGTCCTCGTCCCTGGCCGCCCACATGGTCTTCGCGGCGTCGGCCTCGGCACGCGCCATCGGCCAGCGGCCGATGTACTCGTCCTGCTTGTGCTTGTAGGTGGTGATGTTCTCGTGGGTCTGCGCGTACGGCTGGCCCGTGCCGGTCTTGGGGGAGGGGTGGAAGAACTCCACGAACCGCAGCTCGGTGTCGCTGTAGTTCCACTGGTGGTGCCAGGTGTCCTTGCGGAACCAGGCCGCGTCGCCCGCCTCGATGACGAGGACTTCACCCGTGGTCGGGTTCGACTGGACCATCGTCCCGTCGAGAACGTAGAAGAACTCGTCGGATCCGAAGATCGACCGGTTCTCGTCCGAGTGGATGACGGCACCGCCGACCGGGATGGCCACGATGTTGACGCTCATCTTCTCGTCACTCGCCAGGAACCAGTCCGGCAGCTTCCCTGACTCGTCGTCACCCCACACCAGTCGCAGTGCGTCCCGGTAGGGCACGAGGCGAGGCTGTTTGCCTTGGTCGGTCTCTGTCATGTCACTTCTTTCTGCTTGCGGCGGTTCCGTGCGAACTGCCGGCGAACCCAGGAACAGGGCGTGCGCGGAGGTACTGCGTGACCGCGCCTCGCGTCCTGCCTGGCTGTCAGACAGCAGTGCCATAGTGCCATGGGCTGAGCTTGGCTTGCAATCACCTTGCGGTCACGGTTCGTCCGATTGGGTCCGACGGAGACGCACGTGAATCACGTGCGACCGGGCTCTTGACAGGCCCGGCAGACGGACTCATCGTTACCTGCCAGGCAGCCAGACGACTTTTGACATGCCAGAGAGACGTGGACTCGGTGAACTACGAACCCGGACATATTGCCGCATTTCGCACGATCTGTGTGGAGGGCGACCCGTGGAGACGCGGGGAGTCGTACGGCCGCGCCGCCGCACCGGAGATCAAAGAGTCAATCCACCGCTACACCAGGGTCTTCCGGCACATGGTCGGCTGGGACTGGCAGCAGGTACGGAAGTTCGCCCTGCGGTACGAACGGCCGATCGGCGACTTCTCTCCCGCCGTCAGTGAGGAGATCGCGGGCATCGCCGCAGGTGCGGGGGTCGAGTTGAGCGACATCCTCGCGCTCAACGCGCGGAGCGAGATCATGTTCGCCGCCGCTCCGGCGCGCGCCCGGTCGATGCCGGCGGAGTGCACGTCCTTCGCGCTCATGCCGGAACGCACGGGCCAGGGCATCGTCACCGGGCAGAACTGGGACTGGCTGACCCACGCGCGACGGACCACGGTCGTCCTCGACGTCCGGCGGACCGACGCGCCCAACTTCGTGACCGTGGTCGAGGCCGGGCAGTTGGCCAAGGTCGGACTGAACTCGGCCGGCGTCGCCCTGTGCACCAACACCCTGATCGGCGACGTCCGCACGGACGGAGCCGGCGTCCCGTACCACATCCTGCTGCGGTCGGTCCTCGACGCGGGATCGGGGGCGGAGAGCGCGGAGCGGATAGCGACCGCGGACCGGGCGATGTCCGCGAACTACCTGATCAGCGACGGCACCGGCTTCTGCCAGAACCTGGAGACACCCGCCAGTGACGGCGCGCCGGAGCGGATCACCCCGCGCGACGGGGTGTTGACGCACACCAATCACTTCCTGTCCGACGGGCTCACCGCGACGGACGACTACGCCAGGCGGAAGCCGCACACGCTCGACCGGCACCGCAACATCGAACTGCGCCTGCGGGACCCTCGCGTGCGCACGATCCACGAGGTCAAGGAGGCCCTGTCCGACCACCACGACTGGCCCGGCAGCATCTGCCAGCACCCCGATCCCTCGATCGCGATCGAGGAGCGGACCTGCACCATCGCCGGATTCATCATCGAACCCGACCGCGGCGTCATCCAGTACGGCGCCGGCAACCCCTGCTCGACCCATTGGCGGCAGCGCACCGTCTCAGGTGCGTAACGTCCGTCGCCGCACTGGTGCGATGTAAGGCTGTCAGACATAGCGTAGAGGCGGAGAAGGTTGGACGTAACCGCCCTAAACGACCTATCGGCACGGCCGTCGAGTATTCCGGCCACCACATCAACGACCGAAGTACCGACCCAGGAGGTCACGTTGAGACGTTCTTCCCGGTGGCGAGTCGCCCTCGCCGGACTCACCGTCATCAGTGTCATCGGCGTCGCGGGATGCGGCAGCCCAGGTTCGAAGAGTGTCGAAGGGACCCCGGCCGCCGCGGACGGCAAGTTCCCCGCGGCCCCCAAGAAGCCCGTCACGCTCACGATCATGGACTCGGCCGGCGGACTGTCCGTCGCCAAGCCGCTGATCGAGGAGTTCGCGAAGAAGCACCCCGAGCTGGTCAGCAAGATCAACTACACCACGACGACCTCGCCGGAGATGCCCGGCAAGCTCAAGGCCCAGCAGAACGCCGGCCGGGTAGGTGTGGACGTCGTCCTGCTGGGGCCGGACAGCCTCGCCGCGGGCGTGAGCCAGAACCTGTTCACCAAGATCTGGCCCGAGTACAAGGACGGCCTGCCCGACCTGGAGAACACCTACCTCGACAACGCGAAGAAGCTCTGGAAGAACGCGCACGGCCAAGCGCTGATCTACGACACCGGCACGTTCGGCCCGCTCCTGGAGTACCTGCCGGACAAGCTGTCCGACCCGCCGAAGACCGCGCCGGAACTGCTGGAGTGGGCGAAGCGCAATCCCGGCAAGTTCCAGTACGCGTCCGTCGCGAACTCCGGACCGGGCTCGGCGTTCCTGCAGGGCCTGCCGTACCAGCTCGGCGACTCCGACCCGAGAGACCCGGAGAAGGGCTGGGACAAGACCTGGGCCTACCTCAAGGAGCTCGGCAAGTACATCGACAACTACCCGGCCAAAACCAGCGAGACCTATGCCAACCTCACCAATGGAACAGTGAAGCTGGTGCCGTCCACCTTCGGCTGGCACGTCCAGCCCCGCGCGGACAACCTGATTCCCGAGTCCGCCACCTTCACGGTCCTGGACGACACGAAGTTCATCCTGTCCGGCGGATCGGTGGCCATCCCGAAGGGCGTCTCGGCCGACCACCTCGCGGTGTCGCTGCGGCTGCTCGGATTCATGCTCCAGCCCGAACAGCAGGCCATGACCTTCGACCACGGTTACGTCTATCCGGGCCCGGCGATCAAGGACGTCACGGTCGACATGGCGCCGCCGGAGATGGCCGAACTCAACAAGAAGTACGGCGTCGCCGACTACGACGACTACATCGCCAAGTATCCGGGCGCGGACCCGCTGCCCGCGGACGTCCTCGTCGCCGCGTACGACAAATGGAACCGAATCATTGGTGGTAAGTGACGTGAGAGCAACCCAGCGACGCGGTGAGTTCAGCGAGCTTCGGCTCGACGGTCTGACCTGTGTCTACAACGGGAGCGTGGTCGCACTGGACTCCATGACTGCGACGATCAAGGCCGGAGAGTTCACCGCGCTGCTGGGTCCTTCTGGCTGTGGAAAATCCACCCTGCTCGGTTGTCTGGCCGGACATGTCACGGCCACCGAGGGCCGGCTCTGGGTGGACGACGAGCGGATCGACCAGCGGCCCGCGGAAAAGCGCGGCTTCGGCATGGTGTTCCAGAACTACGCGCTCTTTCCGCACCTGTCCGTCGCCAAGAACGTCGCGTTCGGACTCGAAGTACGCCGCATGCCCAAGCCAGAGGTGCGCGAGCGGGTGAAGTGGGCGCTGGACCTGGTCCAGCTCCCCGACTACGCCGACAATCTGCCCGGCCGCCTGTCCGGCGGCCAGCAGCAGCGGGTCGCCATCGCGCGGGCACTCGCGCCGCGCCCGTCCATCATGCTGATGGACGAGCCGCTGTCCAACCTCGACGCCAAGCTCCGGTTCGAGATGCGCTCCGAGATCCGGCAACTCCACGACGAACTGGGGCTGACCACCGTCTACGTCACGCACGATCAGGAGGAAGCCCTCTCGATCGCCGACCGGATCATCGTCCTGCGCAAGGGGAAGACCGTGCAGGACGGTACGCCCCAGCAGATCTACAGCGAACCGGAGGCCGATTACGTCGCCGACTTCGTCGGCTACCGCAACCGGCTCCAGGCACACGTGGCCGGGGGGACCGGCCGCGAGCCCGTTGTCGAGGGGCACGGCATCAGGCTGCGCGCCACGTCGAGCACCGACCTGCGGCCCGGCCAGTCCGTGACCGTGCGGATCCGGCCGGAGGAGGTGAGCGTCACGGACTCCGCCTCCGCGGTGAACGCGTTCGAGGCGGTGGCGCGCTCCACGCAGTACCACGGCCGCGACTTCACCGTGCAGGCCGAACTGCCCGACGGGGCGACCCTGTCCGTACGGACACCGGTGCGGCCGGAAACGGGCACGGTGCTGAGGCTGTCGATCCCGGTGGCGAGCGTCCGGGCCTTCGCCGCGGGAGAGGCTTCCACCGCCCCGGCGGAGGGCTCCGACGACGGCGAGTCCACGGCTCTCGAACCGAGCGCGCTGTCATGACGGCGACCGTGGACACCGCACCCGCCCGCGCCGGCCGGTCGCCAGGAGGCCCGCCCGACTCGGGCGACCGCCGGCGGGCGTGGCTGCGACGTCACGGAATCCACTGGGGGCTGCTGGCCATGCTGCCCGCGGTGGCGCTGATCGGGGTGCTGTTCCTCTACCCGATCGCCTACGGGATCGGCCTGTCGGTGACCCCGGACAAGGGCGGGACCTTCAGCAGCTACCAGCGGTTCTTCGAGGATCCGTATCTCCGCGAGACGATCTGGAAGACCCTGCGGATCGCGGTGGTCGTCGCCGTGATCAACACGGTGGCGGCGATGATCTTCGCCTACCCGCTGCGCGGCGCCGGACGGCGGAAGAGGTACCTCTCGACGGCCTTCCTGATCCCGATGACCCTCGGCAACGTGCTCGTCTCCAACGGGATGATCGCCTACATGTCCCCCCGGGGCTGGCTCAACCGGACCCTGATGAAGATCGGGGTGATCGACGAGCCCCTGATGCTGCTGCACAACTACACCGCCGTCGTGATCTCGATGGTCATCACGGGTCTGCCGCTGGCGTTCCTGCTGACCATGAGTCATCTCGCGTCCATCGACACCCTCTACGAACGGGCCGCCGCGTCACTCGGCGCGGACCGGTGGACCCGCTTCCGGCGGATCCTGCTGCCTTTGTGGGCCCCGGGCGTGACCGTGGTCTTCTGCCTGACCTTCGTCCTGGGGTTCTCCGTGTTCGCCAGCGCGACCCTCGTGGGCGATCCCGCCGGCTCCACCCACGTCATCTCGGTCGAGGCCTACTTCCAGGCGTACCGGACCCTGGACTACTCGATGTCCATGGCGATGGTGGTCATCTCCGCCCTCGTCCAGATCCTCATCGTGGGCGCGATCCTGCTCCTGCGTTCACGCCTGTACACGGGCCCGAGTTCCGGTCAGAAAGGGTGATCGAGGTGTCCGAGTCGTCTCACAGCGCGCTGCGGAGCCGGATGCGTCGCACCTGGGCCGGTGTCCTGCCCCGGTGGTTCTACCGCCTGCTGGTCGCCGTCTTCCTGGTCAACATCGCCGGGCTGGTCGCCTCCGTGACCGTCAGCTCCTTCGGGCGGCAGTGGTTCACCGGATGGCTGCCGAAGGGGTACACGACGGACTACTACCGGTCGTCGTGGAACGAGTACGACCTCTCCCACGTCATGGTGATCACGGTCACCGTCGCGGTGGTCGTGGCCGCACTCGCCGTGATCATCGGCGCACCGGCGGCGTACGTGCTGGCCCGGGGGAACTTCCCGGGCAAGAAGCTGCTGATCCTCGCCTTTCTGCTGCCGCTGATGCTGCCGCCGGTCACCTACGGTCTGCCGCTGGCGACGCTGCTGTACCGGCTCGGCCTCGGCGGCCACCTGTCCGGGGTGATCGTGGCCAACCTGGTGCCGTCGGTGCCCCTCGTGGTCCTGCTGATGATTCCGTACATCCAGCAGCTCGACACCAACCTGGAACGGGCCGCGCGCTCCTGCGGGGCGAACGGTCTTCAGACGGTCCGGCGGGTGCTCGCGCCGCTGCTGCTGCCCGGAATCCTGGCGTCGGGCCTGCTCACACTGATCCACACCGCGGGCAGTTTCGAGCTGACCTTCTTCAACTCGGGGCCGGGCAGCGAGACGCTCGTCGTCGCCCTGTACTCGGCCCTGTGGACGCCGGGTTTCCGCCCGCAGCAGTCGATCGACGCGATGTCGGTCATCTACATGCTCACCTGCCTCGTCCTGCTGTTCGTCGCACTGCGTTTCGTCAGCCCCGGCCAGATAGTGACGCACTCGCGCGAAGACGACTGACGCTCGCGCGAGGACGACCAGCCACAGCCCCTGGTGCCGCGAGCGGCCATGTCTGCCCCGCTCGCGGCACCAGGCCCATCAGCCCGTGCCCGTTCCACCGAGGAGATCAACATGCCCGCCGTCATTGTCGCCGGAGGCGCCACGGGAATCGGACGCGCGTGCGTACGCCGCCTGCGTCACCGTGGTGTCGACGTGTACCTCGCGGACATCAACATGGCGGCCGCCGGTGAACTGGCCGCGGAGGAAGCACCCGGCCGCCTCGCCATCGGCGAGCACGACCTGTTCGACGTGGACGCCGCACGGGCCATGGTCGACGCGGCCTGCACGCGGTTCGGCGGGCTGGACGGGCTCCTCATCACCACCGCGCTGCTGCGCGAGGCGCCCGTCGCCCGGTACCCCCTGGAGGACTGGACCGCGACGATGGACCTGAACGTCCGCGCCGCGTTCCTGCTGGCCCAGGCCGCGATCGGGCCGCTGAGCCGGTCTGCCGCGCCGCGGATCGTCTTCACCGGCTCGACCTCCGCGTTCCGGGGCGGCTTCGGGTCCTTCGCGTACGCCGCGTCCAAGGGGGCCCTCGTCAGCATGACGCGGGCCATGGCGGTCGAGTGGGGCGCGCTGCGGGTCTGCGTCAACTGCGTGTGCCCCGGCTGGATCGACACGCCGTTCAACGACGAGCACTGGAAGCACTCCCGCGACCGCGACGCGGCGGTGGGCGAACTGGAGGCGAAGATCCCGCTCGGCCGCCAGGGCGAGCCCGACGAGGTGGCCGCGATGATCGACTTCCTGCTCTCCCCGGCGGCCGGTTACGTGACCGGTCAGGCGATCGTGGTGGACGGCGGACTGCTGTCGTGGTGAGGGGAGCCGAGGCCGCGCCGTACGCAGAGGCGCCGCTCCACGGAGAGGCGCTGCCGTGCGGATAGGAACATGCGTGATCGACGGACGGCCCGAGCCGGTCGTGTTCGATCTGGCTGGCCGGGCGGTCCCGGTCGGCGACCTCGTCGGCGGCCCCGGCCTCTACGGCGTGCTGACGCTCATCGAACGATGGGACGACCTGCGCCCGCGGCTGGCCCGCGCGCTCGGCCAAGACCGGTCCTCGGCCGCCACCAGCGTGGCCGAGATCGACCGGCTCGGTGCCTGGCTGCCGCCGGTCCCGCGGCCGGGGAAGATTCTCGGCGTCGGTTTCAACAGCCCGGTGTTCGCCGCGTTCGCGTCGACCGTCCCTGACCATCCGCCGTTCTTCTCCTCGCCCGGTTCCGCGCTGGTCGGACACCGGCAACCGATCCGGCTCCGACCGTCGTTCGGACTCGTCCATCCCGAGCCGGAGCTGGCCGTGGTGATCGGACGGCAGGGCACGCGGATCGACGCGGCCGGAGCACTGGACCACGTCTTCGGGTACACCCTGATCGACGATGTGTCCGCACCCGGGCTGCGGGCCGGTGACACGGTGGTGGTACCGGGCTCCAGAGCGGGGGAGCTGGACCGTCGGCACGGCGGTCGGCCCCAGGCCGCGTCCGGCTTCGAGCACGGGGACATGAGGGTCACCTACCACCTGCGGGCCAAGGGCACCGACACCTTCAAGCCGTGCGGACCGTGGATCGTGACCAGGGACGAGATCCCCGACCCCGACCGGCTCGGCATCACCCTGGCCACCGGCGACGACGTACGGATCGAATGCCGGACCGAGCGCCTGATCTATTCGGTGGCGGAAGTCATCGCGCACGCCAGCGACCACCACACCCTGTTCCCCGGCGACATCATCCACGTGGGCACCGACATCACGGGGACGCACACGCTGCGGGAGATCGACTACCAGCACCGGATCGGCGCGACGCGAACGATCGGGTGCGAGGCGATCGGCACGCTCGTGAACACGATCCACACGGTCTGACCTGACCCGGCATCACCGTCCGGCACGTCACCACCTGGCTCCCGTACGTCCGCGGTCGGACGACGAGCAGACCGGTTCTGTCTGACGGAACGACGCGGCACCGCATCGGGAGCGGAGAGCGGACACTCTCCGAAGGCGGTGCGGCCGCGCCCTTTCGGATGACACGCGCCGCGAAGCGTGTGCGGTGCGATCGGAGATTCGTTGAACGACGTCGGCTCTCAAAAGGTGAAGGTCTTCGACCGACGCATGACTCTGGTCGCGACGGTCACGATTCTCGGCTCCCTGATATCCATCTTCGACACGACGATCGTCCAGGTGGCCGTGCCGTCGTTGGTGAGGAGTTTCGACACGTCGCTCGCCACCGTCCAGTGGGTCAGCACGGTCTATCTTCTCGCCCTCGCCACGGTGGTGCCGCTCACCGGCTGGGCCAACGACCGATTCGGCTCCAGACGTGTGTGGATCGCGTCCATGGCCATGTTCCTGTTCGGCTCGCTGCTGTGCGGACTCGCGAATTCGATGGCGCTGCTCATCGCCGCGCGCGCTGTCCAAGGGATCGGCGGCGGGATGCTGCTGCCCACCGGTCAGACGATCCTCGCCCGGGAGGCGGGCCCCGGCCGCCTCGGACGCGTCATGACCGTGGTGGGGATTCCGTCCATGCTGGGGCCCCTGCTGGGGCCGATCTTCGGCGGACTGATTCTCTCCAGCCTGTCCTGGCGGTGGATCTTCTTCGTCAACCTGCCGCTGGGCGCTCTCGGGATCGGTCTGGCCTGGGTCGTCCTCGACCGCGGCGAAGCCGGTGTGCCGCGAAAGCTCGATCTCATCGGTCTGGCCCTGCTGCCGCCGGGACTGGCGCTGGTCGTCTACGGCATCTCCGATTTCGGCGATGCCGGCCGGGTGTCCCCGTCCGTCGCGCTCACCGGCGGTCTGGGAATCGCCCTGATCGCCGCGTTCGTCGTGCACGCGTCGCGGGCCGCTCATCCGCTGCTCGACCTGCGGCTGTGGAGGCACGCGGCCCTCAGATCGGCCCAGATCGCGATGTTCCTCTACCTCGCCGCTACCAACGCGGTGCTGTTCCTGGTGCAGCTCTACTACCAGTTCGCGCGGGGGGACAGCGCCATCAAGGCGGGCCTCCTGGTGGCGCCGTCGGCCTTCGGCGCGATGCTGGTGCTGACGACGGCGGGCCGGGTGATGGACAAGCGCGGTCCCCGGGTGGTGATCGTTTTCGGCCTGCTCATGGTGACCGCCGGAGTGCTTCCGCTCACCATGATCGGGCCCGACACCAGCGACGTATGGCTGTCGGTGTGCTGGTTCGTACGCGGCGTCGGGGTCGGCGCCACGGCCACGCCGCTGACCGCCGCCGGATACGCCACGTTGCGGAGCCACGAGATCCCCGGCGCGTCCACGCTGATGAGCATCGTGCAGTACGTCGCCGGAGCCATGGGCACCGCTGTGGCGGCGGTTCTGCTCCAACGCCGGCTCAGCGGTTTCACCGACGGCGGCGGGGTCCAGTCCCTGGCCGTGCTGAGCGACACCGCGCGGCAGCGCCTGGCACCCGAACTGGCCGACGCCTTCGGCGGGTTGTTCTGGCTGGCTGTCGCCCTGTCGGTGCTCGCGATCGTCCCGGCCGTGATGCTGCGTACGCGGGCGCCGACCGATGCCGAACGGGACGGGACGGGAGCGTCGAAGACCGCCGATACGCTGACGGGCTGATTCCTCCGCTGCGTCGTCGCCCCGGTGCGCGCCGCCGCGGGCTCTCCCGCCGTGAAGGCGACGGCCCGCCGTGAAGGCGACGGTCAGGGCCGCGGCGCGAGACCTTCGAGCAGAAGGTTCAGCGCGTGGCGCGCTTCCAGGGTCCGGGCCGTGGCCGAGGAGGGGCCGAGCGTGTGGACGGCCAGGGCGATGCCGGTGAGCAGCGCCACGAGCCGGCCGGCGGTGAGGTCTTCGCGGATGGCGCCGAGCTCCTGGGCGGGCCGCAGCAGCAGATCCGCCGCCGAGACCAGCTGCGACTGGCCCCACTCGGCGTTGGCGACGGGGTCGGTCTCACGGAGCCCCTGCGCGAGCAGTCCGGCGAGGACTCCCTGCGCCTCGACTCCCAGATCGACGAACTGGTGCAGCCAGTTCAGGAGCGCTTCCGTCGGCTCGTCGCGCTGCGCCAACTCCGTTGCCATGGAGGCCAGTTGTGCGACACGACCGCGGTAGACGCCCTCGAACAGATGCATTCTGCTCGGGAAGTGCCGGTAGAGGGTGGCGGGCGCGACACCGGCCTCCTTGGCGATCTCGTCGAGAGTGACGTCGGGCCCCTCGCGTTCGATCAGGGTCTGCGCCGCCGCCAGGATGCGATCGAGGTTCCGCCGGGAGTCGGCGCGACGGGCGCGTTTGCGTACCGGTACCGGTACCGGTACCGGTGCTGCGGACTCGTCCGGCAATCTCCGCTCCCCACTCTTGCGATGCGACTGCGGGCAGCCTACTGTGACGGCTAAGTGAGAGTTTACTCCCATTTAACGGCTGGTGACCTCGTACCTTGAGGAGGAACCCGATGCCTGCTCCGGAAAGCCCGCGGCGGGTGCACGACGCCGCCGCGGCGGCCGGCGAAGTGCGCGACACATCCGTCGGCAAGGCGCTCGCCGTGCTCGACACCCTGTCCGGTTCGCGGAAGTCCCTGGGCGTCTCGGAGATCGCCGCCCGCACCGGGATGGCCAAGTCGACCGTCCACCGGCTGCTGAGCGCGATGATCGAGCACGGCTATGTGGCCAAGGAAGGCGAGCGGTATCTGCTCGCCGAGCGCGTCTTCGAGCTGGGCAGCCGGGTGCAGGTCGGCGCCGCGAAGGACCTGCGCGAACTGGCCTCTCCCTACCTGGCCGAATTGTTCGCCCTCACCCGGCAGACCATTCATCTCGCCATTCTCAGCGGTGCGGACATCCTGTACATCGACAAAGTCTCAGGACTGGGCGCGCCGAGAATGGACACGCGTATCGGCGGGCGCAGGCCCGCTTATGCCACAGGGCTCGGGAAGGCGCTGCTCGCGTTCGCCCCTTCCCCGCATCTGAGGGCCGTTCTCGACGGATCCTTCAAGCGGTTCACCGCGTACACCATTCCCGATGCTCAGCGGATGAAGCTCTCTCTGGTCCGGGTGCGCGAGACCGGTATCGCGACGGATCACGAGGAGTCGTTCCTCGGCGTGGCCTGCCTGGCGGCGCCTATCTGGGCCGCTGATCACAGCCGTGCGGTCGCCGCGGTCTCGCTTTCCTGCCCGGTACTCGGCCGCACCCCCGCCCGGTACAGGTCGGTGCTCGTCGACACCGCACAGCAGCTCTCGACCGCGCTGCACCGCACATGACCGCGGGGAGTGCGCCGGAACAACTGCTTTCCGTCTGACGGAACAGAATCCTGGCTTCTTCTGGTGCGCTAAATACAGTGATGCGCAGGCCCTTCCCTTGTGTGTTTTTCGAGGGCCTCCGCGTCATCCATTGGGAATCGGAGGAATCGCGCGTGAGTTATATCAAGGCGCTCGGTTACATCGGCATAGGTGCGCAAGACCTCAATGCGTGGGAGGACTTCGCGGGCGACATTCTGGGCCTGCACGTCACCCGCGGACGGGACGCCGACGACGTAGAAACGCTGTTTCTGCGGATGGACGCCAGGCACCACCGCATCGCGGTGCGCGCCGGGGACGACACGCTGTCCTACGTCGGCTGGGAAGTGGCGACCGAGGACGACCTCGACGCCCAGGTGCGGGACCTGGAGAGCGCGGGGGTCGCCGTCAAGGAGGATCCGCACCTCGCCGACCTGCGCGGAGTCCGCCGGCTGGTGCGGTTCGCCGATCCGGCCGGCTTCCGGTTGGAGCTGTTCTACGGCGCCGTCACCGTGTCCTCCGCCTTCGTCTCGCCGACCGGTGTCCGGTTCGTGACGCGGGACGGCAAGGGCAACGACCTGGGGGTCGGCCACATCGTGCTCGTCTCGTCCGACGTCGACGAGATGGTCGCCTTCTACCGCCAGGTCCTCGGTTTCAAGGTGAGCGACTACATCACCTTCAAGCCCCTGGTCCTGACCTTCACCCACGTCAATCCCCGGCACCACTCACTCGCGTTCGGGCCCGCGCCGGACGGCAGGAAGCCCTTCATCGACCACTTCATGCTCGAGGTCGACAGCATCGACGGAGTCGGCCGCGCACTCGACCGGGTGCGCGCGAAGGAGATCTCCCTCACCGCGACGCTCGGCCGGCACACGAACGACGAGATGCTCTCGTTCTACATGAAGTCGCCGTCCGGCATCGGTGTGGAGTACGGAACGGCCGGCAAATTGATCGACGACGAGACCTGGACGATCACGAATTGGGACGCCGCTCAGTTCTGGGGCCACGACCGCAATCACACCCACTGACGGTGACGCGTACGCCAAGGAGAACACCATGAACGACTCCCCACGCGCGGTGGACCAGCTCGATGAGCTGGTCTCGCTCGAAAGAGGCGAGATCGACCGGCGCATCTTCAGCGACCAGGAGATCTTCGATCTGGAGATGACGCAGATATTCGGCCGGGCCTGGCTCTTTCTGTGCCACGAGACGCAGATTCCCAAGCGCGGCGACTTCTTCGAGGCCCCGATGGGATCGGACAACGTCCTCGTGGTCCGGCAGCGGGACGGCTCGATCCGCGCCTTTCTCAACACCTGTTCGCACCGCGGCAACGCGGTGTGCCGGGCCGAGGAGGGAAACGTCCGCAATTTCATGTGCACGTACCACGGGTGGACCTTCGGACTGGACGGCGAACTCGTCGGCGTGCCCGGCAAGTCCCTCTTCTACAAGGACAAGCTGGACCTGTCCAAGCACCCGCTGCGCAAGGTGGCACACCTCGACTCCTACCGCGGTTTCGTGTTCGCCACCATGGACGCGGACGCGCCGCCCCTGGAGGAGTACCTCGGCGCGACGGGCCGGCTCGGACTGGACCTGCTCGCCGAGCGCGGAGACCTGGAAGCCGTCCCCGGCGTCCAGAAGTTCACCGTCAGGGCCAACTGGAAGTTCACCGTCGACAACGTCTTCGACTACTACCACCCGCAGATCACCCACATGTCGGCCTTCGCCGTCGGTCTCATCCCGGCCCCGCCGAACGAGTTCGTCGACGGCGGCGCCAGGACCGAATCCGGCGCCGACCTCGAAGTCCCCTTCCTGCCCACCGACTTGCACAACGTGGTGATGGTGGGCGAGTACGGGCACGCGATCTCGGGTCCCGACCAGGAGTCGCTGGAGGTGACGGCCGGGGGCCGGGAGCAGTTCAAGTGGCGCTACACACCGCAGACCCAGGCCAAGCTCGGGCGCCACGGAAGCCGGGTGGCCGGCCACCCGCACATCTTCCCGACCGCCTGGGTCACGGCGAACGCCCAGCTCAGCCTGCGAGTGCCGCGCAGCCCCGACGTCACCGAGATCTGGTGGTACTCCTTCCGCGACAAGAACGCCTCGCCGCAGGAGCAGGCCGCCGCGCTGCACGCGCAGATCCACTTCTTCGGACCCGCCGGAATGCTTGAACAGGAGGACGGCGAGAACTGGGCGCAGTCCACCCTCCAGACCAAGGGCGCCAAGAGCCGCGAGATCCCCCAGCTTCTCAAGATGGGTCTCGGCACGTCCGAGGTCGTCAAGGACGACGGCCTCGCCGTCATCGACGCGCCCATCAACGAGCACGCCCAGTTGTGGACCTACCACGCCTGGCGCGAGTGGCTCCGAAACCCCACGTGGGAGGGGCTGCGCAAGAGCACGGTTCCCCACGACCGCTACTAGGCCCAGGAGCCCGCGATGACGACTCACGCCGTACCCGCAGCGCGTGCCGTACCCGTCCCGCACGCCGTCGATCTCGACACGCTGCTGCGGCAGCACGGGGTCGAGCAGTTCTACTCCTACGAGTCGGCCCTGCTCGACGCCCACCAGTACGAGGAGTGGGTCGACCTCTTCACCGAGGACACCCACTACTTCATGCCGCTGCGGCGGACGATGACCAGGCGGCAGTTGCACCTGGAGTTCACCAAGCCCGGCGAGATGGCCTACTTCGACGAGGACAAGCAGTTCCTCCGGACGCGGGCCGAGAAGTTCGCGACCGGGACCTCGTGGGCCGAGGACCCGCCGTCCCGTACCCGGCACCTCATCACCAACGTCCGGGTGACCGAGGACAGCGGCGCCGAACTCGTGGTGCAGAGCAATTTCCTGCTGTACCGCACCCGGCTCAAGAGCGACACCGACCAGTGGGTCGGCCGGCGCGAGGACACACTGCGGCGCACGGAGTCCGGGTTCGCGATCGCCAAGCGGTTCGTCTACCTCGACCAGACGGTGCTCCAGTCCGGCAACCTCAGCAACTTCTTCTGACCCGACCCGCCCCGCGCGCCGTCCCGCGCCTACCGAAAGGTGCAGCAATGCCGTGGATCCGTGCCTGTTCCGTCGACGAACTCGACGACGGTGACGCACTCCAGATGCCGACGGTGCCGCCCGTCGCCGTGTTCAGGGCCGACGGCGAATTCTTCGCCCTGAACGACACCTGCACGCACGGCCAGTCCTCGCTGGCCGACGGGTACGTGGACGGCGACCAGGTCGAATGCGCCTGGCACTTCGCGAAGTTCGACCTCAGGACCGGTTCCGTGCTGTCGCCGCCCGCGACCCTCCCGCTGTGCACCTACCAGGTGAAGCTGGACGGCGACGACGTCATGGTCGAGATACCGGAGCGGAGTTGAGCACGTCGGCCGTGTCCGGGCAGAGCTGCGTCATCGTCGGAGCCAGCGCCGCCGGCGTCTGCGCTGCCGTGGCCCTGCGCGGCCACGGCTACCGGGGCACCGTCACCCTGGTCGACGCGGACCCCAACCTCCCCTACGAACGACCGCCGTTGTCGAAGGGGCTGCTCGACGGGGAGTCCGCCGGTCTCGTGCCCATCCAGCCCTCGTCGGTCTATCAGGACCTCGACATCACTCTGCGGCTCGGCGAACGCGTCGTCGGCATCGATCCGGGCGCGCTCACCGTACGGCTGAGCGGCGGCGACGTCCTCGGCTGCGGGCGACTGGTGCTGGCGACCGGTGTCGCGGCGCGCCGCCTCACCACGCCCGGCGCCGACGCCGACAACGTCCTGTCGCTCCGGGACGCCGCCGACGCGGTACGGCTCAACGAGCGGCTGGCCCGCGGCGGCCCGCTGGTCATCATCGGCGCGGGCTTCATCGGCCTCGAACTCGCCGCCGTCGCCCGTCGGCGCGGCATCGAGGTGACCGTGGTCGAAGCGCAGCCGTATCCGCTGGCCACCGTGCTCGGACCGGCCGTGGCGGACCTGATGACGCGGCTGCACCGCGACCACGGGGTGCGGCTGCTGACCGGTGTCACGGTCACGGAATTCCTCGGCTCCCCGGCGGGCGTGGAGGCGGTGCGCCTGTCGGACGGCCAGCGCGTACCGGCCGCCACGGTCGTCGTCGGGATCGGCGTACGGCCGCGGACGGAACTGGCCCGTACGGCGCGTATCGACGTCGACGACTGGGGCATCCCCGTCAACGAGTTCGGCCAGACCAGCCGGGCGTGGATCTACGCCACCGGCGATGTCGCGAGCCAGCCGCACCCGCACCTGACCGCCCGGGGCCGGCTCGAGCACTGGGAGGCGGCGCAGCGGCACGGTACGGCGGTGGGCGGCACGATCGCCGGCCGCCCGGTGCGGTACACCGCGCCGCCCTACGCGTGGTCGGACCAGTACGACACCACGTTGCAGATCATCGGACGGCCCCGGCGGAGCGACGACTTCGTCCTCCGGGAGGGCGCCGTTCCCGACCGGTTCCTCGCCTTCTGGCTGCGGCACGGCCGGATCGCGGCAGCCGCGGGCATGGGCGCCGCCCGCGAGGTCGGCGTGGTGAAGCGGCTCATCGCGGGAAACGTGCCGGTCGACAGCCGACTGCTGTCCGACCCCGGCCTCGACCTGCGCGGAACACTCAAACAGCACCTCGTGAGAAAGAGCGCGCAATGACGACCGTCACCTCAGAGATCACCTACGACTCCACCTACCGGCTGGTCGACACCGCCGACTATCAGATCCAGATCAACGAAGCCGGTGACGGCGATCCCGTGTTCCTGATCCACGGCACCGGGCCCGGCGCCACCGGCTGGTCGAACTTCGAGGCCAACATCCGCGGACTCGCCGCCGACTTCCGGTGCATCGCCGTGACGATGCCGGGCTGGGGCGACTCGAACCCGCAGAGCGTGGCGACCGGACGCGACCAGGGCGCGGCCGTCACGCAGTTGATGGACGCCATGGGCATCGACCGCGCCGCCTTCGTCGGGAACTCCATGGGCGGCGCGGTCGGGATGGTCATGGCCACCGAGCACCCCGAGCGGGTCTCGCACCTGGTGACCATGGGCTCGGGCATCTGGGGCGTCAACGTGATGGCGCCGAACGGGATGTCCGAAGGCATCCGGATCATCTTCGACACCTACGAGGACCCCTCGCCGGAGAACTTCCAGAAGCTGGTCGAGGTGATGTGCTTTGACCCGGCCCACGCCACCCGCGAGTTGGCCGAGGAACGCTCGCGCACCGCCGTGAGCAGGCCGGAGCACCTGCGGAACTGGCTGGCGGTGATGCGCGCGGGCGTCGGCGCGACCGGCTTCGCGGAAGCGGGGCAGAAGATGGCCGGGTCCGACGTGCCGACCCTGATCGTTCACGGCCGGGACGACCGTACGGTGCACTACGAGACCAGCCTGCGCGCGCACGCCGTCATCCCCGACTCCCGGCTGCTGATGTTCGGCCGCTGCGGCCACTGGGCGCAGCTCGAACACGCCGCCGAGTTCAACGCCACGGTCAAGCACTTCCTGGAACACCACTGATGGCCGCCCGACAGGGACGTCTCGCCGGGCTGTCGGTGCTGGTGACCGGCGGCGGATCGGGGCTCGGCCGGGCCGTCGTCGACCGCTTCGTCGCCGAGGGCGCGACGGCCACGGTGCTCGAACGGTCACCGGAGAAACTGGACAGCCTGCGGGAGGCGCACGGCGACCGCGTACGCGGCGTACGCGGTGACGTCACCTCGGGAGCCGACAACGCCGCAGCCGTCGAAGCGGCCGTATCGGCCTTCGGAGGACTCGACACGTTCATCGGCAACGCGGGGCTGTGGGACTTCGGCCGGGCCGCGCTCGACATGTCGATGGCCGAACTGGAGAGCGGCTACGAGGAATTGTTCGGCGTGAACGTCAAGGGCTACCTGCTCGGCGCCCGTGCGGCGGCGCAGGCGCTCACCGAGCGGCGGGGATCGATGATCTTCACCCTGTCCAACGCCGCGCTGTACCCACGCGGCGGCGGCGTGCTCTACACCGCGTCCAAACACGCCGGAGTGGGACTCGTCTCGCAGTTGGCCTACGAACTCGCGCCGCGTGTGCGGGTGAACGCGGTCGCGCCGGGCGGGATGGCGACCGATCTGCGCGGGCCGCGCGCCATGGCGCTGGGCGACACCTCCATCAGCGACATGCTGCCGACCGGCGACCAGCTCCGTCGGTACTCCGCCCTCGACCTCGCCCCCCGCGCCGAGGACTACGTCGCCCCGTACGTCCTGCTCGCCTCGCGCGAGGAGTCCGCGACCGTGACCGGCGCGGTCTTCGACGTGAGCGCCGTGGGCACCCCGCGCCGCCCCGACCTCGCACCGTAACGCTGTCCCGCGCGCCGTCCCACCGCTCCCGGCGGTGACGAGTTTCGGCCGCGTTCCCCCAGGCAGAACGTATTGCTGGCCGCTCACATGGCCGAATCACATACTCCGGTCACCGGTCGCTCGCCGAGCGGCCCGCCCTCCGCCCGCAGGTGCCGACACCGCGGCGGGGATGGCCCCAGGGGCGTTCTTGACATGAGGAGAGGCAGTGCGATGACGCACAGCGAAACACACCACCAGGAAAGACAGCCCGTCGACAGACCCGTCGGCACCCGCGGGAGAAATCCCCTGATCGCCGTGGCCGCGCTGCTCGGCTTCACCTCGTCCGCGGTGACCTTCATGCTGACCCCGCTGCTTCCCGTACTCATGCGCGAGTTCCACCTGACGGTCGGCGACGTCGCATGGGTGCTCACCCTGCTGCTGATCGGCGGCGGCGTCAGCACGATCCTGCTGCCGCGACTGGCGGACGTGCTCGGCGACCGCGGAGCCGCGACACTGGGCGCCGCGCTCCTCGCGACCGGCATGCTCGTGCCGGGCATCTCGCACACCTTCCCCGCCATGCTGATCGGCGCGGCGGTCATGGGACTCGGCTCCGCCTCCGGTCAGCTCGGCGTCGGCGTCCTGCGCCGCCACCTGGCGGGCTCCTCGGTGCACACCGCGGTGATCGTCAGCCAGGTCGCACAGGCCGTCGGGGCCGGAGTCGGGCTCGTCGCCGGCGGACTGGCGCTGAGCCGGGTGTCGATGCAGGACTTCTTCCTGGGCGCGACCGTCGTGTACGTCGTGGTGGGGATCTGCGTCTGGGCCGTCATCCCGTCGAGTCCCCGCGACGCCACGGCCGCGTTCGGCATCGGGAATGTGATCGGCCTGGTCGCCTGGATCATCCTGCTGCTCTACGGCATCAAGACGGCCGGATCGGACGGCATCTCGTCGGCGAAGGCGATCGGCTTCGCCGCGACCGGTCTCGCGGGCGGGGCCGTGTGGGTGACACTGGAGAAGCGGTCGAAGACCCCGGTCTTCCATCTGGCGCTCCTGAAGTCCGGAACCGTCGCCCGCACGGTCTTGGCGGGCTTCACGATCGGCATGGCGATCCAGTCGGTCACGTTCCTCATCCCGTTCTACGTGCAGACGCCCCCCGCCGCGGGATACGGCCTCGGGTACGACGCCCTGGACACCGGGCTGTTGCTGCTGCCCTACTCGCTGCTCGGCGCGCTCGCCGGTATCGGCGCGGGCATCCTCGGCGCTCGTGCCAGGCCGCTGCTGGTGGCGGGGGCCGGCGCGACCTGTCACTGCGCCGCCGCACTCACTTTGATCCTGGCCATGTCCGGCGGCGCCTCCGTGGGGTCGTTCGTGGCCGCCGCGTGCGTCTACGGCGTCGGCAGCGGCCTGGTGGGCGTCGGACTGTTCAGCTCCATCCAGGGCAGTGTCCGCGCGGAGCTCACCGGAATGGGGATCGGCATGATCGGCATCATCATGACGATCTCCGGGGCGCTCGGCCCGGCGGTCTATTCGAGCATCCTGCAGTCGAAGAGTGTCGCCGCCATCCCCGGGGTGCCGGCCGAGGACCGGTTCCGTATCTGTCTCCTCGTCGCGGGCTGCTGCGACGTCCTGGTCGCCTTCATCTGCTTCTCGGCCCGGCGCGGACGGGTGCCCGCGTCCGCCGCGCAGCCGCCGGTCGGCGCGGCGGCCGACCGGCTGACCTCCTGACTTCCTGACCTCCTGAGTCAGGGGCCGGGCCGGGCGACGCTGCCGCCCGGCCCGGCCGGTCACCACCGCGTCGGACGCGCAGCGAAAAGGCACGGACGACAACCTCTGCCAATCAATCATTCGGCCGTCGCCGCCGGACCTCCGGCGGCCCCTGTTCTGTGGGGTGGCACACCACCATGGTTTCTTCCCGATCATCCACACGCCCTCACGGCGGCAGCGCACCTCGCCGACCGGCCGCGGCCGGCGAGGACGCCGTCGCCGCCGCGGCGGCCCGGCTCATCGACGCCGCGGCACGCGGCGTGCCCTGCGCACCGGTCCGCGACCTGATCGGCGCGGACGACCTGCCGAGCGCCTACGCCGTACAGGCCACCGTCGCGGCGCACCGCCTGCGGGCGGGCGCCCGCGTCGTGGGGCGCAAGATCGGCCTCACCTCACCGGCGGTGCAGCAGCAACTCGGCGTCGACCAGCCGGACTTCGGCGTCCTCTTCGACGACATGGCGTTCCTCGGCGGGGACACCGTCCCGATCGACCGCGTGACGCAGCCCCGGGTCGAGGCCGAGATCGCGTTCATGCTCGGCGACGACCTGACCGAAGGCCCGCTCGACCACGCTCAGGTCCGGGGCGCGATCGCCTGGGGTTCGGCGGCTCTCGAAGTGTGCGGGAGCCGGATCGCCGACTGGGACATCAGCTTCGCGGACACCGTCGCCGACAACGCCTCGGCCGGGGCGTACGTCATCGGTCCGCGGCGGCTCTCGCTCGACGCGTTCAGCCCGGTGGAGCAGCGGATGTCGATGTCGATCGGCGGCGACGAGGTCTCCGCGGGCACCGGCGCCGCGTGCCTGGGCGACCCCGTCGCGGCGGTCGTCTGGCTCGCCCGGACCGCGCGGGAACTCGGCGATCCGCTGCGCGCGGGGCAGCTCGTGCTGTCCGGCGCGCTCGGTCCGATGCGTCCCGTCGTCGAAGGCGATGTCGTCGTCGCCCGGCTGTCCGGGCTCGGCGCGGTGCAGGTGCGGTTCGGCAAAGGAGAGCGGGCATGACGAAGACAGCGGGCACGACGGGTACGACAGACGCGACGAAGGCCACGGGCGCGGCGCGTACGGCAGGTGTGACGAAGACGAAGGTCGCCGTCATCGGATCGGGCAACATCGGCACCGACCTCATGATCAAGGTGCTGCGCAACGCTCAGCGCCTGGAGATGGCGGCCATGGTCGGCATCGACCCCGCCTCCGACGGGCTGGCGCGTGCGGCCCGCCTCGGGGTCGCGACCACCCACGAAGGCGTCGAGGGTCTGCTGCGGCTGCCCGGCGTCGAGGACATCGCGATCGTCTTCGACGCCACGTCGGCCAAGGCCCACGAAGCGAACTCCGCCAGGCTGGCCCCGCTGGGCAAGCGGCTCATCGACCTCACGCCCGCGGCGATCGGGCCGTATGTCGTCCCGGCGGTCAACCTCGACGAACATCTCGCGGCACCCAACGTGAACATGGTGACCTGCGGCGGCCAGGCCACCATCCCGGTCGTGGCCGCCATCAGCAGGGTGGTGCCGGTGCCGTACGCGGAGATCGTCGCCTCGATCTCGTCGAAGTCCGCGGGGCCCGGCACCCGGGCGAACATCGACGAGTTCACCGAGACCACGGCGGCGGCGATCGAGCAGGTCGGCGGGGCGCGGCGCGGCAAGGCGATCATCATCCTGAATCCCGCGGAACCGCCGCTCATGATGCGCGACACCGTCTTCGCCCTCGTCCGCGCACCCGACGCCGAGGACCGGGAACGGATCAGCGCGTCGGTGGAGCGGATGGTCGCCGACGTCGCCGCCTACGTGCCCGGCTACCGCTTGAAGCAGCGGGTGCAGATCGACCGCATTCCGGCCGGGCAGCCCGTGCACAGCCTGCTGGACGCCGCGGCCGACAGCCCCACCCACCAGGTGTCGGTCTTCCTGGAGGTCGAGGGAGCCGCGCACTACCTCCCGGCCTACGCAGGGAATCTGGACATCATGACCTCGGCGGCCCTGAGGGTCGCCGAGCGGATCGCCGCGGCGAAGGCAGGAGTCTGAGATGTCGGCTGCGATTTTCGTACAGGACGTGACGCTGCGGGACGGCATGCACGCGGTACGCCACCGCATCACCCCCGAGGACGTACGACGCATCGTCACCGCCCTCGACGCCGCCGGAGTCGACGCGATCGAGGTGGCGCACGGCGACGGACTCGCCGGCGGATCGGTCAACTACGGTCCCGGGTCCCATACCGACTGGGAGTGGATCGAGGCCGCCGCGGACGTCCTGCGGCACGCCCGCCTCACCACCTTGCTGCTCCCGGGCGTCGGAACGATCCACGAGCTGGAGCGGGCGTACGAACTCGGTGTGCGATCCGTGCGCATCGCGACGCACTGCACCGAGGCGGACATCTCCGCGCAGCACATCGCCGCGGCGCGCGAACTGGGCATGGACGTCTCGGGCTTCCTGATGCTCTCGCACCTGGCCCCGCCCGAACAGCTCGCGCGGCAGGCCAAGTTGATGGAGTCCTACGGTGCGCAGTGCGTCTACGTCACCGACTCCGGCGGGCGGCTCACGATGGCCGACGTCGCCGCCCGCGTACGGGCCTACCGGGACGTCCTCGACGACTCCACCGAGATCGGCATCCACGCACACGAGAACCTCTCGCTGTCGGTCGCCAATTCCGTCGTCGCGGTCGAGAACGGCGTCCGGCGCGTCGACGCCTCGCTGGCGGGCCACGGCGCGGGAGCGGGCAACTGCCCGCTCGAAGCCTTCATCGCGGTCGCCAACATCTCCGGATACCAGCACCGCTGCGACCTGTTCCGGCTCCAGGACGCCGCCGACGACATCGTCAGGCCCCTGCAGGACCGCCCGGTGCGCGTGGACCGGGAGACCCTCACCCTCGGATACGCCGGTGTGTACTCCTCGTTCCTCCGGCACGCCGAGGCCGCCGCAGCCCGCTACGACGTCGACGTGCGCACCATCCTCATGGAGTGCGGCAGCCGACGACTGGTCGGCGGCCAGGAGGACATGATCGTCGACATCGCGCTCGACCTGGTGGCGGCCCGGAGCCCGTCCGTCTGAGACGGCCGCGGACGTCAACGACGGGAGGCGGCGGGCACAGCGCGCGCGGCGGTGGCCGAGGTCCCGGTGAGGCGTGCCGCCAACAGCCGCTCCGAACGGCCCGGCGTCCCCCTTTTGGGAGATCGCCGCTCGCCGCGCGTCCCGCGTGCATCCAACCGGGCCTTCGCTGCGGAAAGATCTGCAACGCGGCAGCCGGTCCCTGACGGCCCGGAGTTCGTCGCGCCGGGAGGAGTACGAGTGCGGGACGCGGACGTCGTGATCGTGGGTGCGGGCGCCGCCGGGCTCTCGCTGGCCCACCGGCTGTGCGCGCCTACGGCAGGCCGGCACCGGCCCACCGTGGTGCTGGTCGACGCACCGTCCGGCCCGCTGCGACCGCCGGAGCGCACCTGGTGCTTCTGGGAGCCGCCGGGCGGCCCGTACGACGCGGTCCTGGCCGCCTCCTGGGGCCGGTTGCGGGTCCGGGGGCCCGACGGCTCGGCCACCGTGGCGGATCCCGCGCCGTTCCGCTACAAGATGCTGCGGTCGGGCGCCTTCGAACGGCTGGTGGGCGAGCGCCTGTCGGGACCGGACGGCTGCCGCCGGATCGAGGCGGTGGTCGAGTCCGTCCAGGACACGGCCACCGGCGCGCGGGTCCGCGGGCACGACGCGGCCGGTCTGCCCCTGGAGCTGAACGCCCGCTGGGTCTTCGACTCCCGCCCGCTCCCACGGCTCCCCGCGGCCCGCACGACGCTGCTCCAGCACTTCAGGGGCTGGTTCGTCAGGACCGCGGACGACGCCTTCGACCCCTCGGTCGCCGACCTGATGGACTTCCGCACACCGCGGCCCGCGCACGGACTGTCCTTCGGCTACGTGCTGCCGCTCGGACCCCGGCACGCGCTCGTGGAGTACACGGAATTCTCCGCCGGGGTCCTGGACGCGGCGCGGTACGACGCGGCGCTGCGGCACTACACCGACGACGTGCTGAGACTCGGCCGGTTCGAGGTCACCGGCGTGGAGCAGGGCGTGATCCCGATGACCGACGGGCGGTTCACCCCGCGCGCCGGGCGTTCGGTGTTCCGGATCGGCACAGCGGGCGGCGCGACCCGCGCGTCGACCGGCTACACCTTCGCGGCCGTCCAGCGGCAGACCCAGGCCGTCGCCGACGCCCTCCTGACCGGCCGTCCCACGGTCGGCGGCCGGCCGCGCCGCGCCCCCGTACCGCCCTCCCCGCACTCGCGCCGCTCCCGGGCGATGGACGCCGTCATGCTGCGGGCGCTGGACACCGGGCGGGTGGACGGCGCGGACTTCTTCACCGGGCTGTTCCGCCGGGTGCCGACCGAGCGCCTGCTGCGCTTCCTCGACGGGGGCTCCGGTCCGGGGGAGGACTTCCTGATCGGCCTGAGCACCCCGGTCGCCCCGATGCTGCGGACCGTGGCCGAACTGCCCTTCCTCCGCAGACACGGGCCCCGCGAACCCGGTCCCCGCGAACCCGGGCCCCGCGAACCCGTCGTCCGCAGACCCGACCCGCCCCGGTCGCACCCGTGAGCCAGCGCCCCGGCGCGGCCCGCGCGATGTCGCCCCGGCCCGATGCCGCCACCCCCCACAGGAAGTCAGCGCCCATGCCCCTGTTGCGAGACGACGCGTCGTCGTCGGCGTTCGACCACGGCTCCGCCCGCTACGACCGGCTGACCGCGATGAACCCCGGCTACCACGCGCACCTGCGCCGTTCCGCCGGCTGGCAGACCGGCATCGCCCACACCGTGCTCGGCCGGGCACCCCAGGCCCCGCCGCGCGGCGAGCCGGAACAGGGGTCTCCCCACCCGCCCCGAGATGAGCCCGAGCATCAGCCCCGGAACCAGCACCGGCATCAGCCCCGGGACCCGCGGTGACCGGGCGGCCCGCCGCGCCCCGCCGCGGTCGCGACCGGCGTGCCCGGACGATCCCCGCGCCGCCCGGCCGCCCCCGCTTCGGCGCCGACGCCCCCGAGGTCGCCGTCATCGGCGGCGGCATCGCCGGACTCGCCGCCGCCACCGGCCTGGCGGAACGCGGCGCCCGGGTCACCGTGTACGAGCGCGAGCACAGCCTCGGCGGACGATTGGCCGGCTGGTCCACCGACCTGGCCGACGGCTCACCGGTCACCATGAGCCGCGGCTTCCACGCCTTCTTCCGCCAGTACTACAACCTGCGCGGCCTGCTCCGCCGCGCCGACCCTTCCCTCGACATGCTCACCGCGCTGCCCGACTACCCGCTGCGGCACAGCAACGGCCTGTACGACAGCTTCGCCCGCGTCCCGCGCACCCCGCCGTGGAGCGCCCTCGGCTTCGTCGCCCTCAGCCCGGCCTTCGGCTGGCGGGACCTGCTCCGGATGAACCCGGCCGCCGCCCTGCCCCTGCTGGACGTGCGGGTGCCGCAGGTCTACGCACGCCTCGACACGGTCAGCGCCGCCGACTTCCTGGCCCGCATCCGTTTCCCCGACGCCGCCCAGCACCTCGCCTTCGAGGTGTTCTCCCGCAGCTTCTTCGCCGACCCGCGTGAACTCTCCGCCGCGGAGCTGGTCCTGATGTTCCACATCTACTTCCTCGGCTCCAGCGAGGGCCTGCTCTTCGACGTCCCCGACGAGCCGTACCCCCAGGCGCTCTGGGAACCGCTCGGCCGCTACCTGGAAGGTCACGGCGCGGACGTGCGCACCGGCACCGAAGTGAGCGCGGCCGGGTCAGCGGGGCCCGACGGCCCGACGGTCACCGCCGACGGCAGGACGCGGCGCTTCGACGCCCTCGTCCTCGCCCTGGACAGCGGCGGCCTGCGCCGCCTGGCCGCCGCCTCGCCCGGTCTGTGCGACGCCCCGTGGCGGGAGCGGGCCGAACGGCTGCGCACCGCGCCGCCGTTCCTCGTCTCCCGGCTCTGGCTGGACCGGCCGGTCGCCGCCGACCGGCCGGGCTTCCTCGGCACCAGCGGTTTCGGCCCGCTCGACAACATCAGCGTGCTGGAACGCTGGGAGGGCGAGGCTGCGCGCTGGGCGGCCAGGACCGGCGGCTCGGTGATCGAACTGCACGCGTACGCCTACGCCGCCGACGACCGGACCGCCGCCCGGGACCGGCTGGTGCGGCAGATGCACCGGGTGTACCCGGAGACGGCGCACGCCTCGATCGTCGACCAGCGGCACGAATGGCGGGCGGACTGCCCGTTGTTCCCGGTGGGCGGCTTCCACGACCGACCCACCGTCCGCACCCCGCACCCCGCCGTCACGGTGGCGGGCGACGCGGTCCGCACCGACCTCCCGGTCGCCCTCATGGAACGCGCGGCGACCACCGGCTTCCTGGCCGCCAACGCCCTGTTGGAGCGGTGGGGCGTGCGCGGCCAGACGCTCTGGACGGTCCCGGAGCGCGGCCGCTCGGCCGTACTGCGGGCGATGGCGGCTCTCGGCGACAGGTGACGGGACGGGGCTGCGGGACCTCAGCCCGGGAAACGGCCGGTGGCGCGCAGCGCCCAACGCCGCTCCGCGTACGCCAGGTCGTCGCGCCACAGCCGCCCGGCGGCCCTGCGCATCAGCGGGCGCAGCACCGGGGCGGCGGCCCGCGCGACCGCGAACCCGCGGCGGTCGGACGCGGCGACCACCGCCTCCACCACCGCGGTCCGCGGGCGCCCCGACCGGTCGGGGCCGAGCGGCGTGGCGTGCGTCTCGACCACGGAACCCCGCCCCTCGCCCTCGGTGATGTGCATGACGACGGTCCTGGGCTCCGGCGCCGTGAACACCGCGCGCACCGGCACCACCGCCCGCCCGGCGACCTTGAAGGACACGTCCACCGCGAACGCGTCGTGCGCCGCGTCGGCACCGCCGGCGGGCGTGCCGACCACCGTGAGGTCCGTGAACGAGTACGGGTGCAGCCATCCGCCGTGCCACGGGTCGAGCCGGTTGGCGACCACATCCTCCGGCTCGCACACCCCGAAACCCGTATAGACCGCCGCCAGGGCGCCCGCGGGCTCCGGCCGTACCGGCACCAGCGGGGCGGCCGTCGGCTCCTCGCCGCCCACCCGGTCCAGCCGCACCCAGACCAGCAGCCCGTCGTCGTACACGGGGTACGGCTCCCAGCCCGCGAAGGGCGCGCCCTTCAGGGACAGGCCGTGCCAGTGGCAGATCAGCGTCCCGCAGCGCACGGAGCTGTCCTTGAGCGGTGCGCCCAGGTGCGGGCAGGCGCCGGGGCCGCCGCGCAGCGTGCCCGCCGCGTCCCGCCACAGCACCACCTCGGTGCCGCCGACGGTCCTGCCGTACGGGCGGCCGTCCGTGACCGCGCGGGAGCCGCCGACGACGAACCAGTTGCCGGACGGCCGGGCCAGGGCCCGCTTCAGGGCGTCGCCGATCAGCCGCGGCGCCGCGTC
>NZ_MECL01000008.1 GCF_014596445.1 Streptomyces sp. CBMA29 | reverse complement strand
CGCGCGGCCGAGAGTCCCGGTGCCGCCGGTGACCAGGACCGTGCCGTCGCCGAAGGCCGGCTCGACGGCGGGTGCGGGCACCCGGCGGGCCACCCGCGGCAGCAGCGTACGGCCGTCCTCCAGCAGCACCTGCGGCTCGTCGGCCTCGGCCGCGGCGGCGAGCAGCGCCACCGCCCTGCCGGGACCCGCGAGGGCGGCGTCGATACCGCCCCTGGCGCCCACCAGCAGGAACCTGCCGGGGTGTTCGGCCTGCGCCGCCCGCACCAGACCCCAAACCCCCGCCGTACGCAGCGAGTCGGGGTCGGTGGCGATCACCAGCCGGGAGGCGGAGAAGGCCGGATCGTCAGCCCACCGCTGGAGCAGCCCGAGCACCTGCCCGGTCAACTCAGCCACGCTCTGCGGGAGTTCGACGCCCTCGGCGGTGTTCAGCGCCTCGGCGTCAAGCAGGACGTAGTCGGGCCGGACGCCGGACGCGGCGAGCGCGTCGGGGCCGGCGTGGAAGGGGAGCGCGGCGACCGGGGCGCCCAGCGCGGCCCAACTGCCGGGACTCACCGCGGGAAGCGTCGTCTCGGTCCACTCCAGGCCGTAGTAGCCCTCGGGTGAGGCCGCGCTTCCGGCGAGCGCCCGCATGGCCGCGGCCGGCACCGCCCTGACCCGCATGTCGCCGGCGTCCAGGACCAGTCCGCCGTTCTCGTCCGCCGCGGTCAGCGACAACTGGTCGGCGCCCTCGGTCACGATCCTGACCCGCAGGACGGACGCGCCGACCGCGGTCAGCCGCACTCCGCGGAAGACGAACGGCAGCCGCAGCTCGTCCCCTTCGCCCTCGGCGGCGTACGGGTGGAAGGCCGAGTCGAGCAGCACCGGGTGGAGACCGAAGCCGTCGTTCTCCGCGCCCTCGGGCACCTCGACCTCGGCGAAGAGCTCACCGTCGGTGCGCCAGGCGCCGCGCAGCCCGCGGAAGGCCGGGCCGTAGCCGTAGCCGCGCTCCGTCAGCCGCTCGTAGACCGCGTCCAGGTCGACCGGTGCGGCCCCCTGCGGCGGCCATGTGGCGGCCCACGCACAGCCGTTGGGCGCCTCGGCTCCCGCGGCCAGGCTGCCCGACGCGTGCCGGGTCCAGCTCTCCTCGCCGCCGCGCCGGGCGTGCACCCCGACGGAGCCGTCGCCGCCGACGGCGACCTGGAGGTCGAGCGACCCGGTCACCGGAAGCGGCATCGGCGCCTCGAACGTCAGCTCCTCGACCCGGTCGTAACCGGCCTGCGCTGCCGCCTCGACGACCATGTCGAGCAGGGCGGTGCCGGGCACGATCGCCGCGCCGCCCACGCAGTGGTCGGTGAGCCAGGGCAGGTCGTCCGCGGTCAGCCTGCCGGTGGCGACCAGTCCGCCGTCGGCGACGGCGACCGCCGCGCCCAGCAGCGGGTGCCGCAGCTCGGTCAGGCCGAGCGCGTCGGCGTCGCCGCGCGGCGGGGTCCGCAGCAGCCAGTAGCGCGTGTGGTCGAAGGCGTACGTGGGCAGTTCGACGGGCTGTCCGCCGGGCGCCGCGGCGCTCCAGTCGGCGGTCGCGCCGGCCGCGTACGCTTCGGCGAGCGCGGTCAGCAGCCCTTCGGGCTCGGCCAGTGTGCGCCGGGACACGGCGGTCACGACGGCCTTGGCGTCCGGCAGGCAGGCGCGGACCATCCCGGAGAGCACCGGGCGCGGCCCGATCTCCAGATAGACGTCCGTGCCCGCCGCGTCCAGCCGCGCGGTCATGTCGGCGAAGCCCACGGCCTGGCGGACCTGGTCGGTCCAGTAGTCGGGGTCGGTCCAGCTCCGGTCGGCGCCGAGGTTGACGGAGCTGTCCAGCGTCGGCTGACGGAAGGTCAGCGCGGCCAGTTCGGCGCCGAAGGCGTCGAGCATCGGCTCCATCAGCGGCGAGTGGAAGGCGTGGCTGACGGTGAGGCGCTTGGTGCGGCGGCCCTGCTCCGCCCAGTGTGCGGCGACGGCGGCGCAGGTCTCCTCGTCACCGGAGACCACCACGTCTCCGGGGCTGTTGACGGCCGCGACCTGCGCCAGGCTCTCCTTGCCCGCCAGCGTGACGGCGACTTCCCGCGCGGTGGCGGAGATCGCGAACATCGCGCCGCCGGAGGGGAGTCGCTGCATCAGCCGGGCGCGGGCGGTGATCATCCGGGCCGCGTCGGACAGGTCCCAGACACCGGCCACATGGGCGGCGGCGATCTCGCCGACGGAGTGCCCGGCGACCTTGTCGGGGACCAGACCGAGCGAGCCGAGCAGCCGGAAGGCGGCCACCTGGTAGGCGAAGAGCGCGGGCTGCGTGTAGGAGGTGCGGTCCAGCTCCGCGGCCTCGGGCGTGCCGGGCTCCGCCCACATCACCTCGCGCAGCGGCCGGTCGAGATACGGGTCGAGCGCGTCGCACACCTCGTCCAGGGCGGCGGCGAAGACGGGGAAGGCGGCGTGCAGTTGACGCCCCATGCCGGGCTGCTGGCCGCCCTGTCCGGTGAACAGGAAGACGGTCCTGGCCGTACCGGACGCCACGCCCGTGGTCACCGGGGAGCCGTCCCGGCCCTGCGCGAAACCGTCGAGCCGGTTGAGGAGTTCGGTACGGTCGCGGCCGACGACGACCGCGCGGTGGTCGAAGCGGGCGCGGGTGGCGGCCAGCGACCAGGCGACGTCCACCGGGCGCAGCGCCGGCTCCGCGGCGACGCGGCGGCCGAGCCGGTCGGCCTGGCCGCGCAGGGCGTCGGCGCTGCGGGCGCTGAGCACCCAGGCGAGCGGGGCCTTGCCGGTGTCGGACGCGGTCTCGGCGCCGGTCCCGGCGCCGGTCTCAGCAGCGGTCCCGGTCCCGGTCTCGGTCCCGGTCCCGGTCTCGAACTCCGGTGCGGCGGGCGCCGGTCGCGGCTCCTCCAGGATCACGTGCGCGTTGGTGCCGCTGATCCCGAAGGACGAGACGGCGGCCCGGCGCGGCGCGTCCTCGCGCGACTCCCAGGGCTCCTCTTCGGCCAACAGCCGTACGGTGCCCGCCGACCAGTCGACCCGCGATGTCGGGGTGCCGATGTGCAGGGTGCGCGGCAGCTTGCCGTGCCGCATCGCCTGCATCATCTTGATCATTCCGGCGATGCCCGCGGCGGCCTGCGTGTGCCCGATGTTGGACTTGATCGTGCCGAGCAGCAGCGGCCGCTCCGGCGTGTGGTCCTTGCCGTAGGCGGACAGGATCGCGTTGGCCTCGATCGGGTCGCCGAGCGGCGTGGCCGTGCCGTGCGCCTCGACCGCGTCGATGTCACGGGGCGTCAGGCGGGCGTCGGCCAGCGCCTGGGCGATCACCCGCTCCTGCGCCTTGCCGTTGGGCGCGGTCTGCCCGTTGCTCGCGCCGTCCTGGTTGACGGCCGTGCCGCGGATCACGCCGTAGATCGGCCGGCCGTTGCGCTGCGCGTCGGAGAGGCGCTCCAGCAGCAGGACGCCGCAGCCCTCGCCCCACACCGTGCCGTCGGCGTCGGCCGAGAACGGCTTGCAGCGTCCGTCGGGGGCCAGGCCGCGCTGCCGCGAGAACTCCGCGAACATGTCGGGCTCCGCCATGACGGTCACCCCGCCCGCCACCGCGAGCGTGCACTCGCCGCTGCGCAGGGAGCGTACGGCCTGGTGGACCGCGACCAGCGAGGACGAGCAGGCGGTGTCGAGGGTCACCGAGGGACCTTCGAGACCGAAGCTGTAGGAGACCCGGCCCGACAGCATGCTCGGGGTGCTGGCGACCAGGAGGGTGCCGTCGACGTCCTCGGGAACGGCGCCGAGGAAACGCGCCGAGTAGAACTCGTACATCATCCCGGCCCACACGCCCGTGCTGCTGCCGCGCAGCGTCGCCGGGTCGATGCCGGCCCGCTCGAAGGACTCCCAGGCCGCTTCGAGGAAGAGCCGGTGGTGCGGGTCGGTGCTCACCGCGTGACGGGGGCTGATCCGGAAGAAGGGGGCGTCAAAGTCGCCCGCGTCGTGCACGAAGGCGCCGCGGCGGGTGTAGCTGGTGCCGGGGGTGTCGGGGTCCGGGTCGTACAGCTTCTCCAGGTCCCAGCCGCGGTCGGTCGGGAACGGACTGGTCGCGTCGGTGCCGGAGTCCACCAGCTCCCACAGGTCGTCAGGCGCCTCGACCCCGCCGGGGTAGCGGCAGCCGATGCCGACCACGGCCACCGCCTCGTGCTCGCGGTCATCGGCCTCGCTCAGCTTGCGCCGGGCGTCGGTCAGGTCGCCGACCACCTTCTTCAGATATTCGCGAAGCCGCTCTTCGCTCGTCATAGCCGTGTCCTCCAGTACGAAGTCGGGTTGTCGCGAATGTCAGAGTTGGTTGTCGATGAAGTCGAAGAGGTCCTCGTCCGAGACGGTTTCGAGGCCGCCGCCGGGCAGTGCCGGGCTCAGCAGCCGCCCGGGTCCCTCGCCGCTGTCGCGCAGCCGGCTCAGCGCCGCCTGGAGCAGTGCCTCGGTGCGGACCCGCTCGTCGGGGTCGGCCGGGCTCTCGGCCGCGGCGCCGCCGTCGAGCAGCGCGGACAGCGCGTCGCCGAGGGCGCCCCAC
>NZ_MECL01000007.1 GCF_014596445.1 Streptomyces sp. CBMA29 | reverse complement strand
AGATCTCGGCGGGGGCGGGGAACACGGCGCGGACCGTGGCCAGTTGGGACCGCAGGAAGGCGAAGGGGGCCGCGTCGGCGACGTTCGCGACGTAGCAGCCGTCGGGGCGCAGGACGCGGCGCGCGGCGCGTACGAACTCCACCGACGTCAGGTGCGCGGGCACGCGCGCGCCGCCGAAGACGTCCGCCACGACCGCGTCCGCGCTCGCCTCGACCGCCGTGGCCAGCCACGCGCGCGCGTCCGCCGTGTGCACCGTCACCGACGCGGGGTCGGCCAGCGGCAGATGCTCGGCGACCAGCGCGGCCAGTCTCCGGTCGGCCTCGACGACCTCCTGCCGCGATCCGGGCCTGGCCCGCGCCAGCCACCGCGGCACCGTCATCCCGCCGCCCCCGAGGTGCACGGCCGCCACCGGCTCCCCCGGCGCGCTCCCGGCCTCCAGCGCGTACGCGATCCGCCGCACGTACTCGAACTCCAGGCACTCCGGATCGTCCAGGTCCACATACGACTGCGGTGCCCCGTCCACCGTCAGCAGCCAGCCCCGGGGCCGGTCCACGTCCGGCATCAGCCGGGCTTCCCCGAAGTCCACGGGGCGGATCACGGGTACCGCTTCGGGGGCGGGGGCCTCTTCTGGGGCGGTTGCCGGGTCGTCCGGGGTGCGGCTCACGGGGTCATTGTCCCAGGCGGGCGGTTTCCGTACGGGGGTGCGGGTTTCCGCCGCGGGCCGGGGGCCGCTGTCGTGGGACCGGGCCCCCGGCCGCGCGGGGGGGGTTGCCCACGACCCGGCCCCGCCGTCCCCTGATTGTTCGGGGTGCGACGGGGCCGGGCCTTGTTGTGGCCGGGCCTTGTCCGGCCGGGGCGCCGGGCGGGCGGAGTCGCCGGGTGGGCGGCTCAGCCCACTGCGGTAACGGTGCCCGCGCCGACCGTGCGCCCGCCTTCGCGGATCGCGAAGCCGAGACCCGGCTCCAGCGGGAGCGGGCGGCCCAGCTCGACGGTGATGTCGGCGGTGTCGCCGGGCAGCGCCATGCCGCCCGGCCCGCCGAAGTCGACGTCGCCGACCACGTCCGCGGTGCGGATGTAGAACTGCGGCCGGTAGCCGGTGGAGACCGGCGTGTGCCGGCCGCCCTCGGCCGCGGGCACCATGAAGACCGTCGCCGTGAACCGCGAGTGGGTGGCCACGCTGTCCGGCGCCGCGACGATGTCGCCGCGCCGCACCTGGGCGCGCTGCACACCGCGCAGCAGCAGCGCCACGTTGTCACCCGCCTGCGCGGACTCCATCGGCTTCCCGAAGGTCTCCAGACCGGTCACCACACTCACCAGCGGCCCGTCGCCGTGCCCCTCGCCGTACACCTCGACGCGGTCGCCCGGCCGTACGGTCCCCCGCTCGACCGCGCCCGTCACGACGGTGCCGCGCCCGGTGATGGTGAGCACGTTCTCCACCGACAGCAGGAACGGCGCCTCGGTGTAGCGCACCGGGACCGGCACGTGCGTGTCGACCGCGTCGAGCAGCGCCTCGATCGCGCCGGTCCACCGCGGGTCGCCGTCGAGCGCGCGCAGCCCGGAGACGCGTACGACGGGCAGCGTGTCGCCCGCGTACCCGTGGGCGGTGAGCAGCTCGCGCACCTCGAGCTCGACCAGGTCGGCCAGCTCCGGGTCCCCCGCGTCCGCCTTGTTCAGCGCGACGACGATGTGCCGGACACCGACCTGCTTGGCGAGCAGGACGTGCTCCGCGGTCTGCGGCATCACGCCGTCGAGCGCGGAGACGACCAGGATCGCGCCGTCGAGCTGCGCGGCGCCGGTGATCATGTTCTTCACGTAGTCGGCGTGCCCCGGCATGTCCACGTGCGCGTAGTGCCGGGTGTCGGTCTCGTACTCGACGTGCGCGATGGTGATGGTGATCCCGCGGGCCGCCTCCTCCGGGGCCCGGTCGATACGGTCGAACGGCACGAAGGTGCCGGTCCCGCGGTCGGCCAGGACCTTGGTGATGGCGGCGGTGAGGGTGGTCTTGCCGTGGTCGACATGACCCATGGTGCCGATGTTGAGGTGCGGCTTGGTGCGCACGTAATTCTGCTTGGACATGACGGACGTCGTCTCTTCTCTTCCTCTGACGGAGCTGTGCGACGCGGCCGGACCCCGTGAGCCGGACCGACCCTCCCCCTGCGGGGTCCGCCGGATGACTGTCCGGGGAGGGTCAGCGTCGTGCGCCGTCGAAGAAGGTGTCCCGTGCGCTCCGGGCAGCCTTCGTCGGCGCGACCGCTGCTGCGGTGGCGTCTGCGAGGAAGGTGAGCCGGAACATGCGGTGATCATCCCTGCCGGATCGGTGGTACGTCCAAAGGTTTTCCGTCGCCTTGCGAGAAGGGCGTGACGTGATGGTCGACACGACTTCACCCGGTGGTGACGTATGCGAAGCAACCGCGTGCGAGAATTTGTTCCGCAAAGGAACTTAGGAGGCGCCGGGCGCCGGGCGCTGTGCGACCCCGGACCCCGAACCCCGAACCCCGAACCCCGAACCCCGAACATCTGAGAAGGATGCTGCTCCATGCCCCTGGCCATACTCGCTCTGGCGGTGAGCGCCTTCGGCATCGGCACGACCGAGTTCGTGATGATGGGCCTGCTGCCCAACGTCGCTGACGACCTGGGCACATCGGTGCCCACCGCTGGCTATCTCGTCTCCGCCTACGCCCTCGGCGTCGTGCTCGGCGCGCCCCTGCTCACCGCGCTCGGCTCCCGCGTCCCGCGCAAGCGGATGCTCCTGCTCCTGATGGCGCTCTTCACGCTCGGCAACGCGGCCTCCGCCGTCGCCCCCGGCTACAGCACGCTGCTCGTGGGCCGCTTCCTGGCGGGCCTGCCGCACGGCGCCTTCTTCGGCGTCGGCGCCGTCGTCGCGGCGCGGATGGTGAGCGAGGACCGCAGGGCGCGGGCGGTGGCCGCGATGTTCCTCGGCCTGACGATCGCCAACATCGTCGGGGTACCGGCCGCGACCGCGCTCGGCCAGAGTCTCGGCTGGCGCGCGACCTTCCTCGTGGTGTCCGTGATCGGCCTGATCGCGCTGGGCTCGCTCGCGCTGCTGATCCCGCATCTGCCCACCGACGAACACGTGGGCGTGGCCCAGGAGTTCCGGGCCCTGCGTGAGCCGCAGGTGCTGCTCGGCCTGCTCACCGCCGTGTTCGGCTTCGCCGGGATCTTCGCCGTCTACAGCTATCTCGCGTCGATGATGACCGAGGTCACCGGCTTCGCCGACTCCTCCGTCACCTGGTTGCTCGCCCTCTTCGGCGTCGGCATGACGCTGGGCACGCTCGCCGCGGGCCCCCTGACCGACCGGGCCCTGCGGCCGACCCTGTACGTCTCGCTCGGCGCCCTGGCCGTCGTCCTCGTCGGCTTCCACTACGCGGCCGAGTCCAAGGTCGCCGCCCCGATCGCGGTGGTCGTGCTCGGCGCCGTCGGCTTCCTCACCACCACGCCGATCCAGATGCTGGTCATGAACAAGGCCCGCCAGGCCCCGACTCTGGCCTCCGCCTCCAACCACTCCGCCTTCAACCTCGCCAACGCCGGCGGCGCCTGGCTCGGCGGCGTCGCCATCTCCGTCGGCTGGGGCTGGACCTCCCCCGCCCTGGTCGGCGCGGTCCTCGCCGCCGCCGGACTCGGCATCGCCGTCACCGCCGGCGTCCTCGACCGCCGCTCGCCCCACGCCGCCTCCTCCGTCGTCACCGGCAGCGGCCCGCACCTCCAGAATGCCGAGGGCGACGGGGAGTTGACGGTGGCGGACACGGTGTGACGCGGGGTGGCCGCGCGGGGTGACGGTCTTCCGTAGGGCTCCGCCCTCGGCCCGTACGGGGTGCACCATGTCCCGTCCCCGTCCCCGTCCCCGGCCCCGGCCGTAGGGCGCCCCGCCCCGCCCCGCCAGCGCCGTGCGGCGTTCCGACAGGCGCCATCCGCCGCCCAACTCGATTACGCTGCCTGAATGCTCGACCGCTTCCCGCGTGTCCCGGTCTCCGCTCCGTACGGGGCGGCCGTCCGGTTCTCACGCGTGCTGCTCTCGCCGTGGGCGCGGTTCGCGCTGCTGATCCTGCTGTTGGCGGGCGCGGGGGCCGCCGTACTGGCGTGGCAGCCGCAGCATCTGCTGACACACGGCCTGCCGCGTACGTCGGGCACGACGGCGGTCGTCCTCTTCGCGCTCGCGTACGGAGTGTGCACTGTCGCGTTTGTCCCGCGACCGCTGCTCAACGCCGCCGCCGGGGCGCTCTACGGCATCCACGCCGGGCTGCCCGCCGCCATAGCCGGGACCGTGCTGGGCGCGGGTCTCGCGTTTCTGCTCGGGCGGCTGCTCGGCCGTGACGCCGTACGGCCCTTCCTGCGCGGGCGGATCGTGCTCTCGCTCGACCGGCAGCTCAGCAAGCACGGCTTCCGCAGCACGCTGGCGCTGCGGCTCTTCCCCGGGGTGCCCTTCGCCGCCGCCAACTACGCGGCGGCCGTCTCCCGTATCCGGCTGCTGCCCTTCCTCACCGCCACGGCGGCGGGCAGCGCGGCGAACACCGCCGCCTATGTGGTCGCGGGCAGTCGCGCCGCCTCCCCGACCTCGCCGGTCTTCCTGCTGGCCCTCGGATTCCTGGGCGTCACGGGTGTGGCGGCGGCCATGGTGGCCCGCCGCACCCGCTCGGCGCGTGCGGCCGACCCCGACTTCGCCGAGCCCGGCGAGGCTTCCGTCGCTTCCGTCGCCTCCGAGACGGTCACGGAAGCGGTCACATCCCCAGGCCGGACCAGTCCGCCAGCGGAATCCGCTTGATCTCCAGGACCTCGCCGAGCGTCCCCCACTCGTCCTTGCCCAACCGCGACAGCGGGCGCAGTTTCCGTACGTCCGGGTGCCCGTCGTCCAGCACGGCCTCCGACACGGCCGCGTGCACGACCCGCCCGAACACCACCGTCGAGTCCCCCAGCCGGACCGTGCTGTGCAGCTCGCACTCCAGCGCCACCGGCGAGGCCGCCACCCGGGGCGGCTTCACCCTCAGGCTCGGCTCCCGCGCGATCCCCACCGCGTCGAACTCACTCGTCCCGCGCGGGAAGTCCGTCGCCGTCGCGTTGATCTGCTCGAAAAGGTGCTCCGGCGCCAGGCTCACCACGAACTGCCCGGTCTCCTCGATGTTCCGCACCGAGTCCTTCCGCCCCACCGACGTGAACTGCACCACCGGCGGACTCACGCACGCCACCGTGAAGAAGCTGTGCGGTGCCAAATTGTCCGTCCCCGCCGCCGACGTCGTCGACACCCAGGCGATCGGCCGGGGTACGACGACCGAGGTCAGGAGCTTGTAGAAAACGTTCCGTTCAACCTGGCCGGGATCAATATCGATGCGCATGGTCTTCAGTATCCACGCGCGGCCCACCGATCCTCACGGCGGATCGCGGCGCCACCAAACCCCAACTTCTCCGGAAAGTACCCGGAGCTGAGCCCATTGAGCAGCACGCCTTCCCCTTGGGACACCTTCACGATCCCCCCGCAGGCGCGGGCCAGGGCGGTCACCCTCAACCTCTTCGACCAACTCTCCGCCTAACCACCGCATCGGCCCGGCGCATAAGCCCCACTCGGCCGAAGCCACCACAGCGATCGTGGCTCAGACCGGCGCCGACGCCACGAAGCCGCTACTGGTCAGACGGGATCGGTGAACGAGATCGGCTTGCCGGTGGCGTGGGCGTATGCGATCTCCCTGCGCGTGGACTCGCCGACATACCCGCCGGGGTTGACGACCAGCACGCGGTCAGCCAGGTCGATCTTGCGCAGGTGGAGGGCGTCCAACGCGGTCTTCTGCTCGCTGGTGATCAACTCGTCTGCCTCGCCCGGCGCGACGACGATGACACCCGCGAAGGTCAGGTCACGGTTCGCCGCCCGCATCTCGTCCACGAACCGGGTGGAGCCGCAGACGCAGACGATCTCAGGCCGGTCGGCCACGGCTCAGTCCTTCGGGTCGAACGGGAAACCGTCAGTGCGCGCGTGGACATCACAGACGGGCATGTGAGCCGACACTTTACGCGGCGAGTCGGTCAAAGCGCGGGCCCTGGACCGTACACATAGGTGACTCGAGGTCATCGCCTCACGCGTCGGAGGTGGACCGCGCCGTGTATGCCAGGTGTCTTTCAGCGCCGGCGGGACACGCACCTCCTGAAGCGTCGCGAAGAAAACCCGTTGGCGGACCATTCCCGGCCCTTGCTACTCTCTCGGAGGCCGTGCGAGAGAACGAGGAGGTGGTACCCGTGAGCGCAGTATCGACATGGGTGCTCCCCTCTGGGGCCACGGTCGGGCGATAGGTCGTCCGGGAGCGCCGTCAACGAGCACTCCCGAAAGGCACGACCATGCGATTCACTTCTGAGCAACGCCTCGACGAAGGCGTCCGCGAACGCGAATTCACCCTCGGCGAGATCCCCGGCATTCTGTGGACACCTGATGCGGCGTCCGCGACCGCACCGGCCCCGCTGATCCTGCTCGGCCACCCTCCCCTCGGGCTGCGCAAGATGTACCCCCGGCTGCTGGGCCGGGTCATGAGCTGCGCGGCGGAGGGTTTCGCCACCGCCACCATCGAACTCCCCGGAAGCGGCGACCGGCCTCGCCTGCCCGCCCTCGATGAGGCCCGCGCCGGCCTGCGCCGGGCGATGGAGACCGGCGAGCCGGTCGGCGACGAGATCGTCCACGCCCTCGTCCTCCCCCTGGTCGAGGCGGCCGTCCCGGAATGGCGGACCGCCCTGGACGCCCTTCTCGCACTTCCCGAGATCGACGGCCCGGTCGGGTACTCGGGAGGGGTGATCTCCATCGGCGTCCGGCTGGCGGTGGTCGAGCCGCGCGTCTCGGCCGCCGTTCTGTTCGCCGGGAGCCTCGTACCCCGCGCCATCTTCGAGGAGGCCGAGCAGGTCACCATTCCCCTGCACGTCCTCCTTCAGTGGGACGACGAAGGCAATGACCGGCAGGCGTCCCTGGACCTGTTCGACACCTTCGGCTCCAAGGAGAAGTCCCTGCACGCGCACCTCGGCGGACACGCCGGAGTCCCGCAGTCCGCGGGGGACGCCGCGGCCCAGTTCTTCACCCGCCACCTGAAGTAGGACCGGACCGGAGGAGCGCCATCACCGGCTTGGTGGCGCTCCTCCGCACTCCTACGAGCCTCCGCACGGGTCCTACGAGCGACCGGGGAGCGACGTGGGCCGGCCGACTCTGGCTCGAAGCGCATTATCTGACTAGAGTCAGAGAATGGACGCAGCGCAGATCGACCAGGTGCGGCGGTTCAACCGCACCGTCACCGAGCACGTGGGCGTGCTCCACGACCGCTACCTGGGCCGCGACCGGCCGGTCGGCGAGGCCCGGATCCTGTGGGAGGTCGGCGAACAGGGCCAGGACGTACGGCGGTTGCGTGAACGGCTCGGCCTCGACTCGGGTTACGTCAGCCGTCTGCTGCGCTCCCTGGAGACCGACGGGCTGGTGACGGTGGAGCCGCTGCCCCGCGACAGACGGGTGCGCACCGTCCGGCTCACCGACGCCGGCCGCGCCGAGCGCGCCGTGCTCGACGGCCGCAGCGACGAACTGGCGGGCTCCCTGCTGGAGCCGCTCAACGCCGTCCAGCGCTCCCGGCTGGTCGCCGCCATGGCCGAGGTCGACCGGCTGCTGACCGCCGCGACGGTCACGCTGGACGCCGTCGACCCGGACCACCCCGACGCCGAAGACTGCATGCGGTCCTACTTCGCGGAGTTGCGCGAACGCTTCGACACCGGTTTCGACCCCGCGCGGAGTCTGCTGCCCGACGCCGGTGAACTCCGGTCGCCGCACGGCCTTTTCCTGGTCGCCCGGTTGCACGGCGAGCCGGTCGGCTGCGCCGGTCTGAAGCTGCCGCCGGGCGCCCCGGCCGAGATCAAGCGCATGTGGGTCGCGCCCCGGGCCCGCAGGCTCGGCCTCGGCCGCCGCTTCCTGGCCGAACTGGAGCTGCGGGCCGCCCGGAACGGCCGCGACCTGCTGCGCCTCGACACCAACAAGGCGCTGAACGCCGCGATCAGCCTGTACCACTCCTGCGGTTTCGAGGAGGTCGCGGCCTTCAACGACGAGCCGTACGCCCACCACTGGTTCGAGAAGCGGATCATCACACCGCCGCCAGGATGAGCCCTCACCGCCGCCCGGATGAGCCCCCACCGCCGCGAGGACCGCGACCGCCGCGGCCTCAGCCGGTGAAGGGATGGGGGCCGAGGCGGCCCCAGGCGATGAACAGGGCCAGGCAGAGGTAGAAGAGGTTGAGGAGGACGAAGGGGGCTTCGGCCGGGCGGCGGGCGTGGGTGGTCATCGCGCCGACCATGAGGAGGCACCAGCAGATCGCGGTGACGGGGACGAAGAAGGGGGCGATGTCGAGAGCGGCGGGAAGGATGAGGCCGACAGCGGCGAGGAGTTCGAGGACGCCGAGGCTTTTGACGAAGGTGACACCGGCGTCGCCGGTCCAGCCGCCGCCGTGAGCGGCGGCCAGTTTGTCCTTGGGAATGAAGGCCTTGGAAACACCGCCGGTCAGTGCCACCGCGGCCAGCAGCCCGGTGACGATCCACAGCGCGAGGTTCATCGTCCGCTCCTTGATCGGGAATTGCCTGTGTCCCGTAGGACGAGACAGCCGTCGCGGCCTGTGACACGTCAGCGAAAACGGCACGGGACGACACGCCGGACCAGGCGCGGGACGCGGGCAGGACGCGGGCGGGACGGGGCGCGGCCAAATACGTCGAATTTGCGCATGCTTGAACCTTGCGCGGGCTGCTTTCACCCCTTTTAGTCTCCCCACGGAACCCGTGGGACCGAGAAGTCAACTCCCGCCACTGGCGTCCCCACACGTAACAAAGCGACCAATTGAACCCATGTGATGCAGGTCGGTCCAACCTGCTTACGGGGTGGGGCGACGTACCGCTATTCTCAGCCCCCGAGTGTTCGTAGAACGACGTCAGCAGGGAGACAAGTCACCATGTCGCACGATGTACCGCCGCCGGGCCCACCGACTCAGCCGCCGAGCGCGAGCGGCCCGTCCGGGGGTTCTTTCGACCCGGCTTCGGTCAACCGACTCGACTGGGCAATTCTCGGTATCGGGTTCATTGTGTTGATCTTCTCGTTCTTCAACTACTACTCCTGGGATTTCGGGAGCGGTTACGGCATCAACCTCGGCAGCGTGAGTTGGAGTGCCTGGCACTTCAGCCACGGGCTGTTCATAGCCTGGTTCGCGATGGTCATCACGGTGCTCAGCGCCGCGGCCCTCGCGGTCAGCCTCTTCGTGCCCACCGTCACGCTGCCCGCGCCCGACCGCATGCTGACCTTCGTCGGCTTCGCGGTGGGCTTCGTCCTGTACCTGATCGCGATCTTCGCGCACTCCGACTTCGGCCCGGCCGGTGGCCACGGCTTCAGCTTCTGGGTGAGCCTGATCCTCGCCGGTGTCGGCGCGGTCATCGCTCTCATGCGGGCCCAGCAGACGAACACCGTGCTGCCCGGCAAGCTCAACAGCCTCCCGCGCGTCGGCCGGTAGTCAGGCCGTACGCAGCACCACACGCACCACACGCAGCACCGGCCGGACCGCCGCCCCACCTCAGTACGGTGGAGGCGGCGGTCGGGCCCGCGGCGGTCCCGCGGCGGTGGGTGAACGGCGCGCCGCTCACCCACCGCCGCACACGCGGTACGCGGTACCGCTACGCCCTGCCCGCCGCTGCCACCGCCGCCCGTACGAACGAGGCGACAAGCGCCCGGTCGTCGCGCCGCGACCACGCCACGACCAGCCGACTCGTGGGCGCGTCGATCACCGGCACGCACACCAGGCCCGGATGCGCCGGCTCGGCCAGCGACCGCGGCAGCACCGCGACCATCCGCCCCAGCACGATCAGCTGGACCATCTGCGGCACGTCCGCGACCTCCGGCCCGCTCCCGTCGTCGGGCACGCCCGCCCAGCCCACGCCCTGCCAGCGCGGCAGCGTCTCGCCGTCCAGATCCGCGAGCCGCAGCTCCGTACGCCCGGCCAGCCGGTGGTCACGCGGCAGGATCGCCACCCGCCCCTCCACGAAAAGCGTCTGGGACGCGAGCCCGGTGAGGTCGTCGAACGGCGCGTACAGCAGCGCCACATCGGCCCTGCCGTCCCGCAGGTGGTCGGCCCGGTCGGTGGCGCCGCCGAACAGCACGTCCACCCGGCGCGCGTCCGGGCGTTCCGCGTACGCGGCGAGGATCCCGGACAGCAGATTGGCGTCGCCGCCCGGCTTGATCACCAGCCGCAGCTGGGCCCGCGCGTCACCGGCCCGGCGCGCGCTCTCGGCCGCCGCGCCGACCGCGTTGAGCGCGTGACGGCCGTGGTGCAGCAGCGCCTCCCCCGCCGGGGTGAGCGCCACATGGCGGCTCGTACGGGTCAGGAGCAGGACACCGAGGCGCGCCTCGACCCGCCGGATCGCCTTCGACAGCGCGGGCTGCGCGATGGACAGCCGCTCGGCGGCGCGGCCGAAGTGCAGTTCCTCGGCGACCGCGACGAAGTACTCCAGCTCGCGCGTCTCCAGGTCACTCATGCCCTCAGGTTATCGCCGATGATCCAGAAGGTCTTGGACTTGGCGGCCGGGCGACGGTTCCATGGACTCATGATCAGCCATACGATGATTGTCTCGTTCGACCCGTCGATTCCGGACGCGGACCTGGATCAATACCTCAAGGACATCGAAAGCCTGATGGTGGGCTCCGGGCACGTCCGCACTTTCTCCGCCCAGCGCCACATCCGTGTCCCGGCGGACGACCACAGCCCGGTGTTCACCGCCACCGCGATCGTCCACATCGGCGTCGCCGATCTCGACGCGCTCAACGCGGCCTTCGCCATCCCCGGCACCGAAGAGCTCATCAGCCGCTGGCAGGCCCGCTACCCGTACCAGGTCGTCTGGGCCAACCACGAGCCGCTGGCCTGACCGACCCGGCGGGCGGGCGACCGCGTGCTCAGTGCGCAGGCTTCCACCGCACCCACGCCACGACGAAGCCGACGGCGGGCAAGGGCAGGGCCAGGGCCGCGAAGAGCGCGGCCGGCACGAGGACGATCGCCGCCTTGCCCGCCGGGCTCTCGTCACTGACGCCGACGATCCGGACCGCGCAGGAAGCCGCCGCCCCGGCCACCGCGAGCGCGGCCACGGCGACGGCTTCCCGCCGGACGCCGAGGCGTCCGAGCAGGACGCCCAGCGGGATGCCCAGGACGCCGACGGCGGCAAAGGCGGCCAGCAGGGTGATCACCGTGGGGTCGACGGGCGAGGCCGCCCTCGACGCCCACGGAGTCGCCACCGCGGCGGCGATCCATGGGGCCGAGGACAGCCAGGCCCTGCGCGTCGTGCGTGTCATCCGTTAGTTGTTCTCCATGGCGTTCCGCAGATTGCGGGCCTGCTGCTGCCACTGCTGCTTGGCAGCGCCCATCTTGACCCCGGCCCACGCGAACCAGTTCGAGCCCGTCGTATAAGCCTTCTGCGTCAGGTATACGCCGTCCTTCCGGGACGAGATCGAGAACTTGATCTGCGAACCGGGGTCGTCGAAGTATCCCTTGTTGGTCACCGTGAAGGTGAACGAGGTCTTGTCCTTGAAGGACACCTTCACCTTGCCGGGTCCGCCCGCGATCCTGCCGAGGCCGTGCGCGATCGAGTCGCCCGGGTGCAGCGTGCACATCGCGCCCTGGGTGAAGGCGTCGCAGCCGGTCACCTTGATGGCGCAGCGATCCGGAGGCTCGCCCGCGAGCTGGCCGCGTTGGACGACCTCGAGCAGCGCCTCACCCGAGCGCCTGGATCACGGATCACCAGCGCGGTGGTGCGTACCGAGCGGATCTGGGCCGGGACCGAGGATCCCAACACACCCGCTCCCTTCCCGGCGGCATGGCCAGCCGCGCTGAGGGCGTGCCTGGCGGAGGACGTCCGGTTCCAGGCTGATCCCGACGTCGGCTCCGTACCGGATGAGGACTGGGAACGGCGGCGTCACGAGAGCGGGATTCTGCACCGTATGTTCGGCCTGCTGGTCCATGCCGCCAGTTCCGGGAACATCGACTTGGCGGACTAGCCGCGCCTCGCACAGTCCATCCGGCATCTGAACGCCAGTCACCAGGAGGCCATGGCTAGGCGGCGGTGAACGTGGGCGTGGGGCTGCGGGGAGACAGGGAAAGCCACACGGATCCGGATGCGGCCAGCTGCATCTGGGCGGTCCCGCTAATCGATGGCCCTGGGGTCCTCTGACCAGCCGATACTTCGGTCACACGATCACTCGGTTGCACGTCTCGGTCCGCCCGACGTTGATGTTCGCGGCCTGACCGGTCAGCGTGCGTACGGCACGCTGACGCTCTCGCCGACCGTAGGCGCCGCGATTGTGTGGCGCCTACTGCCCTGGCGGCGACGAAGTGTGGGTGCGGATGTCCCACCGACCGCTCCAAATCCGCGTCTGGACCATCCAGCAGCGGTTCGCCTTCGTCGACCAACTGCCCGGCGCAATACTTCCAGACCGAAGCCGTCAGCCGTCTTCGTCGTACGCCGGGGACGATCTTTCATTGATACGACTGAGCGACCTGTGCGACGGATAACTTAGGGTTATCGGATCTGTACGCACTCGGAGTTGACTATGGGGGCGAGTGTTGGCATCTGAGATCGCCAGGTTACGAACGGAAGTTGGGGAGCTGGAGCGAAAGGTCGCCTGGAAGCGGAGACGTGCGCGCTTTCTGGTCGCTTCCCTGCTCGTCACCCTCGTGAGCACCCCTTCGCTCATCGCGTGGAACGTTGCGTTCGCCGATACCCATGCAGCCCTTGTCGCTGGCAGAGGCTTCCTCGGAACCGCTCTGGCCGTTGGCGGCCTCACGGTCGCAGTGATCTGTGTGGATCACCTCGTCCAGGCGGACCCGCTCGATTTCCGCATTCACCACCAAGCACCGGACCGTTACAAGTACAGCCTCGCGCAACTACGGGACCGTCTCGCCATCGAGCGTGAAGAGCTGCGTATGAAGAGCCTGCGGGTACATCCGCCATTGGCGGATCGTCGCGGCCTGTACCGCGAGGACACAGCCGAGGTCATTGCCCAGCTCGGACGGGAGAGCCGCCACTACCGTCGTGTCCATAACAGCCTGCAGTCCCTGATCATCATCGGGTCGACCGCGATGACCACGCTCGCCGCCACCGGTCAACAGGACTGGGACTGGCAGACCCTGTCAGTCGTGGTTCTTGGATTCAGCGTCACCCTCGCATCCGCGTTCACCGGTTACTACAAGTACCGGGAGCGGAGCTACTTCCTACGGCAGACGGCTGACGCCATCGAGGAGGAACTGAATGCCGTGACGCTTGGCATCGGTGAGTACAGCCAGTACGGCGAGTCGCAAGAGGACGAGGCTCTCGCCAAATTCACCCAGCGTGTCGAGGCACTTCGCAACGAGCAGCGGCGTCGTGAGCAGCAGCTGGATCAGCCTGCCGACCAAGCCGCCCCTGCCGAGTCCCCACCGGCTGCATGACTGGCAGTCGTTACAGACCCGGGCCGGTGTTCGCATCGAACACCATAGTTTGGACAGAGACAGCGCTGGCGCGCTCCGCGGCGCGGCGGTGTCCGCGGCCACGGCTGCCATCGGGCCGGGTATGGAGTGACCGCAGAGCAGCGCGAGAGTCCTGGCAGGTGGCAGGCGCGGCTCACGCCGGATGGGCGGCTTGTGCCAGCGGCACGCTGTCGGCGGATCTGGTTGGATGTCGACCCACCTATCTCTACGCCGGAGAGAAGAAGAATGACCATCAGGATCGAGTTGCTCTGGGATGAGAAGACCACCGTGGGCGAGGTGGCGCAGTTCATCGCTCAGGCGAAGGCGGCGGGCGCGGGCCCGGCCGCAGTCATCAAGGACATCACGCATGATCAAGATCCTCAACTCATTCTCGGCTGGCGAGTCGAAGCGCCCGGCGATAGCACCCGCGTCGCTCCCGAGGTAGCCCTGCCGTACCACCTGATGTGGAATGTGCACGGCATGCTGAAGACGATCGCCACTGGTGACGGCGACGTCCGCGGTCTGCAGGAGGCGGTAGCCGAACTTGAGGGCAAGCTGTGGGAAGAGCTCATGAGCTAGAGCAGTCGAGCACGCGTAGCGGCAGCCCGAACAACTTCGACGCCACCTCACGGAACTCCGGATCCGCGCGTTGAACCGGCCGGCTGCAGATGATTCCGTCGATTCTGCGGCCGTGCCTTCCGACAGGTCTCCCTGACTCGCACCGACAGGTCACGCGCACCGCCGACGCCCGGCCCGACGGGCAGCACGGTCGCTCCGTAGGCAGCGCCGCCCACGAACTGCGGAAGACGTCACCAGTCACCCAACGAGCTGGTCAGGGGAGCGATACGCACTCGGGCGGGGGGCGTAGTTCCACTTCGAGGGCAGAGGCAGAGGCTGTGTCCATCCGGCCGCTGCTCCACGATTTCCAGGTCACTGCCCCCGCCGACCGACTGAGCAACTGACGTGAGGTGCTGCCTCTGTACTTGTTCGTGCCTGGTCCGCCACCGCAAGCGCATCGACAACCCGATCAGCAGACACACTCTGCCCGTGACGAGCGAGGCAACGGTCACCAGGACAGTCGTCGCGTCCAAGGCGGTCCCCCTCTATCTGCGTGAAAGCCAGGCCACCGTGACCCGCTACCTCTTGAGAGGCACGGGATGCCGTAACCGTGTAATCGGATCGACAGATTCTTTGAGGAGCCGCTCGCACCGCACACCGTCCAGGACCGGTTGCTGTCCAAGCCCGGGCAATGACCCGGCCCTCCCGCTTCTGACAGCACGGCCTACACAGGGCCCTGGTCCAGCGCGCTCGGGACGGACGTACGGCTGACATGTCGGCGCCCCGTCCCCGCAACTCGGCTGAGGCGATGGCTGTGTCGCTTTCCATGGATGTCATTTCGACGCGAGTTCGGGAGTCGCCTGCCGCGCAATTCCATGATCAACGTCAGTGAGAACTGATGTCGCTCAGTGGTTCGAGACCGATACCGGCTCGACCGGCTCTCCTTCAGAGAGCGGTGCGGAAGCCGCCGTTGCTGAAGAGGTGCTGGCCGTTGATCCACTGGCCTTGCGGGGAGCAGAGGAAAGCAACGAGATTGGCGGGCTCCTCGGGGCCCGCGATCCGTCCTGCGGGCGTTTGCTTGCTGCCGGAAGCACGGATCTCGTCCGTCATCCACCCGGTGTCGATGGGGCCGGGGTTGATGACATTGGCGCGGATGCCAAGCTGGGCGAACTCGTGGGCGGCGGCGAGGGTGATGCGGTCCAGGGCGCCTTTGCTGGCGCCGTAGGGAAGGTTGCCGACGACGTGGTCGCTGGTGAAGGCGATGATGCGCCCGGGGTCGGCATCGTCGGCCGTTCCTTGAAAGCGCCGCCCGAACTCGCGGATGAGCAGCCACGCGGCCCGGGCGTTGACCGCGAAGTGCCGGTCGAAGCTGTCCACGGTCGTGGTCCGGAGGTTCAGGTCACGCTGTTCGCAGTGGCACATCACCAGAGCCCTGACGGGCCCAAGGTCCCTCTCAGCGGAGTCGAAGACGGCTGCTGGGACGGCCGGGGCTGCGAGGTCTGCTTCCACGGCGGTGTGCCGGGCACCCAGGCTGCCCAACTGGCGACCGAGCGCCGTAGGCGCATCGGGCTCGGGCTCCCAGGGCTTCTCTTCGTCGTAGGGGCGCCAGTAGGTGAACGCGACGTCCCAGCCGGTCTCGGCGAGGCGGCGGGCCACGGCGGAGCCGATGTTCACGGTGCGCCCGCCCGCACCGGTGACGAGGGCGACGGAGCGAGGACTGGAGGGCGAGGTTTCCGGCATGAGACGGGATCATGACCCACCCTCGACTATCACCTCAACTGGATATCAGCCCCCCTGCCCAGACTTCCCCATGGGCCCCTGCGGTGGAAGCACACTCCACCGTCCCACCGCAAGAACCTGAGTGACGTCAAAACGAACCGACATCGCACACTCGGTCAGGAGGTGACTCCCACAGTCACCTCGAAACGACTCCCGCACTGAGATACAAAGCCAAGGCGACGGGGCGCTGAGGCGGGGCGGGGCTGTGGTCAGCCGCGGTGGGGTCCTCAGCGCCTGCTCGGTGCTCAGCGGCCGACGGGAGGCGTCGGCGAGCCGGTCGGCCCACCGACGCCTCCAGCCCATCGTCTGCTCCATAACGTCGGCGTGTGGTCTGCCCCGGGCCACGGCCTGCAGTTATGCCAGTCGGCGCAGACGTCACCTGAAGCGAAATATAAAATTCCGCTCGGACTGAAATATTCCTATTTCATTCGGAGTGCAATATTCCCCGATAATTTGAGTCATATGCAGTAAAGAATCAGCCAAGATGGCAATCTTGGTTTTCCTGGGCCGACGGCTCGACAAGAATCGTCTCTCCAAGTCGGGCGAATATTATTGTTCGACGCCATAGACCGAAGGAAGTCGCATGACTTTACGCTTTCGGATTTCGAAGCTCCTCAATGCGCTCACGATCGCATTCGCGGTGGTTCTCGCATGGAGTGGGCCGGCATCGGCCCATGCCTCGCCCGATGACTTTTCGTGGATCTCCTCCGTCAAGCTTGGAACCCACATCGACGGGAACCAGCAGGTGACGCTCACCCGTGTGCCGGGAGACTCGCCCTCTCTGCCCAAGCCGCCCCAGGGGACGCACTACCCGGAGTACGTCCTGGTCGGTCACGTCAAGGACCTCCCCGGTGTCTCTCAGGCGGCCGTCAAATCGTCGGTGTCGCCCAACAGCGCCAGCAAATGCAATCCAACAGGCAGCGCCTTCGCCACCTGCATCGAAGTCACCGGCTCCGGTCTCACAGTCAGCAACTGGACCACGGACGCCTATTTCTGTTCCTGCGCCGCCGGGACTGTGGGAGCCAGCTACATCGTCAATACGACCGTGCTGGAGGTCCTTTACCAGCCGTGGTACGGCGCTGGCCGTTACCAATCAAGGTTCGACGACTTGCCGCGTTCATGGAAGGACGGCACCAAACTGTGCAACTACTGGGGCGGCTCCGAGGGCGGAACACCCTGCATTACCGTCCATAGCTGAACTGGCGTGCGCGGTCTAGCCTGGTGGATTCGGCCCGCTTCCCCGGTACGGGGGAGCGGGCTACGGTTATCTCATGGTCTTCGCGAAGTGGGTACGACGCCGCCAGTTACAACAGGCAACGACCGGCAAGCCGTACTCGGATGAACCGGCCGTAGTCTATGGACTCGGGCCTGGCTTTAGCGGTCGACGCCACCTCAACCAGCGCGTACGAAGCCGCCGTGCGGGCGTTGTCCTCTGGAGGCATCTGACGCCTCCTTACGCGATCAGCCATACCGATGAGAGCGGCCGTCGGCTTGTCGTCGCCAGCCAGCCCCGCCAGTACATGACGGACCTTGCGATGTTCCGGCAACAGTCCCTGGAAAACACCGTGCGCCACCTCCTGATCGATACGCACGGAACATTTCCCGCCGGAGGCCTGACCACAGGCGGGGAGGATTTCGAGAGTGCCGTGGCGGCAGCGCTCACACAGACGCGTCCCGACGTCTGGACCACGCATGAGGTGACCGCCAGCTGGGGTCGGTACGAACTGGACGTCCATGACGTGACGCCTGAGGTATGGGTGGGCATCGCCCGGCTCGAGGACACCTGGTGCGTGCTCCGTAGCCACGGTCTCCCCGTGGAAGAGGCGACCTTGACTCCGGTACGGCTGACCGGAGCACAACGGTAGACCGGCGCCGGTTGCGCCGAGCGACAGCAGGCCTGGCCCCGCCTTCACCGCCTGGACGTGCCCGGCGAGCTCGGGTGCGGCCGCCGTGAGGATGGTCTCCCATCGGGCCAGGACGCTGCCGCTGGCGGCCGGGGCGACCAGGCCGCGCCCGTTATCATCATGTCGATCGCGGCCCCGAGCCCGAGCGGCTCGCGCCCGTCGCGCCGTACGGCCTGCCCGGTGCGCCTCAGCGGCTTCTTCCTGTAGGCGGCGCCGCTCTTCTTCGCCTGCTCCCAGGCCGCGGCCAGGGCCTGGCCCAGCGAGGTCGACCCCGCTGGGCTCGCCGGTCATGCCAACACCGCCGCGGCGTGTTCTGCCGTCTGCCCGCGCAGCTGCTCGAGCCGCTCGTTCAGCAGGAACTGCGCGGTCCGCTCCCGAGCCGCGTCAGATGCCTTGGCGGCCACGGCGAGGGCGTCCGCACCGTTCGGGTTGGCGCGAAACCAGCGGCGGCGCTGCGCGAGCGCGGCTCGGGCCGGGTCCGACTCCAGCTCGCCCGGCTCCACCAGGTCCAGGAACTCGCGCCAGCCGACGTCGATATCGGTGTCCAGCTCCGCCCGGACGTGGGCGACGACGGCCGCGACATCACCCGGGGCGTCCAGGGCCACCGACGGCCGACCTTCGGGGTGAAGCTGCCCGGCACGTCGGGGGCTGGCATGTCGTAGGACCAGGTGAAGGAGCCGGTGTTGGGCCCGACGTTCCAGTTCGAGGACGGGGACAGCGAGGTGGCGGTGTAGTCGCCGTGGTCGCTCGACGTGCCGGCGGTGGCCGCGAGGACGGTCGCGGTACCGGACGCGCCCGAGGACGCCAGGGTCAGCGCGTCGGCGGTCAGCGTGTGCGTGGCCGCGTCGTTCGTGGCGCGGACCGGGGTCCGCGTGGTGCAGGCGGCCTTGCCGGGGGTGGTCAGCGCGCACGCGGGCAGTGTCACCAGGCGCAGCCGGGCCGCGTAGGCGCCGCCGTACGCCTGGGCGTACGCGCTGGCGTCCACGCGGACGCCGACGGTGCCGCCCTCGGCGTCCGCCCGCGGTGCGACGGTGAACAGGAGGCCGTCCACGCCCGCGGCCCGCGTGGTCTCCCGGTCCAGGACGCGTACGGTCGCCGCGCCGCTCAACGGCGCGGCCGACGCCTTGGCCGAGCCGCGGGCCGTGGCGGACGTCGCCGCCGCCGGCACGGTGAGGGTCACCGGGAGCTTTCCGGCGCGCACCGCCGAGGGCTCGGCGTGCGCGGCGGGCAGCGTCACCGTGGCGGTTCCGGGCGCGGCCCAGGACTTCTCCGCGGCCCGGTCGTCGGCCCGGTGCGGCAGGCCGTCCTCGGCGCGGGGCGCCGTCGTGGTGCTGGAGTGTCCGGCCACGGGCACGCCCGGGGACGGTGTTCTCGGCATGTCGTCGGCCTGGGCCGCCGGCAGCGCGGCCACTTGCAGCAGGCCCGCCACCAGTGCTCCGCAGGCGAGCAGCGCGGCCTTGCCGCGCGCGCCGCCCGTTGATGTCCGTCTGTCGCTCACGCTTGTCCCGTCCCCATCCCTCACCGTGTGCGCCCCCGTCTTCCGACGTCGGCAGCACGAACCGCCGCCGGGCTCCGCCCGTGCGCACGTGTCTGATCTGTCACTTCGTCGAATGCCACGCGCCCGGGGCGGCGCGCGATGAACCGCGCGCCGCCCCGGTGGTGCTACCGGGTCAGGGCCCGGCGGTGGTGTCGAGATCCACGCCGCTGGCGAGCGCCGCGATCTGGGTGTCGGTCGCGACTCCGCCGAAGACCCACACGTCGTCGATCACGCCGGGCCAGTACTCGCCCCAGGTGGACGTGCCGGTCTTGAGCCGGCCCAGTTGCAGGCCCTTGGTCGCGTCGAACGGCAGCACCGAGGAGTTCCACGACACCGACTCCTTGCACGCCGGGTCGTCGGGGTTACCGTCGTCGTCATCGTCGGAGCAGAGCGACTGCTGCATCTGGCCGTTGATGTACAACCGCATCTGACCGGCCATCAGGTCGTAGACCACGGCGATGTGATCCCACGCGCCGTTGTCCTGGAAGCTGGTGTCGGCGGCGGTCGAGACGACGGCGCCGGTCCCGTCCGCGTTGGACGTCTGCAACTGCCAGGCGCCGGCGTGGGCCGGGTCGGCGGAGTCGGGTACGTAACGCACCGCGAAACCGTTGGTGTTCGTACCGGCCATGCTCAGCACCGTCACCGGTTTCGTCGGCCGCGCCGCGGTGGACACCCACGCGCCCACCGTGAAGCTGCTGTTGGTGTGGATCGGTGACGTGGTGGTCGACGCGTAGCCGGTGGCCGTGCCGTTGAGCACCAACGACCCGGTGCCGACCATGCTGTTGGCACCCGTGGCGTCGATCTGCGCGCCGCCGCCGAGGGTCAGCGGGTGCTGGTCGGCCGCGGTGGTCAGCGAGTCGGGCGAGACCTGGGGACTGCCGGACGCGCTGTCCAGCTTCCAACGCCCTTCGACCACGAGCTGGTTGTGGTACATCGACTCGGCTTCCGGCGCCGACAGGGCCCGGTCGTAGAACCGCACGTCGTCGATCTGACCGGGAAAGAAGCTGCTCGGTGCGCCGTCGTACGACCCGACGCCGATCTGGACGGGTCCCTTGCCGTAGAAGGGCGCGGCGAATTTCGTCGTGGCCACCCAGACGCCGTTGACGTACAGCCGCATGTCGTCGGTGTTCGCGTCGTACGAGCCCAGGAGATGGGTCCACACACCGGCCGGTGAACGGGTGGTGTCGCCCTGGGCGGCCCGCACGATCGTGGCGCTGTCGGAGTCCGCGGTGTAGGCGTCGAAGGACCACCCGAAGGTCGCCGAGTAGTACAGCTCGAAGCCCGGCCGGTAGGCGCCGGTCTGGGTGGCGATGATCGCCGCGTGGTCGGGTTTGGCGGACAGTTTCGCCCAGCCGACCACGGAGAAGCTCCGCTGGTTGTTGACCTGCGGGGAGCGGGTGGACGCGTAGCCGCTGGTGCCGTTGAGGGTCAGCGACGTGTCCTGCGCGCCCGCGCTTCCCGCGGTGACCCCGCCGTGGAAGACCGCGAGGTCCACGTCGGCCTGGCCGTGCACCACCGTGGTGGGGTTGCCGTCGTCCTGCGTGGCCGGTTCGTCCAGCGGGAAGACCGCGCTGGCCGGTCGGCCGGCCCCGAGCTGCTCCCCCCTTGTACAGGTGCGCCACGTCGGCGGCCACCAGGGGCTTGTCGTAGATCCGGACGTCGTCGACCGTGCCGGGGAAGAAGCTCCCCGGGGAGCCGGAGTAGTTCCCCGCGCCGATCTGGAGACCGCGCCGCGCGTCCCACGCGGTCGTGTAGCTCGTGGTCCCCGTCAGGGTCCCGTTGACGTACAGCGACAGCGTGTGGGCCGTCCCGTCGTACGTGCCGAGCAGGTGGTACCACTGTCCGGCCGTCACGCCGCCCGCCGTGGCGGACATCGCGCGGACCGGGGTGGCGGTGGCCGAGTCGGAGCTGTACTGGTTGAACACCCACCGGTCGTAGCCCTGCGAGTAGTACAGCTCGAAGCCCGGTGCGTTGTTGCCCGGCTGGGCGGCGACGACCGCCGCGGTGGTCGGCATCCGGTCGAGCTTCACCCAGGCGGCGACCGTCATGCCCTGGTCGGTGTGGACGGCCGGGATGTCGGACTGGAGGTAGGAGTCGGTGCCGTTGAAGTCGACGGCGGTGCCGGACTTGCCGGGCGCGCCGAGGGCCGGCGAGCCGACCGCGTTCAGGGTGCGGTCGCCGGCGGAACCGGCCGCCTGCGCGGCGCCCGCGTCGTCGTCGAGTCGCCACTGGGCGCGGGCGGGCTGGCCCTCCTTGACCCGGAACTCGTACACCTCAGGCTCACTGCCGTTGCCCGCGCTGTCGAACGCCTGCACGTTCAGGAAGTTGGTGCCCGCGCGGGTCGGCCGGAAGGTCACCGACTTCGCCGCGCCGCCCGAGGTGGCCACCGTGTGGGCCGTGTCGCACACCGCGTCCGCGTTGACGCCGTAGCAGTACTTCACGACGTCGGTGGAGGCCGACCGGAAGGTGAAGTCGCCGTCACGGCCGACACCGTCGTACGTCGGGTCGTTCGGGTTGTCGTCGTCGACCGCCGGGTAGTCGCCCGAGGTGATCACGGGTCCCGCCGGCACGGTGGTGTCGTACACCCAGTAGCAGTTGGTCGCGGAACCCGCGGACGACCACGGGGAGTAGCTGTAGTACTTGCCCTGGTCGTAGTCGACCGCACGGGCCTGCCAGGCGATCGTCTTGTTCTTCGGGACCGTCTTGCCGCCGAGCCTCGCGGTGAGCTTCGTGGAGAAGGTCGAGCCGGACTTCTTCGGGCCGATCTTCGCCGAAGTCCACTGCGTGACCAGGCCCTTGCCGTCACCTGCGTCCCACGCGACGGAGAACTGCACACTCACCTGGTCGCCGTCCGGGTCGGTGACATCGCTCGCGCTGATCGTCGGCAGGGTGCGGATCCGCACCGACACCGAAGGTGGTGGTCCCGGAGTTGTGGGCCGCGGCGTACTTCACCCCGGTGGTGGCGTTGAACTCGACGTCGGAGGCCGCGCCGCCGGAGTAGCCGTGCGCCTCGGTCTGGGTGTCGATGTGGTCGAGCCAGTGGTCGGCGGAGGAGTTCCAGGTCGTGCCCTTGGTGAAGCCGCTCGTGCGCCACAGCTCGATCGGCTTGGCGGTGCACGACGCCGACCACGTCTCGTGCGCGACGAAGGTGGCGTCCAGGATCGTCTTGCCCGCGAACTTCGACGTCGGGAAGGAGTAGAAGAGCCGTTTGACGTCCCTGGGCGCGCAGTAGGTCCAGTCGCAGTCGCCCACACCGGCGTCGTCGTCGCCGTTGAAGCGGTACTGCGGGCTGGACGCCCAGTAGCGCGAGACCATCGTCCAGTCCCCCGCCTTGGGGGTGTACGTCTGCGGGTCGATGTACAGCGGGAACGAGGTGTCCGCGCCGGTCAGCAGCGCGTGGTCGGGCGTCAGCGTCAGCGTCAGCGAGCCGGACGCGTCGGAGGTGTCGACGGCGACGGCGATCGGCGCCATCTGGGACGTACCGGTCGGCCTTCGCCGGGTCCTCCGGGCCGCCGTCCTCGGCGGTCGCGGTCTTCGCGCCCTTGGCGGTCCCGGCGCTCCTGGTTGCCGCCGCCGGGGTGTTCGTCCCCTGCGTGCCGGAGTCCCACATGATCGGCTGCGGCGCCGCGAAGACCTCACCGCCGGTCGTGGTGTCGGTGGCGGTCAGACCGCCGTCGGCGGTGCGCGCCACGTCGAGGCCGTCGGTCACCACCCCGAAGGTGAGCTGCGTGAGCGCCGGATTCCGCGCCGCGGCGGCGGTGTTGAGCACCAGCAGTTCGTGGAAGCCGTCGGTGTCCGCGCGCATCCGGAGGTCGACATCCGGCAGGACGTTCTTGTACGTGGCGGTGTCGCCGTCGAGCGTCGGCGCGGGCAGCGCCGACGGCCAGGTGTACGACAGTTTCCGCCCGGCCCTGTCCAGGGTCACCAGCGGCGCGGACCCGCCGCCCGACAGCTCCATGCCGACGGACGCGACCGCGGGCGCGACACTGCCGTCCGGCTGCCGCACCAGAGTGTTGTCGACCGTCTTCCACTCGCCGCCGACACGGGCCCGGACCGGACGCAGGTGCTGGTCCGTCTCCAGGCTGCCGGCCGGCAGCGCGTACGTCTCGTTGGACTCCGTCCGCAGCGAGGTGATCTCCACGCTCTGCCCGGCCTCGGCCGCCTCGGCGACCGCCGCGTCCCGCGTGAGCGCCGTGCGGTGCGAGACACCGGTGTCGGCCTTCGCCGGCTTCGAGGACCGTGTCGCCTTCGACATCGATGTCGACGTCGGCTCGGCGCCCGGAGCCGATGCCGGTGCCGCGGCGACCGCTACCGCCGCCGCGGGACCCACCGCGACGACCAGAGCGGACGCGAGCGTCACTATCAGCCACGAGACGCACGCACACGTCTGACCCCACCCAAATCCATAATCCCCCCATGAGACGCGCCGCCTTGTAGGCGTCTGTTAACAGTGCGCGAAAAATCGAGAACCGTAGATCAACGCCTTCACGACAGCAACACACTTCTCTTGAATATTCGCCCGCCCCCAGCGTTTCGTGACGTTCCGTCAATGTCCGTCGAATATTTCGCGTAGGCGCGGGTAGCGGACGGATGCCCGCGCCTGTGTGAATTCCGCTTAGCCGCTGGTGAGAGCCGCTGCCCGGCTTTGTCCGGCCCTGCTCGTACAACGGCCCTATGCGCCGTCTCGGCGTTATCGGCACGGTTGGCGAATACCACAATGCGGCCCGGACGGGCGGCGGGCATTCGGGCGCGCGGGCGGGCGTTCGGACGGTCTGCCGAGCAGTCGGTGACCGTCAGTGGCGGGGAGGAGCCAGGGTGGTGCCGGCGGCGATCGAGCAGGGGACGAGGAGGCTGTCGGCGCGGCGGCCGGGGTCGTCGAGCATCGCGATGAGCTGGTTCACGGCGGTCCGGCCGATCTCGACGCGCGGGATCTCCAGCGACACCCACCGGCCTTCCGGCTGCTCGGGCGCGCCTTCGAGCACGGCGACGGACAGGTAGTCCGGCACCCGCAGGCCGCGCTCGGCCAGCTTCGTCCGCAGCGTCTCGGCGAGCCGTACGCTCTCGGCGACGACGGCCGTCTCGGGTCCCGTGACCAGGTGGTCGAGCCACGCGTCGGACAGGCCGGTCTCGCCGCGGAAGCCGGGCGAGTCGTCGGTGAGACCGAATTCGCGGACGGCCCGTGCGTAACCCTCCCGGCGGTCGGTGTACGGCTCCATCTCCAGGGCCTCGCGCAGATAGCCGATTCTGCGGTGGCCGAGTGCGGCGAGCTTCTCCACGATGCCCGCCGCCGCGGTCTCGTAGTCGGGGATGACGCACGGGATCTCGGCGCCGGGCACCTCGCGGCGGCCGATGTGGATGAACGGGTAGCCCTCGTACCAGAGCCTGGCCAGTTCGCCGCGGTCGGTGGACACACCGAGCAGCACGCTGCCGTCGGCCAGGCGCAGCCGGTTGGTGCCGTCGCGGTAGATGTTTCGGCGGCCTCCGTCGCCGCTGCCGGTGGAGGTGAACAGCACCAGGTCGAAGCCGGTCTCCTCCGCGCGCTCCTCGATGCCCTGGAGGAATTCGAAGTAGAAGTCCTCGCGGGCGTGCGGGAAGACGGCCTCGAAGGTGTGCACCCCGAGCAGGTTGGTGCGCTTGTTGCGCATCGCGCGGGCGGCCGGGTTGGCGACGTACCCGAGTTCCCTGACCGCGTCGAAGACCCGCTTGCGGGTCTCCTCGGGGATCCTGGCGCGGACGGCGTCGCCGCTGATCACGCGGGAGACCGCCGACTGGGACACCCCGGCGAGACGGGCCACGTCGGCCTGGTTGGGGGCGCGGTCGCGGCGGCGGGCGGTCACGGTGTGCTCTCCTGTCGCAGGGGACTGTCCTTGTGCGTCACCGGCTCGCGCCGGGCCGGGCCGGTCCCCTGGCGGCGGCGCGCGGCTGCCGCGTGCGCGGTCCCGGCGAATCCGCCCGCCCGGCCCGGTCCTGACCCGGTCCGCGCGGGCGCGGCATGGCGCTCCACGGTGCGACGGGCTCGGCAGGCACGGCGGGCACGGCGCAGCGGATTCAACGAGCCGAGCGGGTCCGGAAAAATGAGCTGCACGTCAGCATGGTAGGCGCGGGCCGCCCGTCCGGCGCCGCGCACCGGCTGGATCTCGCCGCGGGCGTTCCGCTGGAAGAGGACCCGCCGTCCTGCCGCTGCCGGACTCGCCGACGACGACTGGCCGTCGCGCATCACGGCCCAGCGGCCATCCGATGTCCCGTCCGGTCCTCGTACCGAGGGCGCGTCAGCACCGCGTGCGGAACGTTTCCACGACGGCCCTACGCGGTCCCGGTCGGTCCTAGGCGGCCCTGGGCGACCCTGGGCGGCGGCCGTGGGCGGCCCTGGTGACCGGCGGCCGTTATCGCGGGTCGGCCTCCGCCAGGAACTCCCGCTGTGCCGCCCGCAGTCGGGCGTCCTCCTCGGCGGCGGCCGGGTAGTCGACGTGACCTGCCGTCAGGACGAACAGCTCCTTCGGGCCGCCCAGCGCGTTGTGCACGGCGAATTGTCCGGGCGGCGGCACCGCGGGGTCGAACACGGCGGCGCCGACGTGGACGGGGACGCGGACGCGGGTGGCGGCGACGGCCGCGTCGAAGTAGCCGAGCACTTCGGTGACTTCGGGGTGCCGGGCGTGGTGGGCGCGGACCGCCTCGCCGCTGCCCGTGCAGGGCAGGGTCAGCCGCAGCGGATGGTTGCCGAAGCTGGGCACGGTCAGCAGCCCGTGGTGGAACCGGTCGTCCCAGGGCAGCGCCAGGGCGCCGATCCCGCCGCCGAAACTGCCTCCCACCAGGGTGAGTTGGCGCGCCGCTCCCGGTACAAGCGCGAGCAGCGCGGAGGCCGCGCACCAGGTGTCGGCGACGCATCCGCCGTGCACGTAGGTCTCGCGCGAGGCGATGCCGTACACGACGTGTTCGGCCGCTGTCGCCGGAATCTCCGGGTCGAGGCTGCGCGTGGCCATTCCGCGCGCGCACGGCCAGATCGCGGCGGTGCCGGGCGGGGGCAGCGTCACATCGACGGCGTCCCTGCCGCCGTAGCCGTGCAGGACGACCATGCCGTGCGTGACGTGCCCGTCGGCGGGCAGCGTCAGCCAGCCGCCCACGCGGAAGCCGCCGACCGAGGTGTACGACACCGCGTGGACGCGTACGCCGTCCCGCTCCTCCTCCAGCGCTCCCACCCGCGGCGCGGTGTCGACCGCCAGCGCCTTGGCGTACGCGCCCTGCCAGAAGTCGCCGAAGTCGGCCGGCGCCTCGGGGCTACCGACCTGGAGCAGCCGGTCCAGGTCGTATCCGTACGTCGGGTCGAACGGGAAGTCGTGGGTCTCGATGGCCTCGGCCGTCACGGGCGGGGGTTCCTCTCGTCGGTCGTTCCGCCCGGTGCCGGAAGGCCCGGCGGGGGGCGGCGAATGCGCTGTCGGCGGCTGGACGAGACGTGGCGGCTTCTCGATCGTCCCGATCGCGCCGCGTCCGGGTCGAGTCCGGGTCGAGCCCGGGTCGAGCCCGGCGGCAGCCGCCGTTCACCGTCCTGGGCCGCCGGTGAGGCCCGGTACGGTTCCCGACGACCATGCTAGCGAGTGGTGTTCTCGCAGGTCACGGCCGGGCCCCTGATCCGGTACGCGTACCGCGTCTGCTGCGCCTCGGCGTTCGCGGTGGCGGTGCCGGCACCGGCACTGCCACGCCGCGCCCGCGGCATCACGTGATCCAGATCCGGCCACTCCCGAAACCTGCCCTCGGAGGCACGCTGACTGTCGAACCCGCCTTCACCGCCGACCGCGACGAACTGGACCGGATCATCGCCGCGGACTCGCTCGGTCTCGGTGTAGGCGTCGGGAACATCCACAGCGGACCGCCCGTGTCGAGGGCGTCGAGCACGGCGGATTCGTCGGGTTCCTCCGGCCGCGGACCACGCCCGCCGCCGCACCGGCCTGGCCACCGCCGTCTCTCACGCCTTCCGGCCCTGACGGACGGCTCGCCTTGACCGACGCCGAGCGGCGGTGGCCCGAGGCCGGGTGTCGGTCAGGAGTGGGCGAGGAGTTCGAGGGTGTCGATGACGCGGTTGGAGAAGCCCCATTCGTTGTCGTACCAGGCGACGACCTTGACGTGCTTGCCGTCGACGCGGGTGAGGGCGGAGTCGAAGATCGAGGAGGCGGGGCGGCCGGTGATGTCGCTGGAGACCAGGGGCTTGTCGGTGTATTCGAGGACGCCCTTGAGGGGGCCGTCGGCGGCGGCGCGATAGGCGGCGAGCACTTCGTCGCGGGTGACCTCGCGCGCGACGGTGGTGTTCAGCTCCACGATCGAGCCGACCGGGACCGGTACGCGGATGGAGTCGCCGGACAGCTTCCCGTCGAGGCCGGGCAGCACGCGGCCGATGGCCTTGGCGGCGCCGGTCGTGGTGGGGACGATGTTGACCCCGGCGGCGCGGGCCCGGCGCAGGTCGCGGTGCGGGCCGTCCTGGAGGTTCTGCTCCTGGGTGTAGGCGTGCACGGTGGTCATGAAGCCGTGCTCGATGCCGGCCAGGTCGTCCAGGACGGCGGCGAGCGGGGCCAGCGCGTTGGTGGTGCACGAGGCGTTCGAGACGATCACGTGCGAGGCGGGGTCGTAGTCGTCGGTGTTGACGCCGTACGCGAGCGTGACGTCGGCGCCGTCCGAGGGGGCGCTGACCAGGACGCGCTTGGCACCTGCGCGGATGTGGGCACGGGCGGCGTCCGCAGAGGTGAAGCGGCCGGTGGACTCCAGCACGATCTCGACGCCCAGCTCGGCCCACGGCAGCTTCTCGGGCTCGCGCTCGGCGAGCACCTTGATACGGCGGCCGTCGACCACCAGGTCGGTCCCGTCCACCTCGACGGAGGCGTCGAGGCGGCCGAGCGTGCTGTCGAACTCGAGCAGGTGGGCCAGCGCCTCGGGCGCGGTCAGGTCGTTGACGGCGACCACTTCGAGGTCGGTGTCGCGGGCGAGCAGGGCGCGGAGGGTGTTGCGACCGATACGGCCGAATCCGTTGACGGCGATGCGGGTCATGAGAGGGCTCCTTTCGTTACGTCTCCCATGGTCGGCAACCGCACGCCGGCCCGACAGTGGCTCGAATGACAGTGCCCGCAAGGATCTCGCCAGCCGGTCGTGACGGCGCGAGCGGCCCGGAACCGACCCGCCTCAGGTCCGGCGGCTCCGTACCGCTCCGGCCCTCGAAGCTCCGGCCCGGAAAGGCTCAGGCCGAAGACCCACACGGCGAGCACCCTCACGGCGAGAACGTGTGCCGGTACTCCGTCGGCGACGTGCCGAGAATCCGCTGGAAGTGCAGGCGCAGATTGGCGCCCGTGCCGAGCCCGACCCGGTCGGCGATCTGCTCCACGCCCAGGTCGGTGCGTTCCAGCAGCTCACGGGCCAGGTCTACGCGCGCCCGCAGCACCCACTGCATCGGCGTGTACCCGGTGTCCTGCACGAACCGCCGCGAGAAGGTCCGCGCCGAGACCCGCGCGTTGCGGGCCAGCTCCTCCAGCGTCAGCGGCTCGGCGAGGCGCGCCAGCACCCACTCCCGCGTGCTCGCGAAGACGTCGCCGAGCGGTTCCGGCACGCTCCGGGGCACGTACTGCGCCTGTCCCCCGCTGCGGTACGGCGCCGCGACCAGGCGTCTCGCCACGTGGTTGGAGAGTCCCACTCCGTGGTCACGCCGCACCAGGTGCAGGCACATGTCGATGCCGGAGGCCGCCCCCGCCGAGGTGAGCACGTCGCCCTCGTCCACGAACAGCACGTTCTCGTCCACCCGCACCAGCGGATGCCGGGTGGCCAGCGCCTTCGTGTAGTGCCAGTGCGTCGTCGCCCGCTTCCCGTCGAGCAGGCCGGTCGCCGCCAGCGCGAAGGCCCCCGTCGAGATCGCCGCGAGGCGCGTACCCCGCTCGTGGGCCGCCATGAGCGCGCTGACGACCGCCACCGGAGGCTCCGTGGTCGCGGGTTCGCGGTAGCCGGGGATGAAGATGGTGTCGGCGTGCTCGACCGCGTCGAGTCCCTCGGCCACGTGGTAGGAGAGGCCGTCACCGCCGGTCACGAGTCCTGGCGCGGCCCCGCACACCCGTACCTCGTACGGCATGCTCGGCCGGTTCGAGAACACCTGCGCGGGGATGCCGACGTCGAGCGGCTTCGCACCATCCAGTACGAGCACGGCGACGTGGTGCCGCATCCGGCTGCTCATCAGCTCTCCTCCGGTCGCTCAGGTCGCTCCGGTCGCTCCGGTGACTGCGCGCGCCTCGCGGCCTGCCACGGATGTCCGTCCGGGGCGTCGGTGGCCGCGATGGCACCTACCGCAAGCATCCTGCCAGCCGACGGCGTACGCCTGTCCGCGCCCGCGCCCGCTCCCGTACGGGCGGACGTCGGGGACGTCGGGGACGTCGGCCCGCGCGACGACGAGGTCAGCGCCGTACGGCCCGCGCCAGCGCCTCCTCCGCCTGGACGGCGAGTACGGCGACGAGGTCGGCGGCCTGCGGGACGTTGTGGACGAGGTCGACGGCCTCCCCCGCCCACACCGGAAGCGCCGGCACTTCGCCGCGTGCCACATCGGCCTGGTACTCCTGCCGTACGTGCGGGTCGGCGGCCAGTTCCGCCTCCCGGCCGCGCCAGCGGTCCAGGTAGGGGTGGCCGAGCGTACGAGCGGTGTACGCCCTCGGCCACCGGGAGCCGCGCGCGATGTCCAGGACGCTGTTGCGCTCGGTGTCCTCCCCGCTCCCGCCGACGATCGCCTCGGTGACCGAGGGCTCGACCCCGGCCTCGGCCGTCGCCTGGAAGCGGGTGCCGATGAGGGCACCGGCAGCGCCCAGCGCGAGCGCGGCGGCCACACCGCGGCCGTCGCCGATCCCACCGGCCGCGAGCACCGGCACCGGAGCCGCGAGATCGACCACCACCGGCACGAAAGGCAGCGTGGACCTGCCGTGGCGCGCGCCGTGCCCGCCGCTCTCGGTGCCCTGCGCCACGATGACGTCGGCCCCGAGGTCCAGCGCCCGCCGGGCCTCCTCCAGATCGGTGACCTGCACGATCAGCGGCACGCCCGCCTCCCGGACGCGTGCGGTCAAGGGCGCCGGGTCCCCGAAGGACAGCATCACCGCGGCGGGCCCGTGCTCCAGCGCCTGCTCGACGGCGCCGGCTTCGGCCGCCCAGCTCAGGAACCCGACTCCCCACGGCCGACCACACTCGGCCACCACCGGCAGCTCGCGGGCCAGCCACTCCCGGTCGCCGCTGCCGCCGCCGAGCAGTCCGAGGCCGCCGCCGCGCGACACGGCCGCCGCCAGCGCGCCGCCGGCGCAGCCGCCCATCGGTGCCAGCGCGATCGGGTGCCGCACACCGAACATCTCCGTGAACGCCGTCGCCAAAGTCATGCGCTCCATCATGGCCCCGGACGGGTCCGGGACGCGTGATCCCCGTCAGCGCGGCGGGAGTTGGTCGTAGGCCCTGAAGGTGTGGTACGCGCTCAGCCGCATCGCGTCGCCAGTGGCGGCGGGAAGTCCAAGGCGGTTGTCGACGGGGCGGTCGAGGGGGCCGCAGCCGGTGGCGCAACCGTGCGGCAGCAGGGGGCTGAGGGCGCGGAAGCGCCGGTCGCCGCGGACAAGGCTGCGGCGTTTGCTGATGGCGGATCGCATGGCTGTCACAGCCTGCCGTCGCGCACGGCGGTGCGGCCTTGGGGAGGCCCCTTGCCGTACCCGGAGAGGGCCCTGACGCGGCGTCAGGAAAGCAGCCCTCAGGCGCGACCCGAGGGCGGGAGGCACCGACACGGCCGTGCGCGGCCCCCGGAAGTGTCGCCGACTACCCCTTCAAGAAACTTGCCGCTACGGCAATCTTGCCATCACGGCAATATTTATCTACCGTCGTAGCCATGACACAGGACGAAGACGCCGCCCGCCTCGGCCTGCGGGAGCGCAAGAAGCGGGAGACGCGTGTCGCGCTGAGCCAGGCCACGATCCGGCTGTGCGTCCAGCGCGGCTGGGACGACGTCACCGTGGAGGACATCGCCGCCGCGGCCAACGTGTCCGTGCGCACCTTCCGCAACTACTTCTCCGGCAAGGCCGAGGCCATCGCCGCCAGCCATCTGGAGCGGATGCGCCGCGTCGCCGACGAACTGCGCGCGCGACCGGCCGACGAGCCCTTGTGGGAGTCGGTCGCGCACGCCGTGGAGGGCCAGTTCGCGCCGAAGGCCGGTCCGGGGCAGGGCTCGTCCGAGGACCGGCGGCGCTGGACGGACGGCGTGCGGCTGATGCTCGCGGAACCGGCCCTGCACGGCGAGATCGTCAAGGCGAACGCCGCCGCGCAGGAGGAGCTGGCCAGGGCAGTCGGCGAGCGCACCGGCACCGACGTCGCCCGCGATGTGTATCCCAAACTGGTCGCCGCGGTGGTCGGGGCGGGCAGCGCCGTGGCCGTCGAGCACTCCCTGAGCGCCGATCCGCCCGTGTCGCTCGCCGCGGTCCTGCGCGAGACGTTCGACGGGATCGTCGCGGGCCTACCCGCTCCCTGATCCGCCCGTGCCATAGGTGAGTTGACCCGGTCGGCCGCCGGGTCTATCCGGCCTGCCCTCATACGGCGCTCCCTCTTTTCCTTTCTTCCGTTCACGCAACGAGTCACTGAGGAGGACCAGTTGGTCACCACGGATGTCGTCATCGTCGGAGGCGGCCCGAACGGGCTGATGCTGGCGTGCGAGTTGGCCCTGGCCGGGGTACGGCCGACCGTGTTGGAGAGCCTGTCGGCGCCGAGCGAGGAGCCCAAGGCGAACGGGCTGGTCGGCCAGGTCGTACGGCTGGTCGACCGGCGGGGGCTGTACGAGGACATGAGCGGGATGCCGGGGCCGCCGCGCCCGAACTCCGCCTACTTCATGTTCGCCGCCCTGCCGCTGGACCTGAGCCTGCTGCCGGACAGCCCGGTGTACGGCGTCGCGGCGCCACAGCGGCACATCGTCGAGATCCTGGAGAAGCGGGCCGGCGAACTCGGCGTGGAGATCCGTCGCGGCCACCGGGTCACCGCCCTGGCCCAGGAATCACAGGACCCGCACCACCCGCGGGAGCCGTCGGACCCTGAAGCGGACGCACCGGGCGACGCCGTCACCGTGGACGTCACGGGACCGGACGGCGCGTATCGGCTGCGCGCCCGTTACGTCGTCGGCGCGGACGGCGCGCACAGCGTCACCCGCAAGCTGTCGGGTATCGGCTTCCCCGGTGTGAGTGAGGACCGCAGGACCAATCGGTCGGCGCACGCGACCGTACCGGCGCATTGGGTCGACCCCGCGACCGGCGCCCTCGATGTGCCCGGTTACGGCGCCGTCCGGCCGTTCCTGCCGCTCCGCACCGAGCGCGGCGGATTCTCGTACGCGCCGTTCCCCGGCCGCCCGGCGCTGGTCAGCACCACGGAGTGGGACCAGCCGGAGACCGGGGCGCCGATGAGCCTCGAAGAACTCGGCGCGAGCGTCCGGCGTGTGCTGGGCGCCGATCTGCCGCTGAACCCGCCGACCGGCGAAGGGCCGTACGTCCTCAGGCGGTTGACCGGGGGCAACACGCGGGTGGCCGAGCGCTTCCGGGACCGGCGGGTGTTCCTCGTCGGCGACGCCGCCCACATCTACACCGCGGGCGGCGGCCCCGGCCTGAACCTCGGCCTCCAGGACGCGGTCAACCTCGGCTGGAAACTGGCCGCCGCGATCCACGGCACCGCACCGGCCCACCTCCTCGACAGTTACGACGCCGAGCGGCGCGGGGCCGCCGGCCGTATGGTCGTCTACGCCCAGGCGCAGGCCGCGTTGACCGCGCCCGGTGACGACGTCACCGCGCTGCGTCAGCTCTTCACCGAGCTGCTCGCGCAGCCCGCGACCGTCCAGCACCTCGCCGACCTCACTGCGGGCACCGACGTCCGCTACGACATGGGCGGTCCCGAACCGCACCCGCTGGTGGGGCGGTTCGCGCCCGACCTGGACATCCCCACCCCGGACGGCACGGTCTCGCTGGCCGAACTGGCCAGATCGGCGCGGCCGTTGCTGCTCGACCTGACCGACGACGCGTCGGCCGGGGCGGCGCTCGGCCCTTGGATCGACCGCGTCACCGTCGTCACGGCGCACGCGCCGTCCCGGTCTCAGCAGCCGCCGTCGCAGCCGGACGACGCCCCCGCCACGACCGCCGTGCTGATCCGTCCCGACTCCTACGTGGCCTGGGCGTCGTCCGACCCGCGTCCCGGCGCGGCGGCCCTCGACGCGCTGCGGTCGGCCGCGCGGCACTGGTTCGGCGCCGGGGAAGCGGCCGGGCGTCCGGCCGGGGATCAGGCCGGGGGTCAGGCGGGGGGACAGGCGGGGGGCCAGGCCAGGGGCAGCGTCTAGCGAACCCCTCGTTGTCAAAAGCCGCCCTCACTCGTTCGGGGGACGCTCGGCGTAGCCTGAAGTGGTGCCGTGTCGAGCCGAGCCGAGAAGGAGCCGCGATGTTCAACTTCATGGATGAGCTCTTCGCGCCCGGCCGCAAGCACACGGAGGACGAGCGCAACCGCCTGGAGCTGTCCCGCGACGACGAGGGCAGCAGCGATCCGGCGCGCGGGGCGATAGACCTCGACTCCGGCTCGGTGGTCATCCGCCCGGCCCACGCCCACGTCACCGAGACGGCCCCGTCGGAGCCCGCCCCCGCCGGGGAACCGGCCGTGGACGCGGACCAGGAGCGGGGCGCCGACCAGGAGTAAGGCGCGGGCGCGCGTGAGGTACGGGCACACGTCATCCGCAGGTCACGAGCGGCCCGCGCGCCACGGCTGCTCGCAGTAGGGAGCGGTCCCGGGGCGGTCCCGGGGCGGTGCCGCCATCGTCGGAGCGGCCGGCGGCCGGTGCGGCTCTACGGGTGGTCGGCGCAGCAGGGAGTCGGGTTCGGCACCTCGAAGGGGGCCAGCGTGCCACCGGGCGCCGGGGTCAGGGCCAGCACGAGCCGCCCGTCGCGCCACTGCGGGCGTACGTGGTCGCGGGTCCGCACCGCGATGTGCGGATCGGGCCCGCCACCGTCCGTCGCGGGCGGCGCGCCGACCAGGACGACCTGGTCGATCGCGGTACGTGCGAGCAGGTCCGCGACCGTGACGGTGCCGGTCAGACCCTCGGCGCCCGGATAGAGCACCGCCCGGCCGCCGCTCCTGCGGGTGTGCTCCGCCGCCGCGGCGGTCGCCGAGTGCGCCTCTTCGGCCGGGCCGTGCGCATCAGCGCCGAGCGCGGCGCCCGCGCCGTCGAGTCCCGCATCGCCCGGTCCCGCGCCGCCCGGTCCCGCCGTGTCCTCGGGTGAGAGCCGGGCCAGCAGCCGGTCCCATGCCGCCGTCGCGGCCTCGGCGTCGGGCAGCGCGAAGGAGACGGCCGTACGCGGGCGGGCGGTGGAGCGTACGAGGTGCGTGCAGGCGACGGTGGCGGCCGGGAGGTCGAGCACGTCCGCGAGGTGCCGGATGAGGTGGTCGGCCTCGCGCAGATTCACCGACCCGGCGGCCACACCGATGACGGTGTGGCCGCCGGGCCCTTCGTGCGGGGTCGTCATGCGGGCAGGACCCACATCGGGTTGGAGTAGAACCACAGGTCCTTCCACGGGTCGGCGTCGCCGATCACGTCCATGGCGGGGCCGGCCGGGTCCACGGAGGCGCCGTTGACGCCGACGGCGGTGCGGTTGCCGTCGGTGCCGCGCAGCCGGACGTAGAGCGGCTTGTCGACCCGGCCCAGGGAGTAGGTCAGCCGGACCGTGCCGGTCGACTTGTCGACCTCGAAGGACTTCACGACCTTGGTGTTCGGCGCGGCGAGGGTGTCCTTGTCCCGCGCGGTGCCGGTCACATGGCCCTGGACGACGTCGACGCGGGCGAGCTTGGGGACGAACTGGGACCAGTTCGGGCCGCCCGCCAGGGCGACGGTGACGACCAGGTCGACCTTGCTGCCGCGGCGCACGTGCAGGACGCCGCCGAGCGTGACCGACCGGCTGCCGTCGCCGAGCCGCGCGTCGAGGCCGCTGATCAGACCGCCGTGGTCGACCCAGACACGTCCGGCGCGGATGCCGTCCATGACGGCCGCGTAGGAGAATCCGGCGGAGCCGACGTGCGTGCGGCTGTACTGGCCGGGCCAGAAGTCGGTGTCGGTGAGGTTGAGCGCGCCGCCGTAGACCGGGTCGTCGTACTTGCCGTTGGCGTTGAAGTCGCCGTTCGGGCCGCGCACCGAGTTGTCGGCGTAGACGTTGTGCGAGTCGGAGTTGGCGGTGATCCACCAGGGCTTGCCCTCGGCGAGGAGGCTGTCCCACAGGCCGCCGACGGTGGAGGTCATCCAGTCGAAGCCGCCCCAGGTGCGGTAGCTCTCCAGCGGGTAGCCGGGGAAGGAGTCGGCGCTCGGGCTGTTGTCGTAGATGCCGCGCCCCGACCCCGCGCCCTGCGGGGCGGGCAGGCCGCCCGCCTGGTGGCCGGGGGCGCCCTCCATGCCGACGGCGATCCCCGGCTGGGCGTCGCGCCAGGCGCGGATCTCGTGCGGGGAGTCGATGCCCTTGCGTGCCGGGTGGTTGGCCAGGAACAGCACGTCCTGGACCTTGCGCCGCCTGACCTGGTCGGCGAGGAAGTTCAGGCCGGAGATGGCCAGCGCCTCGTTGGCGGGCGTGCTGGCGCTCGCGCCCTTCACCGAACCGTCGAAGGAGTTCTCGAACTCCTTGAGGACCGCGACCTCGTTGCGGCCGGGGTGGACGAAGACGGTGCCGTGCTCGGCGGCCGGGATGTTCCACTCCAGACCCTGGAAGACCAGGGTGTCGGAGACCTTCGCGCGGGCCGCGACGATGTCCGGATTGACCTTCTCCACACCGATCTTGGCGTGCTGCTCGCTGCCGTGGTCGGTGATGACCATCCAGTCGAGGCCGTGCGCGTTGGCCTGCCGTACGTGGTCGATCACGCGGTACTTGGCGTCGCTGCTGTACTGGGTGTGGATGTGGTGGTCTCCCGCCAACCACAGCAGGCCGCCGGGGTGCGAACCGCCGGGGCCCGCGTGGCCGCCGGAGGAGTGCGCCGCCGCCTGGCCGGCTCCGGCCAGGACGCCCCCGGCCGCGAGTCCCGCGCCCAGCAGGCCCGTTCGGCGCAGCATGGAGCGCCGCGAGAGCTGACTGGGCGTCAACTCCTCGTCCGGTACCGAGGTGTCGAGGGCGGGAGGCAGCGAACCGCCGTCGGTGTGACCGCCGTGCGCGTGATCGTGGGGCCCGTGCTGGTGACCGTGGCTGTGGCCGTGGCTCATATTCAGCTCCCGCTGACGACAGGATGTACGCGTAGGACGCGGCGAGTCTGGGCAGCGCGGGTGAACGGCGGGAGGCCCCGTGGGGTGGCAAAGGCGAAGTAAAGCGTAAGCAAAGGCCCACGGCGTGCGCGTCGCGTCGTGAGGAACCCCCCTCAGACCCGGGCGTCGGCGGCGGTACGGGCGAGGACGCGTCCGAGGCCGAGCAGCGTGAGCAGCCAGGCGGCGGCGGAGATCCACAGCAGTACGGTGCCGGGTCCGTGCAGTCCGGGCAGGTGCGCGGCGGCCGAGGTGGACAGGGCCGCCACCGCCGTCATGCCCAGCGGGAAGACCGTCGACCAGCGGCGGATGTCGTAGCGCGGCCGGGGGCGGACGAATTCACAGACCACCAGGACCGCGTATCCGGCGAAGTCGAGGCCCAGCAGGATCAGGGTGGCGACCCGCAGCGCGCTGTGCGCACCGCCCGACCACAACGGGGAGGCGGTCAGTTTGGAACCGGCCAGCGCCGAGATCGCCAGCGCCCCCGCGGCGATCCACTGATCGCCCGCGCCGGTCAGCAGCTGCCGGAAGTCGAAGCGGATCAGCGCCTCGCCGTACAGCACGATTCCCAGGAGGAAGACGACGAGGGCGGCCCGGCCCAGCCAGTCGGGGCCGCCCGCCAGTTCGAGGGTGCCCGCGAGGACGGCGAGGCCCTGGGTGGCGACGCAGACCAGGAAGGCGGCGCCCGGCACCGGCCGTTTCCAGTGCCTCATGACCGACACCAGCAGCCAGGGCCATACGACGACGGCGACCGTCAGCAGTACGTATGCCGTGGTCCGGTAGCCCGACAGGGACAGCCGGGTGCCGAGCACGCAGGTCGCCGCGACGGCGGTGAGCGCCGGCGGGTTGGCCGACTGCGCCTGCCAACGCGCCCGGTCGCGCAGCAGCGTCACCGCGAAGGTCCCGGCCAGCCATACCCACACGGCCGCCGCGACGGCGAGCGTGATCGCGGAGAGCGTGGCGTAGCCGGTGAGGCGGAATCCCACCGAGATGATGCCGGTCGCCATGACGACGGCTCCGGCCGCCGGGGGGACGACGGGCCAGCCGGTGCCGGGCGCGTGCGGCGCGGGCCCCTTCCGCGTGGTCCGCTCAGTAGTCAACGCGTTCCCATCCGCGGCGCGGCGCGGCACCGGCCGGCTCCTCGGGGTCGCGGCTGCGGTAGACGATGTAGGGGCGGAAGAAGTACTGCACGGGCGCGCTGAACATGTGCACCAGGCGGGTGAAGGGGACCAGCGCGATGAGCACCATGCCGATCACCGCGTGGATCTCGTACGCCACCGGGACGCCGTCCCACAGGCCGGTCCTGGGGCGGAGCGTGAACAGGCTGCGGGCCCAGGGCGCGATGGTGGTGCGGTAGTCGTAGCCGCCGCTGAGGTCGGAGTGCATGAGTTTGGCGGTCAGGCCCATCACGATCGCGGCGAGCAGCACCACGTACATCAGCTTGTCGTTGCGGGTCGTGGCGCGGAAGACCGCGGCGTTGGTGCGACGGCGGTAGAGGAGCATGCCGATCCCGGCGACGGCGAGGAGCCCGGCGGCGCAGCCGCCGAACAGCGACAGCAGGTGGTAGGCGTGCTCCTTGATCCCGATGGCGTCGGTCCAGGACGCGGGGACGAACAGGCCCGTCAGATGGCCGACGAGGACGAAGAGGATGCCGTAGTGGAACACCGGCGAGGCGATGTTCAGCAGCCGCGACTCGTAGACCTCCGAGGAGCGCGTGGTCCAGCCGAACGCGTCGTAGCGGTGCCGCCAGACGAGTCCGGACACGAGCAGGACGAAGGCGACGTAGGGCAGGACGCCCCACAGGAAGGTGTTCATCGCTGGTCTCCGGTCAGGACGGGAAGCAGGCCGAGGTGCCCGTAGGCGGCGGCCTCCAGGCCGACCTCCTCGCGGGGCGGGCCGCCGCGGGCCAGCGCGTGGGCGGCGGCGCGGTCGGCGGGCGAGGCGCCGGGCAGGGTCGCGCAGACCGAGTCGAGGACCCGCGCGTACGGGGTGGCGCGTTCGGTGAGCGCGAGCCGCAACAGCTCCAGGGCGGGGCGGTGTTCGCGCAGCAGCGCGTCGGAGCCGGTGGCCGCGGCGAATTCCAGGACGGCGGGCAGGAAGTCCGGCAGGTCCTCGCCCGCGTGCTCCAGGCCGTGCGCGCGGTAGGCGTCCTTGAAGCGGAGCAGCGAGCGGCCGCGGCGCCGGGTGTCGCCGTCGGTCCACCAACTCAGGTGCAGGCTGTGCCGGTTGGTGAAGTCGAAGGTCTCGACGTAGTGGGCGGCCAGGGCCGCCGCGGACTCTCCCGCCGCGTACGCGGTGAAGTCCCGCAGAGGTACGGCGGCTTGGTGCCGTACCCCGTCGACCGCTCGGCGCAGCAGGGGCAGCGCGGTGCGGAAGTCGGCGTCGGGGTAGGCCAGGCAGTGGGCGGCGGCCTGGTGGAGGACGGCGGTGTCGGTGGCCGGCGACGGCTTGTCACTGGGGGCGGCGGCGGTTGTGGACGCGGCCCTCACGGGTTCGGTCTTCGCGTGTCCTGATCTCACGGCATCGGCTCTTCCTCGTCGGCGTTCTGCCTGCTGCGGGCGGCGTGGAAGCTCTCGATGGTGACCAGGGGCAGCGATGTCCGGCCGGAGTCGGCGCCGAAGGGGCCGTCCGCACCCATGCCGGGGCCGTCCTCGTAGTCGAGGCTGCAACCGTCGGGCAGCGCCGACTCCTCCAGCCGTCGCGCGTCGGCCTGGGCGGCGGTGGGGATGACGTACCGGTCCTCGTATTTGGCGACGGCCAGCAGATGGAACATCTCCTGGATCTGATCTCCCGTCATGCCGACCGCTTCGGCCGCCGAACCGTCCGGCGTACGGCCGAGGTTGATGTCGCGCATGTGGGAGCGCATCGCGGCCAGCTTGCCGAGCGACGCCTTGACGGGTGCGGTGTCACCCGCGGTGAACAGTTCGGCGAGGTACTCCAGCGGGATGCGCAGCGCGTCGATGGCGCCGAAGAGATTGCCCGCGTCCTCGCCGTCGTGGCCGCTGTCGCTGACGGCCTCGACGACGGGCGACAGCGGCGGGATGTACCAGACCATGGGCATGGTGCGGTACTCCGGGTGCAGCGGCAGCGCCACCTTGTAGGTGCTGATCAGGGCGTGCACCGGGGAGCGGCGGGCGGCCTCGATCCAGTCGTGGGCGATGCCGTCGCGCTCGGCGGCCCGCCGCACCTCGGGGTCCTCCGGGTCGAGGAAGAGACCCAACTGGGCCTCGTACAGGTCCTTGTCGTCCTTCACCGAGGCGGCGGCGGTGACCTTGTCCGCGTCGTAGAGGACCACCCCGAGATAGCGGAGGCGGCCGACGCAGGTCTCGGAGCAGACGGTGGGCAGGCCGACCTCGACGCGCGGGTAGCAGAAGGTGCACTTCTCGGCCTTGCCGGTGCGGTGGTTGAAGTAGATCTTCTTGTACGGGCAGCCGGTCACGCACTGCCGCCAGCCCCTGCACCGGTCCTGGTCGACCAGGACGATGCCGTCCTCGGCGCGCTTGTAGATCGCGCCGGACGGACAGGCCGCCGCGCAGGCCGGGTTGAGGCAGTGTTCGCAGATGCGCGGCAGGTAGAACATGAAGGTCTGCTCGAAGCTGAAGCGGATCCGCTCGCCGACCTCGGCGCGCATCTTCTCCACGTTGGGGTCGCGCGGGGCGAGCTCCGGGGCGCCGCCGAGGTCGTCGTCCCAGTTGGGCGACCATTCGATCTTCATGGGCTTGCCGGTGATGAGCGAGCGCGGTTCGGCCACCGGATAGTCCTCGCCCAGCGGGGCGTTGGTCAGATTGCGGTAGTCGTACGTCCAGGGCTCGTAGTAGTCCTTGATCACCGGCTGCACAGGGTTGGCGAAGATCGAGGCCATCTTGAACAGCCGCCCGCCCTGGCGGAGTTGGAGTCGGCCGCGCCGGTTGAGCTTCCAGCCGCCGCGCCATTTGTCCTGGTCCTCGAAGCGGCGCGGGTAGCCGAGTCCTGGCCGGGTCTCGACGTTGTTGAACCAGACGTATTCCATGCCGGAGCGGTTGGTCCAGGTCTGCTTGCAGGTGACGGAACAGGTGTGGCACCCGATGCACTTGTCGAGGTTCATCACCATGGCGATCTGCGCCATCACCCGGCCGGTTCCTGCTGTGCCACGGGGCATGTCAGTACTCCACCTTCTGCGAGCGGCGACGGATGACGGTGACCTCGTCCCGCTGATTGCCCGTGGGGCCGAGGTAGTTGAAGGCGAAGGAGAGCTGCGCGTAGCCGCCGATGAGGTGGGTCGGCTTGAGCAGGACGCGGGTCAGCGAGTTGTGGACACCGCCGCGGCGGCCGGTGGTCTCGGTCTTCGGGACGTTGACGGTACGCTCCTGCGCGTGGTGCATGTAGACGGTCCCGGCCGGCATGCGGTGGGAGACGATCGCCCGTGCCACGACGACGCCGTTGCGGTTGACGGCCTCGATCCAGTCGTTGTCCTTCACGCCGATGGCCGCGGCGTCCTCGACGGACATCCAGACGGCCTGACCGCCGCGGGACAGCGCCAGCATGAAGAGGTTGTCCTGGTACTCGGAGTGGATCGACCATTTGTTGTGCGGCGTCAGGTAGCGGACGGTCACGGCCTTCTGGCCGTCGGGGCCGATCACCGGTTCGCCGAAGAGCCGGTGCATGTCGAGCGGCGGCCGGTAGACGGGCAGCGCCTCGCCGAGTTCGTGCATCCAGTCGTGGTCCACGAAGAAGTGCTGACGCCCGGTCAGGGTGTGCCAGGGCTTGAGGTGTTCGGTGTTCTGCGTGAAGGGCGCGTAGCGTCGGCCGCCCGCCTCGCTGCCCGACCATTCCGGTGAGGTGATGACGGAGACCGGCGCGGCCTGGGTGTCGGCGTAGCTGATCCGCTTGCCCTCGTGCTCGGCGGCCAGGTGCGCCATGTCCTTGCCGGTGCGTTCCGCGAGGGTGCGGAAGCCCTGGGTGGCCAGCCGTCCGTTGGTGGTGCCCGACAGGGCGAGGATGGTGTTGGCCGCCTTGACCGCGGTGTCCATCGCCGGGCGGCCGTCGGCCGGGCCGCCGCGTACGACACCGTTGAGCGCCTTGAGGTCCTCGACCTCCTGGTCGGGGTGGAGCGCGATGCCCTTGACCGGCAGGCCCAGTTTCTCGGCGAGCGGGCCGAGGGCTGCCATCTTCGCGCCGATCGCGGTGTAGTCGCGCTCCACGACGGTCAGCGTCGGCAGGGTCTTGCCCGGGACGGGTTCGCAGTCGCCGCGCCGCCAGTCGGGCGCGACGCCGCCGGGCTGGGCGATCTCGCCGGGCGTGTCGTGCTGGAGCGCGGTGGCGACCAGGTCGTGCCGCGTGTCGAGATGGCCCTGGGCCAGTTCGCTGAACCGCCCGGCGACGGCGTGGAAGATGTCGTGGTCGGTGCGGGCCTGCCACGGCGGGTCGATCGCCGGGGCGAAGGCGTGTACGTACGGGTGCATGTCCGTGGACGACAGGTCGTGCTTCTCGTACCAGGTCGCGGCGGGCAGGACGACGTCGGAGAGCATCGTCGAGGACGTCATCCGGAAGTCCAGCGACAGCAGCAGGTCCAACTTGCCTTCCGGCGCGTGCTCGTGCCACCTCACATCGCGCGGGCGGACGTCCTCGGGGGCCTCCTCGGCGCGCAGGTCGGAGTGCGTGCCGAGCAGATGCTTGGTGAAGTATTCGGCGCCCTTGGCGGAGGAGCCAAGGAGATTGGCCCGCCACAGGGTCATCACACGCGGCCAGTTGGCGGGCGCGTCCGGGTCCTCGCAGGCGAAGTTCAGCCGCCCGGCCTTGAGTTCGTCCACGACATGCTGTTGCGGCTCCTTGCCGAGACCACGGGCCTCGTCGACCAGGTCCAGCGGATTGCGGTCGAAGGTCGGATACGACGGCATCCAGCCGGAGCGGGCCGACTGGGCGAGGAGGTCGACGCCGGTCATGCCCGCAAACCGGCCGTCGCCGAGCGGCGAGGCGAGGACGTCGGCGGCGAACCGGTCGTAACGCCACTGGTCGGTGTTGAGGAAGAAGTAGCCGGTGCCGATCATCTGGCGCTGCGGCCTGGCCCAGTCGCCCGCCGAGGCGACCGTGGACCAGCCGGTGAAGGGGCGGACCTTCTCCTGGCCGACGTAGTGCGCCCAGCCGCCGCCGTTGCGCCCCTGGCAGCCGGTCAGTTGGAGCAGCGCGAGGAAGGTCCGGTAGATCGTCTCGGAGTGGAACCAGTGGTTGGTGCCCGCGCCCATCAGGATCATGCAGCGGCCCCCGGACTCCTCGGCCGTCCGCGCGAACTCCCTCGCGATCTTCACGCACTTGGCGGCCGGGACCGAGGTGTGCGCCTCCTGCCAGGCCGGGGTGCCGGGTGTCTCCGCGTCGTCGTACGAGTCGGGCCACCGGCCCGGCAGCCCGTCGCGGCCGACCCCGTACTGCGCGAGCAGCAGGTCGTGGACGGTGGTCACCAGCGGTCCCTCCGGGCCGCCGAGCCGGGTCGCGGGCACACCGCGCCGTACGACATCGCCCCTGCCCTGCCCGTGAACGCCGCCCTCGGTGTCGAACCTCGGCAGCAGCACCTCGACGGGCGTCGCCACCTCGGCCCCGTACAGGGTGAGTCGGGGCCGGATGCCGTCCAGGTCGAGATTCCACTTGCCCTTGCCGGACTCCGTCCAGCGAAAGCCGAGCGAGCCGTTGGGGACGGCCGCGTGCCCGGTGGCCTCGTCCAGGACCACGGTCTTCCAGTCCGCGCCCTCGCCGGTGTCCCCCAGGTCGGCGGCGCGCAGGAACTTGGACGGTACGCGGGCCCCGTCCTTCTCGGTGAGGGTGACCAGGAACGGCAGGTCGGTGTACGTGCGGACGTAGTCGGTGAAGAACGGCACCTGCCGGTCGACGAAGAACTCCTTCAGCACGACATGGCCCATCGCGAAGGCGAGCGCGCCGTCGGTGCCGGGGTGCGGGTGCAGCCACTCGTCGGCGAATTTGACGTTGTCCGCGTAGTCGGGCGCCACCGCGACGACCTTCTGACCCCGGTAGCGGGCCTCGGCCATCCAGTGCGCGTCCGGCGTCCGCGTCACCGGGACGTTGGAGCCCCACATCATCAAATACGCCGCGTCCCACCAGTCGCCCGACTCCGGTACGTCCGTCTGGTCGCCGAAGACCTGCGGGGAGGCCACCGGCAGGTCGGCGTACCAGTCGTAGAAGGAGAGCATCGGCGCGCCGATCAGCGCGTGGAAGCGGGAGCCCGCCGCCTGGGAGACCATCGACATCGCGGGGATCGGCGAGAAACCGGCGATCCGGTCGGGTCCGTAGGTCTTGACGGTGTGCACATGCGCGGCGGCGACGATCTCGACGGCCTCGTCCCAGCCGGCGCGCACCAGGCCGCCCTTGCCGCGCGCCCGCTGGTAGCGGCTCCGCCGCTCGGGGTCGGCCTGGATGTCGGCCCAGGCGAGCACCGGGTCGCCGCCCGTGCGCCGCTTGGCCTCGCGGTACATCTCCAGCAGCACGCCCCTGACGTACGGGTAGCGCACGCGCGTCGGCGAGTAGGTGTACCAGGAGAAGGCGGCTCCGCGCGGGCAGCCGCGCGGCTCGTATTCGGGGCGGTCGGGGCCGACGGTCGGGTAGTCGGTGGCCTGGGTCTCCCAGGTGATGATGCCGTCCTTGACGTACACCTTCCAGCGGCACGAGCCGGTGCAGTTGACGCCGTGCGTGGAGTTGACGACCTTGTCGTGGCTCCATCGGTCCCGGTAGAAGGCGTCCCCTTCGCGGCCTCCGCTGATCTCGACGCTGTGCAGATCGTCGGCCGTTCTCCCCGGCCGGAAGTAGCGGCCGGTCCGTAGCAGCAGGGCTCCGGACTCGCTCGTCGACGGCTCCTGCATCACGGGCCTTCCGGCAGTGGCGGTCATGACATCTGAGCCACCATCAAAACCGGAGGTCCGGCCGGTGCCCCGGCGACGTGCGCACCGGCGGGGCGCAGGTACCCCGTTTGGCCCCCTCGGGGCGCGGGCCGCGAGCCGGTCGCCCGCATCGATCACGCCGGGCTCGCCGCGGCTCCAGGGCGGCGGGCGGCGGGCGGCGGGCGGCGGGCGGCGGGCGGCGGGCGGCGGCCCATGCGACACGGAAGACGCCAATTTCCAACGTTGACCGCCGCCTGTATGGACACCCGCCAGGCCCTGTGCTGTCATGCCACCGACATCATTTGCAACGATGGAAGACGTGAAGGGAAGTGCCCGCAAGACACGGGCGCCTCCTTTGTCCACCATTCCGCCAGGTCGAGCCGCCAGGACCCGCGACGCGTGACAGCGGGTTCTGACAACGCTGTCAAACGCCCACCGGCAAGGGCGAGCGCGCGGATCGGCCGACGGAGCCTCACGACGGGTCGACAAGGGGCCCGCCTCAGGACGGAGTTGTGCGTGAGAAGAAGACGAGCGTGGCGCACGATGCGGTACATGCGGCGGCGGGGAGCGGTCGTCGCCGTGACCGCCTGCGTGGCGGGGATGACGGTGGCCGGCGCGGGCCAGGCGTCCGCGGGGCCGGGGCACGGGGTGGGCCACCACGCCATCCCCTCGGTGACCTCGGGCGGCGCCCGCTTCCAGGTGCTGTCGCCGACGTTGATCCGTACCGAGTACGCGCAGGACGGGAAGTTCACCGACGCCGCGACGTACAACGCGATCGGCCGCGGCGACTTCGCGCCCGCCGCGTACACGACGAGCACGTCCAACGGCTGGCTGACGGTCGCGACCAGTGCGATGACGCTGCGGTATCAGGTGGGCTCCGGGCAGTTCAGCGCGCGGAATCTCTCGGTGAGGCTGACGGCCGGCTCCTCGGCGGTCACCGCGGCTCCGTGGCAGCAGATGACGTGCGCGGTCGGGGCGCTGTGCGAGGCGGAGAGCCTGCCGTACAGCGGGGTCGGCGTCGCCACGGACCACACCGGGTACACCGGCTCCGGCTTCCTGGCCGGCTTCCAGGGGACGGGCAGTTCGCTGTCGGCCGATGTCGAGGTCACGACGGCGGGCACGTACCAATTCGACGCGCGGTACGCCAACTCCGCGGCGGGCGACGGCCAGAACACCACCCGCACGCTCACCTTGGCGGTGGACGGCGGCGCGGCGCGGACGCTGAGCCTTCCGGTGACCGGCAGTTGGGACACCTGGAGTCTGGCGACCGCCGCGGTGCAGCTCGGCGCGGGCCGTCACACCGTCACGCTGTCCAAGGCCGCAGGAAATTCCGGCAATGTGAACATCGACAGCGTCGCGCTGGTCAACTCGGGCGGCGCGTTCCCCTCGGTCTCGGCGACCGCCATCACGGACTGTGCTTTCGGCGCGAGTTGTGAGGCCGAGGCGGACCGGATCACGGGTTCCGCGAAGGTGGCCACCGACCACGGCGGGTACGCGGGCAGCGGCTTCCTCGGGGAGCTGAACCAGGGGTCGAGCGTGACGGCCCATGTCGTCGGGGTGCCGTCCGACGGGACGTACTCGGTCCAGGTGCGCTACGCCAACTCCACGGGCGGCGACGGTCTGAACCAGACCCGTACGGCCACGGTGTCCTCCGGCGGTACGAGTGCGACGCTCTCGCTGCCGGTGACCGGCAACTGGGACACCTGGCAGACCGCCTCGGTGCCCGTGGCACTCAAGGCGGGCGCCGACGACATCACCGTCGGCTGCCCGAACGCGGCGAGTTGCCACATCAACCTCGACACGTTGTCGGTGACCGCGTCCGGCGCGGCGGCCCCGCAGCCGCACCTCGCGCTCGGCGGATACCGGCGCAGCCTGGACGGGCTCAACGGTGACAACGGCAATCCGACGACCACGCCCGGCCTGATGTACAAGGACGGCTGGTACCTGCTGGACGACACGACGTCCGCGCTGTACGACACCGCCGCCAAGAAGGTCACGCAGCGCCCCTCGCACAACGGGACGCCGTACCAGGACGGTTACCTCTTCGGGTACGGCCACGCCTACAAGCAGGCGCTGTCGGACCTGGCGACGCTGACCGGCCCGGCGGAGCTGCTGCCGCAGTGGGCGTACGGCGTCTGGTACTCGGAGTACATCGACAGGACCGCCGCGGACTACGAGAACAAGATCCTGCCCGCCTTCCGTTCCGAAGGCGTCCCGCTGGACGTCCTGGTGACCGACACGGACTTCAAGTCGCCCAACACGTGGAGCGGTTGGGAGATGAACACCGCCAAGTTCCCCGACCCGAAGGGCTTCTTCGACTGGTCGGCGGCGCAGGGGCTGCACAACACGCTCAACACCCACCCGAGCATCCTGGCCTCGGACCCGCAGTTCGCGCAGGCCCAGGCGACCGCCAAGGGCAAGCTGGTCAAGGGCGGTTGCGCGTCGGGGGCGAGCGCGGGAGGCGACTGCTACGTCTTCGACTTCGGCGACCCCGACCAGCTCAAGGCGTACATGGACCTGCACAAGACGATGGACCAGCAGGGCAACGACTTCTGGTGGTTCGACTGGTGCTGCGACAACTCCCAGTCCTCGCTCGCCGGTGTGACGCCCGACGCGTGGATCAACCAGGCATACGCGGCGGACTCCGCTCCGGCGATCGGCCGCGGCTTCGTCATCTCCCGCGCCTACGGCTCGCTCCAGGCCGGCGGGTACAGCGGCCAGCAGGGACTGCCCACCGGACCGTGGGCCGACAAGCGCACCACCGTGCACTTCACCGGTGACACGTCCTCGACCTGGGGCACGCTGCGGTCCGAAGTCGGTTACACACCCGGCGAGTCGGTCGCGACCGGCATGTCCGCGGTCAGTCACGACATCGGCGGCCACAACGACACGACGGGCCTGACCGGCTCCGAGACGTACACCGACGGCGGCGGCACCCACACCACGCACAAGCTGCCGGACGACCTGTACGCCCGGTGGGTGCAGCTCGGCGCCTTCCAGCCCGTCGACCGGCTGCACAGCAACCACAGCGACCGGCTGCCCTGGCAGTACGGCACGGCGGCGCGGCAGTCGGCGGACAAATTCCTCAACCTCCGCGAGAACCTGGTGCCTTACACGTACAGCCTCGCGCAGCAGGCGGCCACCACGGGCGTCCCGGTGGTCCGCGCCACGTATCTCGAATACCCGGACGAGCCGCAGGCGTACGCCACCGCGGGCAGTGAGTACTTCTACGGCTCGGACATGCTGGTCGCTCCCGTCACCACCCCGGGGACGACGGCCACGACGTCGGTGTGGTTCCCGCCCGGCCAGTGGACGGACTACTTCACCGGGCAGACCTACACCGGCGGCACCACGCAGAACATCACCACCGGCCTCGACCGTATGCCGGTGTTCGTCAAGGCGGGCGCGGTCATCCCGACCCGTACGAACAACGTGACCGCCAACGACAAGGCGCCGCTGACCAAGGTCACGCTGACCGTCGCCGCGGGCGCCTCCGGCTCGACCTCGCTGTACGAGGACAACGGCACCGTCGGCGGTCCCGGCCGCAGCGCCACCACGGCCGTCCGGTACCGCGAGAGCGGCGGGCGGCACACCGTCACCATCAGCCCGGCCAAGGGGTCCTTCGCCGGCCAGGTCAGGACCAGGCAGTGGACGGTGACGCTGCTCGGCGTCGCCGCGCCGAGCCACCTCACGGCGGCCGGCGAGGGGCTGTCGCCGGGCTCGTACCACTACGACAGCGCGACCCGCTCCCTCACCGTCACACTGCCTCCCCGCAGCGTGCGCACACCGGTCATCCTCAGCTACCGCTGACCGGCCGACCCCGTACGGGCCCGCGCGTACCCTCGCGCGGGCCCGTACCCATGACTCGGCTAGGGCGCGCCACCGCACAGTTCCGCGAAGCGCGCGGTGTCGATGTTGCCGCCGGACAGGATCAGGCCGACGCGGGGCGGAAGCGGGGTGACGCGGGCGGAGAGCAGGGCGGCCAGTGGCGTGGCGCCGCTGGGTTCGAGGACGATCTTGAGACGTTCGAAGGCGAAGCGCATCGCCTCGCGGATCGCGTCCTCGGTGACCAGGACGATGTCGTCCACCAGCCGCCGGTTGATGGCGAAGGTCAACTCGCCGGGAACGGAGGCCGCTTGCCCGTCGGCGATCGTGCGCGGGACGGGGATGGAGACGCGCTCGCCCGCCTCCAGCGAGCGCTTGGTGTCGTCGCCCGCCTCCGGTTCGACGCCGATCATCCGGATGGCGCTGTTCAGCCCCTTGACGGCGGTCGCGCTTCCCGCGAGGAGTCCCCCGCCGCCGACCGGCACCACGAGGGCGTCCAACGGCCCTGCCTCGGCCAGGAGTTCCAGCGCGGCGGTGCCCTGTCCCGCGATGACGTGCGGGTGGTCGTACGGCGGGATCAGGGTGAGGCCGCGGTCGGCGGCCAGCGCCTCGCCGATGGCGACCCGGTCGCCGGTATACCGGTCGTAGGTGACGACCTCAGCGCCGTAGCCCTCGGTGGCCTCCCGCTTGGAGCGCGGGGTGTCCTCGGGCATCACGATCACCGCGGTGCTGCCCAGCTCCCGCGCGGAGAGCGCGACGGCCTGCGCGTGGTTGCCCGAGGAGTACGCGGCGACGCCCTTGGCCAACTGCTCGGGCGTGAGCCGGGACGCGGCGTTGTACGCGCCGCGGAATTTGAACGCGCCGACGCGCTGGAAGTTCTCGCACTTGAGATGGACCTCGGCGCCGACGAGGTCGTCCAGGGTGCGCGAGCGCAGTACGGGCGTACGGTGCGCGACGCCGTCGATCCGGGCGGCGGCGTCGCGGACGTCGGCCAGGGTGACCGGCGCGGCGGCGGTCGGGGGGCGGTGGGGTGAGGTCACCACCGCACCCTACGCCGTGCTCCTCGCGGGCCTCGCGAGCGGCCGGACCTCGGACGTCACGGTCCCGGGACCGGCGCGGCGGCGGGGTACGGGCCGAGGGCGCGCCCGTAGTGGGTGATTCCGTCAAGGCGTTCATGTGCGCTTCGTCGCGCGTTGGCTGGGGCTGTCATCTCGGTCCGTAGCGTCGGCTTCTGCCGGCCGGACCTGCCCCGTCCACCTCACGGGGGCCCTCACGGGTTCCGCGCTGCCGCACGCCATGACCGATGAACCGAACAACAGCGCAGACGAATGAGAGACGCTCATGTGCAGTCCGCAGCACCAGCCCGAGGGACCCCTGCCCGGCGCGAGCCGCCGATCGCTGCTCGTGGGAGCCGGACTCGCCGGAGCCGCGGTGGCCGGTCTGTCGGCCGCGGGACCGGCGTCTGCCAGTACGCCGGGGACGGCCGGAACCGCCGGGCTTCCGGGGTTCGGCGGGCCGTGGCGGCCCGACACCGACGACCAGCGCTTCACCGTCGTGGTGATGCCGGACACGCAGTACATGTTCGACGGTGACGCCCTGTACCCGGCGCCGGTCGAGGCGGCCTTCCGCTATCTGCTGGCGAACGGCAAGGACGAGAACATCGTCTTCATGGCCCACCTGGGCGACCTCACCCAGAACGGCAAGGCGGGCGAATTCGCCTCCATCAGCAAGGCGTTCAAGATCCTGGACGACCACCAGGTGCCGTACAGCGTGCTGGCGGGCAACCACGACATCCCCGGCAAGGACGACCAGCGCGGGAACACCCCGTACCTCGACCACTTCGGGCCGCAGCGGTTCCGCAAGGCGCGCTCCTTCGGCGGCGCGAGCCCCGACGGCTACAACACCTTCCACACCTTCCGGGCCGCGGGCCGGGAGTGGCTGGTGCTCGCGCTCGACTGGCGGCCGTCGGCCGCGGGCGTCGCGTGGGCGAAGAAGGTCATCGCCGCGCACCCGAAGTCCCCGGTCATCCTCACCACGCACGAGATCGTCGGCGCCGACACGTACGGCGACGAGGCCGAACTGTCCGACTTCGGGCAGCAGTTGTGGGCCGACCTGATCGACGGCAACGACCAGATCTTCCTCACGCTCAACGGCCACTTCTGGCCGCCCGCGCGCACGGTGAAGAAGAACGCCGCCGGGCACGACACGCATCTGCACATCACCAACTACCAGGACCGGTACTACGGCGGCGCCGCGATGATCCGGCTCTACCGCTTCGACCTGGCGCGCGACACCATCGACGTCGAGACGATCTCGCCGTGGATTCTCGGCAAGGCCGCCGACAGCCTCAACGAGCTGGAGCGGCAGGAGATCGAACTGACGGGTCCGCAGGACCGGTTCTCGCTCGACATCGACTTCGAGCAGCGCTTCTCGGGCTTCGCCCCGGCCGCCCCGCGACCCGCACGCCCCGTCAACCGGATGCTCGTGCCCGGCACTCTGGCGTACTGGCGGTTCGACGGCTCGCACGGCACCGACCGGATCGTCGACCTGTCGGGGCGCGGCAACGACCTCACCAAGGTCGCGCTGCCCGGCGCCACGGACGCGGCGCTTAAGTGGTCGGCCGACCACCACCCGGACCAGCCCGGCCACGCCAGCCTCTACTTCGGCGGCGACAGGGACAGCGGCGGCCCGCACGGCGCCTACCTCCAGACCGTGGACAGGGCGCCGCTGAACGCGGCCACCTTCCGCTCGGCGTACACCTTCGAGGCGTTCTTCAAGCTGCCCGCCGACTGGGACGGCAACCGCAACGGCTGGTCGGCGCTGCTGAGCCGCTGGGGCACCAGCGGCCAGGCGGGCAAGACGGGTTACTCCGAGACCGAGCCGATCGTCACCCTCAGCCTGTCGGGCGGCGCCGAACTCCAGTGGAACGTCTACCCGTTGAACCTCACGACGTCGACCACCAACTGGGGCCACTACCTGCCGATCAACGTCTGGTGGCACGTCGCCGTCGTCAACAACGGCCGGCAGACCACGATGTACGTCGACGGCTGCCCGGTCGTCCGTAATCCGTCCACCCGCAACAACGGCCTGACCTCGCTCAATCTGCCGTGGATGATCGGCGGTCACGCGGACGGCGGCAAGCCGGACCAGGTCATGCGCGGCTGGATCGGTGACGTCCGGATCGCCGAACGGGCGCTGACCCCGCGCGAGTTCATGAACGCCTGACGGACACGGACCGCCGGGGGCGGGTCCCGACCCGACCGCACCCGGCGGCCGGACCCGGACCCGGACCCGTCGGCCGAACCGGACCCGGACCCGGACCCCACCGCCCGAGAAGCGGTTAGCCTCGGGCGGTGAAACGCATCCTCGTCGCAGGCATCACCGGGGCGGGCAAGACCACCATGGCGCGGGCCCTCGCCGAGCGGCTCCGCCTGCCCTTCCACGAGATGGACGTCCTGCGGTTCTCCGGTCCCGGCTGGGCCACCGACCCGGAGTTCGAACCGAAGGTCGCGGACCTCGCGGCCGGCCCCGAGTGGATCGTCGACTCCTTCGGCTACCCGGAGGTACGGGACCTGCTGTGGACGCGCGCGGACACGGTGGTCTGGCTCGACTACCCGCGAGCGGTGATCATGCCGCGTGTCCTGCGGCGGTCGCTGAGCAGGACGCTGCGCCGGGAGCGGGTCTTCGGCGGCAACGTGGAAACCCTGTCGGGCTGGTTCAGCGGCGAGCACCCGGCGTGGTGGGCCTGGTCCCAGCACGCCGCCCGGCGCGAGGACATCGCCGGGCGCGGCCAGGACCCCCGCTTCGCGCACCTCCAGGTGCTCCGTCTCCACTCGCCGCGTCAGGCCGAGGCGTGGCTGCGCACCGTGCACCCGTGACGCGGCGCGCGCACCCCGCAACCCGCACCCCGCAGCCCGCGCGCACCGCGACCCCCACCGGCCACAGTCCGTCCCCTCACCGGTCGCGGTCCGTCCGCTTTGCCGTCTCCCCAGACCTTGACGGCCGCGTCCAAGACCGCAAAGAATGGCCCGGCAGCCAATGACAACGTTGTCTAAATGCAAGAGGAGATCTGCCGTGACCCACGACCCCGCCGGACTGGGCAGACGGCGCTTCGCCCAGCTCGCCGCGCTCACCTCCCTGGCCGTCGCCACGCCGCTGTCGATCGGCGCCGCCTCCGCGGACGCCGCGCCCGCGGGCCACCACGGCGCCGGAGGGCACGGTCCCGGCCACGCTCCCGACGACGGTGTCGCCGCCGCCTACTACCAGGCGCTGCTGACCCACACCCGCTGGGCCGAGACCCAGTGGGACGCCTCGAAGGGCTACTACACGGGGACCGACTACAACTTCGTGGTCGTCCTCGGCAACGCGGTGCTGCTGACCCGCGGTACGTACGACGCCACGAGCGCGGGCATCGACAAGGAGACGCTGCGGTCGCACACGCTGGCCACGATCAAGCACTTCGCCGCGTCCAACCGCCTGACGGGCGGCACCGAGTGGGGCCGCACCCTCTTCTTCGACACGACCTTCCAGCTCTACTTCGTGCTCGCGGCGCACCTGCTCTGGGACCAGTTGGACGCGGTGACGCGAGGTCACGTCGACACGATCGTGCGCGAACAGGCCGCGTACACCACGGCGTTGGGCACCGCCAACGACCCGGCGTCCGGCAGTTGGACGACGAACGGTCTCAAGGGCGGTTTCGTCGGGGACACCAAACTGGAGGAGATGGGCGTCTACGCCCAGTCCCTCGCGCCGGGTCTGGCCTGGGCCAGCGACGATCCGCGGTATGCCGACTGGAGCGCCGCGTACGGCCGTTGGAGCCGGAACGAGACCGGGCTCCCGGCCGCCGACCTGGCCAACCCGACCGTGGTGGACGGCGTCGCGGTCAGCGCGAACACCGCGACGAATCTGTACGACTCCTTCATCGTGGAGAACCACGGCTCCTTCGGACCGCACTACCAGCAGGAGTTGTGGCGCACCTCGGGCCGTAACGCCGTGCACTTCATCACCGCGGGCCGTCCGCTGCCGCAGGTGCTCACAGAGCAGCCGAACGCCAAGCAGTTGTGGCGCACGCTGCTGATGGTGATGAGCGACGCGGGCGAGCCGCTGATGCCGATGGTCGCCGACCGCGAGCACCTCTACGGCCGTGACGTGATCCCGCTGGCGTTCCTCGCGCAGGTCGCCGGGGACCGTACGGCGGCGTGGGGCGAGGCCGCGATGGCGGCGCGGCTGGCGCCGTACCAGGCGTACGCGCCGCTGTACCGGCTGGCGAAGTTCTCCGGTGAGCCGAAGTACGAGCCCGAGGCGCGCGCCGAGGTGGCGATCAGCTATCTGCTGCACGAGTGGCGGGCCGCGCACGGCGGGGTCGTCAAGCCGCTGTCGGACGCGGAGCTGTTCGCGCGGGCCTCCGGCGTCAAGGACTTCGGCACCGGCCCCGGTCTGGTCGCGCAGCAGACCCCGGCGGCCTGGGCCGCGGCGGTCAGCAAGCCGGGCTTTGTGAAATTCGGCTGGCAACCCGCCCACGACGACTGGCTGTTCGCGCTCAGCGGTACGACGCCGATGTTCCTGCCCGCGACGGCGGCGAAGGTGCTCAAGCGGTCGGTGACGACGTACCGGGAGGTGCGCGACGGCTTCGACGCGACCGCGACCGTGCTGACCCTGGACTCGGGGACCGCCGGGTTCACCACTCTGCCGTCCGGCGCGGTGGTCTACGCGACCAGCGGTACGGCGTCGGGCGAGGGCTCGCTGCGGGTGCAGAATCTGACGATGCCCGGTGTCGCGGGGCTCGTCGGCAGCCGTACGTACACCGCGGCCGAGGGCAGCGCGAAGGTCGCCTCGCAGGACAGCGGCAACGCCGGTGTCGGCCCCGGGCCGCGGGTGGACGAGCTGAGCGTGCCCAGCGGTTCGTGGCGGTACGTGCGCATGCAGGGCGTCGCGGGCCACACCACGTACGGCTACTCGCTGTACGCCTTCGAGGTCCGGGACGGCGCGAGCGGTCCGGATCTGGCTCAGGGCAAGACGGCCACCGCGTCGTCCGCCGACTCCGGCAAGGGCGCGGCGCTGGCCGTGGACGGCAACGCGACGACCCGGTGGGCGGTCGCGGTCTCGGACCGCGGGCGCGCGGACAGTTGGCTGACCGTGGACCTCGGCGCCGCCAGTGCCTTCGACCGTGTGACGCTGCGCTGGGAGACGGCGGCGGCCCGCGCGTACCGCGTGCAGGGCTCGGCGGACGGGAAGACCTGGACGGATCTGATCCGCTTCCCGAACGCGGACCTGTCCAGCCGGGGCGGCTGGCTGTCGGTGGACGGCCGGGCGGGGCTGGTGGTGCGCGGCGCCGCCAACCCGCTGTCCGTGTACGGCGATCTGGTGGTGCTCTCCGACGGTCCCGCCGAGCCGTTGCTGGTGGAGGGTCTGCCGTCGGGCGACCCGCGTGCGGTGAAGGCCGCCGCCGCGCGGCCCGCGCCCCGGGCGCGCGACGCGGCGGTCAAGGCCAGTACGGCGGGCGGGCACTTGAGCCTGTTCAACCTCTCCGCCGGCTCCGTGGCCACCACGGTGTCGGTGCCGCAGAGCCGGTCCCGTCTCACGCTCTACGCGGGAACGCAGCACGTCACCTCGGACGGCACCGACTTCGCGGCCGAACTGACGGCCGCGAGCGCGGCGGTCGTCCCGGCCCGCTTCACCCTGACGTCGCGTGCGGGCGGTTCGGTCCCCACCGGTCTGCGGGTGGAGGTCGTCGACGCCTCCACCGTACGGGTGAGCGGTCCGCGCGCCCGTCTGCTGATCACGGCGCCGTCGGGCGCCTGCGCCCAGGTCGATGTCCAGCCGGGCAGGACCGCGCAGGTCACCGTGCGCGGCGCGAAGCCGTACCCGCTGGAGGACGTGGCGGTCGGCTGCGACACCTTCCCGACCGGTCCGCTGCCCGCGGGCATGTCGGATCCGGCCGCGGCCGTGGACGGCGACCCGGCGACGTCCTGGCGGCCCGGCTCCGCGCGCGGCCGCATGGTGGTCGATCTCGGCGCGGCGGTCGACGTCCGGGAGATCCGTACCGCCTGGACCGGCGGCCATGTGCCGTCCGCCGCCATCGAGTTCAGCGCGGACGGGCTGACGTACACCCCGGCGGGCGAGCTGCGGCGGCGCGGCCGTGCGGCGACGCTCGCGGCGCGTACGACGGCACGCTACGTGGCGCTCGCCGTGTCCGGCGGTCGCGACTCGGACGCGCGGCTGGTGAGCCTGGAGGTCGTTCCGGCCTGACCACGGCCGGACAAGAGCCCCGGTTCGGGGCGGCAGACCGGGTCAGGCCGGTCTGCCGCCCCGAACCGGCATTTCCACGAGGGACGCCGACGTCGAATCAGGTCGAGCGGATCCCGGCTCAGCGCACGGCGACGGCCACCGGCGGGACGCCGTCCGCGTAAGGCCCATGACGAGGCCAGCCCCCGCCCGCGCCCCTGGAAAGCGCCGAGAAGGGTGGGCGCGGGCCTTCAGGCCACGCCGGCCGCGAGGCGGCTGAGCAGAAAACCGGCCATGCCGCGGACGCCGAATCCCAGCGCCCGCTCGTCGGCCGCGAAGTCGGGTGCGTGCGGGGCGCCGTTCATCCCGGCGTCCGGGTTGGCGACGCCGAGGTAGAACATCGCGCCGGGCACGTCGTTCAGGAAGAGCGCGAAGTCCTCGCCGTTGAAGGGGAAGGAGGCGTGCAGCACCTCCACCGCGTCCGGACCGAGCGCGCCGCGCAGGTACCGCGCCGCGGTGTCGCTCAGTTCCGGCGAGCAGACCATCGCGGGGAACGGCTCGTCGGCGAAGACGGCCGTGGCGCCCGGCAGCGGTTCCACCGCGGCGCGTACCGTGTCGCGGATCTCGGCGTAACGGCTGTCGGGCCAGGCGCGCAGCGAGACGCGGACGAGCGGGCTGCCGTCGTCGAGGGCGGTCAACTCGGGCCAGGCGACGACGAATCGCGCCAGCGGCCCGTCGGGGTCGCGGAGGTCGGCCAGCAGACGGTCGTACTCCTCGGGGTTGCGCGGGAGGCGGACGGTGGACAGGCCGTCCACGAGTTCGAGAATCCGGCGCGCGTCGGACGCGGCGTCCCGGCCCGTCAACTCGACCTGGAAATGGTCCTGTCCCGGCAGTCCGTGACCGGGCATGACCGCGAAGGTGCCGACCGGAAACGGCCCGCAGTGCAGCGCGTAGACCTCGCGCGGGGGTGTGTGTTCCAGGGCGCCGTCCGCGATCATGGCCCGCGCTCCGGCCAGCGTCTCCTCGGCCGGCTGGAAGAGGAAGACGATCCGGCCGTGCCAGCGCTCGCGCAGCCGGGCGAGCACCTGGGCGACGCCGACCCCGACGGCCGTGTGCAGATCGTGGCCGCACAGGTGCGCGGTGCCGGGGACGCGGGAGGCGAAGTCGCTCTCGAACAGCTCGTCCAGCTCGTCGTCGTCCACCGCGTCCATGTCGGCGCGGTAGGCGAGGGTCGGTCCGGGTCCCGCGCCGTCGAGCACCGCGACCACGCCGTGGCCGCCGACGCCGGTGGTCACCGTGAGGCCCGCGGCCCGCAGCCGTTCGGCGACCAGCGCCGCCGTTCGCTCCTCGGCGCCGGCGGGCTCGGGGTGGCGGTGGATGTCGCGGCGCAGCAGCACCAGTTCGTTGTCGAACTCTTGCGCGACATTGCCGATCTCCTGGCTGTCCAGTGCTGATGGCATGCGTGGGAGGTTACCGGACGGCGGGCGCCGGAGTCCGGCGCGCCCGACAGCCTTGACCGTCGACACCGAGTCCGCCGACCCGGTCCGCGAGGGCCGCGGCGTCGGCCTCGCGGGGCTGCCGGTCGCCCCCGGCCACCACGACCTGCCGCGGGCCGCAGGACTCACCCCGGCCTGCGTCTGGCGGACCGTCCACCGATCCGTCCACCGATCCGTCCGCCGGTCGCGGAACGCTCACCCGCGCCGGGGCTCGCCGAGGCCACGTTGACCCCGACGATCACGGTGGATACGTTTCCCCCGTGTCAGCCGGTTCCGACAACGAGTCCCCCGAGGCGAGTCCCTTGGCGCGCGTCCGGTCGCTGCTGCCGGACCTCGCTCCGGCCGAGCGGCGGGTGGCGGCTGCCGTGCTGGCCAATCCGGCGCTCGCCGCGCGCAGCAGCATCACCGAACTCGCCGAGGCGGCGACGACGAGTGAGACCACCGTCATCCGCTTCTGCCGTTCCGTCGGCCTGCGCGGCTACCCGGAGCTGCGGATCGCGCTGGCCGCGGACGCCGCGCGCGCCGAGACCCGCGACGACCGGCATCTCGGCAGTGACATCACGCCGACCGACGACCTGTCGGAAGTCGTCGGCAAGGTCGCCTTCGCCGACGCGCGCGCCGTCGAGGAGACCGCTCGGCAGCTCGACGTCGACACGCTGCGCCGTGTCGTGGCGGCGGTCGCGGCGGCGGGCCGCGTCGACATCTACGGCGTCGGCGCCAACGCCCTGGTCGCCGCCGACCTCCAGCAGAAGCTGCACCGGATCGGACGGGTCAGCTTCGCGTGGAGCGACACCCACATCATGCTCACCTCGGCGGCGGTGCTCAGCCCCGGTGACGTGGCCATCGGCCTCTCCCACACCGGGGCGACCGCCGACACCGTCGAGGCGCTGCGGGTGGCGCGCGGGCACGGCGCGACGACCGTCGCCCTGACCAGCTTCCCGCGCTCACCGATCCGCGCGGTGAGCGATCACCTCCTGACCACCGTGGCCCCCGAGACCACCTTCCGCTCGGGCGCGACCGCCAGCCGTATCGCCCAGCTCACCGTGATCGACTGCCTGTTCATCGGTGTCGCCCAGCACCATCTGGACAGCGCCCGCAAGGCACTCAAGGAGACGTACGACGCGGTCGGCGACCACCGGCTGCCGGAGCCGTGACCCCGGCCTCGTACGGCCGTTGCGAGGACCCCGCTCCCCTGGTGGGGGGCGGGGTCCCGGCGTGTGTGCCGCGTGCTGGGTCGCGCCGGGCGCATCCCGTACGACGAGGTGAACCGCTACCAGGTGAACGCGGTGGACTGGGCGCTGGTGGCGATGCAGTAGACGGTGGTCACCGAGGGCGACGTGGTGACGATCTTGACCGACCAGTTGGTGGCGCTCGGCGTGCCGGACAGCACCCAGGAGTCGGTCTTGTCACCGGCCGCGAGCGTGCCGGTGGACTGCGGGAGCGGGCCGAGGGTGACGGCGCCGGTCATCGCGGGGTTCACGGTGCCGGAGAAGTCGACCTCGGTCGAGCCGTTCTGCTTGACCTTGATGGTCGTGGTGATGCTGTTCGGCGGCACCGTGGTGCCCGCCGGGACCGTGATCGTGGAGGAGCTCAGTTTCAGTTTCTTGACGCCGCCGGAGTCGGTGGCGGTCAGCGTGGCCGTCCCGCTGCCCCACGTACCGCAGTTGTAGCTGGCGGTGGCGGTGGCCGGGGTGACGGCGACCGCGTGCGGGGCGAGGGTCAGACCGGCGAACAGCGCGCCGCCGCTGAGGACGGCGATCGTCCCCATACGCTTGGATCTGGACATGGCAAAGCACTCCAATCAAGCAGGGTGAGGGTGCGCCGGGGGACGACCTCACACAGGCACCCTTGACATCCCGTTGTCGAGTGACTACCCGCTGTCCAGCCCGGCGCGCTGGTCGGGAGTGAAGCCCCATGACCTTGAAGAGTCAAGCGCCACGAGGCGACTTGACCCGCGGCCGACCTCGCCCGGGGCGATCGGTGGCCCAACACCGCGAGGTTACTGGCGGGTTCGCATTGACTTCTGCGTCCCGCGCTGTCGCAATGCCCTGGAACCAGCACCTGACGCACCGTCATATACACGTATGCGTCCCGGAGTCAGGAGGCACGCGTTGCATCATGCAGGGCAGATCTCTCTACGGCGCCTCGCGCGGGCGGCGGTGCCGGCTCTGGCCCTGGCCGCGGCCTGCACGCTGGCCGCCCCCGCGGCGCACGCGGACACGGTCACCCCGACCGTGCACTGCGTGCTGCCCGCTGGACAGGGTGAGAACACCGGGCCGCAGTCCGTCTCGGTGACCCTCACCCCGGCCACGGTCGCGCCGGGCGGCAAGGTGCACGCCGAGGTCACCCTCGGACCCTCGCCCGCGACCAGCCCGCTCGCACTGTCCGCCGTACCGACCACACCGAGCATCTACTTCACCATGTCGGGCGGGGCGACCGGGACGGTCTCGGTGACCGGCCCGACCGTTCCGGTGGACGTCCCGGCGGCGCCCGCGCCGATCGTCATCCCGCCCTACGGAGGGGACTTCTTCGTCCCCTCGGACGCGTCGGGACCGGTGACGTTCACGCCGTTGAAGATGAACACGCAGACGGTGGTACTGGGCAGCACCTTCCAGACGCCCTGTGACATCGTCTCGGGCAGCGGCAGCATCGGCACGGTCACCGTGCAGGGCGGCGGGGGTGGGGCCACCACGCTCACCGCGCCGGCCTCGGCCGTACGTCCCAGCACCTCGGTCGCGCTGAGCGGCAGCGGATTCACCGCGGGGGGCACCCCCGTGGTCTCGCTGTGCGACGCGCAGGAACTGGGCTGCGACCCGTCCCGCTTCACCGCCGACACCCTCGCGATCGACTCGTCCGGCGCCCTCTCGGGGAGCGCGACACTGGCCGCGTCGTCCGTGATCGCCGACGGCTCCTATCAGGTGCAGGTCAGCGACGGCACCAAGCACGCCACCGCCGGCCTCACCGTCAAGGCGTTCGCGCCCACGGGCGCCCGCAGCGTCACGCTCTCGCCCGACCACGGCCCGCTCGGCACCGTGGTGACCGTCAGCGGCGGCAACTTCCACCAGGACCAGTACATCAACGTCTGGGGTGTGGACGCCGACGGCAACCAGACCGCCGACGACGCCGTGTACCCGGTCAGCACACCCGACGGCACCTTCACCGCCGAGTTCACCGTCAACGATCCGGCCACCACCGCGATCCACACCGACGAGAGCGGTGCGGAGGGCTCCGACGTGAACGTGAAGTTCACCGTGGGCGACAGCGGCGGCGCGACGGCCACCCAGAAGATCAGCGCCACCGTCACCGCGGGCAATCTCCAGATGACCCAGTCCGGGGACACCATCGACTTCGGCACCATCCCCCTGACCGGACGGTCCCAGACCGCCACCAGCGCGCTCAACACCGTCACCGTCATCGACTCCCGCGGCGTCGACCTCGGCTGGTCACTGACCGGCACGCTCACCGACCTGACCTCGGGTCAGAACACCATCCCCGCCTCGGCCGTCAGTTGGACACCCGACTGCGTCCGTAGCTCGCAGAGCGTCGGCACGCCCGCACCGGGCACGCCGGGCTCGCTGGGCAGCACCGCGGCGACGCTGTGCCAACTCACCGCGGCCGGCGGCGAGAAGGTCGTCGGCGGCACCGTGAAGGTCAATGCCGACATGGACCTGCGGCTCCCCGCGGTGACGGCGCCCGGCGACTACAGCGCGATCCTCACACTCACCCTCACCTGAGCGCCACGTCCCTGTTCCGCACCAACCGACTCCGAACGTCCCTACTCCTCACCCATTCCCCGGGATCCCACCCGCGGGCCTTCTCCCTCTCCCCGGACCCCTCCCGTGCCCAGGCTCAGGGAGGGGTCTGCCATGCCCGAAAGGCGGCGCAGCAGATGTTCCCACCCTTCCACCGCAGGCCCGGACGGGGCTGGCGGGCGAGAATCGCCACGGGCGCCGTCGCGGTGCTCGCCCTCGTCGGCGCGGGTCTGACCTCCGCGACGACGGCCCAGGCCGCGACCATCAACCCGACCGTCCACTGCACGCTCCCGGCGGGTCAGGGTGACGCCACCGGGCCGCAGTCGATGACGGTGACCCTCACCCCGGCCGTCGTCACCCCCGGCGGCAAGGTGCACGTCACCGTCACTCTCGGCGCCAGTCCCGCCATCCCCGGCACCTCGCTGTCCAACGTGCCCACCACGCCCTCCATGGACCTGGCGATGTCCGGGGGCGCCACCGGCACCGTGACGGTCACCGGCCCCACGGTGAACATGAACTACCCCGCGGGGCAGCCCGTCGTCGTTCCCCCGTACGAGGGTGACGTCTACCTGCCCGCCAACGCCTCGGGCGCCATCACCTTCACGCCGACCCGTACCCTCACCAGCACCGTGGTCCTCGGCGGTACGTATCAGACGCCCTGTGTGATCACCGCGGGCGGCGGACCGGTCGGCACGGTCACCGCTCAGGGAGCGGGCAGCGCCGCCTCGCTGTCCGGGCCCACCGGGGTGGTGCGGCCGCACACCGCGATCGATCTCGCGGGCGGCGGCTGGACGGTCGGCGGCACTCCCACGGTGTCGCTGTGCGACGCCAACGGCGCGGGCTGCAACCCGGCCGACTTCACGTCCAACACCCTCACCATCGACAGTTCGGGCATCCTCACCGGCACCGCGACGCTCGCCGACGCCAACACCCTGGCCGACGGCTCGTATCAGATCCAGGTCAACGACGGCACGACCCATGCGAACGCGCCACTGACGGTCAAGGCGTTCGCGCCCACCGGGCCGAGAACGATGACGCTGTCCCAGAACAACGGCGTGGTCGGCACGGTGATCACCGTCGTCGGTCACAACTTCCGCCAGGACCAGTGGATCAACATCTGGGGACTCGACGCCGCCGGGAACGCGCTCGACGACGCGGTGTACGTACAGAGCCTGCCCGACGGCACGTTCACCACCGACTTCACCATCGACAGCGCCGACCTGGTGGCCGTCTACGCCGACGAGAGCGGCACGGCCGGGACCAGCGTCACCGTACCGTTCACCGTCACCACCACCGCCGTGACGCTCAGCGCCACCACCCCGACCGTCCTTCCCGGCCACGCGGCGACGCTCACCGGATCGGGCTGGCCCGCGGGCACCACACCGACCGCCGCGCTCTGCGCCGCGGACGGCACCGCGTGCTCGGCCGCGTCCATCTCGTCGAGCAGCCTGAGCATCGCCTCCAACGGGAAGCTCTCCGGCTCGGTCACCGTGGCGAAATCCGTCGCCACGGGCTCCTACCAGGTGCAGGTCACCGCGGGCTCGATCCACGTCCTCGCGCCGCTGTCCGTCGCCACGACGTTCATCACGCTGAGCCCTGCCTCCGGTCCCGTGCACACCAAGGTCACGGTCGTCGGCCAGGGCTGGGCGCCGGTCGCCACGGTGGAGATCGACGGGCTCAAGGCGGACGGCTCCCGCACCTCCGACAGCTACGCCACCAAGATCATCGGCCTGGACGGCACCTGGTCGCAGACCTTCACGGTCAACGACCCGGCCACGGTGGCGCTCTACGCGCACGAGTGGCTGATCAACGGGCACACCGCGACCGCCGCCTTCGCCGTCAACGGCAGCACGGCCCCGCCCGCTCCCGCCTACTCGCTCAGTCCGACCGCGGGACCGGTCGGCACCTCCGTCCTGGTCAGCGGGCGGAACTTCGCCCCCGTCGCCACGGTCGTCGTGTCCGGGCGCCGCGCCAACGGCGCCCAGAGCTCCGACTCCTCGGTGCTGCGCGTCATCGGCCTCGACGGCACGTTCGCGCTCAACTTCACGGTGCGTGACCCGAAGACCGTCGGCATCATGGCCGCCGAAGTGCTGGTGAACGGAAAGACCGTCCAACTCCCCTTCACAGTCCGCTGAGTTGTCACCCACGGCCTGCCCGGACCGCCCGCGCGGCGGCTCCGGGCAGGCCCCGTGCCGCTCCGGGCCGCCAGGCGGGACGCGCCGCTACTCGACGGTCATCGCGGGCTGCACCCCGGCGATGCAGCAGGCCGCGAAGTACAGCAGGATCGGGTGCGTGTACGGCACGGCCTGGTCCGGCAGGTGGATGACGTCATGGCCGCCGGACGCGTCGGGCAGCGTCTCGTACGCGGGTACGAGCACGGCCGCGTCGACCAGGTAGCGGGTGGAGGACGGCCACTCCACGTCGATGTCGGAGCCGGTCGGCACGATCCACGACCACTGCCGTCCGTTGGTGAGGACGCAGCCGGAGCTGGGCAGGCAGCCGAGGATCCGCATGCCGTGCTCCGCGGACGTCTCGACCACGTCGCAGGCCAGCCCCGGCGGGAAGTCGGCGGTGGTCGGGACATGGATACGTTCCCTGGCGGCCGCGGTCCCGTCGACGCGCGGGGCGAGCCAGTCGGGGCGGGCGCCCCGGGGCGCCAGGGCGGAACGACGGCCGGCCGGGGGAACGCGCTTCATCGGGAGTCCTCCGAGTACGTGGCCGACGCGTCGTCGGCCGGGGCGGCGGGCACGGTGAAGGTGGCCCAGGCCGTCCAACCGGCGCCGGGCGAGGGGACGTTGATCCCCCAGGTCGTACTCAGGGCCTCCACGACGACCAGCCCGCGGCCCCCTTCGTCCGGCGGCCGGGCGTCGTGCCGGGACGCGCTGCGACCCTCGGAGGCGACCTCGACGTAGACCTCGGGGCCGCCGCCGCGCAGATGGCAGGTCACGCTGTCACCGAGGCTGTGCACGATCGCGTTGGTGACCAGCTCGGAGACGACCAGCACGATGTCGTCGCGGACACCCTCGGGCAGGCCCCAGCGGTCGAGTTCCGCACGGGCCTCGCGGCGGGCGGCGCTCACGGAAGTGCGGTGGGCGGCGAGACGGAAGACGGCGTACACATCACCGCTCGGGCGCGATGACGTGATCGGTGGGGTTCGGAGACCCGTTAATGCTGCCATGGCCGTCACCTCTCGTGGGGGCCGCGTATGTGGGGTCGCGGTTGCGCGCTCGGCGGCATCGCTGCCGGGCTCGACCGTCGGCGTCATTGCCTTGTGTCGGTGCTTCCGCGATGACGACGGCTGAGAACGACCGGGCGCGTGGCGGTTCCTGACAACGTAGTCATCATGGTGATCGGCTACGCCGTCGACTCCAACTATGGTGCTGCTACCCTCAACTCGCAAGCCACAAAGTGCAATTCGCAGAATGAGCCAGGCTGGCGGGAGACTGCGGGGCAACATGGCACACTGCGGCGAGCACTGAACACACGCACGGGGAGGTAGCAATGGCGGCCACCGACAATGGGTGGGGCGGCGGCCCTCCTACGGTGCTGCGGATGATACTGGGACGCCAGTTGGAGGAGCTCAGATCCCGCGCCGGCGTCTCATTCGAGCAGGCCGGTGAGGTCATCGGGGTGAGCCATTCGACGATCCGCCGGATGGAACAGGCCAAGGTGGCGCGGCTGCGGCTGTCCGACGTCGAGAAGCTGCTGCGCACCTACGGCATCACGGAAACGGCCGAAATCGAGACCTTCCTCGAACTCGCCCGCGAGGCCAACAAACACGGCTGGTGGCACACCTACCGCGACGTGATGCCCGACTGGTTCGGCGCCTATCTCACCCTGGAGCAGGCGGCGGTCCACATCCGCGCGTACGAGGCGCAGTTCATCCCCGGTCTGCTCCAGACCGAGGAGTACGCGCACGCGCTGCTCACCGCGGGCGACCCGCAGGCGTCGGCCGAGGACATCGACCGCAGGGTCGCCCTTCGGCTGACCCGGCAGCAGATCCTGACCCGTACCCAACCCCCGCTGTTGTGGGCGGTGATGGACGAGACGGTGCTGCACTGGCCGGTCGGCGGACCGAAGGTGATGCGCGCTCAGATCGATCATCTGCTGGAGATCGGCGAACTGCCGAACGTACGGCTACAGATGATGCCCTTCGCCAACGGGCCGCACCCGGCGACCCGCGCGGGGGCCTTCCAGCTCTTCCGGTTCGAGGCCGCGGAACTGCCCGATGTCGTCTATCTCGGCGGCTTGATCGGGTCGACCTACCTCGACAAGCAGGACGAGGTCGCCGCGTACCGCGAGGCCATGGACCGGCTCGCCGCCCAGGCGGCGCAGGAGAAGAAGACCAAGGCACTGCTGGGTGCCCTACGCAAGGAGCTCTGACGTGGATCACATTCGCAACGGCATGAGTGCCGCCGACCTCGGGCCCCACGGCTGGCACAAGCCGTGGAGCGACGATGCCGGCGGAGCGTGCGTCGAGGCGATGAAGCTGCCCGACGGCCGGGTGGCGCTGCGCCAGTCCACCGATCCGGGTGGGCCCGCACTGATCTACAACCGCCGGGAGATCGAGAGTTTCATCCGGGGCACCAAGGCGGGCGACGCCGACTTCCTGCTCCAGCAGTGACGCCAGGCCGCGCGAGCGGCACCACCGCACATCGACAAGGAAATCCGGAGGACCGCGTGCCCGAGAACGGCTGGCCGGCCGACCGTATCGACACCAAGAACCCGCATCCGGCACGGGTGTACGACTACATCCTCGGCGGCAAGGACTACTATCCTCCCGACCGCGAGGCGGGCGACGCCATGGTGGAGGTGTGGCCGTCGATCGTGCCGCACATGCTGGAGAACCGGAAGTTCATGCACCGCGCCACGCGCTACCTGGCGCAGGAGGCGGGCATCCGGCAGTTCGTCGACATCGGCACCGGCATACCGACCCGGCCGAATGTGCACGAGGTCGCGCAGTCCATCGCCCCCGAGTCGCGGGTGGTGTACGTGGACAACGACCCGATCGTGCTCACGCTCTCGGCGGGCCTGTCCTCCAGCACCCCCGAGGGGCGGACCGAGTACATCGAGGCGGACATGCGGGACCCCGCCGCGATCCTCGGCTCGCCGCAGTTCCGCGAGACCATCGACCTCGGCAAGCCGGTGGGGCTGACGTTCATCGCGATCGTCCACCTGATCATGGACGAGGACGACCCGCTCGGCATCGTCCACCGCCTGCTGGACCCGCTGCCGTCCGGCAGCTACCTCGCGATGTCGATCGGCACCGACGACTTCGCGCCGGAGGAGGTCGGGCGCGTGAACGCCGAGTACACCGCGCGCGGCATGCCGATGCGGCTGCGCAATCTCAGCGAGGCGCAGGCGTACTTCGAGGGCCTGGAGCTGGTGGAGCCGGGCATCACACAGGTGCACCGCTGGCTGCCGGACGACTCCGTCGACCCGGCGGTGCGGGACGAGCAGATCGCGATGTACGGAGCGGTCGCCCGTAAGCCCTGATCGCCTCCCGTTCCCCTGTGGCCTGGTCTCCGGTGACGCCGGAGGCCGGGCCACGACGGGTTTCGGGGGGGCCGCCGCGCCTCGGGCAGGGGCACTCCGGCATTCTGGAGTAATGACATTCGTTTCCATTAAGGTACGGTGAGTCCGGTCCCGAGGGCATCGGCGGCGGTCGTCCTGTCCGTCGCGGGCCCTCGCGAGTCCGCGACCGCCCTGGAGGCACCGTGTCCGCCCACTGCCAGCTCACCGGGCGCAAGCCCGGTTTCGGCAACGCCATCTCCCACTCCCATCGGCGCACACCGCGCCGCTTCGACCCCAACATCCAGCGCAAGCGCTACTGGCTGGCCTCCGAGGGCCGCTTCGTCCGGCTGACGCTCAGCGCGAAGGGCGTCAAGACCGTCGACCGGATCGGCGTCGAGGCGGCCGTCGCCCGGCTGCGCGCCCGCGGGGAGAAGGTCTGATGGCCAAGAAGAGCAAGATCGCGAAGAACGAGCAACGACAGGCGGTCGTCGCCCGATACGCGGAGCGCCGGGCCGAGTTGAAGCGGATCATCGCCTCCCCCGCCACCACGCCCGGCGAACGGGCCTCCGCTCGGAGCGAGTTGGGCCGACAGCCCCGCGACGCCAGCTCCACCCGGGTCCGCAACCGGGACGCGGTGGACGGCCGCCCGCGCGGCTACTTCCGCACCTTCGGCATCTCACGGATCCGGCTGCGCGAGCAGGCGCACGCGGGGTTCCTGCCGGGCGTGCGCAAGTCGAGCTGGTAGCCGCCTCCCCGCGCGCCTCAGCTCAACTGCGGTGTGTCCAGGCGTAGACGGCGCGCTTGTAGGAGCTGGGCATGTTCAGCTCGGGGACGCGGTCGAGCGGGAAGAGCGCGGATTCCTTGTGCTCCCCGGCTGTCGGCGGCGGCTGGTCGGGCGGCAGCAGCGAGCAGCCGTACGTGACGACCAGGACGCGACGGCCGGGCGCGGTCTCGTGGATCCATACCCCGTCGTCGATGAGGCCGTCGGCCTCGACCAGCCAGCCGGTCCTCTCCAGCACCTGGCGTTCGACGGCGGATTCGGGGCTGTCGTCGGCCCGTCGTCCGGTCTCCTCGGCGCCCGACTCCAGCTGCCCGCCGGGGAGTTCCCACTCCTCGCGGTCGTTCTTCGACAGCAGGACACGGCCACGCGCGTCGAGCACCACGGCCTTGACGGACACCGGCCACACAGGCGGCTGATAGGGCATGGAAATCCTCATGGGGCGAAGGGACTTCGCGGGACCGTAGCACGCGGAGCGGCGGCTCTCGCTACCTCGCGACGGTTCTCACTCCTGGGCGCCGCGGGGTGCGCCCGGGGCGCCGAGGGTCCGGTCCTCGGTGAGCGCGACCTCGGCGAGTACCGCCTCCTCGGGGAGTGCGGGCGTGTCGCGTACGGCGGCCTCCGCGTCAGCGCGCTCGTGGGACGGACCCGCGTGCGACTCCTCCCGGTCGGCCTCCTCCAGTGCGCGGTGCACGGTGCTCAGGACCGCCGCGCCGGCCGCGACCACCACCGCGCCCAGGACGAACGGGACGTGCGCGTTGTAGTGCTCGACCAGCTTGCCCGCGACGAAGGGCGCCAGACCGCCGCCGATGAAACGGACGAATCCGTACGTGGCCGAGGCGACCGGGCGCGGCACCGGGGCGATGCTCATCACGGCGGTGGTGACCAGCGTGTTGTTGGTGCCGATGAAGACGCCGGAGACGATCGTCGCGCCGATGACCACGGCCCTGTGGTCGGGAAAGACACCGATGACCAGGGTGTCGACCGCCATCAGCAGCATGGTCGCGTAGAGCGTACGGGCGGTGCCGAAGCGGGACTTGAGCATCGGGGCGCCGAAGACGGCGAAGAGCGCGACCAGCACGCCCCAGGCGCAGAAGACGGCGCCCAGTTTCAGCGGCGACAGGTCCATCAGGAAGGGGGCGTAGCCGAGGATGGTGAAGAAGGCCCAGTTGTAGAGCAGGCCGGTGACGCTCGTGGTGGCCAGGGTGCGGTGGCGCAGGGCCTTGATCGGCTCGCTGATGGAGGACGGCCGGTCGGGCCGGGGCGTCGGGGGGACGAGCACGGCGGTGGCGATCAGGGCGATCAGCATCAGGACGGAGACGCCGAAGAAGGGTCCGCGCCAACTGATGTTGCCCAACAGGCCGCCCAGCAGCGGCCCGCAGGCGATGCCGACGCCGAGCGCGGTCTCGTACAGGACGATCGCACCGCTGAATCCGCCGCTGGCCGAGCCGACGATGACCGCGAGGGAGGTCGCGATGAACAGGGCGTTGCCCAGGCCCCAGCCGGCCCGGAAGCCGACGATCTCGCCGATGCTGCCGCTGGTCCCCGCGACGGCGGAGAACACCACGATCAGCACCAGTCCGATGATCAGTGTGCGTTTGGCGCCCAGGCGGCTGGAGACCCAGCCGGTGACCAGCATCGCGACCGCGGTGACCACCAGATAGCTGGTGAAGAGCAGTTCCACCTGGCTCGGGCTGGCCTCCAGCTTGGAGGCGAGCGACGGCAGGATCGGGTCGACGAGGCCGATGCCCATGAAGGAGATCACACAGGCGAACGCCACCGCCCAGACCGCCTTCGGCTGTTGGAACGGGCTGGGCGTCTCGACGGCTTTCGCGTGCGCGGTGTGCGTCATGGGCCTTCCTCTCACAAGAGGAGACCAACTGTATCGACCATCTATATAGACAGTCAATGGACGTACGTCCACAGCCGCGGCTATGCTGCGGCATATGAGCCGATCCACAGCCGTGACCAGCACGGATCACTCCGACGACGGCACGATCGGTCCTGCCGACGCGGTGTACGCGCTGGTGTCCACGCTCGTCCGGCACTCGCGCCGGGACGTGAGCCTGACATCGGCCTCGACGCTCGGCACCCTGCGGCGTACGGGCCCGCGCCGGATCACCGACCTGGCCGCGATCGAGGGGGTCACCCAGCCGTCGGTGACCGCGCTCGTCACCTCGCTGGAGCGGGCGGGCCTGGTCGAGCGGCGCAGCGACCCGGCCGACCGGCGGGTGGTGCTGGTCGCCCTCACCGACGCGGGCCTGGACTATCTGGCCGAACGGCGCCGGTCGAGTGTCGAGGTCTTCGCCCGGCTCATCGACCGGCTGCCGCCCGACGAGGCGGCGGCGCTGGCCGCCGCCGTCCCCGCGCTCGAACACCTCCGCGCCCTGGACGACGCGCAGCGCGAGCCCGGTCCCGCGCCCGCCGCGGGCACGGACCCGGCGGCCGGCCCCGCCTGACCGGCGTCAGCGGCGTCAGCGGCGTCAGCGGCGGTGGAGCGTCTGCACCGCCTCGATCAGCACCTTCGGGTCGTGCCCTCCCTTGTAGACCGGCGGGGGCTGCCGCTCGAGACCGAGCAGTCCCGCGACCGCGGTCCACGCGGTGCGCACCGAGTACTCCACGGTGAAGACGACGTCGTCGGGCACTTCCGCGTACTGCCCGATGAAGGCCAGGTTGGTGGAGCCCTCGGGGACGACCTGGGGGCGGTCGCCCGCGGAGCGGACCAGGAACTGACTGGTGATGTACGGCATCATCGCCGGGATCACGATCGAGTCGTCCAGGATGCGCGGGCGCTCGGCGAACCGCAGGTGCTGAAGGACCTCGTCCAGGATCTCGCGGCCCGTGCACCGCGCCATCGGCTTGCCGACGAAGTCGCCCTCCCGGTCGGGGAAGAGCGCGTAACCCCACCAGACGTACGTGTCCTCGGGCTGCTCGCGGAAGTGCGGCTGGTGGTTGAGGACGATGGTCAGCAGCCACGCGGAGTCCTTGAACGTGATCAGGCCGCCCTTGCCCGCCTCGCTGCCGCTGAACTCCTCCATCAGCTTGAAGAAGAGCGGGTCCTTGGTGGTGACCGTGAACGACTCCCAGGTGGAGTCCTTGACGGAGGAGTCGAACACCTTCGGATCGCCGAGCCCGCGGCGCTTGGCGGCCAGCGTCTCCCACAGCGCCCAGGACCCGGCGGCGGACGTGGTGTCCAGGGCGGGGACGGTGTCGGTGCCGCCGAGGGTGGAGTTCGCGGTCATCGAGCCGTTGGTGACCATCACCAGGTCGTCGGGGCCGATCGCCGTCTCCTCGGTCGCGCCGCCGCGCTCCCAGCTGATGGCCTCCACGGTGAGGTCGTCGCCCGGCGCCAGCCGCAGATCGGTGACGCGGGTGCCCAACTGCACGACGACGCCCTGGTCGGCGAGCCACTTCATCAGCGGGCGCACGATCGAGTCGAACTGGTTGAACCTCGTGCGGTAGATCCCCGACATGCTGTCGAAGGTCTTGAACAGGTGCACGAAGCGGTTCAGATAGCGGCGGAACTCGATCGCGCTGTGCCAGGGCTCGAAGGCGAAGGTGGTGCACCACATCGCCCAGAAGTTGGTGCGGAAGAACTCCTCGTGGAAGCAGTCCGCGATGCGCTTGCCGTCCAGCAGCTTCTCCGGGGTGGCCACGCACGCCACCAGCTCCAGCCGGTCGCGCTCGGAGAAGGTCATCGAGTGCGCGTCGATCACCTTCCCCTCGGCGTCCACCAGCCGGGCGTGGTCGTTCCAGGCGAAGTCCTCGTGGAAGGCGAAGGTGTCCTCGGTGACGGACTTGGTGGGGTCGTCGAGGGAGGGGACGCAGGACAGCAGGTCGTAGGTGCAGTCGAAGTGCACCTCGAACATCCGGCCGCCGCGCATGGTGTAGCCGCTCTCGGGCGTACCCGCCGCGTCCAGGCTGCCGCCCTCGCGGTCCTGCTCCTCCAGGATCACGATGTCGGAGCCCGTGAATCCGCCCTCGCGGATCAGGAACGCCGCCGCCGCGAGCGACGCGATTCCGCTTCCCACCAGATATGCCTTGGCCACAGCCACTCCTCGATCGGTGTCGTTCGGTACGTCGGATCGTTCGGTACGTCGGGGCCGGTACGTCACGGCCGGTACGTCACGGCCTCAGAGGCGGGCGCCGGTCAGGTGGGCGTAGACGACGACATTGCCCAGGTACTGCTGGCGCTTCTTGTCGAATCCGCCGCCGCAGGTGATCAGGCGCAGCTCAGGCCGGGACGCGGGGCCGTAGACCTTGTTGTTCGGGAAGTCCTTGGCCGCGTAGACCTCGATGGCGTCGATCGTGAACAGGGCGGTACGGCCGTCCTGGCGGTCCACCTCGACGGCGGCGCCCTTCTTGAGCGCGCCGAGGTCGTAGAAGACGGCGGAGCCCTGCTGGGTGTCGACGTGACCGGCGAGGATCGCGGTGCCGACGGCCCCGGGCGCCGTACCGCCCCGGTACCAGCCCGCCAGATTCCGGTCGTCGTCCGGCGGCGCGGCGAGGTGGCCGTCCTGTTGCAGGTCGAGGCCGGTCACCGGGGCGTCGAGGTGGATGGAGGGAATCCGGACCTTGGTCGGCGCCGAGGGCGGCAGCACCGTGATCGCCGGGACGCCGGGCCGCGTCGGCGTGGGGTTCGGCGTGTCGTCCCGCGCCGCGAACGCCTGGGCGGCGCCCGGCTGCGGCGGGGGCGTCTGCGACTGGGCGCCGTTGCTGATCAGGGTGATCCCGACGGACACCGCGACCGTCGTCAGCACGGTCAGCGCGATACGGCGGAGCAGGCCGCTGCCTGCGGGGGCGTTGTGGTCCACGGGGTATGCCTGTCTGACGTCACGTACGGGGGGCGGCTCGGGCCAGGCCGCGACGGCCCGTGACCAGGACTGCGTCAGGGCTGCGTCACGGCTGCGTCCGGGCTGCGCGGCCAGGGCCTGCCAGGCCCTGGCTGTGTCGGCGGCCTCGCGTCGGACCTACGTCAGACCTGGCCGCCGGCGCGCCGGCGGCGCAGCACGAGGGTGCCCGCGCCGACGACACCGAGCAGACCGGCGCCGAGCGCGATCTCGGTGGTGTTGCCGCCCTCGCTCGTGCTGCCGATGCCGGTGTGCACGGTGCCGGACGGGACCTTGGCGTCCGGGCAGACGCGCGAGGCGTCGGAGGCCGTGACGTTGACCTGGTTCTCCAGCGCGGAGAGGTTGTCCTGCTCGGCGGTGCCGGGGTGGCCACCGGCCGCGACCTGCTTCTTGTAGTCCGCCAGCGCGGCGTCGTAGTCGGCCTGCGCCTTGTCGGCGGCGGCCACCGCCTTGGTGCACTCGGCCGTGGTCTGCGGCAGCGCGGCGGCGGCGTGAGCGGCCGGAGCGGCCAGCGCGATGCTCGCGCCGAGAACGGCGGTGCCCAGAAGCGTGTTGATCGAACGCATGAGTGATCCTCCAGCGAGTCCGGACGCGGATGCCGGTGCACCGCGACGGGGAAATCCGTCCTCGCTTTTCCGAGGCAACCCGGCGACCAGGCTCCGCGCCTGCTGACAACCCGTCACTTCTGGCGGCATCCGGCAGCGTGTCGCGCTCGACATGCGGCAATGCCACAGGTCAGCGTGGTATGGCGGCTCCGCCCGACGCTCCGTCACTCTGATCGCCGAATGGGTGAGTCCGCGCGGGCACGGCGCGAGCAGGTGGGCACCGGCCCGTTCTGTCACTCGGTGGTGAGCAACTCCTTGAACAGGGCGCGCTGGGCGAGGGCCTTGTCGACCGTCGAGGCGAGGAAGGCGTCGGTCTCCGGCTCCAGATAGAGGCCCTCCTTCTTGACGGCGGCCTGGAAGCCGGGGTCCCGCATGGTCTTGCGGAAGGCGTCGCGCAGGGCAGCGAGGCGGTCCTGCGGCACTCCGGCGGGGGCGAAGAAGGCGTGGCCAAGGTCCATCACGTCGCTCAGCGCGTGCAGGGCGTCCAGCCGTCGGCCGGTGATGCCGCGCTTCTTCGCCTCCTGGATGACGGTCGGGACGTGCGGGAGTTCCGCGAAGGGCGCCTCCGACATGAGCAGCACGCTGTGGGCCCTGTGTCCGATCTCCACGGCGTCGGAGGCCGACAGGGACGCGGTGGCGCCCTTGCCCTTGAGGAAGGCTTCCTTCTCCTCGCTGCTGCCGGTGAACGTGGACGTCATCGTGAACGGGACCTTGAAGGCGTTGTAGACGATCACGGTCGCGTTGTAGTCGGCGCTGCCCTTGCCCGTCGCGAGCGCGGCGACCTTGCGGTCGCTGTCGGCGAGTGTGTCGAAGGTCGGATAGGGGCCGTCGGCGTGGGTGAGGATCAGGTGCGGGTCGCCGTCGGGCCGCCCGATCCAGTTGACCTCTCTCCAGTCCATGTTCAGGCCGAGGGTGTCGTTGATCTGGTTGAAGACGTCGCCGCCCGCGTTGGTGTCGCCGATGGTCAGCCCGTCGGGCTCCGCGTCGTAGATGGAGCTGGTGCCCAGCAGTCCCCCGCTGCCGAGCTTGTTGTCGATGTGCACGGTGGAGACCCCGAGGTACCTCTGCAGGTACGGGATCATGGCGCGCGCCCACAGGTCGTATCCGCCGCCGGGGCCGTAGGGGACGACGACCTGGAGGATCTTGCCCGCGTAGTAGTCGCGTCCGCTGTCGCCGGTCCCGGCCGAGCCGACGTCCTCCTTCCCGCAGGCGCCCAGGGCGGCCACCAAGAGGGCGACCGCCGACGCGCTCGCGACAGCGCGCTGGGGGCGAATCCGGCATCGGGACAGCGTCATTGGAGTCCTCACGGTCTGCGGGTGGCGCCCGGACAGGGCGCGAGAGCGGCGGGCGAAGGCCCGTCGGCGTTTCCGGCGCCGCCGCAGGACCGAAAAGGTTGGTCCATTCCTCCAATGCCACAACCGTGTTCACAGGAACTTCCCAGACCTCCACACGATCGCTCCGCGTTTTCCCGGCGCATCGCGCCATAGGGATACGAACCGGCCACGGGTAACGATGCGGTAACACTACTGTTCCATGGTTAGACCATAAGACCGATGGTCGTGTTTCATGCAGTCACCTTCATCGCGGCTATCCGGAAGGTGACACCCATGCGGGACAGCCACCGCTCCACTTCCGTCAGCCCTTGAGGATCCTGTCCGGTTCTCGCTTCAGGAGTGTGCGATGCGTCATGGTGCCCTCACCGCCGGTGTCCTGGCCGCCGGTCTCGTTCTCGTCGGCTGCGGTTCCTCGCCCGCCACGGGCGGCGGCTCCGCCAGGCCCACGTCCGACCCCTACTCCGCCTACGCCTCGCTCACCGGCAAGGAGCGCACCGACAAGCTGCTCGCCGATGCCAAGAGCCAGGGCAATGTGCTCGACCTCTACACCTCGAACACCGACATCCAGGACCTGGTCGACGGCTTCAAGACGGCCTACCCGGGCATCAAGGTCAACGCCTTCCGGGCCAACTCCGAGACCGTGCTGCAACGCATCCTCCAGGAGGACAAGGCGAACAAGACGCAGACCGACGTCGTCGACACCAACGACTCGGAACTGCGCTCGATGGACAAGCAGCAGGTGCTGACGCCGTACGACGGCCCGTCCAAAGCAGGTCTGCGCGCCTCCGCCACGACCTTCGGCGGCTGGACGGCCGAGCGGTTCAACGCCTTCGTCGTCGGCTGGAACACCGACGTGATCCCCGGCGGCAAACCCCCCGTGGACTTCACCGACCTCGCCGACCCCAAGTGGAAGGGCAAGCTCTCGGTCGAGGTCGGCGACTGGGACTGGGACTGGTACGCGTCGATGCACACGTATCTGACCGACGACAAGGGCATGAGCCCGGCCGACGTGGACGCGCTCTTCAAGAAGATCATCGCCAACAGCAAGGTCACCAAGGGCCATACGGTGCAGGGCGAACTGCTCAGTGCGGGACAGTTCGGCGTGGCCCTGTCGGTCTACAGCCACACGATCGACAAGGCGGCCAAGAAGGGCGCGCCCGTCGCGTGGCGGCCGACCGTGCAGCCGGTGATCCTGCGCCCCAACGGCGTCGGCATGCTCTCGCGCGCCCGGCACCCCGCCGCCGCGATGCTCTGGACCGACTGGGTGCTCAGCGACGGCCAGCGGCTCATCGCCAAATCCCTGCGGATTCCGGCGGCCGAGACCGTCGAGGGCTTCACCGACCCGATCCCGGCCGGCTCGACCACGTACAACGTCCCCGAGTCGGCCGAGAAAGACACAGCGAAGTGGAACGCGGCCTACGACGCCCTGCTGCGCGGCGTCGCGAAGACCGGCTGACCCCGGCTCGCTCCTCCTCCAGCCCTCCGCCCGACCACTTTCCAGGAGCACACCCTGATGACAACCACCCGTAACGCGACACTGGCCGTGTCCGGCCTGGTGGCCGCAGCTCTCGTCTCCGGTTGCGGCGGCGGCACGCCGGGCTCGTCCTCCGCGGGAGCGGATTCCGCCTACACGCTGATCAGCGCGCTGCCCAAGGCCCAACAGCGCGCCAAAGCGGAGGAACTGACGAAGAAGGAAGGCGGCGCGCTGTCGCTCTACACCTCCATGACCGCCGATGTGGCGACCCCGGTGGCGAAGGCGTTCGAGAAGAAGTACGGCATCAAGGTCAGCGTCTTCCGGGCCAACTCCGAGACGGTGCTCCAGCGGGTCTCGCAGGAGGTGGGGGCGGGCAAGGCCGGCGGCGACAGCGTCGAGACGGACTTCGTGGAGATGGCGGCCATGGAGAAGAACGGCTTCCTCACGGCGTACAGCGGCTCGGGCCTCGACAAGGTCGACCCGACGGGGAAGTTCGACAACTGGACGGCCAGCCGGTTCAACGTCTTCCAGCCCGCCTGGAACACCAATCTCATCAAGCCCGCCGACGAGCCGCACAGTTGGGAGGACCTCGCCTCGCCCGCGTACAAGGGCAAGCTCACCCTGGAGATCAGCGACAGCGACTGGTACGAGAACCTGACCAAGTACTGGCTGGACCACGGAAAGACGCAAGTCCAGGTGGACGCGTTGTGGAAGGCCATCGTCGGCAACTCCAAGACGGCCAAGGGCCATACGACGATGATGCAGTTCCTCAGCGCGGGCCAGAGCCCGATCGAGGCGATGAACTACACGTACATCACCGACCGGGCCGCCCAGAAGGGCGCCCCCGTCACCCACCTGCCCGCCGACGGCACCTCCACCATCCCGGCCTTCGCCCGGCCCAACGGCGTCGGCATGCTCAAGGGCGCCAAGCACCCGGCCGCCGCCTGGCTCTTCTACGACTGGCTGCTGACGGACGGTCAGCAGACCCTGGTCGACCTCGGCCTGACCCCGTCGACCAAGGTGGCGGGCGACAAGAGCCTCAAGGGCACCATGCTCGTCCCCTTCGACGTCGCGGGCCTGACCAAGGAAGGCGCCGACTGGGACAAGAAGTACGACCAGTTGCTGCGCTCCACGGCGGGGAAGTGACCGGCGATGGCCCTCGCACCCGCTCCCCCCGCGCCGCGCGGCGGCGACCCCATGCCGGAGGAGACCCCGGCCCCCGAGCGCGGTGAGACCGCGGCGCGCGCGGTACGGCTGCTGCGCCGGCTGCTGACCTTCCAGGGGCTGCTCGTCGGCGGCTCCGTCGTGATCGTCGGCTACCTCGCGCTCGTCCCGCTCGGCTACCTCTTCCACGACACGTTCCTCAGCGGCGGCGGTTTCTCCTTCGACGCGTTCTCGCGCGCCTACGGAGGTGACTCGCAGGCGGGCACGATGATGCTCAACTCGCTCTGGTTCGCCTTCGGTTCCGCCGCCCTCGCACTCGTCCTCGGCACCGGTCTCGCCTACGTCCAGGTCCGCACCGACACCCCGTTCAAGGGCCTGTTCTTCGCCGCTTCGCTGGTGCCGCTGATCATCCCCGGCATCCTGTACGCCACGTCGTGGATCTTCCTCGGCGACCCGAACATCGGGCTGCTCAACACCCTGGTGTTCAAGCCGCTGTTCGGCGCGACGCCGATCAACATCTTCAGCGTGTGGGGCATGATCTGGGTCCAGGGCCTGCACCTCGCCCCGGTGGCGTTCCTCCTGATGGTGGCCGCCTTCCGGGCGATGGACCCTTCGCTGGAGGAGTCGGCCGCCATGTCGGGCGCGGGCCGCGGCAGGATCCTGTGGCGGATCACGCTCCCCCTGGTCCGCCCCGCGATGATCTCCGCGGCGCTGCTGATGTTCGTGCAGTCCCTGGAGAGCTTCGAGGTGCCCGGCCTGCTGGGCCTCCAGAACGGCACCTACGTCTTCACCAGCCGGATCTACTTCGTGCTGCGCGCCTACCCCATCGACTACGGGTCGGCGGGCGCGTACGCCATCGGCCTGCTGGCCATCGCGGCGGCCGGTGTGCTGCTCTCCGCCTGGCTGCAACGCTCCTCGCGCAACTTCCAGACGGTGACGGGAAAGGCGTTCAGGCCGCGCCCGGTCGAACTGGGCCGGGCCAGGCCGCTGGCGGGCGCCGCGGTGATCGGCTACTTCCTGCTCACGGTGGTGCTGCCGATCGCCGTCCTCACCTACGCGTCGCTGCTGAAGTACTACGCGGTGCCGTCGCGCAAGGCGATCAGGACCATGTCGCTCGACAACTACCGCGAGGTGCTGCACACCCCGCTGGCGTTCACCGCGCTGAAGAACTCGCTGCTGCTCGGCGTGGGCGCGGCGACGGTGGTCATGCTGCTCACCGCGATCGTCTCCTGGGTCGTGCTGCGCACCAAGGCGCCGGGGCGGCGGGTGCTCGACCTGCTGGCCTTCACCCCGATCGTGATCCCCGGCCTGGTCCTGGGCCTCGCGCTGTCCTTCGTGTACCTGCGCAGCTCGCTGCCGATCTACGGGACGCTGCTGATCCTGCTGATCTCCTACTGCACGCGCTATCTGCCGTACGGCATGCGGTACTCCTCCGCCGCGATGTCGCAGATCTCGCCGGAGCTGGAGGAGTCGGCGGCGGTGTCCGGCGCCTCGTGGTTCCAGACCTTCCGGCGGGTGCTGCTGCCGCTGATGAGCGGCGGCTTCCTGGCCGGGTGGGTCTACATCCTCGTGGTGTCCTTCCGCGAGCTGTCCAGCACGATCCTGCTCTACAGCCCCGGCAAGGAGGTGCTGTCGGTGCTCATCTGGGAGCAGTTCGAGAACGGGCAGTTCACGACGCTGGCGGCGCTCGGTGTCTGCATGGTCGTGCTCCTCGTCGTGCTCGTCTCCGTCGCCTACCGCCTGGGAGCCCGCTTCGGGCTCCAGGGCGATTCCACGAACTAGTCGAAAGGGTGTCAGGGATGCTGACCGTCGAGTCCCTCGCCAAGAGCTACGAAGAGTCCTCGGGCCGCGGTTCCCGCCGCTCCGCCGAGAAGAGCACCCGTCACTTCGCCGTCGACGGGGTCGACTTCGAGGTCCACGACGGGGAACTGTTCACCCTGCTCGGCCCCTCCGGATGCGGGAAGACCACGACGCTGCGCTCGGTCGCGGGCCTGGAGCGCCCCACCAAGGGCCGGGTGACCCTCGGCGGCCGGGTGCTGTTCGACGCGGGCAAGGGCATCAATCTCAAGGCCAACAGCCGTGGTTTCGGGATGGTGTTCCAGTCCTACGCCATCTGGCCGCACCTGTCGGTCTTCAAGAACGTCTCCTTCCCGCTGGAGGTCATGCCGCGCGCCACCCGCCCCGGCCGCAAGGAGATCGAGGAGCGCGTCGAGCGGGTGCTGGACGTGATCGAGCTGGGCTCGTACGCGCGCAGGCCCGCCACCAAGCTCTCCGGCGGGCAGCAGCAGCGCCTGGCGCTGGCCCGCGCGCTGGTGACGCAGCCGGAACTGATGCTGCTCGACGAGCCGCTGTCCAATCTGGACGCCAAGCTGCGCGAGAACATGCGCTTCGAACTGAAGCGGTTGCAGAGGGAGTTGAACCTCACCGCGATCTACGTGACGCACGACCAGTCCGAGGCGCTGGTGATGTCCAGCCGGATCGCGGTGATGGACAAGGGCCGGATCGAGCAGATCGGCAAACCGCGGGAGATCTACACCAAACCCGCCACGCGCTTCGTCGCCGAGTTCATCGGCACGTCCAACTTCATCGACGCGACCGTGGTGTCGGTGGACGGCGACGAGGTCGTGGTCGAAGGACCGCAGGGGCGGCTGGTGGCCCGCCGTGTCGAGCGGGTGCCGGCGGTCGGCGACGCCGTACTGGTCTCGGTCCGGCCGGAGTCCGTCGACATCTCCACCACCCGGCACGGCGACGTGCCGACCGAGTGGACCGGGACCGTGACCACCCGCGCGTTCATGGGCGACGTCGTGGACCACATCGTGGCCGTCGGCAAGCAGGAGATCCGCTGCCGCTCCAACCCGACGGTGTCCATCCAGCCCGGCACCGAGGTCCATCTCAGCGTGGACCCCGCCAAGGTCACCCTCGTCCCCGCCGACTAGCACCGGGCGGGCCCACGCGATCGAGCGGCCGTACGGCCACCCGTCACCCCACCACCCGGAGGCAGCATGAGTACCCGTACCACGACCGAAGTCACCCACTACCACGTGCAAAAACGCCGTCGGGCCGAGTTCCTGGAGGGATGGCGGGACAACCACCGCACCGTCGTCGCGCTGGAGGACGTCACCATGCACCCCACGGCGCGGCGCAGCCGGATCGGGGTGTACGCGGGAGCGGACGGCGACCGGCCGACGCGGACGATGGACGCGCTGGCGCACGAGTACGACCCGGGCACGGCCACCACCGTGCACCGGCACTCCTGGGACGCCATGGTCTTCGTGGTCGCCGGGCGCGGCTGGACCGAGATCGACGGGCAGCGGATCGAGTGGGGTCCCGGCGACTCGCTGCATCTGCCCGCCTGGTCCTGGCACCGCGGCGGCAACGACGGTGACACCACGGCGCGTTGTCTGACCTTCTCCAGCCAGCCGATGCTGGAGACGATGGGCATGGCGGTCATCGAGGACGCGGGCGACACCCCGTTCGCCGAACTGCCGCCGCGCCCGCCGTTCTCGCCCGGCCCGGACGGCGCCGACCCGTACGCGGCGCGGCTGCGGCGGCTCGCGCGCGACCAGGAGGCCCGCCGGTCCGGCCGCCTGCACACCAGTTGGGACGAGCTGGAACTGCGCAACACCCCGCGCGGCACCCGTACCACCTTCCTGCTCGACCGGGCCATCGGCTACCAGGCGTCGGGCATCACGATGGCGATGTTCGAGATCGGTCCTGGGCGCGGCCAGTCGATGCACCGGCATCCCGGCGAGGCGTGGCTGTACGTGGTCGAGGGCTCCGGCGAGAGCTATCTGGGCACCGAGCCCGAGGGCGGCGAGCGCCACCCGTGGAAGAAGGGCGACCTCATCGTCGTCGACCACTTCCTGTGGCATCAGCACTTCAACACCGACCCGGAGCGCACGGCGAAGGTCGTCCGTATCCACATGTTCGACAGCCTGCTGGAGACCATGCGGGTGCTGTGCGATCCGCTGGTGCTCTTCGAGGAGCCGCCCGAGCACATCAGGGACGCGCAGGCCGGCGACCCGGCCACCGTCGCGTGGCCGGAGCTCGACCGTCCGACGTGGCCGTGAGCGGGGGCCGTCCGCAGTGACCGCGCCGCTGACGACCGCGCTGCCGCAGGGCGTGGCCGGCGTCCACGCCCTGCCCGCCGGCCACCACGACGGGCCGTGGGACGCCGTGATCGTGGACCCCGGTGTCAAGGAGCGGCTGCTCGCGACCGCCGTCCTCGTGCTCAGGCACGGGCGGCGGCTCGCGGGCTCCGCCGTGGCCCCGCACGGCCTGATCGTGCTGGCCGGGCCGCCTGGCACCGGCAAGACGACCCTCGCGCAGGGTCTGGCCCAGGCCGCCGCGCGCGCTCTCGCGCCGCACGGCGCGACAACGCTGGTGGAGGTCGATCCGCACGCCTTCCCCAGCGAGATGCTCGGGGAGAGCCAGCGGGCGGTGTCCCGGCTCTTCCGCGAGACGCTGCCGGAGCTGGCGGCCCGCCGCCCGCACACCGTGGTGCTGGTCGACGAGGTCGAGGCGCTGGCGGTACGGCGGCAGGCCGCGTCCTTCGACACCAACCCGGTGGATGTGCACCGGGCGACCGACGCGGTGCTCAGCGGTCTTGACGTCCTGCGCGCGCGACGCCCCGGCACGCTGCTGGTGGTCACGACGAATTTCGCCGAGGCCGTGGACGACGCCTTCCTGTCCCGCGCCGACCTCATCGTCCGCACCGAACTGCCCGACGCGTCGGTGGTTCCGCTCATCGTCGCCGACTCGCTGCGCGAACTGGCGGCGCAGTGGCCCGAGTTGGGAGGGCTCGCGGCGGACACGGCCGTGCACGAGCGGATGGGCGGCCTGCTCGCCGGGTTCGACGGCCGCCGCATCCGCAAGACCGTGCACGGCGCGCTGTCCCTGCGGCTGGCGACGGCGCGCGAGCCGTCGCTGCTGTCCGCGGACGACCTGCTCGCGGCGGCGCGGGAGGCCCGGCGCGAGGGAGCGTCGCCGTACGGGGAGGGCGGGTGACGGACGACGACGGCCGGGCGCTGCGGGAGCGGGTCGCCATGGCCTGCCGGGTGCTCGCCGTGACCGGGCTGGTCGAGCACATCCTCGGCCACGTCAGCGCCAGGGTCGGCACCGAGGCCCTGCTGGTGCGCGGGCGCGGTCCCAACGAGCGCGGGCTGGCCTTCACCGTCGCGGACGACGTCCAGCGGGTCGGTCTCGACGGCGCGGGGGACGTACCGCCGGGGTGGAAGGCGCCCATCGAACTGCCCATCCACACGGAGGTGTTGCGTGCCAGGCCCGAGGTGACCGCCGTCGTGCACGCCCATCCCCCGGCGGTGGTCGCCGCCTCCGTCGCCGGGCTGCCGTGGCTGCCGCTGGTGGGTGCGTACGACATACCGGCCGCGCGTCTCGCGCAGGGCGGCATCCCCGTGTGGCCGCGCTCGGCGCTGGTGCGCCGCCGTGACCTGGCCGAGCGGATGGTCGCCGCGCTGGGCGACCGCCCGGTCGTCGTCCTGCGCGGCCACGGACTGGTCGCCGTCGCCACCGGTGACCCCGCCGACGCCGTCGCCGCCGCGGTCACCGCCGCGCTGGCCGTCGACTCCCTCGCCCGGATGACGCTCGCCGTCGCCGCCACCGGGGCTCCACCGCGCCCGATACCCGCCGAGGAGCTGGCCGAACTCCCCGATCTGGGAGCGGCGTTCAACGTCTCGGCGATGTGGCGGCATCTGGAGGCGCGGGCGCTACGGGAGGGACCCGCCGCTCCCCCCTCGGCGCCGTTTCCGTAACGCCGACAGCCGCGCCCGCGCATCGGCGCAGGCGCGGCTGTCGGTGCGTCAGGTCATCCCGGCGGAAGCGGCGTTCAGGACGCTCGGGGCGCTCAGGAGACGGAGTCCCGCTCGCGATCCGTCGTGAAGTCGGCGTGCAACCGGCGGGTGTGGTCCACCGTACGGGCCGGGCCGCTCAGGGCGCAGACGACGGTGAGCCGCAGATCGGTGGAGGAGGCGCCGAGCCGCAGCTCCAACTCCCCCGGTTCCACGACGCGTCGGCCGTCGCGGCCGGTGAACGCGGCCAGGTCGGCGGGCACGGTGACCTCGACGCGGGCCGACTCGCCGGGCGCGAGGGCGACCCGGTGGTAGCCGACCAGCCGTTGCACGGGCTGCACGACCGAGGCGACGGGGTCGTGGAGGTAGAGCTGGACCACCTCGGTCCCGTCCCGACGACCGGTGTTGCGTACGGTGAAGGCGAGGGCGATCTCCCCGTCCGTCCCGGTGCGCAGGCGTGGCACGTCCAGGTCCGTCCACTGGAATCGGGTGTACGTCAGCCCGTGGCCGAAGGCGAAGGCCGCGGTGGGGTCGATGCTGGAGACCTCGCTGGCCTGGCCGAGCCGCGCCGCCAGATACGTGGACGGCTGGACGCCGGGGCGGCGCGGGACGCTGACGGGCAGCCGGCCGCAGGGCTCGACCCGGCCGCTGAGGATTCCGGCGACGGCGACGGTGCCCTCCTCGCCGGGAAAGAACGACTGCACGACGGCGGCGGCCTCGGTGGCGGCGCGGCCGAGCGCGTAGGGCCGCCCCGCCAGCAAGGTGACGATCAGCGGGGTGCCGGTGCCGGCGAGCGTGTCCAGCAGGGTGTCGAGGAGCTGCTGCTGCACGCCGGGCAGCGTCAGCGACTCCGCGTCGCAGCCCTCGCCGCTGGTGCCGCGTCCGAACAGGCCCGCCCGGTCGCCGAGGGCGAGGACGACGGCGTCCGCGCCGCGCGCCACCCGTACCGCCTCGGCGAAGCCGTCGCTGTCGGCGCCGTCGACGCTCGCGCCGAGTGCGGAGACGATCCGCGCGTCGGGGAATTCGGCGACCAACGCCTCGCGCAGGGTGGGCAGTTCGATGCCGAGCGGGGTGTCGGGGTGCTGTCCTCCGACGTGTACGGGGAAGGCGTAGCAGCCCAGGACGGCGGTCGGGGTGTGGGCGTTGGGGCCGATGACGGCGATGGTCGCGGGGCGGTTCAGCGGCAGGGTGTCGCCGTCGTTGCGCAGCAGGACGACGCTCTGCTCGGCGACCTGCCGGGCGATGGCACGGTTGGCGGGCGGATCGAGGTCGACCCGCCCGCGCAGCGCCTCGGTGTCGGTCTCGCTGTCGGTGTCGGTGTCGGTGTCGGTGAGGTCGGCCGTACGTTCGGCGGAGACCGCGCCAAGGCCCTTGAGGGCGGCGGGAGTCGGGTCCCAGTCGGCGTCGAGGAGTCCGAGCTGTGCCTTCTGGATCAGCACCCGGCGCACCGCGCGGTCGACGAGGGCTTCGGACACCTTCCCGTCGGCGACGGCCCTGAGCAGGGGTTCGCCGTACGCCTTCACCGTGGGCAGTTCGACGTCCACGCCGGCCGCGAGGGCGGCGCCCGCCGCTTCGCCGAGGGTGCCCGCCACCCCGTGCAGGTTCTTGAGGAAGGCGATGCCGAAGTAGTCGGCCACCACGGTGCCGGTGAACCCCCAGGTCTCCCGCAGGAGTCCGGTGAGCAGTTGTTCGTCGGCGGCGGAGGGGACGCCGTCGGTGTCGGTGTAGGCGTGCATGACGGAGCGCACCCCGCTCTCCCGGATCGCCATCTCGAACGGCGGCAGGATCACGTCGGCCCGCTCCCGTACGCCCATGCCGACCGGAGCGAGGTTGCGGCCCGCGGTGGAGGCGGAGTAGCCCGCGAAGTGCTTGAGGGTGGCGACGACTCCGGCGGACTCCAGGCCCTGGACGTAGGCGGTGCCGAGGGTGCCGACGAGGTACGGGTCCTCGCCGATGGTCTCCTCGACGCGGCCCCAGCGGGCGTCGCGCACCACGTCGAGGACCGGGGCCAGGCCCTGGTGCACGCCGACCGAACGCATGTCCTCGCCGATGGCGCGGGCCATGCGCCGGATCAGCGCGCGGTCGAAGGTGGCGCCCCAGGCCAGCGGTACGGGGTAGGCGGTGGCGCCCCAGGCGGCGAAACCGGCCAGGCACTCCTCGTGGGCGAGCGCGGGGATGCCGAAGCGGTTGGCCCCTGCGATGGCCCGCTGGGTGCGCAGCAGCGACAGCGCGCCGAGCGCGGGGTCGACCGGCGCGGTCCCGAACGACCGGGTGAGCTGCCCGAGTCCCTGCGGCAGCAGCGCCTCCAGGTCGACCGGCGCTTCCATCTCGTGCTGGTACGGGGCGACTTCGCCTCCGTCGTCGGACGCTCCGACCCAGACGCCGACGAGTTGCGCGGCCTTCTCCCGCAAGGTCATCGCGGAGATCAGCGCATCGGCCCGCAGTTCCGGGGCCAGGTCGGGGTCACGCCAGGGTTCGGTGACGGGTTCTGTCTCTTCGACCACGGTGTCGGTCACTTTCCTCCGACGCCCATGAGGCCCTGGACCAGGGCGCGCCGGGCGAACAGGTAGACGATGAAGATGGGCAGCATCGACAGCACCACCGCGGCCAGCAGGCCGGGGACGTCGATGCCGTGCTCTGTCTGGAAGTTGTAGAGGCCGAGGGTGATGACCTTGGACGAGTCGGACTGCGTCAGGACCAGCGGGAACAGGAAGCCGTTCCAGGACTGGAGCGCGGAGAAGACCACGATGGTGGACAGGCCGCCCTTGGACAGCGGCAGCACGAGCTGGAAGAAGACCCGCCAGGGCGCGGCGCCGTCCATCGCCATGGCCTCGTAGAGGTCGGGGGTGATGTCGCGCATGACGCCGGACAGGATCAGCGCGCACACCGGCATGGAGAACGCGGCGGTCGGCAGGATGACGCCGATGAGGTTGTCGTAGAGACCGGCCTTGGTGATGACGTAGAACATCGGCACGATCACGGCCTGCGCGGGGATGGCCAGGCCCAGCAGGAACACCCGGAAGACCCCGGTGGTGAGCCGCCCTCTGCCGCGGACGATCGCGTACGCCAGCGGCGGCACGAGCAGCAGCACGATGGCGACGACGGCGAGGGTGACCAGCAGGGTGTTGAGGAAGTACTGGCCGAAACCGTTGTGGAAGTCCTGGGTGTAGTTCTTCAGCGTGAAGTGCCGGGGGAAGCCCAGCGGGCCGCTCTTGAAGTAGTCGCTGCGGCTTTGGAGGGTCGCGGCGAGCATCACGTACAGCGGCAGGCCCACGAGGAAGAGCCAGACCAGGGAGCCGAGCCCGGCCAGGTAGTTGGGGCGGTGGCGGTTGGTTCGGCGTGTCATCACAGGCCCTCCGCCGAGCTGCGCATCTTGTCGTATCCGGAGACCTTGACGACGATCAGCGAGACGATCGTGGCGATCACGACCAGGACCAGGGCGATGGCGGAGCCGCCGCCGAAGTCGAAGCTCTTGAACGCTTTTTGGTACATGTAGTAGGCGCTGATGGTGGTGTCGGTGCCGGGGCCGCCCTGGGTGAGGATCAGCACGGTGTCGAAGGTGGTGAGGCCGCCGACCACCATCAGGACCATCGAGGTGATCATGGTGTTGCGCAGTTGCGGCAGGGTGATGTGCCAGAACTGCCGGATGGTTCCCGCGCCGTCGATGGCCGCCGCCTGGTAGAGCACGGGCGGGACGGCGCGCGCGGCGCCCTGGTAGATCAGGGTGTGGAACGGGGTGTACTGCCAGGCGCCGACGAAGACCAGCACCCCGATGGCGCCGGACTGCATGCCGAGCAGATTGCCGTCCCCGAAGAGCCATTTGGCCTGCGCGGGCACACCGAAGTTGGGGTCGAGCATCGCCCGCCACAGGACCGAGATCGCGGTGGCCGACAGCAGCAGCGGGATGAAGTAGACCGCCGAGAGGATCGCGCGGTTGCGCTGGTGGCCCGCGGCCCAGACGCCGAGCAGCAGGCTCAGCGGTGTCTGGATCACGACGCCGAGCACCGTGATCAGCGCACTGAGCCACAGGCTCTGGATCATGGTGTGGTCGTGGATCAGCGCTTTCCAGTTGGCCACGCCCGCCCACCGGGGTGAGCCGAGGCCGTCCCAGCTCGTGAAGGACAGCACGGCGACCAGCAGCAGCGGGACGACGGCGAAGCAGACGAAGAACAAGGTGGCGGGAACCGCCCAGGCCAGACCTGGGCGGGTCACCGCGGAGCCGGAGCGGCGGCCAGGACCGGCCCGGTGGGCCGTGCCGCTCCGTGCCGCAGGGGGCGATGTGGTGATCATGTGGAGGGTTCCCTGGTCAGGACGACGGCAGGGCCTGCATGGCCTTGATGAACCCGTCGGCGTCGAGCTTGCCGTCGAAGAACTGCTGGACCGCCGTGTGCATCGCGGTGCTCGCCGACTGCGGGTACGCCTGGTCCCAGGAGAGCTGGAAGGACTTCGCGTCCTTGACCAGGTTGTACTGGTACTTCGAGTAGGTGGGATCGGCCGAGGTGTCGAGGAACTTCTCGGTGTTCCTCGTCGTCGGCAGATTTCCGATGCCGAGCTGCGCCTGCACGAATTGGTCGCTGTACTGGAGCTTGAGGAATTCGGCTATCGCGTCCGGGTACTTGGTCTTCTTCAGCACCGAGTAGAAGTTGTTGGTGTTGCCCACCACATCGGTCGGGTCGCCGACGCCGCCGGTCACGGTCGGGAAGGTGCTGAAGCCGAGGTCGTTCTTGGCGAAGTCGGCGTTGGCGTCCTGCTGGGTGGAGTAGTACCAGGAGCCCATCAGCTCGAACCCGGCCTTGCCGGTGGCGACCAGGGCCGCGGAGCCGTTGTCGGTGAACTTCACCGAGTCGTAGTTGGTGCCGAAGGCGCCGGCGTCGACCAGTTCCTTGAGCATCGACAGCGCCTTCTTGCTGTCGGCGCTGGCCCAGGCGCTCTTGTCGCCGGCGAGCGCCTTCTCGAACAGGCCGGGGCCCGCGACGCGGTCGTAGACGTACTCGTACCACATCAGGGTCGGCCACTGGTCGCCGCCGCCGAGCGCGATCGGGGTGATGTGCTTGGACTTGAGGACCTTGACCGCGTTGAGCAGGTCGTCCCAGGTCTTGGGCTCGGTCAGGCCCGCGTCGGCCAGCACCTTCTTGTTGTTGAAGAGCAGGACGGGCTGGGTGCCGCGCATCGGGATGCCGTAGGGCTTGCCGTCCACCTTGGCGCTGTCGAACACCGACGTCAGGAAGTTGTTCTTGAGCCCCGGGTCCTTGGCGATCATCTCGTCCAGCGGCAGCAGAAGCCCTTCCTTGACGAAGGGGGCGATGCTGCCGCCACCCCAGTTGAAGAAGACGTCGGGCGCCTGCTTGGTGCTGATGAGCGTCTGCAACTTCTGCTGGTAGTCCGCGCCGGGGATGGTGTCGAGGACCGCCTTGACCTTGGACGTCTTGTTGAACGTCTCGACGATCTGCTTCTCGACCTTGTTGGTCGCGTCCCCGTAGACCAGCACGTGGAACGAGCCGGCGCCGCCCGAGTCGCCGCCGCTGCTGCCGCCGCAGGCGGCCAGGGACATTCCGAGCACGAGCGCCACGCCGCCGGCCAGGGCTCTGGCGGTCGCGGCGCGGGAGAGCAATGCGCGCTTCTTCATCGGTCCAGCCTTTCGAAAGATTCGGCATCCTCGCCGAAATTTGCTGCGCGCTGTGACGGTAAAGTGCGCCTGGAGAAGGGGTCAAGGCTCGCGCAACGGGTTACCAAAGCGTGACCCAACACCCGATCGGGCCACCGAACTGACGCGGTGTCGGCTTCGACAGTTTCGAGAAAGATGTCGGAACACCGGACGAGACCGGCGAGCGGGACCGGCGGCGGGGCGGACATCGGGGCAGCTCCGCCGCACCGTTTCAATGACGTTTCAATTCGGCGTCGTGAAAATGCGAAGCCTTGGCCGACGGATGTATTGACCCCCAGCTCAATCGCACCATAGGTTCAGCGGCGCCGAATTGAATCGTTCTTAGTGGTACGGGCTGCGGGACGCGGCTCGTGGAACACCTGGAGCCCTCTTGTCCGCTGCGCATCCCCTCCGTGGCACGCTCTCCCGACGGTCGGTCCGCATCGCGCAGGCCGTCGCCGTCGTCGGCGCGCTCACCGCGACCATGGCCCTGTCGGGGCCGGCCTCCGCCAACTCCCCCCACTCCGCCTCCTGGCGGAAGTACGTGCGGGCACCGTCGAGCCGCGATGTGCGGCCGGTCGCCGTAACGGCCACCACCGGCGATGTGACCCACCCTCAGGGCGTCCTCGGCAAGGGCACCGCCACCCTCGACAGGCCCGCACCCAAGCCCAAGCCGACGTGGCCGGCCGGCACCACGGCCACCGCCTCCTCGTACCACGACGGCAACAACGGAAACGACGGCAAGCCCCGTACCTACGTCCCCGGCAACGCGGTCGACGGCGACACCGACACGTTCTGGAACGACGCGAACGCGGCCACGTATCCCGCCTGGCTGGAGATCACCAGCCCGGCCCCGGTCGCGCTCCCCGGCATCACGGTGCTGTCCAACAGCGACGGCGTCCCGCAGGACTTCACCGTCCAGACCTGGGACGGTTCGGCCTGGACCACCCGCGCCACCGTCACCGGCAACTCCGACGTGCGGCGCGCGGTCGCCTTCTCCTCGTCCGTGACCACCGCGCGGGTGCGGATCACCGTGACCAAGGACCAGTCCTCGGGCAAGGGCGAGTACACCAGGATCAACGAGGTGTGGCCGGGACTGGTCGCCGCCGAGCCGGTGCCCAGCGTCACGCTCGACTTCGGCAAGGTCGTCTCCGGCTACCCCCGGATCAGCTTCGCGGGCGCCTCGGACAACAGCCCCGGCGTGCGGGTCGCCTTCTCCGAGACGCTCGACTACCTCACCGACCGCTCCGACTACACGCGCTCCGACGTCTCCGGCGGCCCCGGCACCGATCAGTACGCGGTCCCGCGGCAGGGCGGCATCTGGACCGATCACAAGAGCTGCCTGAGCGGTACGAAGGTCTGCGCCGACGGCCTGCACGGCTTCCGTTACATGAAGATCAGCCTGGACGCGCTGCCCTCCGACGCGCCGCTCGCGCAGCCGTCGGGCACCGTGCGGATCGACGGTGTCTCACTCGACTTCACACCGTTCCTCGGCACGCCGGACTCCTACACCGGCTGGTTCGAGTCCTCGGACGCCAAGCTGAACCAGTACTGGTACGACGCCTCGTACACCAACGAGCTGGTCACCGACACCTTCCGGTCGGACGACGTCGACCCGCGCAACGCCGACAGCCCGACGCTCGACGGCAAGCTCGTGCTGCACGACGGCGCCAAGCGCGACCGCGACCCGTACGTGGGCGATGTCGCGGTCTCCGGCCGCACCACGTATCTGACCCATGACGCGGCGGTCGCCGCCAGGAACGTGCTGGCCGACCTCGCCGACCACCAGCGCGGCGACGGCTGGATACCGCCCGCCTCCATCAACAACTACACGCTCCCGCTGTTCGACTACCCGCTGTGGTGGGTGACCAGTAGCTGGGACTACGTGCTGTACACCGGCGACACCGCCTACGCCCGCGACTACTACACCAACCTGGTCAAGACGCTGGACAGTTGGTACCCGAGCGTCACCGACGCCAACGGCCTGCTGTCCAAGGGCCTGAACGGCACCGGCGGTTACGGCGACTACGCCTTCCTGCCCCGCGGCGGCGAGGTCACCTACTACAACACCCTCTACGTCCAGGCGCTCAAGGACGCGGCGGCGCTGGCGACGTCGCTGGGCCACGGCGCGGACGCCGACCGCTGGCACAAGCGCGCCGACGCCGTGAGCACCGCGATCAACACGCATCTGTGGGACAGCGCCGCGGGCGCCTATCTCGACTCGGCGACGGGCGCTGTACGGCACGGGCAGGACGGCAACAGCCTGGCCGTGGTCGCCGGGGTCGCCGACCCGACGCGCGCCGCATCCGCGCTCGACCACCTGTCCAAGACCACCGCCCAGCCCTACGGCAACGCCTTCATGGACAACGACACCCTGGTCTCCGACGGCTCCGAGCGGGTCTACGCCTTCACCTCGTACCCCGAGATCCAGGCCCGCTTCCTGACAGGCAAGGCCGACTCCGCCATCGACGAGATCAAGCGGCTGTACGGCTGGATGGCCGGGCACGGCCCTGGCATCACCGATTGGGAGGGCATAGGCCCTGGCGGTTCGATGTACGAGGGCGGCTTCACCTCGGCAGCCCACGGCTGGTCGACCGGGGTGGTCCCGGCACTGACCAACGACCTGCTCGGCGCGACGCCCGTCACTCCCGGATTCGCCACTTGGAGCGTCGCACCGCACCCGGGCTCCGTCACCTGGGCGCGCGGCCAACTTCCCACGCCGCACGGTCCGTTGACCGTCGACTGGAAGCGCGGCAGCGGTGACCGGCAGTTCACGCTCGACCTGACGGCGCCCAAGGGGACCTCCGGCGTCGTCGATGTGCCCGCGACGGGCACGCGGGTCACCGTCAAGGTCGACGGCCGGGTCGCCTGGGACGGCTCGGGGGCGCACGCCTTCCAGGCCGCGCTCAAGGACGGCCGGGTGACGCTGCGCGGCATCCCGGCGGGCAGCCACACGATCACCGTGACCGGCAAGGCTTCCTGAGCCGTGTCCCGCACACGCTCTCTCCCGGACCTGCGCGGCAGCCGGTCCGGGAGAGGGCGGTCTCAGGAACGGTCCGTGGAATCCGGAACGTCCCTGGAATCGACGTAGTGGACGGTCGGCCGGGGGTGCATCAGGAAGTCGTGGTGCGAGATGTTCCAGGCGTACGCCCCGGCCAGCGCGAACAGCACCCGGTCGCCCGCCCGGAGTCCCGCCGCCGGGACCCGCCGGGCGAGCACGTCCTTGGGCGTGCACAACTGGCCTGCCAGCGTGACCAGTTCACCGTCGGCCGCCGAGCGCGGCCACGGGTGGGGCCAGTCGTCGACCGGCAGCAGCGCGCAGGGCTGGTCGTGGCCCTTGGCCGCCGGGGTCCGCAGATGGTGGGTGCCGCCGCGCAGCACCGCGAACTCCTCGCCGTGGCTGGGCTTCACGTCCAGCACGTCGGTGGCGTACCAGCCGCAGTACGCGGTCAGGGCGCGGCCCGGTTCGATGCGCAGCAGCGGTCCGGGGTGGGCGTCGAGCAACCGGGCGAGCCCGGCGCCGTACACGGCCCAGTCGAAGCGGTCCGCCGGGCGGGTGTAGCCGACGGCCATGCCGCCGCCGACGTTGACCTCCCGGAGCGGGACGCCGTGCCGCGCCGCGAGGTCCGTCGCCCAGGCGACCACGGACTCGGCGACGGCGAGCAACCGCGGCGCCGGTAGGCCGCTGGCCAAATGCGCGTGCACACCGCGCAGTTCGAGGTGCGGATGGCTGCCGTCGGTCAGCGCGCGGACGGCCGCGTCGGCCTGCGCCGGATCGAGACCGAAGGGCGAGGGACCGCCGCCCATGGCCAGCACTCCCGTCGCCAACTCCCCCGGTGAGACGGCGAGGTTGAAGCGCAGCAGCACGCCGACGCGGGTCCGCCGTGCGGCCACGAGATGCGAGAGCATGCGCAGTTCGTACGCGCTCTCCACGTGGAAGCGGTTCACGCCGAGGTCGAGCGCGGCCGTGATCTCGGCGGGGGTCTTCCCCGGTCCGCCGAAGGCCAGCGGGCGGCCCGGCACCGCCGCCGCCACATGGGCGGCCTCGCCGCCGGACGAGACCTCGTAGCCGGTCACGTACGGGCCGAGCGCCGCCAGGATCTCCGGCTCCGGATTGGCCTTCGCCGCGTAGTACAGCTCCGCTCGCTCGGGCAGGACCGCCCGCACGGCCGCCGCGTGCGCGCGCAGCGCCGCCAGGTCGTAGACGTAGGCGGGCAGTTGGGCGGTCGGCAGGGCCAGAGCCGTGGCCCGTACGGAGTCGGGGACGGCGACAGGTGCGGGTGCGGGTGCGGTCATGACTGCGTCCTCGCGTCGTCGGGCCCACGGTCGGCGCCGCGCACGGGGTGTCCAGGTCGGCCGTCCGGCGTCGGCAGGACGTCCTCGGCGAGGGGCGACGGCAGGCGTACGTATCCCGCGAACCGGTCGGCGGCGCGTTCCCAGCGGGTGAGGAGATTGGCCTTGGCGGGCAGCGGCGCTCCGGCGAGCAGGGCGTCGAGCCGGGGGTGGTGGCCGTGCTCGTCCGCGTGGTCGCGGATGGTGCGGCGGACCTCGGCCCACAGGGCGGGTTCGGTGTCCGGGTGCAGATCGGCGAGCGCGGCCAGCATTTCGGCGACGTGGTTGACCAGCAGGCAGTAGACCACCCGGTCCCAGCCGCGGTCGGCGTCGTAGCGCAGTGGCTCCGCGACCTCGGGCGGCAGCGCGGCGAGGGCGTCGGCGCTGGGGCCCGAGAGCAGTTCGGGGACCAGTTTGGCGCCCTCCAGGTCGCGGAAGAGCACCTGGACGGGGTCGCCGTCGGTGTCGACGCAGACCAGCACGTTCTGGAGGTGGGGTTCGAGCACCACGCCGTGGTCGAAGTAGGCGGCCAGCACCGGGGGTACGAGCAGCCGCAGGTAGGCGCGCCACCAGCGAAGGGCCGCCGCGGGACCGCCGTCCGCGACCAGCCGGGAGATGTGTCCCGGGCCTGTCGGGTACTCGTCCGCGACGGCGGCGGCCAGCAGCGCGGTGCCGCCGGGCCCGAGCCGCCGGTCGAGCCCTTCCCTGACGATCACGCCGAAGCCTTCGAGCAGCGACTGGTCGGGGCGGCCGTCGCGGCCGGGCAGGGCCAGACTGCGGTAGGCGGGCTCGCGCAGGACGTCGGCGCCGGGGAAGCGGGCGGCGAGGTCGGCGAAGGCGGGCCGCAGCATCCGGGTCAGCGCGACGGCCCCGGCCAGTTCGTAACTGGCGTTTTTGCGGAGGCAGTTGGTGATCCGCACATTGAGGCTGAATTTGAGGAAGGTGTCGCCGTCGTAGAGGGTGCGGACGGAGGCGGTGGCGGCGAAGCGGGTCCTGCCGGGGCCAAGGTCCAGCACGTCACGGCGGTCCAGGGCCGCGCGCAGCACGGGGTGGCGGTGCAGCAGGTCGTACTGCCAGGGGTGCGCGGGCAGCAGCCGGTAGCCCGTGGGCACGGCCGCGAGCCGGTCCAGCGGGTCGGTGGCGCCGGGCTCGGCGCACTCCTGGACGGTCAGGCCCTCGCGTACGGCGAGCAGCCGCAGCGGGAAGGACGCCGAGGTCTCCGGTGCGTACGCGGCCCATGAACCGGGGTCGCCGCCACGGGACTTGGGGGCGGGGTGGAAGCGGTGGCCGTAGACGAGCGACTGTTCGGAGGCGAGGTACCCGGCGAGCGGGAGTCCGGCCGCGACCGGGCGCGGGGCGCGCAGCGCGGTGGCGACTCCGTGGTGGCTGGACTCCACCTGGCCGAGGAATTCGTCGTTGGGCACGCCGGTGAGGGCGGACAGTTCGGCGTGGGTGTGTTCGGCCAGCCGTCGCCAGTCGATCTCGGTCCAGTCGTCGTGGCCGGTCTGTTCCGTGACCGGTCCCGCGAAGCGGTGCGCGCCGAGCAGTGAGGTGCGGCGCAGCGCGACCCGCAGCCGAACTCCGGTGCGGGGCAGCCGTACCAGCAGGCGGCCGTCGATGACGGCGGTCTGGTGCTCGGGGCCCGACACCTCGCGGAGCAGGCAGTTCAGCAGGGTGTGGGCCACGGCGCGGTCCGCGTCGGGCAGTCCCGCGTGCCGGGCGCAGTCGGCGGGTCCGGTGATGGTGGGCAGCGTCATCAACGGCTCCGCAGAAGGTAGTTGGGTCCGGTGGTGTAGTGCTTGTTGATGTCGGTGGCTCCTGAGCGGTCCTTGGTGAGCAGCGTGCCCGCGCTCACCATCGCTTTGACGGGCAGGCGCGGCGCGTCGAGCACCCGCGCGCGCAGGGTCTCGCCCGCTTCGCCCGGCCCGGTGCCGAGCCGCCGCGCGGCCCGGTCGAGCAGGTCGCGTACGCGGTCGAGCAGGTCTTCCAGCGGGGCGCGGCCGAGCCGCGCGAGGGCGAACGCGTAGGCGCCCGCGCACAGATGGACGGTGATGGTGGTGAAGAGGTCGGCCACCGGGCCGTCGTCGTCCACGAGGATGCGCGGATCGTCGAAGGCGGCGCGCTCCGGCGCGTCGGGGCCGAGGGCCGCGCGCAGCCGGACCCGGTTGACCCGCAGGCCGTCGTCGTCCTTGAGGAGCAGGCGGAGCCGGGTGCGGCCGGCGGGGTCGTCCAGCAGCAGCGAGATGTTCTGCTGGTGGGATTCCAGGGCGATGCCGTATCCGAAGAGCGTGGTCTGCCAGTCGAGCAACAGGGTGAGGACCGCGTCGAACAGGGCGAGCGGGTCGCCGCCGTAGTAACGGTCGGCGAGGTGGTCGACGACCGGCCGGCCGTCGGGGGCCTCGGCGAGCAGCGCGGCCATGGGCAGCACGGCGCAGCCGTCGAGGCCGGGCGGGTGGCGGCGGACGAGCACGGCGAGGAGTTCGTGGCCCGCGTGCGCGAACCGGGTCTCGTCGGCGTGCAGCACGCTGTCGCGGAAGCGCGGTTCGCGTGCGGTCACCGTCTCCAGCAGCCGCTGCCCGGCCGCGCCGTCGATCAGACTGCCCGGCTTGATCGTGCGCCGGTTGAGCAGCCCCAACGTCGAGGTGGCCAGGGGCAGTTTGAGGTGGGTTCCGGGGTCGGCGAGGACCGCGACGGTGCGGGTCGACAGCGTGGGAGCCACGTCCAGGTACGTACGGTCGGCCAGTACGGACCTGCCGTCGAGGCCGGTGGCGCGCAGCGCGTCCCGCAGCGGGCCGTCCGCCGTGAGGGGGTGGACGGGAAAGGCGACGTGGGTCCCGTCCAGCTCCTGCGGCAGGCCGAGGGCGAGGGCGGACGGCCGCAGTTCGCCGAGGCCGAGGCCGTCTGGTGCCCGATCGCCGTCCGCGCCGTGCACGGTGACGGCCTCCCTGGGCAGGGCCAGCCAGCGCAGGGCGAAGCGCGGCGCGAATTCGGGCGCGTACGCGCGGAGCTGAGTGCCCGTCAGCCCACTCCGGGCGGCGGAGGTCGGGTGCACCGGGTGGCCGTGCCGGGCGGCCAGGGTGTCGTACGCGAGGGCGCCGGTGAGCCCGGTCCACCCGGCGGGGTCGCCGCCGTGGCGTGCGGTGAGCCGGGCCACGGTGTCGGCGCGGGTCGCGGTCCGCAGCCGCAGGGCGGTCAGCGCGTCCCGGTACTCGTCCGCGAAGGCGGTGAAGCCCGCGCGGTCCTCGGGCGCCGCGAGAGCGCGCAGCGCCGCCAGTACGTCCTCGCCGGTCGTCAGCTCCCGCCCGCCGGGCTCCTGGAGCAGCAGCGGGAGCCGGGCGGCGTACTCACTCTGGAAGCCGTCCGCCGTGACCGGCAGCAGGAGCGCCGGCGCCTCCCTGCCCGAGTCGGTCACGGGCCGCGGCAGCACGTCCGCATCGGCCTCGGCTACCGGCTGCCGCAGCGCGGCCGTTCCCCGGCCCGAGTCGGCCCCGGGGACCGGCAGTCGCAGCCAGTCGCCGTCGGGGCGGCGTACGAGGACGCTGCCGGTGCGCAGGCGGACGACGTCTTCGCGCAGCAGCGTGCTCAACACGTCGAGCAGCAGGGCGCGTTCTTCGTCTCCGGCGGCCCGGCCGGTCACCGTCACGGCGTGATCTCCCAGCGGTGCTCGGCGAGGAAGCCGGTGACGGCCCGCTCCACGGCGTCCTCGTCGGGTCCGATGGCCCGGACGACGCCCAGCAGATCGCGGTTGGTGCGGTGCAGCGGATGGCGTTCGCCGACCGCCCGCAGCGGCCGGTACGTCAGGCGCACGCCGTCGGCCGTCAGGTCGGCCGGGCCGGGGGCGGCGGTGAGGGTGCCCGCCTGTCGCGCGTACGGGTAGTCGAGCCGGGCCGCGCGGCCGGTCGCGGTGCGCAGCTCGGGCGGGAGGGGTTCACCCAGATGGGTGCGGAGGATGTGCTCGAAGAGCGGCAGGCCGAGCAGTTCGGCCAGCAGGAGGTCGCACTGGTCGCCGATGGCGCGGTAGTTGACCTCGATCAGGCGCGCGCGCCCTTCGTGCAGCACGAATTCGGTGTGGCAGGCGCCGAATCCGACGCCGAGGGCGTCGAGTTGGGCGAGGACCTGGTCGACGACGGGCGCGGGGTGCGCGGGGACGAAGGTCAGCCGCTCCTCGATGAAATACGGCGGCGGGGACAGCGTGGTGCGGAAGCCGCCCAGCACATGGCGGGTCCTACCGTCGCCGAGGGTTTCCAGGGTCAGCAGTTCGCCGGGCAGGAATTCCTCCACGACCAGTGCGGCGCCAGGCCGGCCGGCCTGGATCAGCCGCACGCGGCGCTCCAGGTCCGCCGGGTCCTCGGCGCGTACGACGTCCTCGCTCGCCACGCCCTCGCGCGGTTTGACGACGCAGGGGTACGGCACGTCGAGTCCGGCGAGGCAGGCCGCCGGGTCCCGGCCCGCGGGCAACTCCGCCGACCACACCGTGTCGACGCCCGAGGCGGCCAGGGTCCGGCGCGTCTCGGCCTTGTCCTTGGTGCGCAGCGCGGCCTGCCAGCTCTTGGCGGGCAGGCCGAAGTAGCCTGCGGCCAGGGCGGCTTGGACCTGGAGGTGGTCGCTGTTGGTGAAGACCGCGTCCGGTGGCCGATAGGTGGAGACGCGGGTGATGACCGCGCGGAAGTCGCGTACGTCGCACTCCAGGATGTCGACCGCCGGATCGTCGCCGTACGCGGCCCGGTGCGCGGCGGGCTGGTCGGTGAGGACCGTGACGTCCAGGCCGAGGCGGCGGGCGGCCGGGAGGAATCCCTCGGTGACCGAGTCGGTCGGGTTCAGAGCCAGCACATAGAGCCGCATGGGGGTCCACTTCCGGGCGCGCAGTCGTTCGGGTCGACGGTCGTGGGACGACCGGTGACCAGGGGCGCGACGAGCCTAGGTTAGGCATGCCTAACTCTGTCAATTCGCCCCGGCGCGGCGCCGGTTGACGTCCGTGGACACCGGCGCGTCGGTGCGATTCTCATGCTGTCCACTGATCCGATCATGTACACCGACCGGCGCGGGCGACACCGATTTCCGCCGTGGCCACCGGTCCGCCGCCGCCCCGGTTCGCACGCCGTCCGTCCACCGTCCGACCTGTGCGCGGACGGGCGGTGGACGGACCTTGGACAGCGGGTGAAACGGGCCGAACCGCCTTACGCCATACGGGGGTTCGGGTGGCGCCGGGCCGCGGCGGCGTCGTTAGCATGTCCGGAGATCCGCGATCTCCCTTAGCTCTCCGTGCGAACGGGGCCGGGGTGGAGGGCGGCCGATGACGTCGGATGGAGGTCCGGGTGGACGGTTTCGCCGAGGCGATGCTGGAGCGGGTGCGCGTGGCTCGGGAGGCGGTGGCCGCCGCCGGGCGGGCGGGGGACGCGTACGCGTTGGCCGTGGCCTGCGACGAGTTGGACGACGCGCTCCGGATCGCCCGCGCGAACGGGGTCGAGGCGGATCTCCCGGAGGATGAGGGCGGCGGCGCGGAGAGCGGCGGCTGACCGCGGCCGGACGGCCGGCCCGCACTCGTCGGGCACCTCACGCGTCGCGCCCTCACCCCGCCGCCCCCGGGTCCACCCTCTGGCGCGAACCCGCCTGTTACCCGGCGCTGCCCACGGGCAGCCTGGGAGCAGGGGGTCCCGATGAGGCGTCCGCCCCGCCGTACGATGGCGGGCACACCGCGACGAGGGGATTCGGCATGATCACCGAGCCGGAGATGGTCGAGGAGCCGGAGCCCGACCGCCCCGCCCCCGACATCCTGAGCGGCGCGGGTCACGCGCCGCCGTCGCTGCGCTCCGCGCTCTCCCGGCTGCGCGCCCGCCTCCCGTCGCCGCGCTCCGCCGCGGACCCGTACCGCGTCCGCGACACGGGCGGCGGTCACGGCGGCGAGGACAGGGGGCCCACCCTCAAGCCGTGGCGGCCACGGCCCGAGGGGCGCAGGGTCCGCGTGCTGTGGGCGCTCGGGGGCGTCGTCACGGCGTCGGCGGTCTGGCTGGCGGTCCTCCAGTTCACCGGTTACGACGGCCCGCGGCCGGACCTGCACGGCTATCACCTCGCCGACAATCCGTGCACCAGCGACAATCTCCAGCCGCTGTCCGACGCCTTCGGCACCGAATTCCTCCAGGGCATCCCCGTGATCACCAAGGGTCCCGCCCTCGATCACGCCGCCTGCACCCTGACCACGTCGGTGACCGGGAGCGGCGACTGGGAGACCACGTACACGGTCACCGTCACCGTCGACCTGCACAAGAAGTCCGACGTCCACGCCGAATTCGCGGACATCTCGCATGTGATCGTCCCCGACCCCACGACCGCGGGCTCCGGCGACTTCCTGTTCATGACCGACTCACCCGAGGTCACCAAGGCGCTGCGCGGCCTCGGCGACCAGGCGTTCACGATCTACGGCACCGCGCGGCAGGCCGTCACCGTCCGGCACGGCGGCGCCGTCCTCTCGCTCAGCGTGGACGGCATCAAGCAGTGGAACGGTGTGGCCGCCCGCCCGCTGAACGCCGACGGCTCCCCCATCGAGGCGACCCCGGCCGACACCATCGCGCTGCGCCCGGCGCTCATCCGGGCCATGCGCCACCTGATGAGCGCCCTCGCGCACTGAGCTGAGCTGAACTGAACTGAGCCCAGTCGAAGCGAGCCGAGCCGCGCCGGGTCAGCCCACCGACCCGGCGCGCGGCCCGCCGCCTCATGAGCCCAGGACGGCCCGCAACTCCGGCTGGAGCGCGTCACCGTGGGCGCGCACCATGTCGTCGCACAGCTCCCAGATCCGTTCGACGGGGAGCGAGGCGGCGGTGGCCGGATCGGTCATGGCGGCGTGCCGGATGTGACGGGGGTCGCCCTCGATCGCGGCGCGGACGACGAGGTCGGTGGTGCTGAGGTAGGTGCGGTTCAGCGCGGCGCACTGCGGCGGGAGCGCGCCGACCCGGGTGGGCTGGACGCCCAGCGCGTCGACCAGGCACGGCACTTCGACCGTGCCGGCGGCCGGGAGGTCGTCGATGAGGCCGTGGTTGGGCACATTGCCGTAGATGGTGCGCGGGGTGCCGGTGGTGATGCTGTGGATCACCTGCGGCGCGTACTCCATCGTGCCCTCGACCGGCAGCGGGAGCCCGGCGGCGAGCGCCGCGCGGGTCTTCTCGTACGCGGCGACGTTCTCGTCCACGATGCCGAGGTACGCGCCGACGGGCAGCCGCAGCCGCTCGATCTCGCTGTCGTGGTGCAGGTACCAGGGCACGTACTCGGAGGAGTGCTCGCTGGTCTCGGTCGGGTAGTAGCCGAGCCGCCGGTACATGTCGACGCGGACCCTGCGGCGCAGTTGCGGGTCCTGCGCGATGAGCGCGTCGAGCCGCGGGTAGACGTCCTCGCCCTGGTACTCGAAGCGCAGCACCCACGCCTGGTGGTTGACGCCCGCCGCGTGGTAGGTGACCTCTTCGAGCGGGATGCGCAGCAGTTCCGCGAGGTCGTGCATCGTCCAGTAGACCGAGTGGCAGAGGCCGACGACCCGGGTGAGTCCGGTGGCCTGGGCGAGGTACTGCACGTTCATCGCCATCGGGTTGGTGTAGTTGAGCAGCCAGGCGTCGGGGCAGACCTCCGCGATGTCCCGGCCGAGTTCCCGCAGGACGGGGAAGGTGCGCAGCGCGCGGAAGACGCCGCCGACGCCGAGGGTGTCGCCGATGGTCTGGCGCAGGCCGTAGCGGGCGGGGACGTCGAAGTCGGTACGGGTCGCCTCGCCCATGCCGACCTGGATGATGTTGATGACGAAGTCGGCGCCTTCCAGGGCCGCGCGGCGCTCGGCGTGCGCGGTGATCAGCGGCGCGGCGCCGCGCTCGGCCGCGATGTGCCGTGCGGCGCCGTCGGCGGTGGCCAGCCGCTCGGCGTCGATGTCGTGCAGCGCGATGTGCACGTCCTTGAGCTCGGGGAAGGCGAAGAGGTCGGCGAGCAGGCCCTGGGTGAAGACGACGCTTCCGGCACCGATGAAGGCGATCTTGGTCGTACGGGTGGCGCCGCTGGTCGTCGTGCGGGGTGTGGTGCTGGCTGTGCTCATGACGGGTTCTTTCCGTTGCGGGTGGTGGCGGCGCGGGAGGCGCCGAGCGCCTCGTCCCAGGTGGGTTGGGCGGTGGTGCCGCCGTGCGCTCGGG
>NZ_MECL01000006.1 GCF_014596445.1 Streptomyces sp. CBMA29 | reverse complement strand
CCCCGCCCCCGCCCCCGCCGTCCGCGGGCCCGTCGGCACCGGCCGCCGCGGGCCGTGCGCGCCGGGCCAGGGCCTCGACCTCGGACGGATCGAAGGTGCTGCCCCGGCCGCCCTCCGCCCGTTGGCTGACGAGCAGGCCGCGGCTGACATACGCGTACAGCGTCTCCGGCTTCACGCCGAGCCGCCGGGCGGCCTCCCTGGTGCTGATCCGGTCCGCCGGTTGATCCGTCATGGCCTCACCGTATCCATGGTGTTCAACATATTGCTCAGCTCATTCACATTGATTCAGTCAACATTGACAGAGCGTAAATCAATCATGGAGAGTCGAGTCAATACCCAAGGAGGACACGATGCCGACCACCGAGCAGAACGCCCCGATCGACGTACCCCGCGGTCTCAAGGGCGTGATCGTCACCGACACATCCATCGGCGACGTCCGCGGGCTCCAGGGCTTCTACCACTACCGCGAGTACTCCGCCGTGGAGCTGGCCGAGAGCCGCGGCTTCGAGGACGTCTGGCACCTGATGTTCCACGGCGCGCTGCCCGACGCGGCCGAGCGCGCCGCGTTCACCGCCCGGACCGCGGCCCTGCGGCACCTGCCCGCCGACGTGGCGGACGCGCTCCCGGCCATCGCCCGCGCCAGCGCGCTGTCGGGCCCCCTCGCGGGGCTGCGCACCGCGCTGTCGCTGACCGGCGCCTCGGCCGGATTCCGCCCGCTGTACGACCTGACGCCCGACCGCCGCCGCGCCGACGCGCTGGCCGCCTGCGCGGTGGTGCCCACCCTGCTCACCGCGCTGCACCGGCTCGCCCAGGGGCTGGAGCCCGTCGAGCCGCGCCACGACCTGCCGTACGCGGCGAATTACCTCTACATGCTGACCGGCGAGGAGCCGGAGCCCGTACGCGCCCGCGCCGTCGAGCGCTATCTGATCTCGACCGTCGACCACGGTTTCAACGCCTCGACGTTCACCGCCCGCGTCATCGCCTCCACGGGGGCGGACCTGGCCGCCTGTCTGGTGGGCGCGATCGGCGCGCTGTCCGGGCCGCTGCACGGCGGCGCGCCCAGCCGCGCGCTCGACACGCTCGACGCGATCGGCACGCCCGACCGGATCGACGGCTGGCTGCGGGAGCACATCGGGGCGGGCGAGCGGATCATGGGCTTCGGCCACCCCGTGTACCGCACGGAGGACCCGCGCTCGCGGATGCTCAAGGGCATCGCGCAGAGCTTCGGCGGCGACCTGGTGGACTTCGCGGTGCGGGTGGAGGAGCGCGCGGAGGCGCTGCTCGCCGAGCTGAAGCCAGGCCGCGAACTTCATATCAATGTCGAGTTCTTCGCGGGCGTCGTGATGGAGCTCTGCGGGCTGCCGCGCGAGATGTTCACGCCGACCTTCGCCGCCGCCCGTGTCGTCGGCTGGAGCGCCAACATCCTGGAGCAGGCCGAGGACAGCAAGATCATCCGGCCGTCCGCGCGCTACGTCGGACCGCCGCCGCCCGTGCCGGTGCCCGCCGCCTGAGCGGACCGGCACGGGCGGCGGTGCCCGTGGCGGGGTGCGCGACGGCGCGCGTTGTAGCGCGCATTGCGGCGTGCAGAAGTGGCGCGCACAAGTGGTATGTGCGAGTGGTGTGCGACATACCAACCAGTCGGTAATATCGGCGGGGCGGACGTCGGGACACACCGGCGGACGCCAGGAAAGCACCCGCAGGGTGCACCCCACCACGCTGAGGAGCCGACGTGCGCGCGATCCAGATCACCGAATTCGGCGGTCCCGAGGTGTTGCGGGAGACCGAGCTGCCCGACCCTGTGGCAGGGCCGGGCCAGCTCCTCGTGGACGTCGACGCAGCCGGGATCAACTACGCCGACACGCACACCGTCGAGGACTCCTACCTCTCGCGCTCCACGCTGCCGATGGTCCCCGGCGCCGAGGTGGTCGGCCGCACCGCGCGGGGCCGCCGGGTCGTCGCCCTCACCGACAACGGCGGCTACGCCCAGAAGGCCGTCGTCCAGGAGTACCTGGCCCACGACGTGCCCGACGAGGTCACCGACGGGCAGGCGCTCGCCCTGGTCGTCCAGGGCCTCACCGCCTGGCACCTGCTGCGCACCTCCGGACGCCTGGCCGAGGGCGAGAGCGTCGTGGTGCACGCGGCGGCCGGCGGTACGGGCTCGCTCGCCGTCCAGCTCGCCAAGACCTTCGGCGCGGGCCGGGTGATCGCCACCGCCTCGTCCAAGGACAAGCGGGACCTCGCCCTGGAGCTCGGCGCCGACGTCGCCGTCGACTCCGCCCCCGAGAGCCTGAAGGACCGCCTCGTCGAGGCGAACGGCGGCAAGAAGGTCGACATCGTGCTGGAGATGACCGGCGGCCCGGTCTTCGACGCCTCGCTCGCCGCGCTCGCGCCGTTCGGCCGCCTCGTCACGTACGGTCTGGCCTCCAGGACGCCCCCGACGCCGGTCCAGGCCGCACAGCTCATGGCCCGCTCCCGCGCGGTCGTCGGCTTCTGGCTGACGCACTGCCTCGGCCGTCCGGGGATGTACCGCGAGCCGATGGCCGAACTGCTGGAGATGACCGCGGCGGGCCGCCTCATACCCCGGCTCGGCGGGGTCTATCCGCTGTCCGAGGTGGTCAGGGCCCATGAGGAGCTGCGTGCCCGGCAAACCTTCGGCAAATTGGTACTCGATGTGAGGGCCTGAGCGGAACCGACGGGCTCGTCGTAGTCGTTGAACGGGTGCACACTCGACAACGAGGGACGACGGACCGCCGCCAGTGGTCCGCGCCCCGCATGTCTCGGGAGGGGTTATGGACCGCAACCGCTTCGCGCCCGACCGGGGACTGACCACGCGCATGGTGGTCACGATGTTCCTGATCGGTCTGCTCTACGTCGTCTTCGTCGGCGCGCTGCTGGCGCTCCTGCGCGGATCCTGGCCGCTGATCCTCGTGATCGCCGGAGTTCTCTTCATCGCACAGTTCTGGTTCAGCGACCGCATCGCCGCCTTCAGCATGGGCGCCAGGGAGGTCACCCCCGAACAGGCGCCTGAGCTGCACGGGGTCGTGGACCGCATCTGCGCGCTCGCCGACATGCCCAAGCCCAAGGTCGCCATCGCCGAATCCGACGTGCCGAACGCGTTCGCCACCGGTCGCAACAAGAAGAACACCACGGTGTGCGCCACGACCGGGCTGCTGCGCCGCCTGGAGCCGGACGAGCTGGAGGGCGTCATCGCCCACGAGCTGTCCCACGTCGCCCACAAGGACGTCGCGGTCATGACGATCGCCGCCTTCCTCGGCATCCTCGCCGGTGTCATCACCCGGATCGGCCTCTACGGCGGCTTCCGCCAGGCGCGCGGCGCCGGGGCCGCCGCGCTCGCCGTGGCGATCCCGCTGGTCAGCGCCGTCGTCTACGCCCTCAGCTTCCTGCTCACCCGGATGCTGTCGCGCTACCGCGAGCTGTCCGCCGACCGCAGTGCGGCGCTGCTCACCGGCCGCCCCTCCTCGCTGGCCTCCGCGCTCACCAAGGTCACCGGGCAGATCGGCGCGATCCCGACCAAGGACCTCCGCAAGGCGGAGCCCTTCAACGCCTTCTACTTCGCGCCCGCGCTGAGCGCGAAGGGCGGAGGCTCCACCTTCTCGAAGCTGCTGTCCACCCACCCCTCCCTTGAGCAGCGGCTGGAGCAGCTCAGCCGCATCACTCTCGAACTGGACCGCCACTGATGGGGCTACTGGACGTCATCCTCGGCCGCAGCAAGCCGGTCAAGCCCGACCTCGACCAGCTCTTCGGCCTCACCTCGGCTGCCATCACCCTCGAAGCGGCGAGCGAGCTGCGGCCCACCGGCCTCGGCTCGGTCTGCTTCGCGGCCGTCGAGGGCGGCGCCTTCGCCGAGATCCAGCAGGACCTGCGGGCCCTGGTCGGCGCGGAGGCCAGCCAGGACGCGTACGGCTACACCTGGCTGCTGGCCCGCAAGGACCCCGCCGAGATGACCGACCTCGTCACCGATCTGCACGCGATCAACTCTGCCCTGGAAGAACGCGGCTTCGGTCCGCAACTGCTCTGCTCGCTGCTCGGTTTCAAGGACCCCGCGGGCCGCTCGGTGGCGCTGGTCTATCTCTACAAGCGCGGGTCCTTCTATCCGGTCTGTATACGCTCTGACCAGCAGAAACGCGACACGGCCCGTGAGTTGGAGATCGCAGCGCTGGTCAAAGATGATCTTCGGATCGAGCCGGACAAGGCTCGAT
>NZ_MECL01000005.1 GCF_014596445.1 Streptomyces sp. CBMA29 | reverse complement strand
CAGCAGCCTGCCGCGGATTCCCCGGGGCGCACCGCTCCGCCGTGGGGGGCGGGGTCGCGGAGCGGTGCGCGGGGCCGCCGCTTGGGGAGCGGCCTGGGAGGGGGGTATCGGGGAGTGCGCGGGCGGCGGGCCCGCGGGACCGGTGTGCATGGGCGCCGTCGGGGCGTGCCCGCCGAAGGGCGCGCTGAACGGCATCCCGAGCGGCACCGGCAGCAGCGGCAGCCCGCTGAGCAGCCGGTCCATCGGCAGCAGCGTCCGGCCGCGCTGCCCGCAGTCCGGGCAGCCGCGGATGTGCCGGGCGAAGCGCTTGCGCCACAGCGGGCTCGGCACACCGTCCCAGCCGCCGGTCACATGGGTGAGACCCGCGCAGCCGCCCGCGTCGCCGAGCGCCCGCACCACGGTGCGCGAGGTTTCGAGCTGCTCCTTCATCCGCTGGACCTTCACCGCGGCGTGCTGCCGGGTCAGGCCCAGGGCGTCGGCCAGCTCCGAGCGGCCGAGGTCGCCGGTCTCCTCCAGCCACCACAGCGCGAGCAGCGTACGGTCGTCGCGGTCCAGCCAGCGGGTGGCCTCCGCGATCTCCCGGCGCTGGTCGGTCAGCCCGAGCCGCAGGATCGTGACGGCGGCGAAGTCCGAGGCCGGGTCCGGTATCAGCTCCGCCGCGTCCAGGGCGGTCTGCTGGTGCCACGCCGCCTTGCGGGCCTGCTCGCGGTCGCGCACCTGGCGGACCGCGATGGCCACCAGCCAGGAGCGGAACGCCGCCGGGTCGCGCAGGTCGGACAGGCCGCGCACCACCCGCAGCAGCGTCTCCTGCACCACGTCGTCCACGTCGTCGTGCCCGTCCAGGGCGCGCCCGACGATGTTGTAGACCAGCGGCAGGCACTCCGCGACCAGCCGGTCGAGTGCCGCCTGGTCGCCCGCCCGCGCGGCACTCACCAACACGGGGTCGGGACCGACCCGGTCGCCTGCGCGCATGCTGCTCACACTCCGTCCTGGCCCGGACTCCGGCCGGGTGACACGTATCTGCCCTCGGACAGGAGACGCTGCCACGACCAGGGGGATAACAGAAACCCGCCGGCCCCCCGGACTTCCCGCGCGGGGAGGTCCGGGGGGCCGGCGACCGGGACGGCGGGCCGGGCCCCGGTCCGGGGCCCGGCCGCGCCACCGGATCAGGAGGACGGCACGGTGTCCGTGAAGGTGGTGCCCGCCGTGCGGTAGGCCGCGACCTGGGTCTGCACCTGGGCGGGCGTCAGCACCTGGTCCTTGAGGAAGTACACGTAGTCGACCTGCTGGTTGTACGAGCGCGGGGTGTTGCTGGTCTGGCCCGCGAGGTCGATCAGCCAGTGGTTGAAGTCGATCCACTGCGGCGTCTCGGGCAGGTACGGCTCGCCGTGCTGCGCGACCTGGCTGCCGTCGATGTAGTAGGTGATGTTCGTGTTGTCGATGGTGATCTGGAGGTTGTGCCAGCCGTCGAGGCTGCCGTACTGCTGGCCGTGGGTGTTGACCGCGTTCCACGGGTCCGGGTTGTAGGTCTCCCAGGACGTCTCGTACATGATGTTCTGTGTCTCGCCCCAGCCGCCGTTGGGCAGGTACTCGAAGTCCTGCTCGCTGTAGTCCGGGTCCATCGGCGCGTTGAGCGGCGTGAAGGTGAAGAAGGTCTGGTTGACGTGGTCGCCGTCGGGGCCGCCGGTCGGTGTGTCGTTGAACTTGACCCGGGCCGCGTAGGTGCCGTTCTTGAACTTCCGTGCGGTGGTCTGGAGTTCGGTCTCCTTGGTGCCCGCCGCCGTGCCGTCGGTGGTGAGCCGCAGATTCATCACCTTGTTGCTCGCGCCGTCGGCGACGAAGGTCACGTCCTGCGGTGACCAGGTGGCGCCGGCCACACCGGGGCCGCCCTGACCGGACTTCACCGTCCAGCCGTGCTGCTGCACGGCCGGGTCGGAGCTGGAGGTGTAGTTGAAGTCGTCGAACATCGCGGGACCGGTCGGATTGCCGGTCGGCGGGGTGGTCGGGGGAGTGGTGGGCGGGTTGGTCGGGTCGTTGCCCGCGGGCGCGGTGCCCCAGACCACGGCGCCGCTCTTCTGCACCGTGACCTTGTTCCAGTTCGCGTACGCCGTCTGCGAGCCGTTGAAGGAGTAGTCGTCGGACTGCGTGAGGGTCTGCCAGTCGGCGCGGTAGAAGCGCAGTTGCATGTCACCGGTGTTCTGACCCGGCGTCAGCGAACCCGCGCCCGAGGTGAAGCCGATCTCCAGGTAACGGTCGGCGGTGGCGGTCGGATTGGCCAGCGTCCCGAAGGTGCCGGTGATGTTGCCGCAGCCCTTGACCGCCCACGAGCACGCGAAGCGGTAACTGATGTTCGGGCCGTCGGACTTGAAGTAGTACCGCACGGTGACGGTGTTCAACGGCACCGTGGTGCTGCCGGTGTTGGTGACCTCCAGCCACGGCTCGGACTGGTCGGCGGTGGCGCCGGAGGCGCTGGTGCGGTACTGCGCGCTCAGCGAGTCCTGCGCCGCAGAGGCGGGCATCGCGGTGAGCGCGGCGCAGGCGAGACCGGCCGCCGTACAGACGGCCATCGCCGTACGGACGCGGGTCGACATGCGGAACTTTCCTGACACGGTGATCCCTTTCCAGAGGGGGGGTGATGGTGCGGGACTACTGGGTGATGGTGCGAGGAGAGGTGGTGCGAGAGGTGGCTCGGGGGGTGTGCGGCGGGACCGCGGGGTGCGGGATCGTCCGGTGGCCGATACCCAGCGCCGCCAGCCGGTCCTCGTGCCGGAGCAGGGCGGGCAGGAAGTCCGTCGACCAGTCGCCCGCCGGATTCCAGGCCCGGTCGGCGAGCGCGCACAGCCGGGGGAAGACCAGGTACTCGGCGTGCTCGGCGGTCGGCACGAATTCGCTCCAGAGCTGCGCCTGTGTGCCCAACACCCGTGCCGCCGCGGCCGGTTCCCAGTCGGCGGGTACGGTCTGGCCGCCGTGCACGGCCCGCAGGTCGACGACTTCGCCCGCCTGGCCGAGCGGTTCGCCCGGCCGTTCGGTCTGCGGGTAGTCCAGATACGTGGAGCGGTGCGGCGCCATGATCACGTCGTGGCCGCGCCGGGCGGCGGCCAGCCCGTGGTCGGTGTCCCGCCACGGCATCACGGTGAACTCCGGCGGCAGCGTGCCCGAGTCCTCCGCCCAGCACAGCGGGCGCCGCCCCGCCTCGATCAGGAAGTCGCCGATCCGCCCGAGGAACCAGCCGCGCAGGTCCCTGGGCGCGGCCAGGCCCAGTTCCGCCGCGCGCCGCCGCGCCGCCGGGCTCTCCTCCCACTCGGTGACCGGGCACTCGTCGCCGCCGATGTGCACGTACGAGGAGGGGAACACGTCGAGCACCTCGCCGAGCACGGTGCGGCAGAAGTCCAGCACCTCGTCGTGGACGCCGAGGATGTTGCGGCACACACCCCACTCGGTCCACACGTCCAGCTCGCGCCCCGGCACGTTCCCCAGGTGCGGATAGGCCGCCAGCGCCGCGCGGGTGTGCCCCGGCATCTCGATCTCCGGCACCACCGTGACACCGCGACCGGCCGCGTAGGCGACCAGCGACCGCAGCTCGGCGGTGGTGTACGCCCCCGTGTGCGGCAGGTCGTCGAACCGGCCGCTGCCCGAACGCCCGATCATCGAGCGGGACCTGGCCCCGCCGACCTCGGTGAGCCGCGGGTAGGCGGCGACCGGCATCCGCCAGCCCTGGTCGTCGGTCAGGTGGAGGTGCAGCACGTTCAGCTTGTGGAACGCCAGCAGGTCCACGAAGCGCCGCAGGAACGACACCGGCTGGAAGTGCCGTGCGACGTCCAGCATCATGCCGCGCCAGCCGAACCTCGGCACGTCGGTGACCTGCACGCACGGCATGCGCCAGGCGACTCCGCTCTCCGGGCGCTCCGACAGGGCCTGCGCGGGCAGCAGTTGACGGATCGTCTGCACACCGTGCAGCAGCCCGGCCGGCCTGGCCGCCCGCAGCAGCACCGCGTCGGGCCCGACCGTCAGGCCGTAGCCCTCCGCGCCGAGACCGCCGAGTTCGGGGTCGAGCGCGAGCACCACCCGGCCGGTGGGGGAGGGCCGCAGCGGCAGCCCGGTGGCGGGCGCGAGCAGCGTGCGCAGCAGGTCCGCCGCACCCTGGGCGCCGTCGCTCGCCCGTACGGACGTGGTCTCGTCGAAGGTGAAGTGGCCGGGGATACGGGCGAGATGGGAGGGGTGCGGAATGATCACAGCGGCTCCAGTGGGGGGCGGCGGGGGTCGGCGGTCGACGGCGTCGAGCGAGGTGACCTGGGGCGCGGGCGTGGGGGCGCGGGGGAGCGGGCGTGCGGAGGGTTGCGGGGAGCGGCCCGCGGGGTCAGCCCTTCACGGCGCCGGCGGTCATTCCGGAGGTGACCCGGTTCTGCAGGACGAGGAAGACCAGCAGCACGGGCAGCATGAACAGCGAGGAGGCGGCCATCGTGGCGCCCCAGTCGGTACCGAAGACATTGCTGAACGAGGAGAGCCAGACCGGCAGCGTGCGGGCGTCCTGGTTCTTGATGATCAGCGTGTTGGCGAAGGCGAATTCGTTCCACGCCGTGATGAAGCCGAACAGCGACGTGGACAGCAGGCCGGGCGCGAGCAGCGGGAAGGTGACCCGGCGGAACGCCTGCGGCCTTGTGCAGCCGTCCACTTGGGCGGCCTCCTCCAGCTCCACCGGGATCGCCGCGAGGAAGCCGCGCAGCGTCACGATCGTGAACGGCAGCGTCGTCATGAAGTAGACCAGCGTCAGCATCGACAGCTTGTCGAGCATGTCGGTGTCCCGCGCGATCACGTACATCGGGATCAGCAGCGCCTCCCACGGCGCCATCTGCGCGGTGAAGACCAGCAGGATGAAGGCCCGCCGGCCGCGCCAGCGCATCCGGCCGACCGCGAACGCCGCCAGCAGCGCCACCACCAGCGACATCAGCACCGCGCCGAGCGTCACGGTCAGGCTGTTGCGCCAGAAGGTGCCGAAACCGTCGGCGTGCATGGCCGTGCGGAAGTGCGCGAAGGTCGGGTGCAACGGCAGGAAGGACGGGGTGTCGGCCTGGATGGCGGTGGTCGGCTTGAAGGCCGTGATCACCATCCAGTAGACGGGGAAGGCGGCGACCGCCAGCGTGAACAGCGCGGCCAGATGGAGCGGCAGCCGTCGCAGGGACCCGCGGCTCGGGCGCAGCGGCCCGCGGCCCGGACCGGCGGCACCGCTCGGGCGCGGGGCCTTACCAGTAGCGGTGAACGTGCTCACTGCGCGGCCTCCTCACGGAACATCCGGCGCAGGTTGAAGACCAGCACGCCGAGCAGGATCAGGACGGTCAGCGTGGAGACCGCGGACCCGAGGTCGTACTTGTGCAGGGACTGCGCGATCTGGAAGGCGTAGACCGGCAGCGTGGTGGTCGCCCCGTTGGGACCGCCCTCGCTGATCACCCAGATCTGGGCGAAGCACTTGAAGCACCAGATCACCTCCAGGGACGTGATCAGCGCGAACAGCGGGCGCAGCATGGGGAAGGTGACCAGCCGGAAGGTCTGCCAGGCACCCGCGCCGTCGATCCTGGCCGACTCGTACAGCTCCGCCGGGATCGTGGTCAGGCCGCCGTAGAGGGTCAGCGCGGCGAACGGCACGGACTGCCAGACCACCAGCGTCACCAGGATCGCGAAGGTCGAGCCGCCGTGCGCGAACCAGGCGTAGTCGCGGTACGACTCGAAGCCCAGCTTTACCAGTAGCCAGTTGACCACTCCGAAACGGGACTGGAACAGCCACTGGAAGATCGTGGTGGCCGCGATCACCGGAGTGGCCCACGCCAGGACCAGACCGCTCATCACCGCGAGCCGCATTCGCTTGCCGAGCTTGACGAGCATCAGTGAGACCAGTGTGCCGAGCACCATGATCAGCACGACGTTCAGCCCGGTCCACCACAGGGTGCGGCGGACCACCGTCCAGAACTCCGGATCGTCCAGCACCGTACGGTAGTTGGCGAGGCCGACCCAGGTGGCGCCGCCGCGGATCAGCTCGCCGAGGCCGAAGTGCTGGAACGACATGACGGTGTTTCTGACCAGCGGGTAGACCAGCAGGAAGGCCGTGCCCACCACGGTGGGGGCGACCAGCAGATACGGCCAGACCGCGGCGAGCGGGCGGCGGCGCCGGCGTCCGCGGGGCGGCGGTGGCGGATCCGCGACGGCCGGCCGTGAGGCGGCGTTGGGGGCGGTGAGCACGGCGGTTTCTCCTCGGGACGCTGACCGGACGCTGTCGGGCGGACGCGGATCAGAAAGGGCGCGGGCGGGGCCGACTGGTCAGGAAGCGGTGTTGAGGGCCTTGGTGACGGCCGCCGAGGCCGTCCTGCCCGCCGCGTCCGGGTCGCTGCCGGTCAGCACCTGCGTCATGTACTGCTTGATCGGGTTGTTGGCCTCGACCGCCGCCCAGTTGGGCGAGTTGGGCGTGGCGTGGCCGTTGGCCGCGCCGACCGCCATCACCGAGGCGCCCTCGTTGCCCGCCAACACCCCCGCGAGAGAGGTGCGGTTGGGCACGTAGCTCATCTCCTTGGCCATGTCCGTCTGCCACTTGGCGCCCGCGAGCGCCTTGACCACCTCGTAGGCGAGCGCCTGGTGCCGGGACGCCTCGGGGATCACCAGGTCGGAGCCGCCGGTGAAGACCGCGCCCGGCTTGTCGGCGGTCTTGCCGGGGATCGGGAAGAAGCCGATCTTGTCCTTCAGCGCCGGATTGGCCTTGACGATCGCGTCGGCGCCGCCGGGCACCGAGATGATCTGCGCGCTCTTGCCCTTGGCGAAGACGTCGGCCTGGAGCGGCTTGGCCTCGTCGGAGTCCTTCGGGCCCTTGCCGAGCGCCTGGAGCCGCTTGTAGAACTCCATGCCCGCCTTGGCCTGCGGGGTGTCCAGCGCGCCCTTCCAGTTGTCGCCGTCCTGGACCGCCAGGTCGCCGCCCTCGTCCCAGATGAACCCGGCCAGCGCGTACCAGGTCTGGCCCGGCAGGTAAATGCCGTCGTTGCCACCGGTGTTGAGCTTGGTGGTGTCCTGGATCCACTCGTCGCGGGTCTTGGGCGGGGCGGCGATCCCCGCCTTCGAGAAGAGGTCCTTGTTGTAGATCACGACGCGGTTGGCGGCGTACCAGGGGATGCCGAACTGCTTGCCGTCGATCTTGCCGGGGTCGGCGAGGCCGGGAATCCAGTCGGAACCCTGGAGGTCGGTCACCTTGTCGGTGAGGTCCTTGACGCCGCCGCTCGCCGCGTACTGCGCGACCTGCGTGTTGCCGACCTCCATCACGTCGGGCGCGTCGTTGCTGGCCAACGCGCTGGTGATCTTCTGGCCTATGCCGTCCCACTCCTGGATCTGGATGTCCAGGGTGGTGCCCTTGTGCCCGGCTTCGAAGTCGGACCTGAAGCGGCTGAGGAAACCGTCGGACATGCTGCCGCGCATGATCCACACGGTGAGCTTGGCGGGGGCCGGTGTCTTGGCGGAACCGCCGGTGTCGCCGGAGTCACCGGAACCGCCGGATCCGGAGGAGGAGCCGCACGCGGAGAGCGCGGCGACGGCGAGGACGAGCGCCGCGGCGCCGGGAACGAGTCTGGATCTCACGGGGATGTCACCTCGGGCAGGGAGCGAACAGGACTTACCACTTGCCAACTGGTCTAGTGCTGGTCAGTGAAAATGGCATAGACCACTGAGCGCGTCAAGAGTTCGCGCACCCGTCGTGCGAACTTCGTCAGCAGGCCGTATACGAGCGTGAACAGGGAAATGAGGAGTCGGGGAGTGCTGGCATACTGGTCAGCATCTGGTTAGTCTCAGCTCACCAGTACATACGAACTCACCCGCACGGGCGGCGCACGGCAGTGCCGCGTCGGCGGCAGGAAGGTGCACCCCATGGCCAGCGAGCCGCCGCGCTCGGCGCTGAAACGCGAACGGGTCCGCGACTACCTGATGGAACTGGTCGAGTCGCGCGCCCCCGGCGACCCGATCCCGTCGGAGCGCACCCTGTGCGAGCAGCTCGGCGTCTCCCGCCCCACGCTCCGCTCCGCCGTGGACGAACTGGTCACCACGGGACTGCTGGTACGCGAACACGGCCGGGGCATGTTCGTCGCCCGCGCCAAGATCACCCAGGAGCTGGCGCTCGACGGCCAGGCGCACCGCCTCCCGCAGGCGTCCGGCACCTGGGCCAGCCGCGTCCTGGAGTTCACCACCGTGCGGGCGGGCGCCCGCGTCGGCCGCAAGCTGCACATCTCGCCGGCCGCCGAGATCACCTACATCGCCCGGCTCCGGCTGGTCGACGACGAGCCGATGGCCATCGAATACCTGCACGTCCCGGCCGACCTCGTGCCCGGCCTGCACGCGGCGGACATGGAGTCCGGCGACTTCTACGACTTCCTGCGCGCCCGGCACGGCGTCCACGTCCACGAGGCCGTCCAGTCCATCGAGCCCACCGTGACCAACGACGAGGAGGCCCGGCTGATCGGGGTGCCCGTCCTGTCACCCGCGCTGCTCTTCGAACGGCTCACCAAGGACGCCACCGGCCGGCCGGTGGAGTACGTCCACTCCGTCTACCGGGGCGACCGCTACCGGATCGTCTCCCGGCTGGCCCTCGGCGACGCCGCGCCCGCGACCGCGCAGTCCGCCGACCGGCACCACCCGGGCATCCCGCCGGGCGACCTCGCGGGGCGCGGGGACGTGACGGCGCAGATGGCGGGGGAGGTGCAGCCCGCGGGCTGAGCCCGGGGGCGTACTCGCTGAGGGGTACCGAGGCGCACCCTGACCTGTCGGGGCGTGTCGAACGGCGGACTACGGTGCCAGGCCCGCCGGTTGCTGACGTATGCCGTCGCCGCCCTCGTCCCCCTCGGCGGCGCCCGCCGCCGCGGCGCTGTCGGTGCCGCGCCGGGGGCAGGGGCGGCCCGCCGCCGGATCGGTCCAGGCGGCCGGGGGCCGGGCGGTCAGCAGCGGGTCGACGGTCAGATGCCGGGCGCCCAGCGGCTCGGCCATCGCGCGCAGCGCGCTCTCCGAGAGCTTGATCCACGGCTGGGTCGGCCCCAGTACCGAGCGCAGCCGCTGGTCGCTGGTGAAGGCGACCGCCGTCCTGCTGCCGACGGGCGTACGCCACAGCCGTACGACATAGCCCGCAGGCCCCTGTCGCACCGGTACGTACAGCGGCCCTTCCGGTACGGGCACGGATTCCGCCGTGAGTGGGACCGGCCCTGCGACCGGCCCTGCGACCGGCCCTGCGACCGGCCCTGCGACCGGCCCGGGGGGCGTCTCGCGGGCCGTCGCAGGGGTCGTCTGCTCGTGGGGCTGTCCTTCGGGAGTCCGGTCGCCGGGTCCGTCGTGCTGGCTCACGTGCATGCAGCCACCGTAACCCGGCCGCCGGAGGCGCATTCGGCGAGGTCGAGGCGTGGACACCGCGCCGACCGGGCCCGCGCACAGCTTCGGCCACGCACCGGCCGCACGTCCGCCCCGGTGCGGTCACCCGCCGGCCCCGCGCCCGGCACCCGCCGATCGAGTGACGCGCCCTCCGGCACGCCCGCGGACCCCCGTCCTCCACTTGTCCCCGCCACGCTTATGGCGTCCGATCCGGGGCGAACGTTACGTTTGCGCCATGACAGCGCCGAACACCGTACTCACCTGGCAGGTCGAGGAGACCGGCGGATACGAGACCGCGTGGGTCGAACTGGCCGCCGGACGGCTGCGCGCGCACGGCCGCGCGGTCGGACTGAAGCCCGAACCGTACTGGCTGAGCTACGAGTTGGACACCGACGCCGGGTACGTGACCCGGCTGCTGCACGTCACCTCGCACACCGTCGACGGCACCTACGACCTCGAACTGCGCCGGGACGAGCGCGGACGCTGGACGGCCAACGGGCAGGTCGTCCTCGCGCTCGACGGCGCCCTCGACTGCGACCTCGGCATGTCGCCGCTCACCAACACGATGCCGGTGCTGCGGCACCAACTCCACCGCGACGAAGGCCATCAGGACTTCCTGATGGCCTTCGTCCCGGTCCCGACCCTCGCCGTCCGCCCCTCCATCCAGAGCTACACCCACCTGACCCCGCTGATGTCAGGGGCCCGGCTCGGCTACGCCTCCGGCACGTACCGCAGCGAGATCGACGTGGACGCCGACGGTCTGGTCGTCCACTACGAGGGCCTGGCCACGCGCGTCAACCGGGCGGCCCCCAAGCTCTGAGGGCCCCGCCCGCTGCCCCGCTGCGCCGCTGCCCGTTCGCCCGGCTCAGACGCCTGCGCCCTCCTCCGCGAGCACCGGTCCCTCAGCACCGCCCTCCGTCCGCCGCGCCCGGCCGATCGCCACGGCGGCCAGCAGCGGCGGGACCGCCGCCAGGAGGAAGCAGAGCGCCAGCGGTGCGCGGGCGACCAGCAGCGCGGCCAGGCCGCCACCGGCCGAAGACCCGGCGTTGACAGCCGAGTTGACCCAGGTGGTGGCGCGGGTGGTGGCGCCGTCGGGCGCCGCGCCCGCCGCCGCGAGATAGGCGGTCGAGAGGATCGGCGCCGTCACCGTGCCCGCGGCGGCGACGCACAGGCCGAACACCGCGAGTACGGGGGCGGCGGCCGTGACCGAGACGAGCGCGGCCAGGACGAGGAGCAGGCCGGGGAGCCGGGCGGCGGCGGGCAGCCGCCAGGAGACCCGGCCGTACAGCAGACCGCCGAGCGCGCTGCCCGCCGACTGCGCGGCGAGGATCCAGCCGACCGCCGAGGGGTGGTGGTGCCGGTCGGCGAAGGCGATCACGAACAGCTCCACGCAGCCGAGGCAGCAGCCGATCCCGGCGGCGGCGTACGCGGCCCTGCGGACGCCGGCGCCCTTCTCGCCGAACAGCCGCAGCCGCCCGGTCACCGAAGCGGTCGCCTTGTGGCGCGGCGGCAGCAGCCGGGCGGCGGGGGAGGCGACCATCGCGAGCGTGCCGCAGCCGATCAGTGCGCCGGAGAGCACCAGGCCGTTCACCGGGTGCACGGCCACCACGAGCAGTGGCCCGCTGAGGAAGATCAGCTCCTCCGCGACCGTGTCGACGCTGAACGCCCTTTGCAGCAGCGCCTCGTCGGGCGTCAGCGCGCCCCACAGCGCGCGCATCGTCGGCCCGAGCGGCGGACACAGCGCCCCCGTCGCGCCGCTGAGCCCGGCGAACGCCCACAGCGGTGTACCGGGCTCCCGTACGGCCGCGGCCAAAACGAACAGGGCCGTGGCGAACGGCAGCGCCAGCGTGGTGAGGCCGCGCCTGGCGCCCCAGCGGTCCACGAGCGCGGCCCGTGCGGGGCCGAGCAGGACCGACACGGTCGCGAAGAGCGTGGCCAGCAGCCCGCCGCGCGACAGCGATCCGGTGGCGGAGGTCAGGGACAGGACGAGGGAGAGCGAGACGACGCCGTAGCCGAGGCGTCCGAGAAGGGCCGCACCGAAGGTGCGGCGGGCATGGGGAAGGCGGAAGACGGCAGCGTAGGACGCCGCCTGGACAGGCGCGGACATGGTGGTGACCCTCGGGTTTCCGGGTGGAGGCGGGCGGTTTCGCGTATGCCGCGCAGCGCCGTCAACCCGCCGTCAGGGCGGGGCCGGTCGTCTGCGGGCGCTTACCGCTGCCTAGACACGGTGGGGGAGGATCATGCGCCGCACCCTACCCGTCGGGCAGGGTGCGGGAAAAGAGAGACCGGCCGCCCGGCCTGTGCGCACGGGGGCGGCGCACTGGCAGAACGGCCGGTCGGGGGGCCGGGGGTGCCGGGTGTCCCGTCCCCACGATGACCCGGCGGCCCGGTCCCCTTGACCCCGGCCCACTACCGCTCACTGCGGGGCCGGGGGACTTGGGAGCCCGGAGGCTTGCTTACATGTGGACGGCCTGGACGGTGGTGTCGCCCTGGCTGGGACGGCCGCTGCGGTACATGAGGGCGGCGAGGACGGAGCCGAGAGCGAAGAGTGCCGCCGACCACCAGTAGGCGGTGGAGTAGCTGTGGAGCTGGGCCTGCGCGGCGGCTCCCGCGCCCTTGTGGCTGGTCATGTAGCTGGTCGCGGCACTGGCGGCCAGCGTGTTGAGCAGCGCTGTACCGATGGAACCGCCCACCTGCTGCATGGTGTTGACGGCGGCGGAGGCCACGCCCGCGTCGTCGGCGGCGATCCCGGCGGTGGCCACGCTCATGGCGGGCGGCAGGGCCAGGCCGATACCGAGGCCGATGACGAGCAACTGCGGCAGGACGTGCGCCGCGTAGGTGCTGTCGAGGTCGAGGACGGTCAGCCAGGCCATACCGGCGCCGGCCATCGCCATGCCGAGCGGGACGATCGGGCGGGGCCCGAACCGCGGCATCAGGTAATTCGTGGCGAGCTGAGCGGAGACCATCAGCGCGCCGATCATCGGCAGGAACGCCAGACCGGTCTTGACCGGGGTGTAGTGCAGCGACGCCTGGAGGAAGTAGGTCAGGAAGAGGAACACGCCGAACATCCCGGCGCCGGAGATCGCCAGCATGATGAAGGACGCGCCGCGGTCGCGGTCGAGCAGGACGCGCAGCGGCAGCAGCGGGTGCGAGGCCCTGGTCTGCCACCAGGCGAAGGCGCCGATCAGCGCGCCGCCCGCGGCCAGGAAGCCCCAGGTCATCGGGGAGCCCCAGTGGTGGGTCTCGGCGTTCGAGAAGCCGTAGACCAGGCCGAACAGACCCGCGACGACCATGACCGTGCCGGGGACGTCGAGCTTGGGGCGGTCGGCGGGGGCGCCCTTGCGCAGGAAGGCCATACCGCCGATGAAGGCGACGACGGCGATGATCAGGTTGACGTACAGCGTCCAGCGCCAGCTCAGGTGCTCGGTGAGCACACCGCCGAGCAGCAGGCCGATGCCGCCGCCCGCGCCCGCGATGGCGCCGAAGATGCCGAACGCCTTGGCGCGTTCCTTGGCGTCGGTGAAGGTCGTGTTGAGCAGGGAGAGCGCGGCCGGTGCGAGCAGCGCGCCGAACATGCCCTGGAGGGCGCGGCCGGTGACCAGCACCTCGAAGTTCTGCGCGGCGCCCGCGAGGGCCGAGGCGCCCGCGAAGCCGACGACGCCGACCAGGAAGACGATCTTGCGGCCGAAGAGGTCGGCGAGGCGTCCGCCGAGCAGCAGCAGGGAGCCGAAGGCGAGGGCGTACGCGGTGACGATCCACTGCCGGTTGCCGTCGCTGAAGCCGAGGGCCTGCTGGGCGGTCGGCAGGGCGATGTTCACGATGGTGGCGTCGAGGACGACCATGAGCTGGGCGAGCGCGATGACGCCGAGCACCCACCAGCGGTGGTTCGCCTTCTCGGTCTTCTGCACCGGGCCCGTGGGGCCCGCGCCGAGCGGCCCTGAGGCCGCGGCGGAGTCGCCGACGTACGCGTCGGCGGTGGACTGGGATGACATGAGGCGGGACTCCTGTGGAGGAACGGGACGGGCAGGAACCGACCGGAACCGCTGCATGAACGAAACGGTTTCGTACTCCAACGACGGTACGACCCGACCTATCGAAACGCAAACGTTTCGCTGGTGCCTGCCGTGTGCCGCTGATCACATCAGCCGCAAGCACCTGTCCCACTGGGCGGGACGCCCCCAGGAGCGGCGGCGCGCCCGGTCCTTCGGCTGCTGGTCCCGCTACTGGTCCGCTACTGGTCCGCTACTGATCCGCGCGCCCCGTGACCGCGACCGTCACGCCCAGGCCGATCATCGCCAGACCCCCGGTGCCGCCGACCGCCGCCAGCCGCCGCGGCGAGCGGGCGAACCAGGTACGGGCCGCCGACGCGGTCAGTGCCCAGACGCTGTCGCAGATCAGCGCGATCACCGTGAACACCAGCCCGAGCAGCAGCATCTGCTCGTGCACGTGCCCCGCGCCCCGGTCGACGAACTGCGGCAGCACGGCCGCGAAGAACACCATCGTCTTCGGATTCGTCACGCCGACCACGAACCCCTCCCAGAGCGTACGGACGTCCCCCCGGGCGGCCCCGGCCGGTTCGTCCGCGCTCATCGCCGCCGACAGCGCCCCCCGCTGCCGGAACGCCCTCACCCCCAGATAGACCAGATACGCGGCGCCGGCCAGCTTCAGCGCCACGAACACCGTCACCGACCGCGCGACGATCTCCCCGAGCCCCACCGACACCGCCGTCACCAGCACATACGCGCCCGTGGCGTTCCCCAGCACACTGCCCAGCGCGGTCCGCCGCCCGTGGGCCAGCGCCCGGCCGAGCACGAACAGCACGCTCGGACCCGGAATCAGCACCAGCACCAACGACATCGCCGCGAATCCGGCCAACCGGTCGACCGACATCCCGTCCCCCTCACGCCTCGCCCCGCGATGGCCCCGGATACCCCGATGACCCCGCCGTCAGCGGCCGTCCGCGCGCCGGAGGTCCGACGAGCGTAACCGCGGGCCACCTGCCGATGCTCCCCAATAACGCCGCCGTTCATCCGCCCGAGGTCAGGGCGGCAGGTGGGTCAGGGCAGCAGGCCCTCACGGCGCGCCGCGACCACGGCCTCAAGACGCGTATGGGCGCCCAGCTTCCGCATCGCGGACCGCAGGTAGCTCTTCACTGTCTCGGGCCGCAGCCGAAGCCGCGCGGCAGCCGCCGCGTTGGTGGCGCCCGACGCCACCGAGGCCAGCACGTCCAGCTCGCGCGGGGTCAGCGGCGCCGGGCGCGGGACCCGCGACGCCGCGCCGGAAGGGACCGCGGCCGAGGCCAACCGGGCGCAGGCGGACAGCAGTTCCTGCCGCAGCCGGACATCGGGGATGCGGGTGGCCAGCGCGCGCAGTTCGAGGTGGGCCTCGCGCACCCGCTCCCAGGCCCGGGGATCGGCGGACAGCGGCTGCTGGCAGAAGGAGAGCAGCCGCTGGGCCTCGTCCCGTACGGCCAGCGCCTGCTCCAGTTCGCGGACCGCGTCGAGGGCGACGGCCAGCGGACGGTCGCCCAGCGCGTACGGCTGCCGCAGCGCGCCGTACAGCACCCCGCGCACCCGGCGGCGGACGACGACGGGCACCGCGAGCACCGAGCGCAGCCCCTCGGCGGCGACGGGCGGGTCGTACTCGTGGCTGATCACGCGGGAGGAGCCGTAGTCCGTGACCGAGCAGGGCCGGACCGTGGCGAGGGTCTTGCCGCCCAGACCGTTGCCGGTGGTGATCGCGAGGCCCCGCAGCGACTCGGTGTCGGTACCGGACATCTCGGAGATACGGAACTGCCGGGCGCCGTAGCCGCCCGCCTGGCCCGCGGCGCCGGTCACCAGCCCGCCGAAGGCTACCGGCAACAGCCCCGACCTGCGCATTCGCAGCAAGGCGGCTCGTACTTCGACCGCCTCGCCCCGCTGACCTTCCACCCGGTCCACCTCCTCGCCCCCGACCGTCCACCCCGGCCGGGAGCCCGTGACTCCCGGCCGGACGGAATCGGACACCGGCTCTCACCCCCGTCCGGGGGTAGTGAGACCCAGGTCACTACCGCACGATGCTACCGAGGGGTCCATCGATGAGGAGGACAGATGGCGGCAACGGACGCGACCGGTGCTTTCCGGGCCGCCCGTGACTTCCTGCTGCGGCACCGTGAGGACTACCAGGCGGCCCGCGAGGGCTTCCGGTGGCCGGAGCCCGAGGAATTCAACTGGGCGCTGGACTGGTTCGACGCCATCGCGAAGGACAACGACCGCACCGCGCTGTGGATCGTCGAGGAGGACGGCACCGAGGTCGAGATCTCCTTCGCGGAGATGGCCGAGCGGTCCGCGAAGGTGGCCAACTGGCTGCGGGCACAAGGCGTCCGCGCGGGCGACCGGGTCCTGGTGATGCTCGGCAACCAGGCGGAGCAGTGGGAGACCGCGCTCGCCGCCATGAAGCTGCGGGCCGTCGTCATCCCCGCCACCCCGCTGCTCGGCCCCGCCGACCTGCGCGACCGTATCGACCGCGGCGCCGCCCGGCATGTCGTCGTACGCGCCGCGGACGCCGGGAAATTCGCCGAAGTCCCCGGCGACTACACGCGGATCGCGGTCGGCGGCGCCCCCGACGGCTGGCTCCCCTACGAGGACGCGTATACGGCGGACCCCGGCTTCGTACCCGAAGGACCGACCCCCTCGGGCGACCCGCTGATGCTCTACTTCACCTCGGGCACCACAGCCAAGCCCAAGCTGGTCGAGCACAGCCACCTCTCGTACCCGGTCGGCCACCTCGCCACGATGTACTGGATCGGGCTGCGGCCCGGCGACGTCCACCTCAACATCTCCTCACCCGGATGGGCCAAGCACGCCTGGTCGAGTCTGTTCGCGCCGTGGAACGCCGAGGCGACCGTCTTCGTGCACAACTACACGCGCTTCGACGCCGTCCGGCTGATGGCCGAGATGGCACGCGCCCGGGTGACCAGCTTCTGCGCCCCGCCCACGGTCTGGCGGATGCTGATCCAGGCCGACCTCGGCGCGCTCGGCACCCCGCCGCGCGAGGCGGTCGCGGCCGGTGAACCGCTGAACCCCGAGGTCATCGAGCACGTACGGCGGGTGTGGGGCGTACTGATCAGGGACGGCTTCGGGCAGACCGAGACCGCCGTGCAGGTCGCCAACAGTCCGGGCCAACTGGTCAAGGCCGGCTCCATGGGACGGCCGACGCCCGGCTACACGGTCGCGCTCGTCGACCCGGTGACCGGCGAGCCCGGTGACGAGGGCGAGATCTGCCTGGACCTGCGCCAGGGGCGGCCGGTCGGCCTGATGACCGGGTACGCGGGCGAGCCCGAGCTGACCGCCGAGGCGATGGGCGGCGGCTTCTACCGCACCGGTGACATCGGCTCGCGCGACGCCGACGGCTACATCACGTACATCGGCAGAAGTGACGACGTATTTAAAGCGTCCGACTACAAGATCTCGCCCTTCGAGCTGGAGAGCGCGCTGCTCGAACACGAGGCGGTCGCCGAGGCGGCGGTCGTGCCCGCGCCCGACGAACTGCGGCTGGCCGTACCGAAGGCGTACGTCGTCCTCGCCGAGGGCTGGGCCCCGGACGGCGAGACCGCCAAGGCGATCTTCGCGCACTCGCGGGCCGTCCTCGCCCCGTACAAGCGCGTCAGGCGGCTGGAGTTCGCCGACCTCCCCAAGACCGTCTCCGGCAAGATCCGCCGCATCGAGCTGCGCGAACGCACGATGCACGACGGGAGCGGCGAATTCCACGAGGAGGACTACACGTGAGCGCGGCGGGCGGCCCGGCGGCCCGGAGCGCCGAGCCCTCCTACGCGCACGGGACAGGGGAGACGCCGTTGCTCGGGGACACCATCGGGCGCAATCTCGACAGGGCGATCACCGCGCACCCCGCACGCGAGGCCCTGGTGGACGTGGCGAGCGGGCGGCGCTGGACGTACGCCCAATTCGGCGCGGACGTCGACCGGTTGGCGCGCGGACTGCTCGGCCGCGGGGTGATCAAGGGCGACCGCGTCGGCATCTGGGCCGTCAACTGCCCCGAGTGGGTGCTGGTGCAGTACGCCACCGCGCGGATCGGCGCGGTCATGGTCAACATCAACCCGGCCTACCGCGTGCACGAACTCGACTACGTCCTGCGGCAGTCCGGCATCGAGGTGCTGATCTCCTCCACCGGCCACAAGACCAGCGACTACCGCAGGATGGTCGGCGAGGTGCGCGGCAACTGCCCGCTGCTGCGCGAGGTCGTCTTCATCGGCGACCCCACCTGGGACGCCCTGCTGGCCGCCGCCGACGGTGTGCCCCAGGATCACGTCGCCGCCGTCGAGGCGACGTTGAGCTGCGACGACCCGATCAACATCCAGTACACCTCGGGCACCACCGGCTTTCCCAAGGGCGCCACGCTCTCGCACCACAACATCCTCAACAACGGCTATTTCGTGGGCGAGACGGTCGGCTACACGCAGGAGGACCGGGTCTGTCTGCCGGTGCCCTTCTACCACTGCTTCGGCATGGTGATGGGCAACCTCGGCATCACCACGCACAGCGCGTGCATCGTCATCCCCGCACCCTCCTTCGATCCGGCCGCGACCCTGCGCGCCGTCCAGGAGGAGCACTGCACCTCGCTCTACGGCGTCCCCACGATGTTCATAGCCGAGCTGGGTCTGCCCGACTTCGCCGACTACGACCTGTCGTCGCTGCGGACCGGCATCATGGCCGGATCGCCGTGCCCGGTCGAGGTGATGAAGCGGGTGATGGCCGAGATGCACATGGCCGAGGTGTCCATCTGCTACGGGATGACCGAGACCTCGCCGGTTTCCACCCAGACCCGGATGGACGACGGCCTCGAACACCGCACCGCCACCGTCGGCCGGGTCCTGCCGCACATCGAGGTCAAGGTCGTCGACCCGGTCAGCGGCGTCACCGTGCCGCGCGGCGAGCCCGGTGAACTGTGCACGCGCGGCTACTCGGTGATGCTCGGCTACTGGGAGGAGCCGGAGCGCACGGCCGAGGCGGTGGACGCCGGGCGCTGGATGCACACCGGCGACCTCGCGACGATGCGGGACGACGGCTATCTCGCCATCGTTGGCCGGATCAAGGACATGATCATCCGCGGCGGGGAGAACGTCTATCCGCGGGAGATCGAGGAGTTCCTGTACGCCCACCCGAAGATCTCCGACGTGCAGGTGGTCGGGGTGCCCGACGAGCGGTACGGCGAGGAGATCCTGGCCTGCGTGATCCCGCGCGACCCGGCCGACCCGCCGACCCTCGCCGACATCACCGCCTTCTGCGCCGACCGGCTCGCGCACTTCAAGGCGCCGCGCCACCTGCGGATCATGGACGCCTTCCCGATGACGGTCAGCGGCAAGATCCGCAAGGTGGAGCTGCGGGAGGACTTCAGGCCCGAAGAGGAATGATCGCGGTCGGCGCGTGGCCCGGCTCGGTGGCCAGCTCCTCGAATTCCACGACGTTGCTGATGTCGGCCGTCGTGCTCATCGAGATGTTGGTGATCCGCTCCAGGATCGCCTCGACCACCACCGGCACCCGGTACTCGGCCGCCAGCTTCTTGGCCTGCTCGAAGGCGGCGCCCAGCTCGGCCGGGTCGGTGACCCGGATCGCCTTGCAGCCCAGGCCCTCGACCACCTTGACGTGGTCGACGCCGTAGACGCCCAGCTCGGGCGAGTTGACGTTCTCAAACTCCAGATTGACCTGGAAGTCGATGTCGAGACCGATCTGCGCCTGCCGGATCAGCCCCAGGTAGGAGTTGTTCACCAGCACGTGCACATACGGGATCCGGTGCTGCGCGCCGACCGCCAGCTCCTCCAGCATGAACTGGAAGTCGTAGTCGCCGGACAGCGCGACGACCTGCGCGTCCGGGTCCGCGGTGGCGACGCCGAGGGCGGCCGGGATGGTCCAGCCGAGCGGGCCCGCCTGGCCGCAGTTGATCCAGTGCCGGGGGCGGTAGACGTGCAGCATCTGCGCGCCCGCGATCTGCGAGAGGCCGATGGTGGTGACGTACCGCGTCTCGGGGCCGAAGGCGCGGTTCATCTCCTCGTAGACGCGCTGCGGCTTGATCGGGATGTCGTCGAAGTGCGTACGCCGCTGCAAGGCCGCCTTGCGCTCCAGCGTCGAGTCGATCCAGGCGCGGCGGTCGGGCAGCCTGCCCTCGGCCCTCAACTCACGGGCGACCTCGACGAAGAGCGCGAGCGCGGCCTTGGCGTCGGAGGCGATGCCGTAGTCGGGGGCGAAGATCCTGCCGATCTGGGTGGGCTCGATGTCGACGTGCACGAAGGTGCGGCCCGCGGTGTAGACGTCCAGCTTGTAGCCGGTGTGGCGGTTGGCCCAGCGGTTGCCGATGCCGAGGACGAAGTCCGACTCCAGGAACGTGGCGTTGCCGTACCGGTGCGAGGTCTGGAGGCCGACCATGCCCGCGTTCAGCTCGTGGTCGTCGGGGATGGCGCCCCAGCCCATCAGGGTCGGGATGACCGGGGTGCCGGTCAGCTCGGCGAATTCGACCAGCAGGTCGCTGGCGTCGGCGTTGAGGATGCCGCCGCCCGCGACGATCAGCGGGCGCCGCGAGGCCAGCAGCATCGAGAGCGCCTTCTCGATCTGGGCGCGGGACGCGGCGGGCTTGTAGACCGGCAGCGGCTGGTACGTCTCCGGGTCGAACTCGATCTCGGTGAGCTGGACGTCGATCGGCAGGTCGATCAGCACGGGTCCCGGACGGCCCGAGCGCATCAGGTGGAACGCCTGCTGGAAGACGCCGGGCACCTGCGCGGCCTCCAGCACGGTGGTCGCCGCCTTGGTGACCGACGCGGCGATCGAGGCGATGTCGACGGCCTGGAAGTCCTCCTTGTGGATCACGGAGGTCGGGGCCTGGCCGGTGACGCACAGGATCGGGACGGAGTCGCCGGTCGCCGAGTACAGGCCGGTGATCATGTCGGTGCCCGCGGGGCCCGAGGTGCCGATGCACACCCCGATGTTGCCGGGGCTGGTGCGGGTGTAGCCCTCGGCCATGTGCGAGGCGCCCTCGACGTGCCTGGCCAGCGTGTGGCGGATGCCGCCGGACGCCTTGAGCGCCGCGTAGAAGGGGTTGATCGCGGCCCCGGGCACACCGAAGGCGACGTCGACGCCCTCCAGCTTGAGGATCTCCACGGCCGCGCGGGCGGCGGTCATACGAGGCATGAGGTCCCTCTCCTGCTTCTGTTCCTGCTTCTGGCGGCGACTACTTCCTTCCACGCTTTCCGCTATGTGGAAAAGTAGTTCTGCGATATGGAATTAACGTAAGCCGTGCCGGTGCGCGCGTCAAGAGGCGTCCCCGGGCAGCGAAAAGGCGCCCGGCGCGCGGGAATTCGCGCTGCCGGGCGCCTTGGGACGCCGTGAGGGGAGGCGGGTCAGCCGGGGTGCCGGAAAGGTGAGGACGGATCAGCCGGAGGCGCCGGGCCCCGTCCTGATCAACTCGTCCGCCGCGTCGTTCACCGGCTGCGGTGTGCCGGTCAGATCCATCACGAACAGCGGTACGCCGAGCTGGTCGGCGCGCAGCCGCGCGTCGTGCGCGTAACCGGCCAGCGAGAAGAAGGCGCCGACCGCGTCCTCGTTGGCGCAGTTCAGCCAGAGGCACTCCACGTCACGGGCCGCGGTCGGCTGCGTGGTCGGGTCGACCTGGGCGACCAGTCCGTCCCCGCGCAGGTCGATGCCGTTGGCCGTACGGTCCCCGGCCAGCCTTATGCCGCCGAAGCCCAGCCACTTCAGGAACTGCGCGGCGGCGGTCAGCGCGTCCCTGCCGGTCCTGATCGTGACCGGCCGGAACGGCGGGCGGTCCGTCGGCGGCGGCGGAACCTGTCCGGTGGGCTCGGGCGGCGGATCCGCCGGACGCGCCCCCGCGGGCACGGCCCCGGCCTCCTGCGCGGCCTCGCCCGCCACCGGCAGCCGGATCAGGGCGCCGCAGACACAGTCGAGCTCCGGCTTCGGCCACTCGTCGGCCCGGCCGCAGTCGGGACACCGCAGCCGTACCCACGAGTCGTCCCACGTCTTGTGCCCGATCTGCTCGGGCGCGCCCCCGGACAGCACCGGGAGCGCGAGCGGCGCACCGCACGCGCACGGAAAGGTGGGCGCGGTGTACGTGTGCTCACGGTCGCAGGCCGGACAGCGCACGAGCACCCTCTCTGCCATGTGGACAACTCCCGGTCTGCGGCGGCGGAATGTGCCTGTGACATCGTGCACATCCCATAGTGCAGGAGTTTGCCGCACCTGGACCACGGCCGGGAGCACTCCCCGTACCGGGAAATACCGCCCGGTGGTGCGTTTGGGCGCGACAGGACAAGTCACGCACCACCGGGCGGAGTTCATGGGGTCAGGACGTCGGTGTGTCGGTGTGTCGGTCCTGCGCGTCAGTCCCTGACCGGGAGGCCGGACAGCCGCTCCACACCGCGCAGCAGCGCGGAGTGGTCGAGGCCGCCGTCGCCCTGGGCGCGCAGCGAGGCCACCAGGTCGGCCACCACGGAGCCGACCGGGAGCGCGGCGCCGACGGTACGAGCGGCGTCGGTGACGATGCCCATGTCCTTGTGGTGCAGGTCGATCCGGAAACCGGGCGCGAACTCGCGCGTCAGGAAGTTCTCCTTCTTCCGGGTCAGCACGGTGGAGCCGGCCAGACCGCCGTTGAGCACCTCAAGGGCGGCGTTCAGGTCGACACCGGACTTCTCCAGGAAGACCACGGCCTCGGCGCACGCCTGGATGTTGACCGCGACGATCAACTGGTTGGCGGCCTTCACCGTCTGCCCCGCGCCGTGCGGGCCGCACCGGATCACCGTCGTGCCGAGCGCGTCCAGCAGCGGCTTGGCCTCGTCGAAGTCGGCCTGCTCACCGCCGACCATGATCGACAGCACGGCCTCGACCGCGCCCGCCTCACCGCCGGACACCGGGGCGTCCAGCACGCGGACGCCCTTGTCCGCGGCGGCCTTCGCCAGGTCCACCGAGGTCTGCGGGGTGATGGACGAGGTGTCGATGAGCAGCGCCCCCGACCGCGCGTGCGCCAGGATGCCGTCCTCGCCGTACGCGATGGCCTCCACCTGCGGCGACGCCGGGACCATCGTGACGATCACATCGGCGTCCCGTACGGCCTCGGCGATCGACCCGGCGGCCGTGCCGCCGGCCGCCGCCAGCCGCTCCAGCTTCGCCGCCTCCAGCGTGTAGCCGGTGACGTCGTATCCGGCCTTGATCAGATTCTCGGCCATGGGGGAGCCCATGATGCCGAGTCCGATCCAGGCGACCTTGGGAAGGTGGGTGCTCATGGGGTCCTCTCAGGGGATGGTGGGGTACGGGAGCGCGGCCTGCGCGCCGGGGGCGCGCCTCTCCTTACGCGGGCCTACGGGCGCGGCTGCCTGCCGCCGCGGGCATACGGGCGCGGCTGCCTGCCGGGAATCCAGCCGAAGGCGTTGCCCGAGCCGTCGGCGCCCGGCTTGTACTCCAGGCCGGTCCAGCCGGTGTAGCCCGCCTTCCGCAGGCGGCCCAGCAGCTCCTCCAGCGGGAGGGTGCCGGTGCCGGGGGCGCCGCGGCCCGGATTGTCGGCGATCTGGACGTGCCCGGTCCTGTCGGCGTAGCGGTCGATGACCTCGGGCAGGTCCTCGCCGTTCATCGACAGGTGGTACAGATCCAGCAGGAAGCGCGCGTTGTCCAGGCCGGTGGCGGCGTTGACCCGGTCGACGACCTCGACCGCGGCCGGGGCGCTGACCAGCGGATAGCGCGGTGACTCGGGGGCGTTCAGCGCCTCGACGAGCAGGGTGGCGCCGACCCGGTGGGCGGCGCGGGCGGCCAGCACCAGGTTCTCCAGCGCCAGTTCGTCCTGGACCGCCGGGTCGGCGCCGTCGACCCGGTTGCCGTACAGCGCGTTCAGCGCGGTGCAGCCGACGGACGCGGCGAAGTCCGCGGCGACGTCGATGTTGGCGCGGAAGCGGTCGGACTCGGCGCCGGGCACCGACAGCGCGCCGCGGTCGGGCCCCGGCAGCTCGCCCGCGTAGAAGTTCAGGCCCACGAGTCGGGTCCCGGCCGCTTCGAGTGCGGACCGCAGCCCGTTGAGCCGGGCCTGATCCGGTGCGGGGTCGTCGGTCCACGGCCACCACAGCTCGACCGCGTCGAAGCCCGCCGCGGCGGCGGCCGAGGGCCGCTCCAGCAGCGGGAGTTCGGTGAACAGGATCGAGAGGTTCACATCGAAGCGCGCGTCGGTGAAGCTCACTAGCGTGTGCCCCTTCCGTATTGCGGAAGTTATTTTCTGTCTTGTGGAACATTGAATCAGCCCCTCGGCGGCTGTCAAGTCTCCGCGGCCCCGTCCGGCCCCGTCCGGTCCCACCCGGCCCCGTCCGGCCACCGTGCGCCGCCGCCGCGCAGCTCAGACCGGGCCCGGGTGTCACGCAATGGCGCTGGTCTATTCCTCTGGCGAAAGTTCACGATCAAACCCGACGGAAACTTGACATGTAAATCGAAGTCGACCTCGGGGTGACCGGCATAAATCCGCCCGGTGAGGGGTAAGGAGAATGCCGCTTTACGCTCCCGCAATACTGCGAAGTATGTCCGATTGCTCGCATCCGCACCGGAGGGATACGGTCCGGTGTGTCCCGGTTCCGGGAGCGAGTTCGCATTTTGGGTACACCGACCCCATCTAACAGACGGGTAACCCGGTGTCACGTGATTTTTCCCTGGACAAGGCAAAGAGTGCTGCCGTACTGTCCTCGGTGACCGCCAATAGGTATGACCCTCAGGGGATTCTGCCTCGCTCCGGCCCACTCCCGCCGGGTGTGACAGCGGTCGTAACGGGGCAACGGGGATGGTGGATTGGTGGTCTGGTCCAATGCGCTCGAAAATAGTGCTGGATTGCCAACGGCAAAAGGCGATACGCCGCCGAAGGTAGTTCCGCATACGAGATTCACGGTACTCGGAATGCTGGCCGTCACCGACGGCAGCGAATCCGCGGTGCTTCAGCCGTCGCGGCCCGCCGCACTCCTGGCCGCATTGCTGCTGAATGCCAATTCCGTCGTCTCCGCCGACTTCCTGCAACGCGTCATCTGGGGCGAGGAGACTCCCGCCCAGGCCAAGTCCGCCCTGCACAGTTGCGTCCTGCGATTGCGCCGGCTGTTCGGCAAATACGGGATCGCGGGCAACACCATCGAAGCCGTACCCGGCGGATACCGGCTGACGGCGGACGCCGCGACCCTCGACCTGGTGCAGTTCCGCGAACTCCTCGACCAGGCGTACGCCACCGAGCAGCCCGACGCCGAATTGCGTCTGCTGCGCTCCGCGCTCGCCCTCTGGCAGCCGCCGCTGCTGGCCAACGTCCCCTCCGACCTGCTGCACCGCGACGAACTGCCCCGGCTGCACGAGGAATGGCTGCGCGCGATCGAGCGCGTCTTCGACCTCGAACTGGCTTGCGGGCGGCACCGGGAGGCGGTGGCCGAGATCTGGCCGACGGCCCGCGCCCACCCGCTGCACGAGCGGTTCACCGAGCAGTTGATGGAAGCGCTGTACCGCGTCGGCCGCCGCGCCGAAGCGCTCGCCGAGTACCGGCGGGTCAAGAACCACCTCGCGCAGTCCCTCGGCGTCGACCCGGGACCCGCGCTGCAACGCCTCGAACTGGCCATCCTGCGCGGTGAATCCGAGCAGAGCCCGCCGCCGCAGGGCCGGCCGGTGACCCGCGGCGACCCGCCCCCGGCGGCATCCGGAGGCCCGACGGCGGTCCGTGACGCGGACGCCGACCCGGTGGCGGGCGAACCCGTCGAGGGCGGCCGCGTCCTGGACACCCTGGTCGGCGCGGGACTGCTCGAAGAGGGCCCGCGCGGTCTCTACCGGATGCACGAACTCCTGCGGGTGTTCACCCGCGCAGCGGCGGCCGACGGGGTCGGCGGCGCCGCGCCCCCCGGACGTACCGGGCACACCCCCACCCCATCGCAGCGGCCGAGCGCCGTGGAACTGCATCCGACGGAGGCGTGACTGACATGGTGTCACCGTATGACGAGATCGCCGACACCCGGCCGCGGATCCGCCGGGACGTGCTCTACACGCAGACCCCGACCGGCGTGCACTTCCACAACGCGCGCGGCGGCTTCAGCGTCGTCATGCCCTCCGCCTACCGTTTCGCGACGCTGATCGTCCCGCACCTGACCGGCGACCACACGGTGGCCGCGCTCTGCCAGGGCCTCGGCGACAAGCAGCGCGAGATGGTGGTACGGCTGGTAGGCACGCTCTACGCGCGTGGTTTCGCCCGCGACGCCGTCCCCGCGCGGAGCGACACCGAACCGCTCGACCGCGCCGTCACCGAGCGCTTCGCCGCGCAGATCGACTACGTCGACCACTACACCGACGGCGCCGCCGACCGCTTCCGGCGCTTCCGGCAGGCCCGCGTGGCTGTACTCGGCGACGACGCCCTCGCCCGCTGGGCCGTCCTCGGTCTCGTCCGCAACGGCTGCGCCGCCGTCGCCGTGCCGCGCGCCGTCGACAGCCCCGGCAACCGTTTCGCCGAAGTCCTCGACGAGGCAAGGGCGTTGCGCGCCGAGAACTGCCCGGTCGACCTGGACTGGCTGGACGCCCCGGCCGACGCGGAGGGCGCGCCCGGCACGTACGGCTGGGAACACCTCGACGGCTACGACACGGTCCTGGTCACCGGCGAACGCGCCCCCCGGCAGATCGCCCGGCTCCTCGACGCGGGTCTGCCCGCCGGCCGACTGCTGCTCCCCGCCTGGACGTTCGGCGAGTCCGTCGTCATCGGCCCGCTCATGGCGACCGGCACCGCCGGCTGCTGGACCTGCGCGGCCCTGCGGCTCGGCGCGAACGGCGAGGCGGGCGCCGCGGCCGACCTGTGGAGCGCGGTCGCCCCCGCGGGGCCCCGCGACAGCGCCGCCCCCGTCGTCGGCGGACCGCTCGCCGCGATGATCGGCAACCTCCTGGCGTACGAGGTCTTCCGCCGCACCACGGGCGTCCTCCCGGCCGAGACGGAGAACCAACTCCTCGTCCAGGACATCGACTCGCTCGACACCGTCGCCGAACCCCTGCTCCCGCACCCGCGCTGCCCGCACTGCGGTACGGCGGCGGCCTCCGCGGGTACGCCGCTCGAACTGGCCTCCCTGACCGCCGAGTCGGCGGCCGAGGTCGGCGCCGCCGCGTCGCCGCTCGGCGGACCCGTCTCGGACGGCGCGGGCGAGGAGGACGCCGCGCAGGCCGCGCTCGCCGAGATCACCGGCCGGTCCGTCCTGGTCCAGCGCAGGACCGGCGTTTTCCAGGCGTACGCCGACGAGGAGTGGGCGCAGACACCGCTGAAGGTCAGCACCGTCGTGCTCGGCGCCGGGCACCGCGTCCGGCGGGAGATCACCGCTTTCGACGTCCACCATGTCGCGGGCGCCCGGCTGCGCGCGCTGTACCGGGCGGCCGAGGTGTACGCGGAGCACGTCGTACCCGTTCAACAGGCTTTGTCCGGGCCTGAACTGGAAGCGGCGCGCGGCAAGTGGCGGTCCGTCGACCCGGCCGCGCTGAGCATCACCAGCGGACTCGGCACCGCGGCCGGGCTGGTCCCGCGCTGGTGCGCGGCCACTTCGCTGCTCAGCGGCGAGACGCTGCTGGTGCCCGCCGCGGCGCTGCGGCCGTTCGGACCCGACAACCGGGAGCGGATCGCGGAGGCCACCTCCGCCGGCACCGGCGCGGGCGGCACCGCCGCCGAGGCCGCCACCCGAGGCGTGCTCACCGCGCTCGCC
>NZ_MECL01000004.1 GCF_014596445.1 Streptomyces sp. CBMA29 | reverse complement strand
CGCCGCGGCCTCGCGAAGCCCGTCCGCCGCCGCGTCGCGGACGCCGTCCGCGGGATGGCCGCGTACCGCGGCGCCCCGGAGCGCGTCCGCCGGGGTCGGCCCCGGCCGGGCGGCCGTCGTCGTTGCCGCGCCGGAGGCGATCATGCCGACACCTCGCGGCAGGCGCGGTAGAAGTCCTTCCAGCCGTCCCGCTCGCGGACGACCGTCTCCAGATACTCGTGCCAGATCAGCCGGTCGGCGGCCGGGTCGCGGACGACGGCGCCGAGGATGCCCGCGGCGACGTCACCGGCCCGCAGCACGCCGTCACCGAAGTGGGCCGCGAGCGCGAGGCCGTTGGTGACCACGGAGATCGCCTCGGCCGTGGAGAGCGTGCCCGAGGGGGACTTGAGCTTGGTGCGGCCGTCCTCGGTGACGCCGCCGCGCAGTTCACGGAAGACGGTGACCACCCGGCGGATCTCGGTGGCGCCCTCCGGGGCGGCCGGGAGGTCGAGGCCACGGCCGAGCTGGTCGACCCGGCGGGAGACGATCTCGATCTCGTCCTCGGCGGAGGCGGGCAGCGGCAGCACGACCGTGTTGAAGCGGCGGCGCAGCGCGCTGGAGAGGTCATTGACCCCGCGGTCGCGGTCGTTGGCGGTCGCGATGAGGTTGAAGCCGCGTACGGCCTGTGTCTCGGCGCCCAGCTCCGGTATCGGCAGCGTCTTCTCGGACAGGATCGTGATCAGCGAGTCCTGGACGTCCGCCGGGATGCGGGTCAACTCCTCGACGCGCGCGAGCCGGCCCTCGGCCATCGCCCGCATGACGGGGCTGGGCACCAGCGCGTCCCTGCTGGGGCCGTTGGTGAGGAGCTGCGCGTAGTTCCACCCGTAGCGGATGGCCTCCTCGGGAGTGCCCGCGGTGCCCTGCACCAGCAGTGTCGAGTCGCCGCTGACCGCGGCGGCGAGGTGTTCCGACACCCAGGTCTTCGCGGTGCCCGGCACACCGAGCAGCAGCAGCGCCCGGTCGGTGGCGAGCGTGGTCACGGCCACCTCGACGATCCGCCGCGGGCCCACGTACTTCGGTGTGACGACCGTGCCGTCGGGCAGTGTCCCGCCGAGCAGGTAGGTGGCCACGGCCCAGGGCGAGAGATTCCACCGGGCGGGGCGCGGCCGGTCGTCCGCCGCGGCGAGCGCCTTGAGCTCGTCCGCGAACGCGTCCTCCGCGTGCGGCCTCAGGGCCTGCTCGGCGCCGGTGCCGCTGTCGGTCTCGGCACCCGTCGTACCGGTCATGGCTCTCCCCCACTCATCCGTCGGACCCGCGTGGTCCGAGCTGTTCTCCACGATGCACCCGACCACTGACAATCGGTCACAGCGCGCAATCCCCGCAGGTCAGAGCGATTGTCAGTGGGGGGTTCTACCTTCGAGGACATGGAGACGGAAGCACGGTGGACAGCGGATCAGGTCCTGGCGCTCGCGCCTGACGCCGCATCACGCAAGGCGGGCGCGCGGCTCGCCACACCCGCGCCGTGGTCCGGTGCGGGGACGGCCGGCGGCGCGGTGTGGGGGCTGTGCGCGGGCAGCGGCAGCAAGCCGTACCAGACGGTCGTGGATGTGAACGGGCCCGCGTACCGGTGCAGTTGCCCGAGCCGGAAATTCCCGTGCAAGCACGCGCTCGGACTTCTGCTGCTGTGGTCCGAGGGCGGGGCGGGTCCGGTCGGCGCGGGGGACGTGCCGGAGTGGGCCGCGCAGTGGATCGACGCCCGGCGGGAGAAGGCCGAGACGGTGGCCGGGACAGCCGCGGTCCGGGCGGAGTCGGGCCCCGCGGACCCGACGGCGGCGCGGCGGCGGGCCGAGCGGCGCGCGGTCCGCGTCGAGGGCGGGGCCGCCGAGCTGGAGCGGCGGCTCACCGACCTGCTGCGCGGCGGGCTCGCGGGCGCGGACCGCGCGGGCTATCAGCAGTGGGACGAGATCGCGGCCCGCATGGTCGACGCGCAGGCGCCGGGCCTGGCCACGCGGGTACGGGAGTTGGGGACGGTGGTCGCGGCGGGCGGCGACTGGCCGTCGCGGATGCTGGAGGAGACGGCGCTGCTGCATCTGCTGGCGCGCGGCTTCCTCGGCCGCCAGGGTCTGCCGGGGCCACTGGCCGACACAGTCAGGTCGCGGGTCGGATTCACCGTCGACACGGCGGAGTTGCTGGCCGGGCCGACCGTCCGCGGCCACTGGCAGGTCCTCGCGCAGTACGACAGCGCGGACGAGCGGCTGACCACCCGGCGGATCTGGCTGTACGACCGGGAGCCCGGCCGGTTCGCGCTGGTCCTGTCCTTCGGGGCGGTCGGCCGCGCGCCCGAACTGGCCCTGCCGGTGGGCGCGGTGCTCGACGCGGAGCTGGCCTACCACCCGGCGGCGCTGCCGTTGCGGGCCGCGCTCGGCGCCCGGCACGGCACGGTCGGCGCGGGCGGCGGGCCCTCGGGTAGCGGTCAGGGCGGCGCACCGGCCGGGACCGGTATCGACGCGGCGCTCGCGTCCTACGGCACCGCGCTCGCCGACGATCCCTGGCTCGACGCGTGGCCCGTCGTCCTGTCGGGAGTCGTCCCCATACCGGGGCCGGGCCGCTGGCAACTGGCGCACAGGGAAGGGCAGGACGCCGTCCCGCTCACCCCGGCCAGCACCGGCCTGTGGCGCCTCGCCTCGGTCTCCGGCGGCCACCCGGTCACCGTCTTCGGCGAGTTGGGCCCGACGGGCCTGCGCGCGCTGGCGGTCTGGCCGGACGGCGGGGGGACAGTGCCGCTCTAGGACAGGCCCTGGTCGCGGCGAAAGCGCGGGGGGGCGGGCGCGGGGCCCGGAGTCGGGCCCGGGTTTGGGTACGCACGGTTTACGGGGGACGGGTACGGGGGCGCGGGGCGGCCCGCGCGGGGGACGGTTCGCGACTGCGGAGGGGGCAGCCGCGCGCGGGAACCCGGCGGGCCGGGCCCGGCAGGAGCGGCGGAATCAGCGACAGCGGCAGGAGAAGCGGAAGACGCGGAGGAGATCCGCGAGGCGACGTCGTGGAGTGCGAAGGGGGAATGTGATGAGCATCGGTTGGGACGATCTGGTCGGCAGCGCGCTGCTGGGCACCGAGCGGCGGCGGCCCGCGATCGTGGCGGGGGACGCCGACGAGGCGGCGGCGGGGCTGCTGGACGCGGCGGCGGCCGGGGTGGTGCGGCGGCGTGCCGGGGTACGGCCGGGGGTGGCGCGGGAGCGCCCGGGTCTGGCACCCCCCGACACGCGGCAGCCGCTGCCCGAGGCGGCCCGGCAGCGGCTGGACCGGCTGCTGACGGACCGTACCGGCGGCGGTTCCGGCAACCGGCGGGGGTCGGCGCCGAATCTGGCCGAGCTGCTGCCGCAGTGGCTCGCGGAGGCCAACCTCCTCGGGTACGGGGCGCCGCCCGCCCTGCTGCCCGCGCTGCTGGACGCCGCCAGGGCGCGGACGGACCTGCGGACGGACGCGGTGGCGCTGGCGGGACCGCGCGGGCTGTGGCTGGCCGGGCTGAATCCGGACTGGAAGTTCGTGCTGCGCTCGGGCCACCGGGGCCTGGCGGCGGCGCCCGAGGACCCGGATGCGGCCGAACGGCTGTGGGAGGAGGGTCTGTTCGCGGAGCGGGTCGCGCTGCTCACCCGGATCAGGCTGGCCGACCCGGCCCGCGCGCTGGCGCTGCTGGTGTCCACCTGGAGCGGCGAGCGCGCCGAGGACCGGCTGATGTTCCTGGACTCGCTGCGAGTGGGCCTGTCGGGGGCCGACGAGCCGTTCCTGGAACCGGCGTTGACCGACCGCAGCCGCAATGTCCGCTCGACGGCGGCCGAGCTGCTGGCCGCGCTGCCGGAGTCCGCGCTGGCCGGGCGGATGGCGGACCGGGCCAGGAGCTGCGTGTCGCTGGGCCCCGACGGCATCACGGTGGAGGCGCCGTACGAGTGCGACGCGGGGATGGAACGGGACGGGGTGGCGCCCAAGCCGCCGAGCGGACGGGGTGAAAGGGCCTGGTGGCTGGGCCAGTTGGTGGACGCGGCGCCACTGGCGACCTGGGGTGCGCGGTTCGGCGACCGCGACCCGGAACAGATCATCGCGCTCCCGGTGCTGGACGACTGGCAGGCCGATCTGCACGCCGCCTGGTGCCGGGCGGCGGTTCGGCAGCACGACACGGGCTGGGCGCGGGCCCTGCTCGGCCCTCCCCCGGCGCCGTCCTCGCCGGTGGCCGCGGTCGGCGACCCCGCGAAGCTGCTGTCGATCCTGCCGGAGGGCGAACGGGCCACGTGGGTGGCGGAGTTCATCGCCACCCACGGACTGTCCGAGGCGTTCCAGATGCTGGGCGTGTGCGCGGTGCCGTGGTCGGAGCCGCTGGGCCGGGCCGTGGTGGACGCCCTGGACATCGCGCGGGACGCGGGCAGTTACCCGTGGAGCTTCAGCGGCGTGATGGGCCTGGCCGAGCGCTGTCTCGACCCGGCGGCGGCCGACCAGGTCGGGGTGCTCAGCGCGGCGGCGGAGGAGCCGCCGGACGGTTCGCCGGGCGCGGGCGCGTACTGGTCGGAGGCGTTCCAGCGGCTGACGGGCACACTGCGGCTGCGGGCGGTGATGCTGGCCGAACTGCGCGGCGAAGCCGCCGCCCCCGGGGCGCCGGGAAACGGGGGTGAGTGATCATGTGGCCGCGTCTCGCACGGCACCGCCGTGGCCGAGTCGCCCCGCCGACGGAACCCGGCGCCCGGCGGAGGAGGCGCTGGGAGCCGCCCCAGGCGAGCCTGTCCGGCAAACCATCGGCGGACCGGGCGATGCCTGGTGCGTGCGAGCGCAAGTCGCCGGACCGACCGCCAGCGCGGCTCCGGCGCCGGAAACCGGGGCCAGGCACGACCGCCAGCCCCGAGCCGACCACAGCTCCCGGGACGGCGGCGGGAACGCCGAACAGGCCAGCCGTGATCCGCCAGAAGCACTCAAGCCCGGCGCCAGCGCCAGAAACCGGAGCCAGCCCCGGACCGGGGCCAGGCACGACCGCCAGGCCCGAACCGACCGCAGGTCCCGGCGCGGCGGCAGGGGCCCCGAAGGGGCGGTTCATGATCCGCCGGGACCCGGGGCCAGCCCCGGACCGGAGCCAGGCGCGACCGCCAGTCCCCAGCCAACCGCAGGTCCCGGCACGCCAGCAGGGGCCCCGAAGGGGCGGTTCATGATCCGCCGGAAACCGGAGCCAGGCACGACCGCCAGCCCCCAGCCGACCGCAGGTCCCGGGGCCCCGGAGGGGCCGTTCGTGATCCGCCGGAAGGGCTCAGGCGTCGGTGGCCTGGTGGACGTTGGCGCGTACCCAGTCCACGGCGGCGGTGGTCGGGGTGCCGGGGGTGAAGATCGCGGCGACGCCGAGTTCCTTGAGGGGCGCGATGTCGGCCTCGGGGATGATGCCGCCGCCGAAGACCTTGATGTCCAGGGCGTCGCGCTCCTTGAGCAGTTCGAGGACCTTCGCGAAGAGCGTCATGTGGGCGCCGGACAGGATCGACAGGCCGATCGCGTCGGCGTCCTCCTGGATGGCGGTGTCGACGACCTGCTCGGGCGTCTGGTGCAGGCCGGTGTAGATGACCTCCATACCGGCGTCCCGCAGGGCGCGGGCGATCACCTTGGCCCCGCGATCGTGGCCGTCGAGACCCGGCTTGGCCACCACCACGCGGATCGGACCGGACACTCCCATCACTGCCTCCATGCGTACGGCTCGCGGGCCGGGAAATCGGGCTGCGGTCGCGGACGGCGGGCCACAGTGTGAACGAACGTTATCGCCCCGCTCCGCCGCCCGACAGTTTCGCGGGACACAGGGAGGGGGAAATCACACAGTGGGACACATTCACCACGGGTGGGACCCCGCGGCACGGCTCGTCACGGTGTGGGACACGCCGGAGCCGTCGCTCACCGGTCCGGCCCGCTGTGGAGGAGCCGCTGTCAGGATGCCGTGTTCCCGCGCTCGCAGCCGCAGAGCACGGGAACACGGCCTCCGCTCCGGCCCTCGACAGGGCACGCCGGGCCCACCGGGCCGCACGGAGCGTGCCGTGACGGGAGGTGGGCCATGACCGTCGGACCAGCCGATTCGCCGGACGCCACGACACCGGCCAGTACACCGGCCAGTACACCGGCCAGCAGCCCGGCCGCCACCCCGGCCGCCGCCGGCCCTCCATCGGCCGCCAAGGATCCGCCCGCCGGGGCGGTGACGGCCCCGCTGGCCCGGCTGCTGCACGGCGCCGCGCTGGTCAAGGCCACCGCGTTCGACCTGGCGATCCTGGCGGGCCACCTGCTGCTCTACCCGACGGGGATACTCCCCGCGCGGACGGCCGCGCCCGCACCGAGGACGCCCGCGATAGGCAGGGCGCCCGGCGGAGCGCTGCGGCTGCCGACCGAGGGCAGGTCCCACCCGCCCGTGGTGATGCTGCACGGCTTCGTGGACAACCGGTCGGTCTTCTCCCTGCTGCGCCGCTCGCTGCTGCACCACGGCTGGACACGGGTCGACGCGCTGAACTACTCACCGTTGACCTGTGACGTACGCAGAGCGGCCGAGCTGCTGGGGCGGCATGTCGAGCGGATCTGCGCGGAGTCCGGGCACCGCCGGGTCGACCTGGTCGGACACAGCCTGGGCGGGCTGATCGCGCGGTACTACGTACAGCGGCTGGGCGGTGACGCGCGGGTGCGGACGCTGGTCACGCTGGGGACACCGCACACCGGGACCAGGGTGGTTCCGCTGCTGACCCCGCTGCCGATCGTGCGGCAGATGCGGCCGGGGTCGGCGCTGCTGGAGGAGCTGTCGCAGCCCGCGCGGGGGTGCGGGACGCGCTTTGTGTCGTTCTGGAGCGACCTCGACCAGTTGATGGTCCCGGTGGCCGCGGCGCGCCTCGAACATCCGGATCTTTCGGCGGAGAACATCCGGGTGAGCGGAATCGGCCACCTGGCACTGCCCGTGCACCGGGGTGTGGCCGCCGAGATACGGGAAGCACTGAGCGGGAAGGAGCTCTGGAGGAGCGCGATCGACGCCGCATAACGGACACGTAACGGTCGAATATCAACCGAACACCGGGCAAGGCGGACGCCAGGTCGCCGGAGAAGATTGTCGGCCGCCCGTACGGGGAGCTACAGTCACCGCTAATTCTCCTGCTGCCTAGGCGAAAGAGAAGCTGGCGGTGAACGCACGTCCTCCGTCGGGGTACGCCCCCGACTACGACGCCTACGGGTATGACGCTTATTCCACGGGCGCCAACCAGACCGTCGGCACCACCTTCGCTGACCCCGATCCGCTGTACGGCCACGCGCCGGACGCGACCGGCAGTTATGCGTATGCCCCGCAGCCCCCGCAGTACGCACACGGGTACGGCTACGACACCGGTTACGGCTACGACCAGGGGCAGGCGCAGGCCCAGCCCCAGGGCCAGCAGCCCCACGTACCGGCACAGTCCCAGCCCGCCGACGCGTACGACACCGGCACGTACACCTCGTACGACACGGGCACGTACGACACGGGCGTCTACGACACCGGCATGTACGCGGCCGGGCCCGGGGCCTACGACACCGGAACCTACGACACCGGGACGTACGACACCGGCGGCTACGCGGCGTACGACCCGTACGCGACGCAGGGCGCGGGGACGTACTACGACACGGGGACGTACGACAGCACGGCGTTCTACCAGCAGCCGTATCAGGAGCAGGGCCAGCAGGCCCAGCCGCAGGCTCCGGTCCAACAGCCGCAGCAGGACTGGGACTCGGGCGCGTATCCGACGTACGGCTACGGGTACGGCTACGACGCCGGCGGCGACACCGGTGTGTACGAGCAGATGGCGCCGTTCCACGAGGAGCCGCAGCCGCACCCGCGGGTCGAGGAGCCGGTCGCGGAACCCGTCGCCATGACGGCTGAGTTCGAGACGGTCGAGACGGTCGAGCCCGTGACGGCGACGGCCGAGGCGGTCTACGACGACGAGCCCGCCGTGGAGCACGACTACGCGGACGCGTTTGCGGCGGACGGCGAGCCGGTAGCGCGCAGCCGACGCCGAAAGCCCGCCCGGCGGTCGGCGCTGCTGACCGTGGCGGTCCCTTCCGTCGCGGTGATGGGCGTGGCGGCCGTGGGCGCGGCGGCGGTCTCCGGGGTCGGCGTCGCCGACTCCTCGAAGACCCAGGCCGACGGCGGGAGTTCGGCGACCGACGCGAACGCGCCGACGACGCAGTTCGACCGGCAGCTCGCCGGGGTGAGCGCCGACGCGAACGACTTCGCGGACCGCGCGAGCCGTACGCAGGAGCGGATCGACCTCAAGGACCGTGTGGCGGCGGCGAAGAAGGCCAAGGCGGACGCGGCGGCCCGCAAGGAGGCGCTGCGGCCGAAGTTCCTGCTGCCGGTGGCGGAGAAGGGCCTCAGCGCGTACTTCGGCCAGGCCGGCGTCAACTGGATGGCGCTGCACACCGGCATCGACTTCCCCGTGTCGGTGGGGACGCCGGTCATGGCGGTCACGGACGGCACCGTCCGCACGCAGTGGAACAGCTCCTACGGCAACATGGCGATCGTCACGGCGGCCGACGGCACGGAGACGTGGTACTGCCACCTCAGCAGTACGAAGATTCGCAGTGGGTCGGTCAAGGCGGGCACCGTCATCGCCTACTCCGGCAACACCGGCAACACCACGGGCCCCCACCTCCACCTTGAGGTCCGCCCTCACGGCGGCTCCCCGATCGATCCGCTGCCCTGGCTTCTGGCCCACGGCCTCGACCCCCGCTGACGCCCTGCGGGCGGGGCTTGTTCGGGGCGTTCCCTCCGCACAGGTGGGTACGCCCCCAGGGGCGCGGCCCCTGTACGTCCACCCTGCGGGCGGGCTGTGCCCTGTCAGGGGCGCTGGGGGCACCTCCCAGCGGTAGCTGGGGGAGGAACTGCGCGCTCAGCCACGACGCTTCCGCAGGTGACCACCCGCCCCGGCGGGGCAGTTCGGTTGACTCCGGACCACCCGCCGGTGGGGGCTTGTCGCGCAGTTCCTCCCCCAGCGCACCTGAAAAGATTCGGCCTGCCGCCCCGGCAAGAGCCCCGCCTCGGCAGAGGCTAGAGCTTCTCCACCGGTGCGTATCGCAGCAGAAGCTGCTTCGGGCGCTCGTCGCCGAAATCGATGGTGGCCTTTTCGTCGCCCGGCTGGCCGGTGACGGAGATGACGGTGCCGAGGCCGAACTGGTCGTGGGTGACGCGGTCGCCGACCTTGAGGGAGATGACGGGGCGGTCGCCGGAGGAACGGCGGGTGGCGAAGCCGCCGGCGGCGCCGGAGCGGCCGCGGGCGGTGACGGAGGAGGCCACGGAGGCGGCGGCGCGCGTCATGGGCCCCGCGGACCCCCCGGCGGAGCCGAGCCGCTTCCACTCGATCAGCTTCGGCGGAATCTCCTCCAGGAAGCGCGACGGCGGGTTGTAGGACGGCTGGCCCCAGGCGCTGCGCATCGTCGAGCGGGTCAGGTAGAGCCGTTCGCGGGCGCGGGTGATGCCGACGTAGGCGAGCCGCCGCTCCTCCTCCAGTTCCTTGACCTGGCCGAGCGCCCGCATGTGCGGGAAGACGCCGTCCTCCATGCCGGTGAGGAACACCACGGGGAATTCCAGGCCCTTGGCGGTGTGCAGGGTCATGAGGGTGATGACGCCGCCGGAGTCGTCCTCGTCGGGGATCTGGTCGGAGTCGGCGACCAGCGCGACCCGTTCCAGGAAGTCGGCGAGGGTGCCCGGCTCGTCCGCGTCCCGCTCCTGCTCGAACTCCAGGGCCACGGCGGCCAGTTCCTGGAGGTTCTCCACGCGGGTCTCGTCCTGCGGGTCGGTGGACGCCTGCAACTCGGCCAGATAGCCCGTGCGTTCCAGCACGGCCTCCAGGACGACCGCGGGGCCCGCGCCGGACTCCACGATGGTGCGCAGCTCCTCCAGGAGCGTGTTGAAGCGCTTGACGGCGTTCGCCGAGCGGGCCGCCATCCCGTACGCCTCGTCCACTCGCCGCAGCGCCTGCGGGAAGGTGATCCGCTCGCGCGCGGCCAGCGCGTCGATCATCGCCTCGGCGCGGTCGCCGATGCCCCGCTTGGGGACGTTGAGGATGCGGCGCAGCGGCACGGTGTCCTCGGGGTTGGACAGCACCCGCAGATACGCCAGGACGTCGCGGACCTCGCGCCGCTCGTAGAAGCGGACGCCGCCGACGACCTTGTAGGGCAGGCCGACGCGGATGAAGACTTCCTCGAAGACACGGGACTGCGCGTTGGTGCGGTAGAAGACGGCGACGTCGCTGGGGCGGGCGTCGCCCGCGTCCGTGAGCCGGTCGATCTCCTCGGCGATGAACTGCGCTTCCTCGTGCTCCTGGTCGGCGACGTAGCCGACGATGACCGGGCCGTCGCCGGACTCGGTCCACAGGTTCTTCGCCCGCCGCCCCGCGTTGCGCTCGATGACGGCGTTGGCGGCCGTGAGGATCGTCTGCGTGGAGCGGTAGTTCTGCTCCAGCAGGATCGTGCGGGCCTGCGGGTAGTCCTCCTCGAACTGGAGGATGTTGCGGATCGTCGCGCCGCGGAAGGCGTAGATCGACTGGTCGGCGTCACCGACCACGCACAGTTCGGCCGCGTCCTCGTTCTGGTCGGTGCCGACCAGCTCGCGGACCAGCGTGTACTGGGCGGTGTTGGTGTCCTGGTACTCGTCGACCAGGACGTGCCGGAAGCGCCGCCGGTAGTGCTCGGCGATGTCGGGGAACGCCTGGAGCAGATTGACGGTGGTCATGATGATGTCGTCGAAGTCCAGCGCGTTGGCGTCCCGCAGCCGCGACTGGTACATCGCGTACGCCTCGGCGAGCTTCTTCTCGAAGGGGTTCTCCGCGGTGGCCGCGAAGGTCTCCTCGTCGGTCAGCTCGTTCTTCAGATTCGAGATCTTCGCGCTGAACGACTTCGGCGGGTACTGCTTGGGGTCCAGGTCGAGGTCCCGGCAGACCAGCGCCATCAGCCGCTTGGAGTCGGCGGCGTCGTAGATCGAGAACGACGAGGTGAAACCGAGCGACTTGGACTCGCGGCGCAGGATGCGCACGCACGCGCTGTGGAAGGTGGAGACCCACATCACATTGGCGCGCGGGCCGACCAGCTCCTCGACGCGCTCCTTCATCTCGCCCGCTGCCTTGTTGGTGAAGGTGATGGCGAGGATGGAGCCGGGGTGCACGTGCCGGGCGCCGAGCAGATAGGCGATCCGGTGGGTGAGCACCCGGGTCTTGCCTGAGCCCGCGCCCGCGACGATGAGCAGCGGGCCGCCCGCGTGCTCGACGGCGGCGCGCTGCTGCTCGTTGAGCCCTTCCAGGAGCTGCGCGGGGTCGGTGGCGGGCCGCGGGGCGCCGTCACGGTAATACGCGTCCCGCCCGGCGGCCTGCGGCGGCGGTCCGTCGAACCGGCCGCCGAACAGGTCGTCCGGTACGTGCTCGCCGCCGGGGCCCCCGTCCTCCGGGGGCGGCGGAGCGGTGGGGTCGGCGGGCTCGGGGGCCACATGCAGACCGTTCAGGAAGTTGTCGTCAAAGAGGCTGCTCATCGCTCCCCGAGTCTAGAGCCCGGCACCGACACCCCACGGCCCTTCCGGCAACGGCTCCCGGCGGACGGGCCCATTACCCTTACCCCGTAATCCCGTTACCACGCACCGTGACAATGGGAAATGATTACGAAAAGGTATCGGGCCTATCGGACACCGCTCTTCCCAGCAGCCCGGAGCGTTGGCTACGGTCTCGCTCCAGCAGCGTCCGGATGGGCGTCCGAAAGGAGTCCGCGCGCCATGGCGACACACCGTAAGGCTCGCGCCGCGATCCTCAGCACCCCCGGCCCGCGTACGGCCGTGGGAATCACGACGGCCGCGCTGGCCACCGTGACCCTCTTCGCGGAGAGCGCCAGTGCCGAGCCGGCCAAGCCGAAGCAGCCGAGCATCGCCGAGGTGAAGGCGAAGGTCGACGGGCTGACGCACCAGGCCGAGGTGGCCACGGAGAAGTACAACGGCATCAAGGAGTCGACCGACGCGCAGAACGCGAAGGTCAACCGGCTCCTGGAGCAGGCCGCGAAGAAGACGCAGGCGTTGAACGACTCGCGCCGGGTCCTCGGGCAGTACGCCGCCGCGCAGTACCGCGCCGGGGGCGACGACTCGACCGGCCGCTATCTGCTGGCCACCGATCCGCAGTCGATGCTCGACCAGGTGCACCTGTCGGACGTGCTCGGCAAGCGGCAGCAGAAGGCCGTCGAGTCGTACCGGGTGCAGCAGGCCGCGGCCACGCAGCAGCGCATCGAGGCGGCCAAGAGCCTGGCGACGCTCACCACCCAGCAGGCCGAACTGCGCACCGCCAAGCGGGATGTGCAGACCAAGCTGGGCGAGGCGCAGAAGCTGCTCAACGGCCTCAACGCGCAGGAGAAGGCGCGGCTCGCGGCGCTGCGGGCCAAGCAGGAGGAAGAGGCGCGCGTCAAGGCCGCCGCCATCGCGGCCAAGGAGAAGGCGGCGGCCGAGGCCGCGGCGAAGGCCGCGAAGGACTCCTCGACGCCGACCGTGCCGAGCACGGGTTCCTCGAAGGCCGCCGACGCCATCGCCTTCGCGCGCAAGCAGCTCGGCAAGCCGTACGTGTGGGGCGCGACCGGGCCGACGTCGTACGACTGCTCGGGGCTCACCCAGGCGGCGTGGAAGGCGGCCGGGGTCGATCTGCCGCGGACGACCTGGGACCAGGTGAACGCCGGCACCCGGGTGTCGGAGTCGAATCTCCGGCCGGGCGACCTGATCTTCTTCTACAGCGACATCAGCCACGTCGGCCTCTACATCGGCGGCGGCCAGATGATCCACGCGCCGCACACCGGCACCGTGGTCAAGATCGCCCCGATTACCGAAATGCCGTTCTACGGGGCGGTCCGTCCCGCATAGTCCACCCGGCATAGTCCGACTTGTCCGGACGCCGTCGCGCTCACAAACGGTAAGATCACAAAGCGATTTCGGTCACATTGCAATCCAAACTTCCCAAGGCTCGCACAAGTTGACTACGGTAGCCCGCTAGGTGGTGAGCTTCCCCGTCGGCTGAAGAGCCGACAGCGAACCACCTCCGCTCAATCCGGCCCAGGCCGGAGCCGGGGACCCAACAGCACGTGGGGTGAATCGGAACGGACGCCGCAGCAGGCGTCGGGACCGTAGGGCGACCTTCAGCCCGAACCCGTCAGCTAACCCGGTCGGCGGTATTCGGAAGGAGTCGCCTCCCTTGGCGTCGCACCGCAAGCCGCGCAATCGCATACTGTCCACGGCCGGTCCACGGGCCGCCGTCGGAATCACCACCGCGGCCCTCGCGTCGGTCACCCTGCTCAGCGAGAGCGCCAGCGCGGCGCCCGCGAAGCCCTCGATCACCGAGGTCAAGGCGCAGATCGACCAGCTCAACCAGGACGCCGAGGTGGCGACGCAGCACTTCGACGCCGCCAAGGAGAAGACCGACGACCAGCGGGCCAAGGCCAACCAGCTCCTGGCGCAGGTCGCGCAGAAGACCGCGAAGATGAACGAGACGCGGCGGGTGCTCGGGCAGTACGCCACCGCCCAGTACCGCGACGGCGGCCTCGACCAGACGACGCAGTTGCTGCTGACGGACGACCCCGAGAAGTTCTTCGACCAGTCGCACATGATGGACCGCATCTCCACCACGCAGGAACAGGCGCTGGAGACCTTCAAGGTCCAGCAGGAGCAGGCGTCCATCCAGCGCGCGCAGGCCACCAGGAGCCTCAACGAGCTGACCGGCGCGCAGAACAAGCTCGCGGCCGAGAAGAAGAACGTCCAGACGAAGCTGGCCGCCGCGCAGAAGCTGCTCAACAGCCTCAACGCGCAGGAGCGCGCCAAGCTCGCCGCGATGCGGCCCACCGCCTCCACCAACTCCTCCGGTTCCTCGAACTCCACGGCGAGCAACGTCAGTTACACCTACAACGGCCCGGCGTCCGGCCGCGCCGCCGCCGCGATCCAGTTCGCGATGTCGCAGCGCGGCAAGCCGTACTCCTCCGGCGCCACCGGCCCCGGCGCGTACGACTGCTCCGGACTCACCCAGGCCGCGTACCGCTCCGCCGGTATCTCCATCGGCCGCACCACGTGGGACCAGGTCAAGGACGGCACGGCCGTCTCGCAGTCCGACCTGCGCCCCGGCGACCTGGTGTTCTTCTACTCCGGCATCAGCCACGTCGGCATCTACATCGGCAACGGCCAGATCGTGCACGCCCCGCACAGCGGCGCGGTCGTCGAGGTCGCCCCGATGAGCTGGATGCCCTTCGCGGCGGCCCGCCGCATCGCCTGAGCCCGCGCCACCTGAGCCCGCGCCGCCTGAGCCCGCGCCGCCTGAGCCCCGCGCCGCCGGGCTCGTAGCCCCGCGTAGCACCCCGTGCCCGGTCGGACATCCCGACCGGGCACTTTGGTCAGCAGGCGCGCGCATATGACCGGGTCACCCGTCGAACGGCGGTCGTTTACGGTCACGAGCCGGTCGAATCGGAGCAGTCCCGGTCTCCTTCCCCTGGCGCACCCCCGGTCAGGTTTAGCGTCGCTCCCCAGGTGACCGATCCCCACAGCCGTCAGGACCGTGGCGGCGCGGTCACCCCCGCCGAAGGTCCGGCGGCGCTCTGCTCCCCCGTGCAGGCGTCGCCGGGCCTCCGCGCGGGCCCCGTCGGAGCACTGGAAGGAATGACGGCCGCATGGCCTCCCACAGTCCCGCCTCACACCGCAGAACCTCGGCGGCGCGTACGTCCGCCCGTACGTCCGCCCGTACGTCGGCGCTCACCGCGACCCGCGCCGCCATCACCGTGGCACTCGCGTCCGCCGCCTCGGTGAGCCTGCTCGGCGAATCCGCCCTCGCGGACCCGCGGCCGCAGGCACCGGCCTCGCTCAGCGAGGTGAAGGACCAGGTCGACACGCTCTACCGGCAGGCGGAGGCCGCCACCGAGCAGTACAACGGCGCGAAGGAGCAGGCCGACCGGGCCCGCGCCGCGGTCGACGGCCTCCAGGACGAACTGGCCCGCAAGACCGCGCGGCTGAACGCCACCCGCGACACGATCGGCACGCTCGCGGCGGCGCAGTACCGTACCGGCTCGCTCGACCCCAGCGTGCAGCTCGCGCTCAGCTCCTCGCCCGACACGTATCTGGACCGGGCCGGGATGCTCAACCGCCTCGACTCGCGGACGGCGACCGCGCTCGCGCAGCTCACCGAACAGCAGCGGGACGTCACCCGTACCCATGACGCGGCCGACGCGAAACTCGACGCGCTCAAGGACGCGCAGTCCGAACTGGCCGCGCGCAAGGCGACCGTGCAGGGCAAGCTGCGGGCGGCGCAGGCGCTGCTCGACCGGCTGACGGCCGCCCAGCGCGCGGCCGTCGAGGCCACCGACACGCCGTCGTCAGGACCGGCCACGGTGACCCGCGGCAGCGCCCGTACACCGCTGCCCGGTGACACGACGCCCGTCGCCGCGCCGTCCTCGCGCGCCGCCCAGGCCGTCGCCTTCGCCTACCGCGCGCTCGGCCTGCCGTACGTCTGGGGCTCCACCGGGCCCCACTCGTACGACTGTTCCGGCCTCACCCAGGCCGCCTGGAGGGCCGCGGGCGTCTCGCTCCCGCGCACCACGTACACCCAGATCAACGCGGGCACCCGTGTCTCCGAATCCCAGCTCCAACCCGGTGACCTGGTCTTCTTCTACTCCGGCATCAGCCACGTCGGCCTCTACATCGGCGGCGGCCAGATGATCCACGCCCCGCACCCGGGCGCCCCGGTCCGTATCGCCCCGATCTCCGAGATGCCCTTCGCGGGAGCGACCCGCCCCACCTGACCGAGGCCGCCCGTCCGCTGAGCCGCCCGTCGGCACGTCCACCCCGCCCACCGGTCCGCGCGTCAGGCGTTGATACGAAATCCGGACAAGCCCTTCTCCTGACGAACCGGCCGACTCCGGGCACACTTGCCCCATGACGTCTACGCCGCTGAGCAAGGGTGCGAATGTGCCGGTCGCCGTGCCCGCCGTACGGGCCGAACTGGCCTGGGGAGCGGGCGGCGGGCCCGACGCCGACGCGTCGGCGCTGCTGCTGGCGGGCGGCGGAAAGGTGCGCGACGACGCCGACTTCGTCTTCTACAACCAGCCCGGACACGCGTCGGGGGCCGTACGGCACGCGGGGAAGCGGCAGGCGGCCGTGGTCACCGACACCATCGAGGTCGACCTGGCCCGCGTCGAGCCGGGGATCGAGCGGATCATGCTGTGCGCGTCCGCCGACGGCGGCGCCTTCGGCGCGATGACCGGCCTCGGGCTGCGGCTGCTGGACGCGGCGTCCGGCGCCGAACTGGCGTATTTCCCGGTGGCGGCGACGTCCGAGACGGCGCTCGTCGCGGGCGAGCTGTACCGGCGCGGCGACGGCTGGAAATTCCGCGCGGTCGGCCAGGGGTACGCCTCGGGGCTCGCGGGGCTCGCCACCGACTTCGGCATCAGCGTGGACGAGGAGGAGGAAGCGGCACCGCCCGCCGCGCCCGTTCCCGCGCCCTATCCCGTGACCGCGCCCGCCGCCGCGCCGCCGATGCCCGCCGCGCCCCCGCCGCCCGCGTCCCCGTACGCGTCGGCGTCCCCGCCCCCGCCCCCGTCCTCGTACGGCGCACAAACACCGCCCGCGCAACCGGCCTCCCCGTACGGATCTCCGTACGGCGCGCGACCCGCGCCCGGAAACGCGTCGGCGGCTGCCCCGGGCTCCGGCGTGCCCTCCCTGGTCAAGGGCGAGGAGCACCTGCCGGTCGACATGCGCAAGCGGCTGTCGCTGCGCAAGGAGCAGGTCGCGGTGAGCCTGCGCAAGCACGGCGCCGACAACGTCCGGGCGCGGGTGATCATCGTGCTGGACGCGTCGGGGTCGATGTCCCGGCTGTACTCGCAGCGCGTGGTGCACGACGTGGTGGAGCGGATGGCGGCCGTGGCCGCCGCGCTCGTACCGGACGGCGTCATGCAGGCGTGGACCTTCGCCAGCAACCCGGCGCGGCTGCCCGACCTCGACCTCGGCTCGCTGCCGCAGTGGCTGGAGCTGCACGTCCGGGTCGGCTCGATCGGCATCTTCAAGCGCCGCAAGCCGTCCGCGAACGGCCAGGTGGACATGAAGCTGGTCGGCTTCGGCAACGAGGAGCAGAAGGTCATCGCGCAGGTACGGGACTACGTGCGCGGCGCCCCGTCCGCCGCCCCGACGCTCGTGCTCTTCTTCTCCGACGGCGGTGTCTACCGCAACGCGGAGATCGAGCGCGAGCTGCGCGGGGCCGTCGAGGAGCCGCTGTTCTGGCAGTTCGTGGGCCTGGGCCAGTCCAACTACGGCGTCCTGGAGCGCTTCGACACGATGAGCGGCCGCCGCGTGGACAACGTGGGCTTCTTCGCCGTCGACGACATCGCCGGCCTCTCCGACGCGGAGCTGTACGACCGCCTGCTCACCGAGTTCCCGTCCTGGCTGAAGGCGGCGACGGCCGCGGGCATCCTGCGCTGAGCCCGCGCCCGCGGCCGTACACCTCCACCGGTCGCCGGGTCAGTACCGCCCGGCGACGAGCAGCAGCAGCGCGCCGAGGACGGCCAGCCCGGCCGCCGAGACGAGCGACGCCAGCCAGGCCCGCGTCCACCGCGGCTGCCGTACGGACCCGTCCGCCGAGGAGCCGGGGCCGGTGCCGGGGCCGGTGCCGGGGCCGCCGCCCGGCTCCGCCCACAGGTAGCCGAAGAAACCGGCCCCCGTCACCACGCACGCCAGCAGCCACGCGGGGCCGCTCGCGCGCCGGTGCCGGGTCACCGCCAGCGTCCGCAGGACCACCAGGAGACCGGCGAGCAGCGCCGCCACCCGCAGCCACGCCCACGGGGTTAGCAGGACGTACGCGGTCGGCACCAGCAGTGTCAGGCCGCCGGCGCCGTAGGAGCTGTCGAAGCTCCGTACGGCGAGGCCGTCCGCCGCGGGTCCCGCCTGCCGCCTGATGTCCGCGGTGAACTCGCCGACGACACCGGCCCGGCCGCCGGGGAAGGGATTCGCGGGCCGGTAGGTGTACTGCCGTTCGGTCAGCGGCCCGGCGCTCCAGCGGACGGTGATCCCGTCGGAGCCCTGGTCGTCGACCCGTACCGAGTGGGTCCGCCCGGCCTCGATGTCCCGCGCCAGGGCGGCGGTCGACCCGCCGCCGGGCACGATCCGCAGCAGCACGGTGGCGAAGGACAGCACCAGCACGGCGAGCAGCGCCCAGCGGGCGGGCCCCCAGAGCCGGTCGAGCCGGCCGGCGAGGCCGTGACCGCCGGAACCGGCCCCGCCGGAACCGTGACCGCCGGAGCCCGGTCCCCCGGGCTCCCCGCCGTCCGGTGCGGCGGGGAGCGTGGCGTGCGAGCCGGTGGTCACTCGACGCTCACCGTGATGGACCAGTAGTACTCCTGGTACACGCTCGCTCCTCCGTAGCCCTGCTTGATGTCCGGGACTCCGAAGTGGAAGGCGGACGCGGTGCCGGTGTCGTTGAACGCGGCGAAGGCCACGGTCATGGAGTGGTCCTTCTTGTTCTGGTTGACCACCTGGTACACGAGGTCGTAGCCGCCGGTGAAGGCTTCGGGGATCTTGGTGCCCACGCGCCCCCTGGTGGCCATGCCGCTGAGGTCCTTGGGCAGGTTCTTCATCTTCTCCCCGAGGTTCTTCCCGTCGACATAGTCGTCCTGGCCTCCGAGCGCGTCAATGTCGGCCCCGAAGTCGGCGTCCGAGACCGCCCTGGCCAGATTCCTGATGATCTGGAGACTGTGGCCGTTGAACGCCAACTGCTGTGTGAGCAGGCTGTTCGCGTCGAACGGCACATTGGCGCCCTTGCCGCCGAGCCACAGTTGCAGCAGGTCGGTCCAGGTCAGTTGCGGCGAGTTGCCGCCCATCTGGTTGCAGGCGGCCATGGTGCCGGAGGTCACGGACGCGCCGACCTTGCAGGGGTTGGTGTTCCCGGCGAGGGCGAGGACGTAGTCGCGCAGTTCCTTGGCCAGGGCCGCGTGGACGTTCTTCTCGTTCTTGTCGTCCTTCCAGGTGTTCTGCTGGAGCGCGGCGAGCGCGTTCTGGCAGGCCCGGTCGCAGCCGCCGCTGCCACTGCTGTTGCTGTTGCCGCCGCCGCTGTGGGACGGCCGGTTCCCGGGGTCGCGGTCCGGGTGGTAGACCGAGCCCTTGCCGGGCACGCCGTTGTGGCAGCCGGTGATGACGCCGGTCATGCACTCGGGCACGCCCTCACCCGTCGGGTCGGCGAGCCCGGTGGGGTTGTCGGCGGCGTAGACGTAGCCGTTGAGGGTCTGCGCCTTGTCGGTCTGGAGCAGCGGGTCGACGCTGATGAAGCGGCCGGTCGACGGGTCGTACTCGCGGGCGCCGATGTGGACGAGTCCGGTGCCGGTGTCCGCGGGCTTGCCGAGGAAGGTCTTGTCGTCGGGCCACGCCGTCGCGGGCGCGCTGCCGCGGGCGGCGCCGAACGGGTCGGTGTAGCGCTTGGTGACGGCCTGCGTGCCGGCGTCCACGGCGAGGCTGCTGGTGCCGTGGTTGTCGCCCGCGAGCCAGGTCAGGGTGGTGGCGCCGGACTGGGTGGAGCGCACCGCGATCGCCGGTCCCCCGGCGCCCGCGGTGTACGTGCGGACCGCCCAGGTGGTGGTCTTCCCGGCGCTGACCTTGCTGTGGATCTCGGTGGCGCCCAGGTAGACGACGCTCTCGCCGTCGCCCGCGGACGCCCGGCGGATCAGCAGGCTGTCACCCGCGTCGTAGAGGTAGTCGGTGACCTTGGCGCCCTCGGTGGTCCTGTTCAGGTCGCCCTCGCTGTTCCAGGCCAGCGTCTGCGAACTGCCGCTCGGGCCGGGCCTCTTGGTGGTGTCGCCCGCCTCGTCGTAGCCGTACGTGGCGGTCGCCCCGGTGCAGCTCGCCGCGGCCGTGGCGGTGGTCAGGGCGTGCGGGTGGGCGGAGTCGTTGTAGCAGGACCGGGTGGTGCTGTCGCCGCCCGAGGTGTGCTGGGTCTGGGTGAGCCGCAGCCCCGCCGGGTTGTAGGTCCAGCCGGTGGAGTACGGGGCCGCGCCGCCGGTCGTGGTGCTCGCGCAGTCGGCGTCGGCGGGCGTCCAGGCGCTGGTCATCCGCTGGTAGCCGTCGTAGCCGAAGCACTGCGTGTCGGCCTGCGCGGCGCCGCCCTGCGTGGTCGGGTCGGCGATCTTGGTGACGTTCCCCGCGTCGTCGTAGCTGTAGTTGAGGTCCTGCGTCATGTACGGGTGGGTCTGGTCGGTGACCGAGGAGCGGGTCAGCCGGCTGGTGCCCTCCTCGTAGACGTTGGTGATGTACGCCTTCTTCACCCCGGACGCCGAGGTGGCCAGGGTGAGTTGCTGCGGTTCGCCGAGCGCGGAGTAGGCGGTGTCCTGGAGGTAGCCGCTGGTGCCGGTGGCGGTCTCGATCTGGCCGGTCGGCGTGTAGCCGTAGCTGACGGACTCCTGCGGCAGGCCGCCGACGGCGGGCTCGGTGGTGTGCTGGAGGCTGCCGTCGACGTTGTAGTAGGCGGAGTAGCTGTAACTGGCCTTCGCCGCACCGGACTTCACCAGCGGGTCGGTGGCGTCGAGGTCGATCTCGCTGCCGGTGACGTGGTAGGCGTCGTCGTACGCGGTGACCTTCTGGGTGTACGCCTTCCCGGCGAGACCGCCGTCGTAGCGGGTGGAGGTGTCGAGCTGCCCCGCGGCGGCCGTGTCGTACGTCCACGCGGCGATCTTCGTCGCGTCGGACACGGCCGTCTCCCACTCGCCGGTCTTGCGGCCGAGCGTGTCGTACCCGAACAGCAGCGTCTTGTGCGTGGAGCCGGTCGTCGTGGCGATCTGGTCGAGCGCGTTGTACGTGGTCGACGTGGCGCCCATGTCCGGGTCGCTCGCGGAGACCTGACGGCCGAACAGGTCGTAGCCCCAGCTCCACTTGGCGGTGTCGGGGCCGGTGGCGGTGGACTGCTTGCCGTCCCTGGTCAGGCCGTACAGGGTGCTGGTGTGCGCGGGCAGCGGGGCGGCGGCGCCGTAGTCCGCGTCGGCGGGCGAGGCGCCCGAGTAGTCGCGGCGCTCGACGGTGCGGCCGAGCGCGTCGGTGATCACACGGGAGGCGGTGCCGCCCGGCTGGGCGCTGGTGGCCGTCGAGTCACCGGTGTACGTGGAGGTGACGGTGACGCCCTTCTGCACGCCGTAGACGAGCAGCTTGTCGGAGGCGGTGCGGCCCGCGCCGTCGAAGGTGATCTCGTGCTGGGTGGGCGCGCCGCCGTATTCGGCGCGGGCGTACGTGCCGCTCGGCGTGTGGTCCTGGTCGAAGATCCCGGCGAAGGTCTCGTACGCCAACCCCCGTGAGTCGTAACGGGTGTCGGTGAGGACCCGGCCGCCCAGCGGGCTCGGCGACTGCGTCTGGAGCGGGCGCAGCAGCGCGTCGTCGATCTGGTACGTGACCCTGCGGACGTTGTTCGGGCCGAGCGTGGAGGTGCTGACGTACGGTGCCGAGCCGCGCTCCATGTGGTAGCCGTAGACGATGCTGGCGCTGTCGCCCGCCGACTTCACGCGGCCCGGCTGCCACACGCCGGTCAGCCGTCCCAGCCCGTCGTAAGTCAGCTCGGTCTTCTTGGTGTTGACGTCGTAGGTGGTGGTCGGCAGGCCGCGCCGACCGTCGTAGAAGGTCGTGGTCTTCTGGCTCTTGGCGTTGGTGATCACCGAGCGGGTCGGGACGCCCGCGCCGGTCGGGGTGTAGGTGTTGGACGTCGGGTTGCGCGCGCCGTCCTTGGCGAGCGTCATCCGGCCGAGGGCGTCGTAGCCCGAGGTGCCGGTGGTCTGCCAACTGCTGGGATTACGGTCGCCGTTGGCGTCCGCACCCGCCGGGTACGCGGCGGCCCGGCCCTTCCACATCGCGTCGCCCCTGGCCGGGCTCTGGTTCGCGGTCCAGGCCGTCGCGGTCGAACTGTCGTAGACGGTCGCGGTGTCGGCGAGCACATCGCCGCGCGTGGCGCTGTTCGCGGGCAGCGACAGCGACGCGTCGGCGGTGCCGCACGGCTGGCCGACCGTACGGACCCTGGAGGTCAGGGAGTTGATGCCCGCGCTGTCGTTGCGGGCGTACCAGGTGCGGGTGCAGGTCTCGTCGCCGCTCCTGGCGGTGTCGCCCGCGTCGTCGACCGTGACCGGCATGCCGTAGGAGTCGTATGTGCTGGCGGTGGCGCTGGTGCGCCACTTGGCGGGCACGGTCAGATAGGTGTCGGTGTACGTCTTCGCGGTGCGCACGTAGTACGCCTCGACGTCGGCGTACGACTTGTGCTGCGTGGCGGTCCTGGCCGACCACGGGTCGTTGACGGTCGCCGAGACGGGCATGTCCCCGTTGTAGGTGACCTGTTGGCGCTGGAAGCCCGCGTACTGGTCGGAGTCGGTGAGCGCCGCCGTGGCCAGTCCCGGCACGGTCAGCCCCGCCACGGTCACCGTACGGGCGCCGCCCGCCTTCACCTTGTCGCCGTTCATGCCCTGCATGTAGCGGGTGACGGTCCTGAGCCGGTTGCCCGCGTCGGTCCCGGAGTACGAGGTGACCGTGCCGTAGCCGCGGAAGACCGACCAGGTACGCTCGTCGTCGGGTGTGAACGGGCTGTCGTTGTAGTGCCACGCCGGGTCGGTGTAGACGTAACGCTGCTCCAGCGCCTCGTTGTCGCCCGCCGGGTCGGAGGTGGTGACGTCCACGACGCGGTACTTGTGGAACCAGTCGAGCCCGGCGTCCTCGGCGCCGTTGATGTGCCAGTACTGCGGATAGCAGTTCATGGTGTCGCTGTCCTCGGCGGCCGGCATGTGCGAGCCGCGCACGCACTCCGGCGTCGACATCGTGACGCTGGTGACCGCGCCGGTCTCCGAGGTGACCGACTGGATACGGGGCCGGTGCAGCGGCAGGATGTCGTCGGTCGCGTCGACCCGGTTCGCCAGCATCTGGTAGGTGAACGACACCGGGTCCAGCGGTACCTCGGCGCCGGCCTCGCCGGTCCGCTTGATCGAGTCGAGCACCAGCGTCTGGTCACTGCTGTCGCCGAGGTCACCGGCGTCCAGATACCTCTCCGCCAGCGCCCAGGAGTCGACGGGCGTGTACGAGGTCCCCGAGAGCACCAGGGCCTGCACCGAGGTGAGGCGCTTGCGGGTGAAGAACGACGGCGACTGGGCGGCGCAGTCGGTGTCGGACGCGCCGGACGCGCAGATCGCGTCGAAGGGCACGTCGGGCCAGTTGTCCGCGGTGTCCTTGGTCAGCTTCGAGCAGTCCGAGGCGGTGCAGCGCTCGGTGTAGCCGAAGGTCACCTCGTAGGGCGCGGTGGCGGTGAAGAGCGTGTCGGAGCGCTGCCCGTAGAGGATCTTGTCGAGGTGACCGCCGCGCGTGTAGGAGGCGTTGGCGGTCTTCGAGCCGTTCTTCTTGTAGGAGTTGGACTCCGCCGTGTACCAGTAGGACTCGGCGTTGCCGTGGGTGTCGACGACGTAGTCGAGGTTCCAGCGCCACGCCTGGTTGTAGGAGCGGTCGGCGAAGGCGCTGCCCTTGGCGTAGCCGGGTTCGCCGGAGTCGTCGCCGAACACCGGTACGGTCCATACGGAGTTGGTGCGCTGCGTGCCCGCGCCGGTGAGTTTGTTGAGGCCGAAGACGTACTTGGTGCCGTCGCCGGTCGTCACCGTCCAGAACTCGCCCGCGCCGTCCACGCTGTCGCCCTCGTCGCCGTTGTCGGCGCCCGTGGAGTGGGTGACGGTGGAGGCGTCGTCGTCGGCCAGCCGCCACTTCCCGTTCGTGTCGTCCTTGACCAGCTCCGTCGACTTGCCGTTCAGGACGACCGAGGCGTTGTCGAACTTCCAGCACTGGTCGAAGACCTCGGCGTGCCCGTCCTTGTCGCAACCGCCGTACTGGCGCTCGACGTAGGAGTCCGCGGAGACGGTGAAGCCCTCACCGACCTGCGAGCCCTGGTTGTTGGTCGAGGCGGTGCGGCCGTCGATGCCGCCGGAGTCGTAGGTGAGCGTCACCGCGGGCACCGGGCCCGCGACGGACGGCGTGACCTCCATCGGGTACGACCAGTCGAAGGAGCCGGAGGAGGTGCCCGCCGACCACTTGGAGGACGCCGACAGGGGGGTGGCGCTGTAGTCACCGCTGCCCTTGGCGGACTCGCCGCTGTCTGCGGTGACGGCGAAGGCGCTCAGGGTGCTCGCGTCGGAGCCGGCCGTGGCACCGACCTCGGCACTCACGTCGGCTGAAATCGTCTGCCGGGCAAGGTCGTTGGCGGACGACGGGACCGGGGTCCTGGTCCTGCACCGCGCCTTGTTCGGGGTGGTCAGGGCGCACGCCGGGAGCCGCACCAGGCGCAGACGGCCGGACCAGTCGCCGCCGTAGGCGGAGGCGAAGGAGGAGTAGTCGACGGAGACGTGGACGCGTGCGCCGGCCGGGTCGGTGTGCGCGGCCGAGGCCGAACTCACCTTGTCCGCGCGGGGTTTGACGGCGAGCAGTACGCCTCGTACGCCTGCCGCGTCCGTCGCGGCCCGGTCCAGGACGGTGACCTCGGAGGTGCCGGACGCGGCGCTCTTGAGGGTGCTGCCCTTCGGCCAGACCGTGTGCTGCTCGGCGAGCGCGCGGCGCGCGCGCTGGTCGTCGGCCGCCCTGCCCGCCGCGACCTTCGCGCGGGCCTGCTGCGCGCCGAGGCCCGCGGTGTGCAC
>NZ_MECL01000003.1 GCF_014596445.1 Streptomyces sp. CBMA29 | reverse complement strand
CTTCGGCGCCGGGGCGGCGGGACGGGCCGGCGCACCCGGGGTGGGCACGGCCGGCTTGGCGGCGGGCGCGCTCTTGCGCGGCGCCGCGGGCTTCGCAGCGGACTTGGTGTTGCCACCGGGCCCCTGGAAAGCGTCGGTCAACTTGCGGACTACCGGCGCCTCGATCGTCGAGGACGCCGAACGGACGAATTCGCCGAGTTCTTGGAGCTTGGCCATGACGACCTTGCTCTCGACTCCCATCTCCTTGGCGAGTTCGTATACCCGGACCTTAGCCACTTCGCTCCTTTTAGGTCCGGGGTGATCGTCCGCCGGACCGTCGCTACTTCATGGGCGTACTCATCGCGTACTCATCGAGTGCTCATCGCAATCTCGACCTACTTCCATCTCGCGAGGTACCTGACCGCACGGTGACCCGTGCCGTTCTTCTTGCTTCTTACGGGGCTGCCTGCTCGACGAACCGGCGCAACTCCGCGGTGTCGGGCGTCACCGGGCCTTTGAAGGCCCGGTTGAACGCCCGGCGGCGGACCGCCAGGTCCAGACAGGCAAGGGCGGGATGCAGATACGCACCCCGACCGGGCAGCGTACCGCGATGATCGGGAACACAGGTGTCACCGTCCACCGCCACACGCAGCAGCTCGCTCTTGACCGCACGCTCACGGCAGCCGATGCAACTTCGCTCCGGGCATGCTGGGGTTCGCGTCCGACCAGACACTCTTCAGTCTACCTCCCCGCACCGACCTCACTCCTTCGAGTGTGCCGACGCACGGTTGTTCGTTTTCTGCCCGCCGCCGGCGGGGGCGTGCATCGCCCGCCGCCGACCGCTTCCCGTCCGTGTTCCGGGCTCGGCCCTCAGCTCTGCGGCTGCTCGGTGTCCGGGCGGATGTCGATCCGCCAGCCGGTCAGCCGGGCGGCCAGGCGGGCGTTCTGCCCCTCCTTGCCGATGGCGAGCGAGAGCTGGTAGTCGGGCACGGTCACCCGCGCCGACCTGGCACCGGCGTCGACCACCTCGACCTTGGAGACGCGGGCCGGGGACAGCGCGTTCGCCACCATCTCGGCCGGGTCGTCCGACCAGTCGACGATGTCGATCTTCTCGCTGTTCAGCTCGGCCATCACGGCCCGTACCCGCGCGCCCATCGGGCCGATGCAGGCGCCCTTGGCGTTCAGCCCCGAGCGGGTCGAGCGGACCGCGATCTTCGTACGGTGTCCGGCCTCGCGGGCGATGGCCTCGATCAGCACCGAGCCGTCCGCGATCTCCGGGACCTCCATCGCGAAGAGCTTCTTCACCAGGTTGGGGTGGGTCCGCGACAGGGTCACCGACGGGCCGCGTACGCCCTTGGCGACCCGGACCACGTACGCCCGCAGCCGGGTGCCGTGCCGGTAGTCCTCGCCGGGCACCTGCTCCTGGACCGGCAGGATCGCCTCCAGCTTGCCGATGTCGACCAGCACGTTCTTCGGGTCCTTGCCCTGCTGGACCAGGCCGGAGACGATGTCGCCCTCGCGGCCCGCGTACTCCCCGAAGGTGATGTCGTCCTCGGCGTCGCGCAGCCGCTGGAGGATCACCTGTTTGGCGGTCGACGCGGCGATCCGGCCGAAGCCGGTCGGGGTGTCGTCGAACTCGCGCGGCTCGGCGTCCTCGGCGACCTCCTCCGGGTCCTCCTTCGCCCAGACGGTCACGTGTCCGCTGGTGCGGTCCAGCTCCACGCGGGCCTTGCGGTGGCTGCCGGGCTCGCGGTGGTACGCGATGAGGAGCGCCGACTCGATCGCCTCGACCAGCAGGTCGAACGAGATCTGCCTCTCCTGCACCAGACCCCGCAGGGCCTTCATGTCGATGTCCACGGCTACGCCTCCTCGTCGTTCTCGTCGTCTTCTTGTACGTCTTCGTGTACGTCTTCGCCGTGCACGTCGTCTTGTGCGTCGTCTTCGTGTACGTCGTCACCGGCCGCGTTCTTGCGGTTGAACTCGACCTCGACGCGGACCTTCTCGATCTCGGCGAAGTCCGCGCGGGCGGGCTTGGGCTTGCGGCCCTTGACGCCGGGGACCTCCAGGTCGAGACCCGTGTCGTCCACCGTCATGATCCGCGCGATCAGCTCGCCGCGCTCCTTGAGCTGGAGCTTCACCAGCCGGCCGCTGTTGCGCCGGAAGTGCCGGGGCTCGGTCAGCGGCCGGTCGGTGCCCGGCGAGGTGACCTCCAGGACGTACTCCGAGTCGCCCATCGCGTCCGAGGCGTCCAGCGCCTGCGAGATCTCCCGGCTCAGCTCCGCGACCGCGTCGAGCTGCACGCCCTCGTCCGAGTCCACGACGACCAGCAACTGCCGCCGCTTGCCCGCGGCCGTCACCGTGACCTCTTCCAGATCCAGTCCCGTCCTCACGACGAGCGGCTCAAGCAGCCCGCGCAGCCTCTCGCTCTGGGTGGTGCTCATCCGGGTGACTCCTCGGCCGCGTGTGCTGTTGTTGTGGAAGGTCGCGTGTAAAGGAGAGATTACCCGAGTTTCCACACGTCGCCGCGCCATCGCGGGCCGCCGGGAGGCGGCGCCGAGCGGCCTCCCGCGCACCCTTACACTCGCCCAATGATCCCGGACGTGCCTCGGCTCAGCAGGCGGAGTGTGGTGGCGGTGGCGGCCGTTGCCGTCAGTGCCGGGTGTTCCGGAGGCGGTGGAACAGCGGGCTCGGACGGGGCAGGACACACGGCCACGCAGCCCGAACCGGGTGAGCTGGCGCTGCGCCAGGCGGTCCGCGACAGCGCGGCGTTGCTGGCGCGGTACGACGCGGTGGCCGCCGCGTATCCGGCGCTCGCCGCGCGGCTGGCGCCGCTGCGGGCCGAAGTGGCCCTGCACGTAGGCGCGTTCGGCGGCCGGGCGGCCCCCGTACCGGCCCCCGTACCGACCGCCTCGCCGACCCCCGGCGCGACGTCCGCCGCGCCCCCGGCCTCCTCGGCGTCCGCCGCTCTGAAGTCCCTGGCGGACGAGGAGCGGCGGCTCGCCGACAGCCGGGCGACGGCGCTGCTCAACGTGCCGGGCGAGACGGCCCGGCTGTTCGCGTCGGTGGCGGCGGCCGGGGCAGGGCACGTGGCGCTGCTCGGGACGAAGGGTGCGGTGCGATGAGTGCGGTGCTGGACGCGGCGCAGGCGGCGCTGGCCGCCGAGCACGCGGCGGTGTACGGCTACGGCGTCGTGGGCGGCCTGGTCGGCAGGAGCCGCCAGGCCGAGGCGCGGCAGGCGTACGACGCGCACCGCGCGCGGCGGGACGTGCTGGGCCGTACCGTCCGCGATCTGGGCGGAGTGCCGGTGACGTCGGCCGCGGGGTACGCGCTGCCGTTCCCGGTGGCGGACGCGGCGGCGGCGCTGCGGCTGGCCGCGTATCTGGAGGAGCGGGTGGCGGGCGCCTACGGCGACGTGGTGCGGTCCGCGATCGGGGACATCCGGCGGGACGCGGCGGGCGCGATGCGCGAGGCGGCGGTGCGTGCCGTGCGGTGGCGCGGCGGCAGCGTAGCCTTCCCGGGGTTGGCGGAACGGAGCTGATCACCGTTCCCCGCCGCACACGACACGGAGGGAACGCACAGGGATGGCTTCAGCAGCGCACCACGGGGGGCCGGAAGGCGTACGGCTGGAGCCGCCGGAGCGGCTGGTCCGCACCGTCGGGGCCTGGGAGGGCGAGGCGGGCCGGGTGTGGCTGGCCGAACTCCCCGACCGGGTGGCGCGCCATCTGGAGCGGTGGGGGCTGACCGTCGAGCGGGTCTTCGCGGCCGGGGGCCAGATCAGCATGATCGTGCTGGTCCGCACCGCGGACGGGGTGCCCGCGGTGCTGAAGGTCGGCATGGTCACGCGGGAGACCGAGCACGAGCACGCGGCGCTCGCGCACTGGGACGGGCGGGGCGCCGTACGTCTCCTCGACGCCGATCCCGGCGAGGGGGCGATGCTGCTGGAGCGGCTTCAGGCGGATGTGTCGCTGCGGTCGCTCGCCGAGCCCAAGGCGATGCTGGAGGCCGCCGGGGTTCTTCAGCGGCTCTGGGTGCCGCCGGCCGAGGGGCATCCCTTCACGTCGGTCGCCGACTACACCGGTGCGTTGGCGGCGCTGTTGCGCGAGCGGCGGGAGCGGCCTTGGGCGGCCGAGGCGGTCGGGCTCGTGGACGAGGCGCTGTCGGTTCACGGCGAGCTGGTCGCCTCGGGCGCCGAGGAGGCGCTGCTGCACGGGGATTATCACCACGGCAATGTGCTGGCCGGGGAGCGGATGGCGTGGCTGGCCATCGACCCCAAGCCGCTGGTCGGTGAGCGGGCCTACGATCTCGCCTGGCTCGTCCGTGACCGGCTGCCGACCCTGGCCGCCCAGCCGGGCTCCCGGGCCGCGGCCCGGCGGCGCCTCGCCAAGCTCGCCGCCTCTCTTGAGGTCGATCCCGAGCGCCTTCGCGGCTGGGCCCTCTTCCGCGCCGTCGAGGCCGGCGTCTGGCACCTCTCCGTCGGCGACCGCGAAGACGCCGAACTCCTCCTGGAATTCGCCTCCTGGCTCTAGGTCGCGTCCGGCGGGGGGCCGTCAGTGCGGGGGCGTGAGGAGGGAGAGGGCTTCGGGGAGAGGGAGGTCTTGGCGGGTGCCGGTGCGGCGGTCCTTGAGCTCGACGACGGCGTCGGCGGCGCGGCGGCCGGCGGTGAGGAGGGTGGGGACGCCGATGAGCTCGGCGTCGGTGAATTTGACGCCGGGCGAAAGGGAGGGCCGGTCGTCGAGGAGGACCCGCAGTCCCGCGGCGTGCAGCGCGGCGGCGGCTTCCTCCGCGAGAGCGGTCTGGACGGCCTTGCCCGCGGCGATGACATGGACGTCGGCGGGGGCGACCTCGGCGGGCCAGCACAGGCCCGCGCCGTCGGCGGTCTGTTCGGCGAGGGCGGCCACGGCGCGCGAGACGCCGATGCCGTAGGAGCCCATGGTGACGCGCACGGGCTTGCCGTCGCGCCCGAGGACGTCGAACCGGAAGACGTCGGAGTATTTGCGGCCGAGCTGGAAGATGTGGCCGATCTCGATGGCCCGGTCGAGGCGGAGCCCGGTGCCGCACCGGGGGCAGGGGTCACCGGCGCGGACGGTGACCACGTCGAGGTAGCGGTCGACGGTGAAGTCCCGGCCGCAGACCACATTGGCGGCGTGCCTGCCGGGCTTGTTGGCGCCGGTGACCCACGCGGTGCCGGGGGCGATCCGGGGATCGGCGAGGTAGCGGATGCCCAGGCCCTGGGGGCCGACGTAGCCGCGTACGAGATCGGGCCGGTCGGCGAAGTCCTCGGCGGTGACGAGTGCGACGGCGGCGGGTGCGAGGTGTTCCGCGAGCTTGCCGAGGTCCACCTCGCGGTCGCCGGGGACGCCGACCGCGGTGATCTCGCCGTCCACGGTGACCAGCAGGTTCTTGAGCGTGGCGGAGGCGGGCACGCCGAGATGGGCGGCGAGCGCTTCGATCGTGGGGGTGTCGGGGGTGTCCAGCTCCTCGACGGGGCGGTGCTCCACGGCAGCCGCGTCACCGGGCGCGGCCGTGAAGGTGACCGCCTCCGTATTGGCGGCGTAGTCGCAGGCGGGGCAGTCCGCGAAGGTGTCCTCGCCCGCGGCGGCCGGCGCCAGGAACTCCTCGGAGGCGGAGCCGCCCATGGCGCCGGAGACGGCGGACACGACGCGGAAGTCGAAGCCGAGGCGTTCGAAGATCCGGATGTACGCCTGCCGGTGCAGCCGGTACGACGCGGCGAGCCCTTCGTCGTCGGTGTCGAAGGAGTAGGCGTCCTTCATCTGGAACTCGCGGCCCCGCAGCACGCCCGAGCGGGGCCTGGCCTCGTCGCGGTACTTGGTCTGGATCTGGAAGAGGGTCAGGGGCAGGTCCTTGTAGGACGTGCACTGGTCCTTCACGAGCTGCGTGAAGACCTCCTCGTGGGTGGGGCCGAGCACGTAGTCGGCGCCCTTGCGGTCGGTGAGCCGGAAGAGCAGGTCGCCGTACTCGTCGGCGCGTCCGGTGGCCGCGTACTGCTCGCGGGGCAGGAGCGCGGGCAGCAGCACTTCCTGGCCGCCGATCGCCTCCATCTCCTCGCGTACGACGCGGGCGACGTTGTCGAGGACGCGTTTGCCGAGCGGCAGCCAGGTCCACATCCCGGCGGACGAGCGGCGCACGTATCCGGCGCGGACCAGCAGCTTGTGGCTGGCGGTCTCCGCGTCGGCCGGGGCGTCGCGCAGCGTCTTGAGCATCAGCCGGGACATGCGCAGGACCATGGCGTTCTCCGTAACGGTCGGGGGTGCGGCGAGGATAGCCAGACCGCCGGGCGCCCGGAAAACCCTTTTCCGCCGCGCGACCGTCTCCCGGCGCTTCACCGCAGCAGCGGCAGCGGCGCGCCCATCACGGCGTAGGGGCGGGCGGCGCTCGGGAAGTGCACCGGGCGGGCCAGGTCCTGGTACCCGAGGGCGTGGTAGAGGCGGCGGGCGGGGCTGTCGCCGTCGATCGCGGAGAGGATGCTGCGCGGCTCGGTGGCGGTGTCGGTGATCTCGGTGATCAGCCGGCGGCCGACCCGGTGGCCCTGGAATTCGGGCAGCACGTGCAGTTCGGTGATGACGAAGCAGTCGTCGAGCCAGCCGTCGGTGCCGCGCTGCCGCAGGTACGGCTGGACGACGCTCGACCACCAGTGGCCGCGGTCGTTGGGCAGCCCGTAGACGAAGCCGACCAGCCGTCCGTCGTCGGTCTGCGCGCCGAGCGCCCGCGCACCGGGGTAGTTGAGGTGCCGGAGCACGATCTGCCGCCGGATGGCGACCTCGCCGGGGCCGAGCCCGAAGGCGAGCGCCTGTACGGCGAGGGCTTCGTCGACCCGCGCGCCGAGGTCGACAGGTCCGACCGCCACGTTCTCCATGGGCCGGGACACTACCCTCAGCGCCCGCGGCCTTCGAGCACGGTCAGAACAGCACACTCATGAACGCGCCGACTTCGGAGAATCCGACCCGCTGGTAGGCGGCCCGCGCGGGGGCGTTGAAGTCGTTGACGTAGAGGCTGGCGACCGGGGCGACATCGCGCAGGGCGTAGTGCAGGACGGCGGCCATGCCGGTCTCCGACAGGCCCTTGCCGCGGTGTTCGGGGGCGACCCAGACGCCCTGGATCTGGCAGGTGTGCCGGGTGACGGCGCCGATCTCGGCCTTGAAGACGACCCGGCCGTCCTCGATGCGGGCGAAGGCCCGTCCGGTGGAGACCAGTTCGGCGACGCGGGCCTGGTAGAGCAGGCCGCCGTCACCCGCGAGCGGGGAGACGCCGACCTCCTCGGTGAACATGGCCACGCACGCGGGCATGATCACGTCCATCTCGTCGCGCCGGACGCGGCGGACCAGCGGGTCGGGCGTGATGTCGGCGGGCAGCGCGCGGGTGGTCATCAGCGGCTGGTGGGAGCGGACCTCGCGGGCCGGGCCCCAGTGGGGTTCGAGGAGCGCCCACAGGTCGGCGGTGGGTTCGGCGGGGCCGACGATCGAGGAGCAGCGGCGGCCGGCCCGGCGGGCGCGCTCGGCGAAGGCGCGGATCGCCTCGGGGGTGGCGCACAGCGGTACGAGGTTGGCGCCCGCGTAACAGAGCGAGGTGAGTCTGCCGCCGCTGTACCAGCCCCACATCTCGCCGCCGAGCCGCCAGGGGTCGAGCCCGGCGACATTGACCCGGGAGGCGACGAAGGCGTTGGCCACCGGGTCGCGGTTGAGTACGGCGAGGGCGGCGTCGAGGTCGCCCGGTTCGAGGACCTTGGCAGTCGATGTGGTCAACACGTGGGTGCCTCACCGTACGGGCCGCAGCAGGCTTGGCTTGAGCAGCAGGCTTGGGATGATCTGCGCACTTTACCGCGCGGGGCCGTGCCGCGCCCCGCGTCCGGCCGCCTGTGGGCGGCGGGCGCGGGGCGCGGGCGTGGCCCGGCGGCAGGTCGCGCGGGCTGCTCGGCAGTCAGGAGACGCTCACCTGCGGTTCACCTGACATGGTGCCGTCGGTTTCCATCTGCTCGGCGAGCTTCATCGCCTCTTCGATCAGCGTCTCGACGATCTTCGACTCCGGCACGGTCTTGATGACCTCACCCTTCACGAAGATCTGACCCTTGCCGTTGCC
>NZ_MECL01000002.1 GCF_014596445.1 Streptomyces sp. CBMA29 | reverse complement strand
GCCGACCCCGGCCGCCGCGGCGCCTGGCTGCGCGCCACCGCACTGGTCGGCGCGGCCCACGCGACGAGCATGGGCGTCAAACGGGTCGTACGCCGCCCGCGCCCGGTGCTGCCCGACGCCGAACCGCTGGTCCGCACCGCCGGACGGCACAGCTTCCCCAGTTCGCACGCCACCTCGGCCACCGCGGCCGTCGTCGCCTTCGGGGCACTGATGCCCCGCACCGCGTTCGCCGCGCCGCTCCCGCCGCTCGCCGCCGCCATGTGCGTGTCCCGGATGGTCGTCGGCGTCCACTACCCGAGCGACGTGGCCTGCGGCGCGCTGCTCGGCGCCGTCACCGCCCGGCTCGGCCGGAACTGGGCCCTGCGCGGAGGGCGGCCGTCATGACGGAACGCACCGCCGCGCTCATCGACGACGTACCGGCGACCGCCGTCCCCCCGGCCGGACGCTTCTCACCCCGGGTGTCCGTACGGGGCCTGCCCGCCGGTCTGGTGCGGACCGCCCGGCCCCGGCAGTGGGTCAAGAACGTCCTGGTGCTGGCCGCGCCGCTGGCCGCCGGGCACCTGCTGTCCGCGCACGCCGTCCTCCAGCTCGCCGTCGTCTTCGTGCTCTTCACGGGCTGCTCCGCCGCCGTCTATCTGATCAACGACGCCCGCGACGCCGACGCCGACCGCGCCCACCCCGTCAAGTGCGCCCGCCCGGTGGCCTGCGGCCAGGTCCCGGTACCGATCGCGTACGCCGTAGGCGGCGCCCTCGCGATCCTCGCGCCCGCGGCGGCCGGGGTGCTCTGCGACCCGGACACGGCCGGGCTGCTCGCCGGATACGTGGTCATGCAGCTCGCCTACTGCGTGTGGCTCAAGCACATGCTGGTCGTCGACCTGGTCATCGTCACCACCGGTTTCCTGATGCGCGCCATGGCGGGCGGCCTCGCCCTCGGCATCGACCTGTCCCGCTGGTTCCTGATCACCTCGGGTTTCGGCGCGCTGTTCATGGTCGCCGCCAAGCGCTACTCCGAACTCGTCCTGATGTCGCGGCTCGCCGAACGGGCCACGGCGGCGGCCCCCGCGGCCCCGACGGTCGGACCGCAGCCGGACGCCACCGACGCGGCGGCCCCCGCGCCGCCCGAGGGCTCGGAGACCTCCGACGGCGGCGCCGAAGTCGGCGCCTCCCGCGCCCTCCTCGGCGCGTACACCACCGGCTACCTGCGCTTCGTCTGGCAGCTCGCCGCGGGCGGCGCCGTACTCGCCTACTGTCTGTGGTCCATGGAGACCGGCGCCTCGCCCAACGGCTGGCTCCCCTGGCGGCAGCTCTCGATGATCCCCTTCATCCTCTCCGTCCTGCGCTACGCCGTCTTCGCCGACGCGGGCTCCGCGGGCGCCCCCGAGGACGTCGTCCTGCGCGACCGCGCCCTGGTCGTCATCGCCCTGGCCTGGGTCGTCCTCTACGTCCTGGCGGCGGTCAACCGGTGAGGGCGCGCTCCCCGCGGGGCCCGCTCTCGGAAGTCCTCGGCTTCGCCCTCGCGGGCGGCGCCGCGTACGCCGCCGACCTCGGGCTGTTCGTCTGGCTGCGCGGCCCCGGCGGGTTCGGGCCGATCGGGGCGAAGGCGCTGTCGTTCCTCGCCGGGTGCACGGTGGCGTATCTCGGGAACGCGCTGGGGACCTACCGGGGCCGGACCCCCGCGGTGGGCAGGGCGCGGCAGTACGGGGTCTTCTTCGCCGTGAACGTGGCGGGCGCGCTCGTACAGCTGGGCTGTCTGGGCGTATCGCACTACGTGCTCGGGCTGGCCAGCGCGCGCGCCGACGTCGTGTCGGGCGCCGGGATCGGCATGGTCCTCGCGACCGCGCTGCGCTTCTGGGGGACCCGCACCTTCGTGTTCCGCGGGACTGCGCGGGCCGGGGGAGGGTAGGCCCCCCGTCATGGACTGGTTGACAAGGTTGCCCTGGATCGGCCCGCGCATCGCCGCGGCGATGCGGACACACGGCTGGCGCGCCTTCGCGCACCTCCAGAGCGTCCACTGGACGCGGCTGGCCGCCGCGATGACCTTCACCAGCTTCCTCTCGCTCTTCCCGCTGCTCGCGGTCGTCGCCGCGGTCGGCGCCGCGCTGCTGTCGCAGCATCAGCTCGACACCCTCCAGCACAAGATCTCCGACCAGATCCCCGGCATCGCCGACCAGCTCGACATCAACGGTCTGGTCGCCAACGCCGGGACCATCGGCGGAATCGCCGGTGCCGCGCTGCTCTTCACCGGTATCGGCTGGGTCGGCTCGCTGCGCGACTGCCTGCGCGCGGTCTGGGACAAGGACGACGAGGAGCGCAACCCCGTCGTCGCCAAACTGGCCGACGGCGGCATCCTGCTCGGCCTCGGCGCGGCGGCCCTGCTCTCGCTCGCCGCCTCCGGCTTCGCGACCGCGGCCGTCGACTGGACCGTCCACAAGGCCGGGCTCGCCGACCACGGCCCCGGCCGCGCGCTGCTGACCGTCCTCGGCTTCTGCATCGCCGTCCTGGCCGACTTCCTGATCCTGACCTACCTGCTGACGCTGCTGCCGGGCGTCGATCCACCGCGCCGCGCCGTGGTCCAGGCGGCGCTCATCGGCGCGGTCGGCTTCGAGCTGCTGAAGGTGCTGCTCAGCGGCTACCTCCAGGGCGTCGCGGGCAAGAACGTGTACGGCGCCTTCGGTACGCCGGTCGCCCTGCTGCTCTGGATCAACTTCATGGCGAAGCTGCTGCTGTACTGCGCCGCGTGGACGGCGACGCCGAGGTACGCGGCGCCGCCCGAGGCGGAGGGCGAGGACGTGGAGGTGATCGAGGTGGCTGAGGTGGCTGAGGCCCACGGGGCCACGGAGGCCCCGGAGTCGGTCAACCCTTCCGGCGCCGGGAGCGGCGTTCGGGACCGGAAGCCGGACCGGAAGCATGATCAGGCCCAGGACCGGGATCAGCCTCAGCCTCAGGACCGGGATCAGCCTCAGGACCAGGACCAGGACCGGGACCAGGCTCAGGATCAGGACCCCCACCGGCCGGGGACGGCAGCGGGCGGAGCTTCCGTACCGCGATGAACGCCACGGCCAGGACGAGCAGGGAACCGGCCGCGACGCCCAGCGCCGTCCACAGGCCGTCGTGGGAGGAACCGGCCGTGGCGGCGGCGGTGGCCGGTCCCTTGTCGCCCTCGGGCGCCTTCGTCGTGGCGGTCGGCGGCGGCAGTTGGCTCAGCGGCGGGACCAGCGTGCCCACCGGCTTGACCGCGGGGGCGGCCTTGAAGCCCCAGTCCAGCAGCGAGGCGGCCTCGCGGTAGACCAGGTCGTGCTCGGCCTTCGGCGTCATGACGGTGACCAGCAGCGTACGGCCGCCGCGCTGCGCGACCCCGGTGAAGGTGGCGCCCGCGTTGGTGGTGTTGCCGTTCTTCACGCCCGCGATGCCCGGGTAGGGCCTCAGATCGTAGTCGCCGCTGAGCAGCCGGTTGGTGTTCTGGATGCCGAACGACTCGCGCTTCTTGGTGGTCTTGCCGGTCTTCTTGTTCTTGTCGGCCTTCCACTCGCCGGGGAACTGCGCGCTCACCGTCGAGCAGTACTCGCGGAAGTCGGCGTTCTGGAGCCCCGAGCGGGCGAAGAGCGTGAGGTCGTACGCGCTGCTGACCTGCCCGCGCTCGTCGTAGCCGTCGGGCGTGACCACATGCGTGTCGGCCGCCTGCAACTCCTTGGCCTGCGCGTTCATGTCGGCGACGGTCTTGGCGACGCCGCCGTTCATGGCGGACAGCACGTGCACCGCGTCGTTGCCCGAGCGCAGGAAGACGCCGAGCCACAGGTCGTGGACGGTGTAGGTCAGATTCTCCTTGATGCCGACGAGGCTGCTGCCCTCGCCCATGCCCTGGAGGTCGCTCGGCAGCACCTTGCGCACGGTGTTCTTCGGGAACTTCGGCAGCACCGTGTCCGCGAACAGCATCTTCAGGGTGCTGGCCGGGGGGAGCCGCCAGTGCGCGTTGCGCGCGGCGTAGATCTCGCCGGTCTTGGCGTCGGCCACGATCCAGGACTTCGCCGTCAGCTTCGCGGGCAGCGCGGGCGCGCCCTGCCCCAGGTCGACCTGCGTGCCCGGCGCGCCCAGCCGGTCGCCGCCCACCGTGGACATGTGCTCGGGCGGTCTCGGCGTCGGCTTCGTGTCGGCGGCCGGAGCCGCGCTCGCGACCCCCGTCGTGACGGTGCCGCCGAGCAGCGCGGCGACGGCGGACACGGCGAGAACGGCCAGGGCGGAACGGTGCGGCGCGGTGCGGCGCGCGGCGGTCGTAGGCATGGGCACCCGAGGAAACGTACATGTCCTGGCCTGGCCGCCGCGCCGCCGGGTGCGGGCCGCCCGCCGTGATGATCCGCACGTCCCGCCGAGGGAACCGGCGACCCCCGTCGGCCCTCTCACCGGGGGACCCGCACATACTGGGACGCATGAAGCTCAGTCGGCGCGTGTCCTGGTTCCTGGTCGCTTTCGGTGTGTGGTCGTGGATCGTCTGGGTCACCTTTGTCAAGAATTTGTGGAAGGACACCAGCGGTCTGGCCTTCCACGACGGCGACCACGGCTCGCCCACCGCCTACTTCTGGATCCACCTCACGCTCGCGATCGTCTCCTTCCTCCTGGGCACGGCCATCGCGGCCCTCGGCGCGCGGAGCCTGCGCGCGCTGCGCCGCGAGGCGGCGGAGCCCGCTACTCCGGCCGAGCCTTCGCCCGCTTCCGAGACGGCCGCTCCGTCGGCTTCCGCAGACTCGGCGGTGTGACCGCGGTCCTGCCGATGGTCGGCAGGATGAAGTCCTGGATCAGGCCCTTGGCGTCGCGGACGATCGGCCGGAAGACGCGGTAGCGGGACAGGCCGATGACGCGGGCGGCCACCGGGGTGGAGCGGCGGACGAATTCGCGGGTGCGCTCGGTGTCGGGGGTGCGGTCGAAGACCCAGTAGAGGACGACGACCATGAGGTGCAGCCAGAGCAGTTCGGGGAGCAGCTCGGCGAGCTCGGTGTCGAGCTTGGGGGCGAGGTCGGAGCCGGACAGCACGTCGCGGAAGAGTTCGACGGCGGTGGCGCGGGCCGGGTGCGACTCGTTCGAGAACGGGCTGAGCGAGCTGTCCGGGTCGGCGGCCGTGCGGAAGAACTGGGCGGCGAATTCGTGGTACTCGGCCGCGGTGTCCAGCCAGGACGCGAGCGTGATCTCCAGGCGCTCCGCGAAGTCCGTCACCCCGCGCATGCGCACCCGGGCGTCGGCCGCGTGGTCGTGCGTCATCCGGTCGTAGAACCCCTGGATCAGGAATTCCTTGGACTGGAAGTAGTAGTACGCGTTCCCGACCGAGACCCCCGCCTCCTGGGCGATGGCGCGCATCGTGGTCTTGTCGTAGCCGCGCTCGCGGAACAGCCGCATCGCGGTCTCCAGGATCACCGCGCGGGTCTGCTCGCTCTTGCCGGTCTTGGGCCGGGCCCGGCCGCCGGGCAGTTCCTCGCCCAGGCCGGGGCCCGGCTCCGCCGCCGGACCCGTGGCCGCGGGCTCCGGCTGGTCTGTCACGTGCTCCACGCGGGTGAGCCTATCCGTCGCCCGCGCAGCCGTCGGCGCAGTTCCCGCCCCGGCCGCGCGCTGGGTCTGCCGGTGGCTCGGCCGGTGGGGCGGCCGGCCGGGGCGGCGGGGCGCCCGGGTCGCTCTGTGTCCAGCCGGTCGCCTTGTCGTAGGTCCAGCCGGGTACGGACCTGACCGGCGCGGGGCCGGGCGCGCCCGCCGCGTTGCGCTCGGGGAACCAGGTCGGGGCCGACGCCTTGCTGCTCCGCTCCCGGTACTTGGCGGCGGTCAGCACCGCCGCGCGGGCCAGCCTGCGGCCCGCCGGGGTGGCCAGGGTGTGCGAGAAGGCGCGGTGGTCGGCGAGCGCCCACAGGCACACCACCCAGGCGGAGTCGCCCCGGTAGAGCTGGCCGGAGTCGCCGACGACGGTGATCTCGCGCCCGGTCGCCGCGTGGTCGAGGCCGGGGAAGCGGTGCACGGCCTCGGGCGAGCCGACCGGCACCATGTCGAGCTTGACGAGCTGCCGCTGCCGGATCAGCCAGTCCCGTACGAAGGCGCACAGCCGGCACGCGGGGTCGTACAGCACGGTGAGCCGCCGTACGGGAGGGCGCGGCGGCCGGGGAGCGGGTGGCCGGGCGGGCGCGGTCACCGCGCTCTGCGTGAGGCGCGTCATGTCACACCCCGGCCGGGGCCGGACCGTTCGGCTCCGTCCAGCCGTCGCTGTCCACCGGCGGGTACTGCTCGCGCTCCATCAGCCCGCGCCGCCGGATCTTGTTGAGCACGTAGACGTTGCCGAGGTGCATCACACCGAGCACCAGCAGCACGACGCCGAGCTTGACCGACAGCGCCTCGAACAGGCCGCGCGCGTCCTCGACGCCGTTCGCCCGCTTGAGGTAGAGGGCGACGAAACCGAGGTTCACCAGATAGAAGCCGACCACCAGCAGGTGGTTGACGGCGTCGGCCAGCCGCTCGTCGCCGTGCAGCACGTCGGCGAGGAAGATCCGGCCGTTGCTGCTGAGCGTGCGGGCCACCCAGACGGTCAGGCCGATGCTGACGGCCAGATAGATCACATACGCGAGGACGGTCAGGTCCATAGCGGTTCCACCCCTTGTTTGAACGTGTTCAAACCTGCTGACGCGATGACTCTAGACCCTGTTTTGAACACGTTCAAGGTCGGGGTCGCGGGCATACGGAAGGGCCCGGTTCCGAGGGTTCGGAACCGGGCCCTGAAGACAGGCGCCGCCGGGGGAGCGGCGGCGCCCGGTCGCGGTCAGTCCTGCGAATAGCTCAGCTCCAGGTCGACGTCACCGTCACCGTCACCGTCCCCGTCCGCGCCGCCTTCCGGGACCCGGACGGTGGCGGGGAAGGGCGGATAGCCCATGGTCAGCAGCGTGTACCGGCCGGAGTAGAGATTGCCGAAGGCGTACGAGCCGTCCTTGCCGGTCCGCGTCTCCGCCACCTCGTGGCCGTCCGCGTCGTGCAGCACGACCCGCGCGTCCTCGACCGGCTGGCCGTCCGCGCGGCGCACCGTACCGGTCAGCGAACCCGTCCCCGTGAGGCGGAGATCACAGTCCACCGGGCGGTCGGAGGCCAGCACGCTCGCCGTCTGCGGGTGGTGTCCCGGCGCGTTGGCGACCAGGACGTACGAGCCCGCGCGCGGCGTCGGCAGCAGGAAGGCGCCCTCGTCGTCCGCCGCCGCGCGGCCCACCTGGCGGCCGTCCGCCGCGATCAGCGTCAGCTCCGAGCGCGGCACCGGCAGCCCGGCCGCGCCCGTGACCCGGCCGCGTACGGCGGGCCCCGAGACGGGGTCGGCACCGGACCCGGCGGCCACCGGCGTCCCCGTCGGCGCGCCGTCCGAGGGGTCGTCGTCCTCGGCCGGCTCCACCGCCAGGTGCGGCAGCCGCTTGTCCAGCCACGCGGGCAGCCACCAGTTGGAGGTGCCGAACATGTGCATCAGCGACGGCACCAGCACTGTCCGCAGGATGAACGCGTCCAGCGCCACCGCGCCCGCCAGGCCGATGCCGAACATCGCCAGCACCCGCTCGCCGCTGAGCACGAAGGCGCCGAAGACGCAGATCATGATGACGGCGGCCGAGTTGATCACCCGGCTGGTCTCGGCGAGCCCGACCCGTACCGCCCGCGCGTTGTCCTTGGTGTGCACCCACTCCTCGTGCATCCGGCTGACCAGGAAGACCTGGTAGTCCATCGACAGGCCGAAGAGCAGCGACAGCATGATGACCGGCAGGAAGGCGTCGATCGGCCCCTCGCGCCCGGCCAGCGAACCGCCCCAGCCCCACTGGAAGCACGCCACCAGCACCCCGAAGGAGGCCGCCGCCGCGATCAGGTTCATCGCGGCGGCCGTCAGCGGCACCACCAGGCTGCGGAAGGCGACCAGCAGGAGCAGGAAGCCCAGGACGATGATCACGCCGATGAACAGCGGCAGCTTGTTGAACAGGACCGTCGCGAAGTCCTCGAAGATCGCCGTCTGGCCGCCGACGTACGCCTGCATCGTGCTGCCCTTCTCGGCAGCGGGGACGACGTCGTCGCGCAGGTGGTCGATCAGGTCGGAGGTCGCCTTGTCCTGCGGCGAGGTGGTCGGCACCGCCTGGATGAAGGCCACCTTGTCGCCCGGCTTCATCGGCAGGGCGGCGGCGTACGCGATGCCGTCGGTGTCCTTCAAGGTGGTGACCAGGCCGTTCAGCGCGGTCCTGTCGGCGGCGGTCGGCACCTCGGCGAGGATCGTCAACGGCCCGTTGAAACCGGGCCCGAATCCGTCCGCCAGCATGTCGTACGCCTTGCGGGTGGTGGTCGTCGTCGGGTTGTTGCCCTGGTCGGAGGAGCCCAGGCGCAGGCCGAGCGCCGGGATCGCCAGGGTGGCCATCACGGCCACCGCCGCCACCGAGAGCACGCGCGGGTGCCGCTGGAGGAACGACGACCAGCGCGCCGCCGCGCCCGTCGCGACCTCCGACTGCGGTCCTCCGGCCGCCAGCGCGCGGCGCTGCCTGCGGCTGAGCACCCGCGTGCCCAGCAGGCCGAGCAGCGCGGGCAGCAGCGTCATCGCGGCGGCGACCGTGATGACGACGGTCAGCGCCGCCGCGACGGCCACACCGTCGAGGAAGGTCAGCCGCAGCGTGAACATGCCCAGCAGCGCGATGCACACCGTGCCGCCCGCGAACAGCACGGCACGGCCCGAGGTGTTGAGCGCGGTGACCGCCGCGTCCTCGGGGCTCTTGCCGCGCAGGATTCCCTTGCGGTGCCGGGTCACGATGAACAGCGCGTAGTCGATGCCGACGCCCAGACCCACCAGCGTCGCGAGCTGCGGCGAGAAGTCGGCGATGTCCATGCCGTGGCTGAGGATGATGATCACCGACGACGAGATGCCGATCCCGAACAGCGCCGTCACGATCGGCAGCAGCATCCCGAACAGCGAGCCCAGCGCCAGGAACAGCACCACGGCCGCCGCCGCGATGCCGACGCCCTCGGCGAGACCCGGCAGCGGCTGCTCCGCCTGCGCGGGCTTGTTGCCGCCGACCTCGACCCGCAGTCCCTTGGCCGCCGCGTGGTGCGCGGTGTCGATCAGCTTCTGCGCCTGGTCGTTGGACAGGTCGCCGCCGAGTTTGGTGTACGTCACCGTCGCGTACGCGGTGCGGCCGTCCTTGCTGATCTGCGCCGCGCCCGCCGGGTCGTACGGGCTGACGACCTGCCCGACGTCCTTCTGCTTGGCGATGTCCGCCAGCGCCGGGTCGAGCCGCGCCCGTACCGAAGCGTCGCGCACCGTACCGGAGTCGACGTGCCACACCACCGTGTCGGCCTCGCCGGACCGCTCGGGCACCACCTGGTCCATCAGGTCCAGGACCTTGGTGGACTCGGTGCCCTTGAGCGAGAACGCGTTGGAGTAGCCGCTGCCGAGCGCGTTGCCCACCGCGCCGACGCACAGCAGCGCCGCCAGCCAGAACGACATCACCAGCCATTTGTGCCGAAAACACCATCGAGCCACAACGGCCACGACCACATCCCCCATCAACGAGCACGACGGAACAACCAACGAGTCTCTTCAGCGTCGGTGGCGCTCGCGCCGACCGCCAAGCCGATCCGGCTTCTCTCAAGGAACTCCAAAGTTCCAGCCGGGACAGGGCCGCGGGGGGAGTGCGGATACTGGTGGGCATGGACGCCACCGTGCTCATCGTGGAGGACGAACCGGGGATCGCGGACATCCTGCGCATCACCCTGAAATTCAACGGCTTCACGGTGCACAGTGCCGCGACCGGCCGCGAGGCGCTGGCCGCCGCGCGCGAACACCGGCCCGACCTCGTACTGCTCGACGTGATGCTGCCGGACGGCAACGGCTGGGAGGTCTGCCGCGCGCTGCGCCAGGAACGCGCCGCCGAGACCGCCGCCGACGACCTCGCCGTCATCTTCGTCACCGCGCGGGACGCGCCGCGCGACGTCGTCGCCGGGCTCGCGCTCGGCGGCGACGACTACATCACCAAGCCGTTCGGCGTTGACGAGGTGGTGGCCCGCGTGCACGCGGTGCTGCGCCGCACCCGGCGCCGCGAAGGCGCCGACGGGCGTGTCCTGCGCCACGGCGACCTGGAGATGGACGAGGCCACGTACACCGTCCGCAGGTGCGGCCAGCCCGTCGAGCTGACGCCCACCGAGTACAACCTGCTGCGGCACCTGCTGCGCAACGCCGGGCGGATCGTCACCAAGGAGCAACTGCTCCAGCACGTCTGGCAGTACGACACGGCCGTCTCGTCCACGGTCGTCGAGACGTACATCTCGTATCTGCGGCGCAAGCTCGACCGGCTCGGGCCGCCGCTGATCGAGACCCGGCGGGGGATCGGATACGGGCTGCGCGCGGCGGAACCGGCCGATGCCGGGGCGGGCGCGTCCGGGGCGGCCGACGCCGGGGCGGGCGCGTCCGGGGGAGCGGCGTGAAGGTGAACAAGTGCGGCCTGTGGCCCCGCCCGCACTCGCTGCGCGGGCGCTTCACGATCGCCAACGTGACCTTCCTCGCGGTCGGCCTGCTGCTCGCGGCCTGCGCGAGCATCGCCGCCACGTACATGGTGCTGGTCGGCGAGATCGACGACTCGCTGAAGGGCGCGCAGTCCTCGCTCGCCAAGACCTCGATCGACGCGGACATGGTGCGGCGGCTCTGCCAGCTCGCCGACCTGCTGCAAAGCGGGCAGGGCGGGCAGAACGGGGGCGGCGGGCAGGGGAGTTCGGCGATCTCGGTGGCGTTCCAGCAGGATCTGTTCGTCATGCTCGACCGGCACGGCGAGCCCGCCGCCGTCTGCCAGGACGGCACCATTCCGGTCAGCTCCGAGCAGCGGCGGCTCGCCGAGGCGATCCCCGACCCGGCGGGGCTGGTCCGCAGCGGCGGCGCGGCGACCGTGAAGACCGGCTCGATGGAGTACCGGGTGGTCGCGATCCGGCTCTCCGACGGCACCATCGTGGTCAAGGGCATACGGCTCAGCGGCGTCAAGCACGCGATCGGCAATCTGCTGATCGTCGAATCGGTCGTCGGCGTGGTGCTGCTCGCGCTGCTCGCCACCGGCTCGCTGACCGCGGCCAGGCGGCGGCTGAGTCCGCTGGAGGACATGGTGGAGACCGCGTCCGCCATCGCCGGGGGCGACCTCGGGCGACGGATCGGCACCGCGCGGCACGGCTCCAGCGAGGTCGAACAGCTCAGCGGCGCGCTCAACGCGATGCTCCAGCAGATCGAGACCGCCGTGACCGAAAGCGAGCGCGCCACCACACAGTTGCGTCGATTTCTGGCCGACGCCTCGCACGAACTGCGCACCCCGCTGGCGTCGGTGCGCGGCTACCTCCAGCTCTACGAGAAGGGCATGCTCGACGCCGACGAGAAGGAGCGGGCGCTGAGCCGGGTCAGCTCCGAGGCGCTGCGGATGAGCCGCCTGGTCGACGAACTCCTCGCGCTGGCCAGGCTCGACGACCGGCCCACGCTGCCGCACTGCGCCGTCGATCTGTCCCGGCTGGTCCGCGACGCCGCCGCCGACCTGGCCGCGCAGCAGCCCGAACGGCCGCTGACGCTGATGGTGCCCGGCTGCCGCGGCGACGGCGGGCCGCTGCCCGAAGTCCTCGGCGACGAGGCCGCGTTGCGGCAGGTCGTCGGCAATCTGCTGAGCAATGTGCGGGTGCACACCCCGGCCCGCTCCCCGGCCAGTGTCGAAGTTGCCGCGCGTGGCGAGAAACTGCTCTTGCGGATCACCGATTCGGGTCCCGGTCTGAGCGAGCGGGACGCGGCCCGCGTCTTCGACCGGTTCTTCCGCGCCGATGCCGGACGCGCCCGCGACAGCGGCGGCGCGGGCCTCGGCATGGCCATCGTGCGGGCCGTCGTCCAGGCGCACCACGGCACGGTCGCGCTGGAGACGGCGCCCGGCCGCGGCCTCACGGTCTGCGTGACGCTGCCGACGGTGGGCGCGGGCACGGCGGTGGGCGCGGGGACGGCGGTGGGTGCGGGCACGGCGGTGGGCGCCGAGACGGTGGTAACCGGTGCGAAGTCCACTGTCCCCGCTGCTACTTGACCAAATCTATAACAAACGGAAACCCGTACAACCCCTGTGCGACATCGGCCGTCCAACTCCCCACAACGAACATCACTCGAAGTGACGGGGAGACACCATGCGAGGTCGAGCATTCACCGGACGGCTGCGCCCGGCGGCGCTGACCCTAGGGGCGGCCGGGATGTTGGCGTTCGGCGGCGGAGCCGTGGCGTTCGGCGCCGACGGCCCGCCGACGGACACCGCGCCGGCCGACTCGGTCGAGCTGGGCCTGCGCTTCCACGACGTCACCTTCGCGCCCACGGCGGCCGGGGCCGAACCGGTCACGCGCACGATGGCGATCACGATGTTCCACCACGACCCGAACGTGGCCGCGCCCGCACAGCGACTGACCTTCTCCGCCGCGGGCATGAAGGACGTCGCCGAGGTCGGCTGGCCGCAGGGCTGTACGGTGACCGGCACCGACGCCGTCTGCACCGTGCCCGGCGCTCCGGCCGGGCAGCTCGACCTGCCCGACGTCGCGGTGAGGATCCGGCCGCTGCCGGGCGTGGCCGCCGGGGCCAAGGGGTCGTTCAGCGTCAGCCACCGCAACGCCAACGGCAAGACGCAGACCTTCAAACCCACGGTGACACTGGCCGACGGCCCGTACCTCGTCGTCGGCCGGACGGCGGCCAAGACCCTCGCCCCCGGCGCGAACGGCGACGTGCCGGTCACCGTCACCAACGAGGGCAACGCCGACGTGGCCTCGGTCCAACTGGAGCTGCGGTGGTCGCACGGCCTCACCCCGGTCGAGCGCTTCTCCAACTGCGTGTACGACACCTCCCGCGACCCGCAGCAGGGGGTGGACCGTACGGTGGCGACCTGCGCCGTCGACCAGCCGCTCGCCGCCGGCGCCACGTACGGCGTGCGCGACACCGTCTCGATGAAGGCGAACGCGGACGGCTACGCGGAGAGCGTCGCCGTCTCGGCGTTCACCCCGAAGGAAGCCACCCCGCACCCCGCGGGCGAGCCGGGCACCGGGCCCGCCCTGCGCCTGGTGCCGGTTCCCGGCGGGACCCCGGGGGCGGACGGCCGTAACGACACCGCGTACGGCGGCGCGGACTTCACGGTCACCAACACCGCGGACTTCGGGATCTCCGCTCCCGAGGTGACCGGTGCGAACGGCGCGCAGGTCAAGCTCACCGTGCACGTGGACAACCACGGGCCCGCCTCGATCGACCCGCTCAAGTTCTTCACGCCGGTCGCCCGCTTCGACGTCCGGGTGCCCGACGGCACCGAACTCGTCGAGTGGCCCAGGACCTGCGAGCCGCGGGACACCGCGAAGCGGTACCTGCGCTGCGACTCCGAGACCGAATCCGGCCTGGAGCGTCCCGTCACCCTCTACACCGGCAGCTCGTACGACTTCCCGCTCACGCTGCGCATCACGTCCACCGGCGTGCACAAGGGCGAGGCGGCGCTGCTGACGACCGGGCCGAACCGGATCGAGCTGCCCTTCGACCACAACGCGGCGAACAACACGGCCGCGCTCTTGGTCAGGACGTCGGGCTCGAACGCCTCGGCCGCCTCGGCCGCCTCCGGCTCCTCCGGGTCCTCCGGCGCGGTGTCCGGCGGTACGGGCAACGCCTCGCTGCCGGCCACCGGCGCGGGCGCGACCCGGCTGATCGGCGGGATAGCGGTCGGCGCCGTCGTGTTCGGCGGCGCGGTGCTGTTCACCGCGCGTGGCCGCCGCCGTACCGCGTAGTCCGTCACCGCCTCGTCCGAGGATTCCCGACAGCTCCCCCCACGGGGTGATCAGACGGTGGCCGGTGCCCGCTCCCTGGGGGCGTCGGTCACCGTCGTCGCGTGCCGGACGCCGGGGACGGCCGCCGTACCCAGGCACAGGGCGGTGACCAGCGCCGCCGCCACGTACAGCGGTACGGCGGTTCCGAAGGCGTCGGAGGCGAGCGGCGCGAGGGCGTAGCCGACGGGCATGGCGGCGAGCGAGAGCAGCCAGTCGTACGAGGTCACGCGGGCCAGCACCCCGGCGGGCACCGAACTGAACACGTAGGACTCCCAGACCGGGTTGAAGAAGCCGAGCGCGCCGAGCGCCAGGCCGTAGCAGAGGATCAGGGGCACGGCGGGCGCGCCGGCGGCGAGCAGGACCAGCGGCAGCGCGTAGCTGGTCAGGGCCAGATTGCCGGTGAGCACGGGGCGGCGCGGCCGGGCGCGGGAGGCGAGCAGGGAGCCGGTCAGCAGGCCGACGGAGCCCGCTTCGAGCATCAGCACCCACATGCCGTCGCCGCCGCGCCGGTGGTGCGCGATCAACGGGCCGAGGGTGGCCAGGACGGCGGCGGCGCCGTTCCACATCGCGTGGGCGATCAGGCTGGTCCAGTACCAGTCGCGGGCGCGGACCTCGGTCCAGCCCTGGACGAGGTCGGCGCGCATCGAGCGGCGCGGGATGGGTGTGCGGCGCACCCGGACGAGGGTGAGCAGCGCCGCGCTCGCCGCGAAGGACGCGGCGTCCAGCAGGAACGCCCAGCCGGGCCCCGCGGTGAAGATCAGCAGTCCGGCGAGCGCGGGTCCGCCGAGCCGGGTCGCGCTCGCGGCCGACGCCATCAGGGAGTTGGCGCCGAGCAGGCCGTTCTCCTCGACGGTGCCCGCGACCAGCGGCGCGGAGGTCGGGATGGCGAAGGCGGAGGCGGCGCCGCCGACGGTCTCGGCGACCGCGAGGACCAGGATGCTCGGGTCGCCGCCGACGAGTTCGAGGCCGACGAAGATCTGCGCGGCGCAGCGGACGAGGTCGGTGGTGAGCGCGACCTTGCGCGCGTCGAACCGGTCGGCGATCACGCCGCCGACCGGCAGCAGCAGGAGGCGCGGCACCATCGCGCAGCCCAGCACGACCGCGAGCGCGGACGCCGAGCCGGTCGCGCGGCTGATGGCGATGGCGAGCGCGGCCGGGACGACGGCGTCGCCGAGGGCGGAGAGCGTCCGGCCGAAGAAGAGGAGGCGGAACGAGCGGTGCCGGAGCGGGTGTTGGGGCTTGGACGGCTTGGACGGCTTGGGCGGCTTGGCGGGGATGCGCGGGGGCGGGGTGGTCACGGTGGACAAGGTATTTCGGGATCGAATATTTCGTCAACGAATATTACGGCACCGACGTATCTCCGGCGCGTGGGCATAGGATCGGCCCATGCCCACCCCGCACGACTGGACCGACGGCCACGTCGCCCGCTGGCAGCCGGTACTGCCCGACCTCGACCCCGACGTCGAGGGCGCCGCCACCCGCGCCATGCTGTTCACCGACCACATCCGCCGGGTCAAGCAGCGCTCGCTCGTCGACCACGGCCTGCACAAGCACGAGTACGAGACGCTGCACACGCTCGCCGGGCGCGGCGGCCGTACCGTCCCCTCCGAACTCGCCGCCGACCTCAAGATGGCCCCCGCCTCCATCACCGGCCGCCTCGACGGCCTGGAGCGGCGCGGATACGTACGCCGTACGCCGTCGGCCGCCGACCGCCGCCGGGTCGACGTCGAACTCACCGAGGCGGGGCGGCAGGCGTGGCTCGGCGCGCTGGAGTTCCAGGGCCAGGAGGAGCGCCGGCTGCTGGGCGTCCTCACTCCGGAGGAGCGCCGGACACTGTCGGACCTGCTGCGGCGGGTGATGCTGGCGGCCGAGGGGAACGCGGACGGCGGTTCGGACTCCCCGGGCTGAGCTGGCGTGGGACTTGCGCTGGAGTCGGCTCCAACCTCTAGCGTCGTCGTCATGACCCACGCAGACGGCTCCGGCCCCACCGACCGCGCCGAATCCGCTCCCGCCGACGACCGTTACGAGCGCGGCCTGGCCGCCCTCCGTATGGTCACCGGCGACGAGCGCCCGGTCCTGCTCGACTCGGTCGCGGAGATCGCCCCCGACCTGGCCCGGATGACCATCGAGTTCGGCTACGGCGACATATGGTCACGCCCCGGCCTCACCCCGCGGCAGCGGCAGCTCGCCACCGTCGCCGCGCTCGCCGCCCTCGGCAACGCCGCCCCGCAGCTCCGCTTCCACATCGCCGGCGCGCTCAACGTCGGCTGCACCCGGCGCGAGATCGTCGAGACCTTCATCCACACCACCGTCTACGCCGGTTTCCCCGCGGCGCTCAACGCCCTCGGCGCGGCCCGCGAGGTCTTCGCGGCCCACCCGGCCGACGACGACCCGGTCGTCAAGGAACCGGTCGACGGCGGCCGTTACGAACGCGGCCTGGACGCCCTGCGCGCGGTCGACGGCCCCGACGGCGTCCGCGTCGTGGCCGCCCTCGACGACATCGCCCCCGACCTCGGCCGCTACATCGTCGAGCACGTCTTCGGCGACATCTACTCCCGCACCGGCCTCGACCTGGTCACCCGCGAACTCGTCACCATCGCCCTCTGCACCGCCCTCGGCACCGCCGCCCCCCAACTCCGCGTCCACATCCGCGCCTTCCTCCGCCTCGGCGGCACCCGCACCGAAGTCGTCGAAACCCTCACCCAGATGGCCGGCTACGCCGGCTTCCCCGCCGCCCTCAACGGCATCGCGGCAGCCCGCGAGATCTTCGCCGAGAAGGACGGGAGTTAGGCGAGCCGCGCCTGTTCGCCCTCGGTGACGTGCACCGGAACGTCGCCCGCCACGGACGCCAGATAGGAGCGCAGGGCCGCCGAGCGCGTGCCCGCCTCCGTCGTCGTGACGCGGATGCCCGACATGTCCGGCTCGGGGCCCAGCGTGAAGAGGGGAAATCCGGAAGGCTGTTGGCCGGCGGCGGACAGCTCGGCCGTGACCGCGTCCAAGGCGCGCTTCGAGAACCGGCAGCGGTAGACGTCCAGGCGCGTGAAGTCCGCGTCCGGGTGCGCCGCCTCGGCCGCCGCCGCGATCCGCCGACCGGCCGCCGGATCGGTGACGCACAGCGCGAGACGCCCGGCGGGCAGATCCACGATCAGCGTCCCGTACGTGTCCGCGTACGCGGCCCCGCGGACCTCGGGATCGAGCGCCCAGGCCAGCTTCCGCACCTCCGGCGTGTTCCCCTGCTTCCCCGACAGGTCCTTCACCACGGGCAGTCGGGGACACGTATGCGCCGAAGCCGACGTGGTGGCCGCGCTCTCCGGCGCCACCGTCGAGGCTGTCCCGCACCCCGTCGCCATCACCGCGAGACCCACAGCGCCCACCCCGAAGAACAACCGCCGCATGACGTTCCCCCCACGACCCCTCGACACCCGGCCGGACACCCCCACCGGACGCCGATGTGACGTGGCGGGCCCCGGCCCGGTTCCGTACGCGAATGGGCCCGCCCCCAGGAATCCGCCGCCGGGGTGGGCCCATTCGTGCCGGGAGAGCTAGAAGCGGCGCGTGATCAGCGCCCGCTTCACCTCCTGGATCGCCTTCGTCACCTCGATGCCGCGCGGGCACGCGTCGGTGCAGTTGAAGGTGGTGCGGCAGCGCCAGACGCCGTCCTTGTCGTTCAGGATCTCCAGGCGCTGCTCACCCGCCTCGTCGCGGGAGTCGAAGATGAAACGGTGGGCGTTGACGATGGCCGCGGGGCCGAAGTACTGGCCGTCGTTCCAGAAGACCGGGCAGGACGACGTGCACGCGGCGCACAGGATGCACTTGGTGGTGTCGTCGAAGCGCTCGCGGTCCTCGGCGGACTGAAGGCGCTCACGGGTCGGCTCGTTGCCCTTGGTGATCAGGAAGGGCATCACATCGCGGTACGCCTGGAAGAACGGGTCCATGTCGACCACGAGGTCCTTCAGCACGGTCAGGCCCTTGATCGCCTCGACGGTGATCGGCTTGTCCGGGTTGATGTCCTTGATCAGCGTCTTGCACGCCAGCCGGTTCTTGCCGTTGATCCGCATGGCGTCGGACCCGCAGATGCCGTGCGCGCACGAGCGGCGGAAGGTCAGCGAACCGTCGATCTCCCACTTGACCTTGTGCAGCGCGTCCAGGACGCGCTCCTTCGGGTCGACCGCCAACTGGTAGTCGACCCACTCCGCGTCCGCCGCGACCTCCGGGTTGAACCGGCGGATCCGCAGCGTGATCGTGATCAGGTGTGCGTCGGTCACCTCGGCGGCGTCGAGGGCCGACGAGTGCTTGTCGAGCGTCGGGGTGCTCATCAGTACTTACGCTCCATCGGCTGGTAGCGGGTCTGCACGACCGGCTTGTAGTCGAGGCGGATCGACTCGACGCCGGTCGCGTCCACCTCGCGGTAGGCCATCGTGTGCCGCATGAAGTTGACGTCGTCGCGGGTCGGGTAGTCCTCGCGGTAGTGACCGCCGCGCGACTCCTTGCGGGCGAGCGCGGAGACCGCCATGACCTCGGCCAGGTCGAGCAGATTGCCCAGCTCGACGGCCTCCAGCAGGTCGGTGTTGAACCGCCTGCCCTTGTCCTGGATCGCCACGTTCCGGTAGCGCTCGCGCAGCTCGCCGATCTTCTCGACGGCCGTCTTGATGGTCTGCTCGGTGCGGAACACCATCACGTTGGCGTCCATGCACTCCTGGAGCTCCAGGCGGATCACCGAGACCCGCTCGGTGCCGGTGGACGCGCGCAGCCGCTCCACCTGCGCCTCGACCAGCGCCGCCGGGTCGTCGGGCAGCGGCACGTAGTCGCTGGCGTGCGCGTACTCGGCGGCGGCGATACCGGAACGGCGGCCGAAGACGTTGATGTCCAGCAGCGAGTTGGTGCCAAGACGGTTCGCGCCGTGCACCGACACGCACGCGACCTCACCGGCCGCGTAGAGCCCCGGTACGACGGTGCTGTTGTCGCTCAGCACCTCGCCCTGCACGTTGGTCGGGATACCGCCCATCGCGTAGTGCGCGGTCGGCTGGATCGGGATCGGGTCGGTGTACGGCTCGATGCCCAGGTACGTCCGCGCGAACTCGGTGATGTCCGGCAGCTTCGCGTCGAGCTGCTCCGGCGGCAGGTGCGTGAGGTCGAGGTAGACGTGGTCGCCCTCGGGACCGCAGCCGCGGCCCTCACGGATCTCGGTGTAGATCGCGCGGGAGACGACGTCACGCGAGGCGAGGTCCTTCATGACCGGCGCGTACTTCTCCATGAAGCGCTCGCCGTCCTTGTTGCGGAGGATGCCGCCCTCACCGCGGGCGCCCTCCGTCAGCAGGATGCCCATCCGCCAGATGCCCGTCGGGTGGAACTGGAAGAACTCCATGTCCTCCAGCGGCAGCCCGCGCCGGTACACCGCGGCCTGGCCGTCACCGGTCAGGGTGTGCGCGTTCGACGTCACCTTGAAGAACTTGCCGGTGCCGCCCGACGCGTAGATCACGGCCTTCGCCTGGAAGACGTGGATCTCGCCGGTGGCCAGTTCGTACGCGACCACGCCCGCGGAGCGCTTGACGCCGTCGACCTCGACCAGGAGCTGGTCCAGGACGTAGAACTCGTTGAAGAACTCCACGCCCTCCTTGACGCAGTTCTGGTACAGCGTCTGGAGGATCATGTGGCCGGTGCGGTCCGCGGCGTAGCAGGCGCGGCGCACCGCGGCCTCGCCGTGGTTACGGGTGTGGCCGCCGAAGCGGCGCTGGTCGATCCGGCCCTCGGGCGTCCGGTTGAACGGCAGGCCCATCTTCTCCAGGTCGAGGACCGCGTCGATGGCCTCCTTCGCCAGGATCTCGGCGGCGTCCTGGTCGACCAGGTAGTCACCGCCCTTGATCGTGTCGAAGGTGTGCCACTCCCAGTTGTCCTCCTCGACGTTCGCGAGGGCGGCGGCCATGCCGCCCTGGGCGGCGCCGGTGTGGGAGCGGGTCGGGTACAGCTTGGTCAGAACGGCGGTGCGGCTGCGCTTGGTGGCCTCGATGGCCGCGCGCATGCCTGCGCCGCCCGCGCCGACGATGACGGTGTCGTACTTGTGGATCTGCATGGGGGTCGCTTCCCTGTCCGGCCCTGGCCTAGCGGATGTTCGGATCGAAGGTGAAGATCACCAGCGAACCGAGCACGATGGTGAACGCCGTCGCGGTGAACAGCAGCGTCTTCAGCCAGATGCGGGTGTTCGGCCGCTCGGCGTAGTCGTTGATGACGGTCCGCAGACCGTTGCCGCCGTGCAGCATGGCCAGCCAGAGCATCACCAGGTCCCAGCCCTGCCAGAACGGCGAGGCCCAGCGGCCCGCGACGAACGCGAAGCCGACCTTGGTGACACCGCCGTCGAGCACGAGCTGGATCAGCAGGTGGCCGAGGACCAGGACGACCAGCACCACACCGGACAGCCGCATGAACAGCCAGCCGTAAAGCTCGAAATTCGTGCGGGAGCTCCGCGGGGTCCGCTGGGTGCGGGCGCGCGGCGGCTCGATGACCGGGGCCGGGTTGTCCGGGCTGTACGTGACGCTGGAACCGGTCAGCTCGACCGCGTCCGCGGGAGTGATTTCGGTGGACATGTGCGGTCAGCTCCCGAACAGGACTCGTGCGGCGTGGCCGAGGACGGGGTAGATCGCGCCGACCATCAGGAGAGCCCACAGGCCGAGCACCGTCCACAGCATCTGCTTCTGGTAACGCGGGCCCTTGGTCCAGTAGTCGACCGCGATGATCCGCAGGCCGTTCAGCGCGTGGAAGAGGATCGCGGCCACGAGGCCGTACTCCAGCAGGCTGACGATGGGGGTCTTGTAGGTCGCGACGACCTTGTCGTAATCCTCGGGGGAGACCCGCACCAGGGCGGTGTCGAGGACATGGACGAACAGGAAGAAGAAGATGAGGACACCGGTGACTCGATGAGCCACCCACGACCACATGCCTTCCCGGCCGCGGTACAGCGTTCCAGCCGGCACGGAAAAAACCCTCCGGGAGCGGGGCGAGGGGTGCCGGCTGTCGTTTCCAGCTAGTCGGTCACGCCCGGCCGGGTACGGTCCACCGGCCCCGGCCATCGTAGCGACGCGATGTCGGCTCCGGACCGCGGGGTAGGCCAGGTGTGATCGATCCCGCACGGTCGGGTGAACCGGCGGGGGCCTTTCGCGGGCCGGACTCGGCCAGATGCCCACCGGTGTCCGCGAGTCGCAGCAGCCGGGCGCGGCAGATCCTGCGCAGTTGCTCGGCCGTCACCACCGACTCCTCGTCCTCGTCGTGGCCGAGGCGCTGGCGCAGGCTCGCCAGCGTCAGGTCGAGGGCGGCGGCCGGGTCGTCGGGGTCGTCCAGATCGGTGAGCGCGATCACGAAGGCGTGGCCGAACTTCGCCTCGTACGCCGCGTTCGCGGCCCGCAGCGCGGTGTGCACGGTGAGGCCGCCGCGGTCGGGCAGCGCGGTGGTGGCCTCGCCCGCCAGCGCCTCGGCGAGATCGCCGGACGTCAGGTCGTACGCCGCCTCGTCGGCCGCGGCGAGTAGCGCCTCGACCGTCGGATACGGCCGGTGCGCGGCCACCCGGCGGGCCCAGCGGTGGCTGCCGCAGCAGGTGCGCAGCGCCGCCTCCGCGACCAGGGAGGCGGCCCGGTTGAGCAGATACAGCCCCTCGGGCGGGGTGTCGCTGGACAGCGCTGGGCTCCTGGATCGGTAACGGTGTGGGGGAGGGGGTACGGCAGGGGGAGTGCTCCCACTTTAGGGGCAGCCGGTTCGAACATGTCCGACGGGACCTTGAACTTCACTCGTACGTGAGGCGGCCCGGCAACCGTTGACGCGGGCCGTGCGGAAAGGGCGCGCGGCCGGTCCCGTCAGTCCCACCAGAACGACCACAGCCGCTCCCCGCGCAGCGCCTCGGCGTAGTCGGGGAACGGAAACGTCCCGTCGTTCAGATTCGACGCCCCGGTCAGCACGTGTTCGAGCGCGACGTGCCCGGCGTGCGCGGAGGCCAGCGGCGGCGAGGCCACCGACACGAAGACCGACGAGCCCTCGAAGCCGATCACCCGCGCCCCGAACCGGTCCTCCCACGTCCGCAGCAGCGCCGAAAGCTCCAGCGCGGGCGCCTCGGTCTCCCAGCCCGCCAGCGCCGGGATGTCGGCGGTGCGCTCGGCGCGGACCAGCGCGACGTGCGCGATGAAACGGGTCGTGAAGTAGTGCAGCATCTGCCCGACGGCCGCGCGCGCCACCGCGTCGGGCGACGGTCCTGGATGCGGCCGCGAGGCGGCGGCGAGCCCGGGAAAGGCGGTGAAGGGCGGCCCCGGATCGGCCGCGAGCAGCGCCGCCGTGTCGTCCGGCCACACCTCGTCGACCGCCGGGTGCGGCGGGAGCAGCGACCGCGCCTCCTGGTACGTCCCCCACGACTCGCGCAGCGACGCCTCCGCGTCCACCGCGTCGATCTCGGCCGCTCGGTGCCCGAAGCCGTTCGCGCACGGCCACGCCATCAGCACCGGCAGCCAGCCGGTCTCCTCCTGCTGCGCCTGGTAGCGGGCCCACAGCCGGCCAGGGGCGACCACGGGTTCGTCGCTCAGCCACAGTCCCGGCGCGGAGCCGGGGACCAGCCGTCCCGGCGGCAGTCCGCCCGGGAGCCCGTCGAGGAGGCGGCCCAATGACATCGGAGGACTCCTCGACGACCGCTCATGAGGGGACTGCGTGGGGGAAGTTGACGACGGCCGGGGGCCGCCTCCCCCCACAGGAGCGTCCCCGGCCGCCGTCTTGTACGGCGTATCCCCGTTCAAAAGTGTCACCGCTCCCATGGTTCAAAAGTGTCAGCGCTCCCACATGAGGCAGGATGGGGCGAGTGTTCGAGGGGGTGGGGCCAGAGGTGGACCTGGAGACCGCGGTAGCCGGGGCGCAGCGCGGCGACGAAGCCGCGTTCCGCGTCGTGTACCGCGCTGTGCAACCGCAGTTGCTGCAATACGTCCGCAGCCTGGTCGGACCGGTGGACGCCGAGGACGTCGCCTCCGAGACCTGGTTGCAGATCGCCCGCGACCTCCCCAACTTCCGCGGCGCGGGCGACTCGGTACGCGGCTGGGCCGCGCGCATAGCCCGCAACCGCGCGCTCGACCACATCCGTGCCCGCGCCCGGCGGCCCGTCTCCGGCGCGGGTGTCGACGAACTGGTCCAGCTCCCCGACCGGGCCGACACCGCGGGCGAGGCCCTGGACGCCGTCGCCACCGACCGCGCCCTGGCCGCGATAGCGGCCCTGCCGCGCGAGCAGGCCGAGGCCGTCCTGCTCCGCGTCGTCATGGGCCTGGACTCCACCAGCGCCGCCCGCGTCCTCGGCAAACGCGCCGGGTCCGTCCGGATGGCCACCCACCGCGGCCTGCGCCGCCTGGCCGAACTCCTCGAACACGACGACGACCCGCGCGCCGACGCCGACCACGTCGGCGTGACCTTCTCGACCTCCAAGGCCCTGTGACGCGACCCGCGAAGCCCTTGCGAAGCCCTTGCGAGGCGTGTCCGGGGCCCGTGGCCGCCGGCCGCCGACACCTCCGACGAATCATGGGACGGCCGGGGCGGGTGCGGCCAGGTGACACTTCCGCGGGCCCGCGCGCTTTAGGAAGTGGACCGACTGGTCATCGGTCCTGCGGACCCCGGTTCTCCCCGTATCGGGGTCCGTGAGAAGGGCGCGGCCGGGCGCATTCCCCCTGCCCGGCCGCGCTCGTCACCGTAAGGACGCCCCCCCGCGCGCCCGGTAAGCCGCCTCACCAGTAGACGACGACCTTGTCACCCACCTTGACCTGGTCGAACAGCGCGGCGACCGCCGCCTTGTCCCGTACGTTCACACAGCCGTGCGAGGCACCCGCGTAGCCGCGGGCCGCGAAGTCCGAGGAGTAGTGCACGGCCTGGCCGCCGCTGAAGAACATCGCGTACGGCATCGCCGTGTTGTAGAGCGTCGAGACGTGGTCGCGGCTCTTGAAGGTGACGTGGAAGAGCCCCTCGCGGGTCGGGGTGTACTGCGACCCGAAGCGGACGTCCATGGTGGCCTTGACCTTGCCGTCGACCACCCACGACAGCGTGCGAGCGGTCTTGCTCACACACATGGCGCGGCCGGTCATGCAGCGCGGGTCGAGCTTGCCCGCGGGCTTGGGCGCCGCGACCGGATACAGCTCCTTGTGGGTCGGGGTGTGGGTCAGCGAGCGCAGCTTCGTCCAGGTGTCCTGGGTGACGCGGCCGGTGATGGCCAGGCCGTGCCGCTCCTGGAAGTCGCTCACCGAGTGCTGGGTGACGGCGCCGTAGTAGCCGGTGGGTGACTGGCTGAAGAGGTGGAGCTGGGCGAGCCTGGCCTGGAGTTCGCGGACCTTGGCGCTGGTCGAGCCGGTGGCGATCACGGCGGGGACGACGGGCGGCGCGGTCGTGGCCGGAGCCGTCGGCGAGGGCGGTGCGGTCGTGGTCGGCGTGGTCGGCGCGGCCGACGTCGTCGGGGGCGCGGTGGTGGCCGGCGGCTGCGACGACGGCTGCGCGGTCGTCGCGGTCGGCGACGGCGCGGCCGAGGTGGCCGGCGGCTTGTCCTTGCCCGAGGCCCCGGTGTCCTGCGGTCCGCAGCCCACCAGTACGGCCGTCGAGAGCGCCGCCGTCACGACCGCCACGGCCACCGCCAGCGGCGGTCTGCTGCCCGTCCCCGTTCCTGTCCCCGTCCCCGTCATCGTCCTCATCCCCTGCGTCCCCCCGCTCGTGCTTCCTGTCCTTCCCTAGACATCGATTCCCGGCCGTGCGGTTGCGCGAACCGCGGGGAAGACTGTGGTGTGCGAACCGCGGGGAAGACTGTGAGGAAGGTCCCAGGCCGCCGCGGTGCACCGCACGCAGGGCCGCCGCTACAGTCCGTTACGCCAGCCACCCAGCCATTCAGCAGCACACGGAGGCGTGAAGATGACACGCGAGTCGGAGTCGGGACTGCCGATCGAGCCCGTTTACGGGCCGGGCGTGCTGGAGGGCTGGGATCCGGCGGCCGAGCTGGGGGAGCCGGGCAGGTTCCCGTTCACCCGCGGCGTGTACCCGTCGATGTACACCGGCCGTCCCTGGACGATGCGGCAGTACGCGGGCTTCGGCACGGCGGCGGAGTCCAACACCCGTTACAAGGGCCTGATCGCCAACGGCACGATGGGCCTGTCGGTCGCCTTCGACCTGCCCACCCAGATGGGCCACGACTCCGACGCGGTGATCGCGCACGGTGAGGTCGGCAAGGTCGGCGTGGCGATCGACTCGGTCGAGGACATGAAGGTCCTCTTCGACGGCATCCCGCTGGACCGCGTGTCGACGTCGATGACGATCAACGCGCCCGCCGCGCTCCTGCTGCTGATGTACCAGCTCGTCGCCGAGGAACAGGGCATCGAGGCGTCCGCGCTGACCGGCACGGTGCAGAACGACGTGCTGAAGGAGTACATCGCGCGGGGCACGTACATCTTCCCGCCGAAGCCGTCCCTGCGGCTGATCGCGGACATCTTCGGGTACTGCCGGACCGAGATCCCGAAGTGGAACACCATCTCGATCTCCGGCTACCACATGGCGGAGGCCGGCGCCTCGCCCGCGCAGGAGATCGCGTTCACTCTCGCCGACGGCATCGAGTACGTGCGCACCGCCGTCGCCGCCGGGATGGACGTGGACGATTTCGCGCCGCGCCTGTCGTTCTTCTTCGTCGCGCGCACCACGATCCTGGAGGAGGTCGCGAAATTCCGGGCCGCGCGGCGGATCTGGGCGCGGGTGATGCGCGAGGAGTTCGGGGCGAAGAACCCCAAGTCGCTGATGCTGCGCTTCCACACCCAGACCGCCGGTGTGCAGCTCACCGCGCAGCAGCCCGAGATCAATCTCGTACGGGTGGCCGTCCAGGGTCTGGCGGCGGTGCTGGGCGGCACGCAGTCGCTGCACACCAACTCCTTCGACGAGGCCATCGCGCTGCCCACCGACAAGTCCGCCCGCTTGGCGCTGCGCACCCAGCAGGTGCTGGCGTACGAGACGGACGTGACCGCGACCGTCGACCCCTTCGCCGGGTCGTACGTGGTGGAGAAGCTGACCGACGACGTCGAGGCCGCCGCGCTGGCGCTGATGGCGAAGGTCGAGGACCTCGGCGGCGCGGTCGCGGCGATCGAGAACGGCTTCCAGAAGTCGGAGATCGAGCGCAGCGCGTACCGGATCGCGCTCCAGACCGACTCCGGCGAGCGCGTGGTGGTCGGGGTGAACCGCTACCAGCTCGACGAGGAGGAGCCGTACGAGCCGCTGCGCGTCGACCCGGCCATCGAGGCCCAGCAGGCCGCCCGGCTGGCCGCCCTGCGCGCGGGCCGCGACCAGGAGGCCGTGGACGCGGCGCTGGCGACTCTCCAGAAGGCCGCTCAGGGCACCGACAACGTCCTCTACCCGATGAAGGAGGCGCTGCGGGCCCGCGCCACTGTCGGGGAGGTCTGCAACGCGCTGCGCGAGATCTGGGGCACCTACGTCCCCACGGACGCCTTCTGAGGGCGGCACGTCACATCAGATGAGGATCACATCAGGTGGAGCTGGACGATCAGCATCGCGACTACGACGGTGAGCGTCCAGCCCAGCACCTGCTCCATGAGGTGCTTGCGGTCCTTGGGCCCGCCCGTGCCGGTGCCGGGCTCGGTGTGCGGGCGGGGTGCGGCGAAGTCGCTCACGGCGTCGGTCCTCATCGTGTGGGTGTACGGCCCCTCGGGCCGGTGCGGCCCCCCGGAAGTCCTCCACGATGCGCCGTCCGTCGCCGCCGGTAAAGGGGTGAATGCCCCACGATCGGCGATCGTGAGGGATGTCACCCCATGGTCGCCTTCTTCATGGCGCGGGCCCTGCGGGCCACCCTGCGGACCGTCCGGTTGCGCGGCACGAACGCCAGCCGGGCCGGTACCGCGCCCGGCAGCCCGAGCGAGGTCAGCCGCCGCCGCTTGAAGTACGGCCAGGTCGCCGCGCTCAGATGACCCGTCAGATACGCCTCGGCCTCGGCCCGCAGCCTCGGGTACGCCTTCGGCTGCATGCAGAAGCCCACCGCGTGCAGCAGCGGCGTCAGCTCCGCCGCCACCCGCTCGGGCGACGGCGACGACCAGGACCGTACGGCCGGGGCGTCCGCCAGGTCCGGCAGCAGCGCGTGCACGATCGTCACCGGCACCCGGTTGCTGTTCTGGTACGGGGTCAGCCGGTCGAGCAGCAGCTTCGTACCGGTACGGGCCACCGGGATGTCGTACAGCGCGGAGGCGGTCAGCAGCGCGGTGGAGAAGCAGCCGACGACCAGCGCGGGGCGGGACTTCTGGTAGAGCACCTCGGCCAGCGCCGGGGTGTTCAGCACCGTGAACCGGGCACCGAGCCGCTCGGCCTCGGCCTTCAGCGGGTCCGTCCAGTCGGCCGGGGCCGTCGGGTGCGGCTTGAAGACGATCTCCCGGTGCCCCAGGGCGGCGGCGCCCCGCACCATCGACAGGTGCAGCTCCTCCTCCTCGGCGGGGGTGATCAGGCCCAGCGCCGACAGATACTGCCCGAGCAGCAGCGCCGCGCCCTCGGGGACGGCGGTCAGGTCGTCGCCGCCCGCGTCCATCGAGGCGTCGGCGACCTCGGCGAGCACCTTGGTGAACGCCTCGGACGGCACCACCTCGGACTCCACGCCGTACTCGCTCAGCAGCAGCGGCCGCAGCCCCGGCACCAGGTCGAGGTGGAGCAGCAGGTCGATCCTGGTGTCCACCAGCGCGCCCAGCTTGTTACGGGTCGGGCCGTACGACATCAGGCCGTCCGCGTAGACGGTGAGGGGGGCGTCCTGGAAGATCGCCGCCACCGCGAGCGCCGGTTCGACCTGGATCGACTCCACGATCAGCTCCACGCTGTCGTCGCCGAGGTCCCACAGCATCCGGACGTACCGCTCCCAGATCGGCACGTCGTCGGCGCGCGGCGCCCAGCCGCTGGGGTGCATCGGGTGGATCGTCTCGTTCCAGGAGATCAGGCGGTCGAACCGGGAGCGCAGCGCGGTGAAGCCCGGCGCCTGGTCGAACGGCCGGCTGATCTCCGGGATGGCCGCGTTGTTGCAGACCACCAGCAGGCGGCGGTCGGCGGCGGCGAAGGAACCGGCGTCCAGTGCGGCGGCCAGGGTGGCGGCGCCGTAGAGGGTGGAGGCCAGGAAGAGCTGGGTACGGCGCGCCATCACGCGACCTCTCCCTCGTTGTCGCGGGCGTCGAGATCGTCGTCGTCCGGGTCGATGGCGGCGGGCGTGACGCCACTGTGCCCCGCCCCGCGCCCCGGTGGCGGCACAGCGCCGGATTCCTCGGCGCGGCCCGGCCTGCGGCGCAGCCTGCGCAGCTTCACGCTGCGCTCCAGGTCCATCGAGTCGAGCGCCTCGGTGAGCACGTCCTGCGGCAGTTTGCGCAGCGCGGTGGCGCTCATCGCCTTCAGCCTGCGGGCCACGGCGGGCTCGAACCGTTCCAGGTTGTTCAGGTGGTGGGCGATGATCGCGCAGTAGGTGCGGACCGCCTTGGGCAGGAAGAGCTCCGCGTCGCGGTCCTTGGCCGTCTCGGCGATGACCTGGTCGAAGCTGCGGATGAAGTCGAGTTGCCTGACGTCACCGATCTGGGTGAGCGAGGTCGACACACCGCGCCGGTAGAAGATGCCCATCAGCCCGGCGGCGACACCGAAGGTGTCGGCCTCGCGGTGCAGCTTCCAGATCCACGGCCGGTCCTCGGCGGTGCGCAGCCCGTCGGGGAAGTGCAGCAGTCCGCGGTCGACCAGTCTGCGGTGGTAGATCCCGGCCCAGGCGTACGGGTAGTCCACCGAGGTGGAGCGGTCGGCGGGCAGGATCGCGTCGCGGGCGGTGAGCACCGTGCCGCGCCGGCCGTGCGGCACCCGGATCAGGTTGCGGGCGGAGCCGGTGCACTGCACGTGGTCGACGCGGACGAAATCGGTGCCCAACTCCTCTATGGAAGCCAGCAGTCGGGGCAGGTAGCCGGGCCCGTACCAGTCGTCGCCGTCGAGGAAGGTGAGGTACTCGCCGCGCGCCGCGTCGATCCCGGTGTTGCGGGCGGTGGCCAGACCCCCGTTCTTCTCGTGTCGTACGAGTCTGGCGCCGGGTACCGAGCCCAGGGCCCGCTCCAGGATCTCCGGAGTGCGATCGGTGGACGTGTCGTCCACCAACACGAACTCGTAATCGGGATCGGCATTCGCCCGCAGGCTGCGCAAGGTATCCAGGGCATATTGCTGCACATTGAAAAAGGGCACGATGACGGAGAGCTTGACCACTCGCCGTACCTTAGGGCGTTTGCCCGGCCTTTTGCTTTGCGTCGAGCGTACATCTGGGTAAACGGCAGATGTCGGAGCGGTGAAGCAGGTCCCGTGCGGGCTCTGCGGCCGGTCAGGGAGCTTCTGGCCTATCCACGGCAGATGGCTAAGTGGCGGCTCTATGTTTACCTGCTGTTGGTCGCCAATTAGCGCGATGAACTCAACGGCTTCCTAAGGTCTTGCCGTGCCAAAACGTAAGCCCGGCCCATTGCGGGTCACTGTGATCGCCGACTCGGACACCCGGTGGAAGTGGGGTGCGCTGACCGCGCGCCGGATCGACCCCGATGCCCGACTCGACGCGCGTCTGCTGCGCGGCCGGGCCACCCCCACCCCCCGCCAGCTGGCGGAACTCGGTATTCCGGCCGACTCCATGGAGGAGGCGACCGCCGCCGAGATGCTGGCCGACATCGACGAGGAGAGCTGCGACGTGGTCGTCATCTCCTGTGTCGGCGGCACGGTCCAGGCGCTCCTGCACGGCTTCGCGCGCGCCTGGGAAGGCCGCCCGCAGCGGCCGCTGGTCGTCACCGGATACGTCGGAGTCGTATACGAGAAGCTCGCCGACGGTCTGCTGCTGCGCGCCGGGGCCGACGTCGTACTCGCCAACAGCGCCGACGACGCACGGCGGTTCAGGGACGTGTACGAAGGGGTCGGCTACCGCACGACGAGCATCGTCGAGACCGCGCTGCCGTTCCTCGGCGGGGAGCCGTACCGGCCCGACGCCCAGCGGCCGTTCACCGTCACCTTCGCCGTGCAGCCGTCCGCGCCCGAGGGCCGGGCAGACCGGACGTACCTGCTGCGCCGGACCGTCGACCACGCGCGGCGGCACACCGAGCGCGAGGTGCTGGTCAAGCTGCGCAGCAAGCCCGGCGAGCACACCACGCACATCGAGGAACACCCGTACCAGAAGCTGGTCGCCGCCCTCGATCCGCCGGACAACCTCCAGTTGGTCTACGGCAACATGGCCGAGGTCCTGGACCGCACCGACCTGCTGGTCACGGTCAGTTCGACCGCCGCGCTCGAATCGCTGCACCGCGGCATCCCGACCGCCGTCCTCACCGACCTCGGCATCCGCGAATCGCTCGGCAACCACCACTTCCTCGGCTCCGGCTGCTTCGCCTCCTGGGACGAACTGGACGACGGCCACGTGCCGCACGCCCACCCCGACTGGACCGCGGCCCACGGCGTCGCCGCCCTCGCGCCCTTCGCCGCCCTGCGCGCCCGCGTCCAGGCGCTGCTCGCCGAACCCGAACTGCCGCGGATCGCGCCCTACTACACGCTGCGCACCGCCCCCGGTTACCTCCCCGGCGTCCTCGCCCGCCACGGCCTCGACCCCAAGGGCGACGCTGCCGCTGGGCTCGGCCCCCGTGACCCGGGCCCTGTCCGCCGGGCCGTCCGCGACCTCGTCCGCAACTCCGCCCGTACGGCGTACCGGCAGGGCGTCCAGCGGGTCGCGCCCCACATCCGCCGCTGGGGGCAGTTGTGACGCCCCGCATACACGGAGGACGCGCCCCTATCGGGCCCCTCCTCTCCGCAGGGTGCGGCCGCAAGGGCCCGGCGGCCCGAAAGTTGACAGGAGCCACCTCATGACCGACCTCTCACGTACCCCGGCCGGAAGCGTCCTGGCCGTCATCCCCGCACGCGGGGGGTCCAAGGGGGTGCCCGGGAAGAACCTGGCGCCGGTGGGCGGAGTGCCGCTGGTGGCGCGGGCGGTGGCGGCCTGCGTCGAGGCCGGGCGGGTGACGGCGGTCGTCGTCTCCACGGACGACCCCTCCATCGCCGAGGTCGCGCGCGCCGCGGGCGCGGAAGTCGTCCTGCGCCCGGCGGCGATCGCGGGCGACACCGCGACCAGCGAGGCCGCGGTGCTGCACGCGATGGACGCCCACGAGGCGATGAGCGGCGCGCCCACCGGCGTCGTCCTGCTCGTCCAGTGCACCAGCCCGTTCATCACCGCCGAGGAGGTCGACGGCGTCGCCGCCGCGGTGCTGGACGGCGGCGCGGACACCGCCCACACCGTCGCCCCCTTCCACGGCTTCATATGGCGCGAGGCCCAGGACGTGGCCGGTTCCCCGCTCCCCGCCGGAGGCGAGAGCTTCGGCGTCAACCACGACAAGTCCACCCGGCCGCGCCGCCAGGACCGGCCGCAGGACCTGCTGGAGACCGGCACCGCGTACGCGATGCGCGCCGACGGCTTCCGCGCCGCGAACCACCGCTTCTTCGGCAGGACCGCGCTGGTGCGCACCGACCCGGCCCGCGTACTGGAGATCGACGAACCCGCCGACCTCGAACGGGCCCGCGCCCTCGCCCCGCTGCTCGACCCGCGCACGACGACCCCCGGCTGGGCCGACGTCGACGCGGTCGTCCTCGACTTCGACGGCACCCAGACCGACGACCGGGTGCTGATCGACGCCGACGGGCACGAGTCGGTCACCGTGCACCGCGGTGACGGCCTCGGCGTCGCGGCCCTGCGCCGCGCCGGAATGCCCGTCCTCATCCTGTCCACCGAGACCAACGCGGTCGTCGCCGCACGGGCCCGCAAGCTCCAGGTCCCCGTACTGCACGGCATCGACCGCAAGGACCTCGCCCTCAAGCAGTGGTGCGAGGAGAACGGCATCGCGCCCGAGCGGGTGCTCTACGCGGGCAACGACGTCAACGACCTGCCGTGCTTCGGCCTGGTCGGCTGGCCCGTCGCCGTCGCCGGTGCCCACGACGTGGTGCGCGCCTCGGCCCGCGCCATCACCACCGCCCAGGGCGGTCACGGCGCGATCAGAGAGATCGCCGCCTGGCTGCTTGGCCCCACTCTCGCCCGCTGACAAGCAGCCGCCGGCGACCGCCGACCGCGGCCCCGCCGGCAGCACACATCCATCCCCCCGACAGTCCCAACCCGTAAGGAACACCCTCGTGACCACAGCCATCCCCGCAAACCTCCGCCGCGTCGGCTCCCGCCACATCGGCAACGGACAGCCCGTCTACGTCACCGGCGAGATCGGCATCAACCACAACGGCGACCTGGAGAACGCGTTCGCACTGATCGACGCGGCCGTCGCCGCGGGCTGCGACGCGGTCAAGTTCCAAAAGCGCACCCCGGAGATCTGCACCCCGCGCGACCAGTGGGAGATCGAGCGCGACACCCCCTGGGGCCGTATGACGTACATCGACTACCGGCACCGCGTCGAGTTCGACGAGGCCGGCTACCGGTCGATCGACGAGTACTGCCGCAAGCGCGGTATCGACTGGTTCGCCTCCCCGTGGGACGTCGAGTCCGTCGCCTTCCTGGAGAAGTTCGACGTGCCCGCCCACAAGGTGGCCTCCGCCTGCCTGACCGACGACGACCTGCTGCGCGCCCTGCGCGGCACCGGCCGCACCGTGATCCTGTCCACCGGCATGTCCACGCCGAAGCAGATCCGGCACGCGGTCGAGGTGCTCGGCAGCGACAACATCGTGCTGTGCCACGCCACTTCGACGTACCCGGCCAAGCACGAAGAGCTGAACCTGCGCATGATCAACACCCTCCAGTCCGAGTACCCGAACGTGCCCGTCGGCTACTCCGGCCACGAGGTCGGCCTCCAGACCACGCTCGCCGCGGTCGCGCTCGGCGCCGTCTTCGTCGAGCGGCACATCACCCTCGACCGCGCCATGTGGGGCTCCGACCAGGCCGCCTCGGTCGAGTCGACCGGCCTTGAGCGCCTGGTGCGCGACATCCGGATCATCGAGACCTCCCTCGGTGACGGCGTCAAGAAGGTCTACGAGGGCGAGCTCGGCCCGATGAAGAAGCTGCGCCGTGTCGCGGGCGTCGTCGCCGAGTCCGAGGCCGCGGGCGTCGAGGCACCCGCCGCCGTCTGACCCCGCAAGGGCGGCGGGGATCACTGACCAGGACCGGCGGGACCGCGGGACCTTCGGGTCTCCCGGTCCCGCGCACAACCGCAGAGGCAAAGGGGAACGGCCATGACCGGTAAGCCCGCAGTCGCGGCCGGGCAGGTGCCCGCACCGGGTATCGGCGCCGTCGCGCTCGTCGAGTCACCCGTCCAGCTCCTCAACGTCCTGGAGTGGGCGCACATCCATCCGCCCACCGTCCCCGCCGCCCGCACCACCGGTGAACCGGCCGTACCCGCCGAGCCGGAACCGGTCGCGCGACCGCTCACCGTCGTCGTCCTGTCCCCGGTGGACCCCACCAGCCGCGGCCAACTGCGCCGCATGGCCGAACTCGCCCGCGACGAGGGCGCGGTGGTCCGCTGGTTCGAGGCCCGCGGCAGCCGCGGCGGCCTGCTGCGTACGGCGGTCTCGCTCGCGCCGCTGCTCTTCCGGGTCGAACACCTCGTCATCGGCGACCCGTTCTCCCGGCTCGTCCAGGTGCTGCTCCCGCTGTGCCGTGCCCGCGAACTGACCGTCGTGGACGACGGCACCGCGACCATGGAGTTCACCGAAATCCTCGCCAGAGGCGGCCGGTTGGTGCGCTGGCACCGCTCGGGGCGGCGCCGTTCGCCCGTCGACGCGGCCTTCGGGATCTTCTCCTCCGCGGCCCGCCGCCGCCTCACACCCGGCAAGCGCCGTCACGTCGAACTCTTCAGCGCGATGCCCGCGACGCCGCCCCCGGGGATGGCGCTGCGCACCAACCGCTTCGCCTGGACCCGCAGCCGCTTCGGGCCGCCGCGCACCCTGGCGGGCACCGACCTGATCGGCACCTCACTCGTCGAGACCGGCGTCGTCGACCCCGAGCGGTACCTCGCCGTCGTCCGCTCGCTCGCCGAACGGCACGGCGCCAAGCGGTACTTCGCCCACCGCCGCGAGGCCGTCGACAAGCTCCACCGGCTCGCCGCCGAGACCGGCCTGGAGATCGTCCGGCCCGACTTCCCGCTCGAACTCGTCGCCCGCCGCGGCCCGATCGGCCGGACCGTCCTGTCCTTCCCCTCCACGGTCGTGCACACGCTGCCGCTCGCGCTCGGCGGTACGGGAGTCCGTATCGTCGTCATCGACATCGACCAGGAGTGGCTGACGGCCGCCGCCTCGCCGCGTGCCCACACCTTCCTGACCGGCATCAACCACTCGGCCCGCGACCTCCACGGCCTCGCTCCCGCGGGGGATCTCTGACGGCTCGCCGCCCTCCGTCCACCTGACGGTGGGCTTGCGCCCCGTCAGGGCGCGAGGAACCGCGCGCCCGGCTGGAGCGCTCCTGTGGGTCACCACCCGTCCCGGCGGGGCAATTCGGTTGTCTTCTGACCACCGGCCCGACGGCGGCGGGCCGCGCGGGTCCGGGAGGCGCCCCCCGCCCCTGCGGGGCGCGGCCCACCGCCAGGTGAACGCACGGGGCCGCGCCCCGAAGACGCTCGCCCTCCCCGCGGAAGGCGGAGCCTCGTTCGCCTCACGTCAAGGCTGACGTAACCAAATGATCACCCCCGTGAGGTTGGCTTCGGGAATGACGGAGGGTTTAAGGGCCCCGGCCCACGTAGCGATCCTCGCCGGAGGCGACCCCGGTGGATTGGACGGCGACTCGCGCGCGCTGAGAGTGGCGGACGCGGCTCGGGCGGCGGGCTATCGGGTGACGCTGATCGGCAGGGCACCGGCGACGGTGACGCCGAAGGGCGTGGACGTACGGAAGGTCGCCGTGCGCGGCGTACTCGGCGCGCACAGGGTGCGGCGGCCGAGACCGGGACTGCGCTGGCCGCTGGCGTACCGGAGCGCGGCGGCGTACGACCACCGGACGACGCTGGTGACGGCCGAGCGCGCGGTGCTCGTCACCCGCACCGCCGAACTGGACGTCGTGCACCGGGCGTTGCCGCTGCTCGCGGCGGCCCGCACGGGCCACGCGCTGGCGTGGCTGCGGCACGGACTGCGGGCCGGATGGACACGGCTGCGCGCGGCGCAGTACCTGGCGGCGGTCCGCCGCCGCGAAAGCCCGACGGCCCGGCTGGACAACTTCGTGACCGAGACGCTGCGGCTGCTGCTCGGCCGCCGCGCGTGGCGCCGCCTCGACCCCGGGCTGCTGGACGAGGAGGTCGCGTACGGCCCGGTGCTGGACGCCGTCCGCCCGCATCTGATCCACGCGCTCGGCCACCGGGCGCTCGGCGTCGCCACCCGCGCGGCGCTGCGGGCCGAAGGGGCGGGACACCGTATCGAGGTCGTGTGGGACGCGCCGCCGCGCACCCCGGCCGCCTCCCGCCGCGCGGCCGTGGCGGGCGAGGCGTACGAACGGACCTTCGCGCCCGAGGCCGACGGCGTCGTCACCGTCGGCGAGGGCCTGGCAAGGGAGTTGCGCGCACGGCACCGGCTGTCGACCACGCCCGCCGTGGTCCGCAACGCGCCGCCGCTGGCCGCCGCCTCCGTCGCCGCGCACCCCGCGGGCATCAGGGCGCGCTGCCATCTGGCGCCCGACATCCCGCTGTTGGTGCACACCGGACCGGTCACCCCGGACCGCGGCCCGGCCACCGTCGTGGAGGCGCTGCCCAGGCTGTACGACCTGCACGCCGCCTTCGTCGTACCCGACCCCGGCCACCCGCACCTGCGCGAACTGCGCGAACGCGCGGCTCAACTCGGCGTCCACGGACGGCTGCACGTCCTCCCCTACGTCCCCGTCGCCGAGATCCCGCGCTTCCTCGCCTCCGCCGACATCGGCGTCCTGCCCGTCCATCAACTCCCGCACCACCAAACGGTGCTGGCCACCCGCTACTTCGAATACGCCCACGCCCGGCTGCCCGTGGTCGTCAGCGACGTCCGCGCCATGGCCGCCGCCACCCTCGAACTCGGCAACGGCGAGGTCTTCCGCGCCCGCGACACCGCCGACTTCGTCCGCGCGGTCGGCGCCGTCCTCACCAACCCCCGCCGCTACCGCAAGGCGTACGACCGCAGCGACATCCTCCGCCAATGGTCCTGGCAGACCGAGTCCGCCCCCCTCCTCGACCTCTACACCCGCCTCCTGGGCCCCCGCCCCTGACCCCGATCCGCCAGCAGCACCGCCAGCGCGGCGGTCGAGGGCGATGACGCCGACCTCGCCAGGTACGACGACAGCCACGCTCGCGACAAGGCGGCGGTCTGAGGGTTACGAGGCCGCTTCGGGCGTGGTGTTCGTCTCGATCCACCGGAAGGACGCCGCCGAACCGGCGACGATCGGCACCGCCGACACCTCGGGGTTGTCCCACGGATGGTGCTTCAACAGATGGTCCTCAAGGGCCTGGTACCGCTCCGACGACCTGCGCCCCCGCGGCCAGCCGCTCACGCACCGCGGACGCGGCCAACTCCACTGCCTGGTCACGAGTTTCCGTAGCAGTGCTCACCTGAAGGAAGTCGCCCATGTCGTGAGACTAACCGCCGCGTTGGGCGCGCAGGCGGACGTGGTGGGCGGCGGAACACGCGGGCGGCACACGTTGCCGTAACACGAGGGTCGTAAGGTAAGGGTCCTCACCCGTGAGGCGGGGGCGTCGGGGACGGTCGCGTTGCCTCGCGGGGGGCGGCTCGTTGAGCCAGTATGGGTGTAAGAGACCAAAAAGTTTTCTTACCCCCGAGGGTGACTGGGTATGCGCCGATCGGGCGACTTCTTCTCCTCCCGCAGGACAAAAACTTTCCCGATCACGTAAGAGGAGCCGGTGATGGGCCCTACGCTGACTGAGGTGAACGATTCACCTACACCGCCGTCCGACGGGCTGACCGAGGCTGTGCTGTCCGGTCTCGCCGAGACCGTCGTGGCGGACGGACTGCGCGCCGAGCTGATCGCCTTCCGCCGTGACCTGCACAGGAACCCCGAATTGGGGCGGCAGGAATTCCGGACGACCGAGCAGATCAGGGCGCGGCTTGAGCGGGCGGGGCTGAGCCCGCGGGTGCTGCCCGGCGGGACCGGACTCGTGTGCGACATCGGCGACACCGGCAGCGGAGGCGGCACAGGCAGCACTGACGACACCGGCGCGGCAAGCTCCAAGCGCCCGCGCCTCGCGCTGCGCGCCGACCTGGACGCGCTGCCGGTGCCCGACACCAAGACCGTGGAGTACCGCTCGACGGTCGAGGGCCGGGCGCACGCGTGCGGCCACGACGTGCACACCACGATCGTGCTCGGCGCCGGCCTGGTCCTGGCGGAGCTGGACAAGCGGGGCAGGCTGCCGCGCCCGGTGCGGCTGGTGTTCCAGGCGGCCGAGGAGATCATGCCCGGCGGCGCGCTGGACGCGATCAAGGCGAAGGTGCTCGACGGCGTCGACCGTATCCTCGCGGTGCACTGCGACCCGAAGGTGGAGGTCGGCAGGATCGGGCTGCGCCAGGGCCCGATCACCTCGGCCGCCGACCGGCTGACGCTGACGCTGGAGGGCCCCGGCGGCCACAGCGCCCGCCCGCATCTGACCACCGACCTGGTGATGGCCACCGCGAAGCTCGCCGCCGAGCTGCCCGCCGTACTGGCCAGGCGCGTGGACCCCAGGTCCGGGCTGAGCATCGTGTGGGGCCGTATCCAGGCCGGGCACGCGGCCAACGTCATCCCGCAGTACGCGGAGTTGGAGGGCACCGTCCGCTGCCTGGACCTGACGGCCTGGCACGACGCACCCGACCTGGTGCACGAGGTGATCGACCAGATCACGGCGATGTACCGGGCGAAGTGCGAGATCACGTACCAGCGCGGGGTGCCGCCGGTGGTCAACGAGGCGGCCTCGGTGGAGCTGCTGCGGGACGCGATGACCGCGCGCTACGGCCTGCACGCGATCGAGGACACCGAGCAGAGCCTGGGCGGCGAGGACTTCTCCTGGTATCTGGAGCGGGTGCCGGGCGCGCTGGCCCGGCTCGGCGTGCGGCCGGTCGGCGACGCCGCCAAGCGCGATCTGCACCAGGGCGATTTCGACGTGGACGAGGGGGCGATCGCGGTCGGCGTGGAGCTTTTCACGGCGGCTGTCCTGCTGTCCTGAGCCCGGCGAACCGGAGGTTCAGCTCCCGCCCTGAGACCCGCGAACCGGAGGTTCAGCTCCCGTCCCGACACCCGCGAACCGGAGGTTCAGCTCCCGTCCCGACACCCGTGAACCGGAGGTTCACCTGCTGTCCTGACACCCGGTGAACCCCCCGCTACCGGTCCGTCACCTGGCTGAAATGCGTCGATCCGATAACGGGCCGTCATTCGGTCTTTACCTGACATCTACGCGCGTTAAGCTCCCGCTTAGCCAGCGCCGGACGGGGCGCTTCAGACTGAAGGGGACCCTCTTGCGCCGGGTATCCAAGATCATCGTCGCGGGTATGGTGTCCGCGACTCTGGGGCTCACTGCCACCGCGTGCGGCAGCAGCAGCTCCTCCGACAGTGGCAAGGACAAGGGCGTCGGTCTCGCCTTCGACGTCGGCGGCCGTGGCGACCACTCCTTCAACGACTCCGCGGCCCGCGGCATGGACAAGGCCGTCAAGGAGTTCAAGATCGGGTCGAAGGACCAGACCGCCAGCAACGGCGAGACGGAGTCCGACCGCGACCAGCGGCTCGACCTCCTCGCGGGCGGCGGCTACAACCCCGTCGTGGCGGTCGGCTTCACCTACGGCGAATCGGTCACGAAGATCGCCAAGAAGTACCCCAAGGTGACCTTCGGCATCGTCGACTCGGTCGTGGACCTGCCCAACGTCGACTCGATGGTCTTCGCCACCGAGCAGAGCTCGTACCTCGCCGGTGTGGCCGCGGCCCTGAAGACCAAGACCAACAAGGTCGGCTTCATCGGCGGTGTGCACAACACCCTGATCGGCACCTTCGACGCGGGCTTCGCCCAGGGCGTCAAGGACACCAAGCCGTCGGTCCAGCTCACCCGCCAGTACCTGTACGAGACCGACACCAAGGGCTTCAACGACCCGACGTCGGCGCAGGGCAAGGCGCAGGGCATGCTCGACAGCGGCGTGGACGTGATCTACACCGCCGCCGGTCTGTCCGGTGACGGCGCGATCCAGGCGGTGGCGGGCAAGGCCGGCGCCTGGGCGATCGGCGTGGACTCCGACCAGTACGAGGACCCGGCCCTGGCCAAGTACAAGGACCACATCCTGACCTCGGCGATCAAGAACGTCGACGTGGCCACGTACGACCTGATCAAGTCGGTGCACGACGGCAAGGCCAAGACCGGCACCAACACGTACGACCTGGCCAACGACGGTGTGTCGCTGGCGACGTCCGGCGGTTTCATCGCCGACATCCAGTCGCAGCTCGACGCGGCCAAGCAGAAGATCGTCTCGGGCGCGATCAAGGTGAGCTCGAAGCCGTGACGTAAGCCGGGGACCCGGCCACGGGTCCCCGCTGGACCGGCGGTACGACAACCGGTTCGCGAGGCTCGGCGGGGGATGCTGCGGCACCCCACCGCCGGGCCTCGATCACTGTGCGGAACCGTTCGGGAACGCCCGGCATCCGGCGAGCGCTCCTCTGCTCCCGGCCTGTGGAATGCGCACAACTACGCGCGTAGAGTGCCATTTCCGCGATACGTTCACGCGATACCTTCACGCCAGCTCACCCCACCCGCCCTGCCGCTCCGAGCCTTTCCCCCCAGGAGAGTGCGTCATCAACGCGTCCACGAGTCCACCCGCCGCCCCGGCCCCCGGCCGGTCCGCCGCGCCGCCCGCCGTCGAACTGCGCGGCATCACCAAGCGGTTCCCCGGCGTCGTCGCCAACCACGACGTCGACATCACCGTGCGCAGCGGCACCGTGCACGCCCTCGTGGGCGAGAACGGCGCCGGCAAGTCCACCCTGATGAAGATCCTCTACGGCATGCAGAAGCCCGACGAGGGCACCATCGCCATCGACGGCGAGGTGGTGACGCTCGGCGACCCCGGCGACGCCATCGCCCGCGGGATCGGCATGGTGCACCAGCACTTCATGCTCGCCGACAACCTCACCGTGCTGGAGAACACCGTCCTCGGCAGCGAGGGCCTGTACGGCATCGGCGGCAAGGCCCGCGCCCGGATCAAGGAGCTGTCCGACGCCTACGGCCTCGGCGTACGCCCCGACGTCCTGGTCGAGGACCTGGGCGTCGCCGACCGGCAGCGGGTGGAGATCCTCAAGGTCCTCTACCGCGGCGCCCGCACGCTGATCCTGGACGAGCCGACCGCCGTCCTGGTGCCGCAGGAGGTCGACGCGCTCTTCGAGAACCTGCGCGGGCTGAAGGCCGAGGGCCTGACCGTCATCTTCATCTCGCACAAGCTCGGCGAGGTGCTGTCGGTCGCCGACGTCATCACCGTCATCCGGCGCGGCACCACCGTCGGCGAGGCGGACCCGGGGAACACCACGGCCAAGCAGCTCGCCGAGCTGATGGTCGGCAGCGAACTGCCGTCGCCCGAGACCCGCGAGTCGACCGTCACCACCGAGCCGATGCTCTCCGTGGACGGGCTGCGGCTGGGCACCGTCGACCTCGACGGCATCGAGCGCAAGGTGCTCGACGACATCTCCTTCACCATCCACAAGGGCGAGATCCTCGGCATCGCGGGCGTCGAGGGCAACGGCCAGGCCGAACTGGTCGAGGCCATCATGGGCATGCGGGAGCTGGACTCCGGCGGCCTCGTGCTCGACGGCCGCGACATCGCGGACGTGCCGACCCGCAAGCGGCGCGAGGACGGCATCGGCTACATCCCCGAGGACCGGCACCGGCACGGCCTGCTGCTGGAAGCGCCGCTGTGGGAGAACCGCATCCTCGGCCATGTCACCGAGCGCCCCAACAGCCGCGGCTTCCTGATCGACTCCGGCGCCGCCCGCCGTGACACCGAGCGGATCGTCCAGGAGTACGACGTCCGCACCCCCGGCATCGAGGTCACCGCGGCCTCGCTGTCCGGCGGCAACCAGCAGAAGCTGATCGTCGGCCGCGAGATGAGCCACCTGCCCAAGCTGCTGATCGCCGCGCACCCCACCCGGGGCGTGGACGTCGGCGCGCAGGCGCAGATCTGGGACCAGATCCGCGAGGCCCGCCGCGAGGGTCTGGCGGTGCTGCTGATCTCCGCCGACCTCGACGAGCTGATCGGCCTGTCCGACACCCTGCGCGTCATGTACCGGGGACGGCTCGTCGCCGACGCCGACCCCGCCACCATCACCCCGGAAGAGCTGGGATCCGCGATGACCGGTGCCGCCAGCGGCCATCTCGAACACGAGGCCGGGACCGACCCGTCGGCCGGAACCGACACCTCGGCCGGGACCGGCCCGTCGGCCGGAACCGACACCTCGGCCGGTTCAGAGGACCGGCCCAAGAAGCTCGGGGGAGAGGACCGATGAAGAAGTTCGACAAGGACCGGCTGCTCCTGGGCGTCGCCGCCCCCGTGCTCGCCGTCGTCGGCGCGCTGGTGGTCACCGCCCTCGTGCTGCTGGCCACCGGCAAGGAGCCGTTCCACGCGTTCGACGTGATGGTGAACTACGGCAGCAAGACCGACAGCCAGGTCTACATCCTCAACAAGGCGACCACGTACTACCTCGCGGGTCTCGCGGTGGCGGTCGGCTTCCGGATGAATCTGTTCAACATCGGTGTGGACGGCCAGTACCGGCTCGCGGCCTTCTTCGCCGCCGCCGCGGGCGGCGCGATGGCGCTCCCCGGCATCATCCAGATCCCGGTCATCATCCTCACCGCCATGGTGGTCGGCGCGCTGTGGGCGGCCATCGCCGGTGTCCTCAAGGTGACCCGAGGGGTCAGCGAGGTCATCTCCACGATCATGCTGAACTCCCTCGCGGGCATCGTGATCGGATACTTCCTGCGCGACGGACGGCTCGGCGTCACCGACAAGGCGGCGAACATGATCTCCACCAAGCCGCTGCCGTCCTCCAGCCACCTGTTCAACTTCCAGACCGCCACCGACCCGGTCTTCGGCTTCATCGTCTTCGCGGTGCTGGCCGGTGTCATCTACTGGTTCGTGCTCTCCCGCACCCGCTTCGGCTTCGACCTGCGGGCGGTCGGCCGCTCGGAGTCCGCCGCCGAGGCCAGCGGCGTCAGCGTCAAGAAGATGGTCGTCACCAGCATGCTCATCTCCGGCGCGATGGCCGGACTCGTCGGCATGCCGACCCTGCTCAACCAGTCGTACGAGTACGGCACGGACTTCCCGACCGGCATCGGCTTCACCGGTATCGCGGTCGCCCTGCTCGGCCGCAACAACCCGGTCGGCATCGGCATCGGCGCCCTGCTCTGGGCCTTCCTGGAGCGGGCCTCCAACGGCCTGGAGTTCGAGGGGTACGACAAGGAGATCGTCGGCGTCATCCAGGGCGTCATCGTCCTCGCCGTCGTCATCGCCTACGAACTGGTCCGCCGCTACGGCATCACCCGCCAGCAGCGCCAGGTGGGCGCGGAACTCGCCGCCGCATCAGGTTCCGACGACAAGCAGGAGGTGACGGCGTGACTGCCACCGCTACCCAGACCCCGCCGCCGGCCGCGCCGCGCGTGACCAACGGCGGCAAGGCGCCCCGGCTCAGGATCACCTTCCCGGTGATCCTGCTGATTATCGCCGCCGCGCTGATCGTCGTCTCCCTGGTCCGGATCATCACCGGCGCGAACGACATCACCTCCGACGGCCAGATCGCCGGAGCGCTCGCCGGCGCCGTACCGATCGGCCTGGCAGGACTCGCCGGTCTGTGGTCGGAGCGGGCCGGTGTGGTCAACATCGGCCTTGAGGGCATGATGATCCTCGGCGCCTTCTTCGGCGCGGCGGTGGGCTGGCAGACCGACCCGTGGCTCGCCGTCCTGGCCGGTGTGCTCGGCGGCGCGGCGGGCGGCCTCGTGCACGCGATCGTCACCGTCACCTTCGGCGTCGACCACATCATCGCCGGTGTCGCCATGAACATCCTCGCCACCGGCGTCACCGCGTACCTCGCCAAGCGCTGGTTCACCGTGGGCGAGGCGGCCTCCAAGGGCGGCAGCCCCAAGCAGTCCCCGCCGATGGACTCCATCAAGTCCTTCACCGTGCCCGGACTCTCGCACTGGCTGGCCACCGTCGAGAACCACCACTGGTTCCTGATCTCCGACATAGCGGGCATCCTCGGCGGCCTGGTCACGCACATCTCGTCGCTGACCATTCTCACGCTGGTGCTCTTCGTCGCCACCTTCTTCGTGCTGTGGCGCACCGCCTTCGGCCTGCGGCTGCGGTCCTGCGGCGAGAACCCGGTCGCCGCCGAATCCCTCGGCGTCAACGTGTACTTCTACAAGTACATGGCCGTCATCATCTCCGGCGGCCTCGCCGGACTCGGCGGTGTCTTCCTCGCCATCGGCACGCACTTCTACCTCGCGGGCCAGACCGGCGGACGCGGCTACATCGGTCTCGCCGCCATGATCTTCGGCAACTGGCGCCCCGGCGGACTCGCCATGGGCGCGGGCCTGTTCGGATACGCCGACAGCCTCCAGCTCCGCAACGGCAGCTCCTCCGTGCACGCCCTGCTGCTCCTGCTCGCGCTGCTGCTGCTGGCCATGGCCGCCTGGAAGTTCTTCCGCAAGTCCTACGTGCCCGCCGCCGTCGCGCTGGGCTTCGCCGTCCTGCTCGCCGTCTGGTACGCGCTGACCGACTCCGTCCCCGACGAGGTCGTCCAGGCCACCCCGTACGTCGCCACGCTGCTCGTCATGGGCCTGTCGGCGCAGCGGCTGCGCATGCCGAAGGCGGACGGAGTCCCGTACCGGAAGGGGGAGGGCGGATGACGCCACCTGATACGGACCCGACTGCCGTTGACTGGCACCAACTGCGGTCCGCCGCCCGGGAGATCATGGAGAAGGCGTACGCGCCCTACTCCGGTTTCCCGGTCGGCGCCGCGGCGCTGGCCGTCGCCGACGACGGCACGGTCCGTACGGTCGTCGGCTGCAACGTCGAGAACGCCGCGTACGGGGTCGCGCTGTGCGCCGAGTGCGGGCTGGTCTCGGCGCTGCACGCCTCAGGCGGCGGCCGGTTGACCGCCTTCACCTGCTCCGACCTGCGCGGCAATCTCCTGATGCCGTGCGGCCGTTGCCGCCAACTGCTGTGGGAGAACGGCGGGCCCGGCTTGCTGGTCGACACCGCGGGCGGCGTCCGGCCGATGAGCGAGATCCTGCCGGACGCGTTCGGCCCGGAAGACCTGAACCGCTGAGGCGGTTGAACCGCTAGACCGCTAGGACTATTCGTGGACGTCATTTCCGTCATCCGTACCAAGCGGGACCGCCAGAGGCTGAGCGACGACCAGATCGACTGGGTCATCGACGCCTATACGCGCGGTGCCGTCGCCGACGAGCAGATGTCGGCGCTCGCCATGGCCATCCTGCTCAACGGCATGGACCGCGCCGAGATCGCCCGCTGGACCGCCGCGATGATCAACTCCGGTGAGCGGATGGACTTCTCGTCGCTCACCCGCCCCACCGCCGACAAGCACTCCACCGGCGGCGTCGGCGACAAGATCACGCTGCCGCTGGCCCCGCTGGTCGCCGCGTGCGGCGCCGCCGTCCCGCAGCTCTCCGGTCGCGGTCTCGGCCACACCGGGGGCACCCTCGACAAGCTCGAATCCATCCCCGGCTGGCGCGCCTCGATCTCCAACGAGGAGATGCTGGCTGTCCTGGACGACGTCGGCGCCGTCATCTGCGCCGCCGGGGACGGGCTCGCGCCCGCCGACAAGAAGCTGTACGCGCTGCGCGACGTCACCGGCACCGTCGAGGCCATCCCGCTGATCGCCTCCTCGATCATGTCCAAGAAGATCGCCGAGGGCACCGGGTCGCTCGTGCTCGACGTCAAGGTCGGCTCCGGGGCCTTCATGAAGTCCCTCGAGGACGCACGGGAGTTGGCGTCCACCATGGTCGGGCTCGGCACCGACCACGGCGTCCGCACCGTCGCGCTGCTCACCGACATGTCCGTACCCCTCGGGCTCACCGCGGGCAACGCGCTCGAAGTCCGCGAGTCCGTCGAGGTGTTGGCGGGCGGCGGGCCCTCCGACGTGGTCGAACTCACCCTCGCCCTCGCCCGCGAGATGCTGGCCGCCGCCGGGCTTCCCGACGCCGACCCCGCCAAGGCGCTCGCCGACGGCTCCGCCATGGACGTCTGGCGCCGCATGATCCGCGCCCAGGGCGGTGACCCCTCCGCTCCGCTCCCGGTCGCGCGTGAGACCCACGTCATCCCCGCGCCCGCCTCCGGCGTCCTCACCGCCCTCGACGCCTACGCCGTCGGCGTCGCCGCCTGGCGGCTCGGCGCAGGCCGCGCCCGCAAGGAGGACTCCGTCCAGGCTGGTGCGGGTATCGAACTCCACGCCACACCGGGCGACTCCGTCGTGGCGGGCCAGCCCCTCCTGACCCTCCACACGGACACGCCGGAGAAGTTCCCGTACGCGGAGGAAGTCCTCGCCGGCTCCTTCTCCGTCGCCCCGGAGGGCGTCTCCTTCTCCCCCCGCCCGATCATCCTCGACCGCATCGTCTGACGAGCGCGGAAGGGCGGCCCGGATTTCGCGGCGCCGCAGATGACGGTGGATCGCCCGGGACGAGTACGTGCTAGTCGTTATCATCACATGATCGTGAAACGCGGCTCCGGCACGAGGACAGCCATGCGAATTCGCCCGTCCCTGATCGTCACCGCTACGTGTTCCGCCCTGGTGTGCGGCCTCGTGGCCGCTTGCGCACCGGCCAAGGACCCGACGCCGGACGGGGTGTGGAAACCGGACGGCAAGGTCACGGTGAACTCGGTGACAGGTGCGGAGGGGATCGCCAGCAAGGAGGACGGATCACTGGTGCACCGCGGGCTCGGCAGCATACCGCTGGCGGTCCGCAAGGAGGGCTTTGAGCACGTCGGCGATCTCGACATAGCCAAGGGCGTCACCTTTGACGCCTATGAGCGAAAAGGCGCCGGCAAGATGTTCCTCGTCACCACGGCCGACGGCAAACGCCTGGAGTTCCGCCACGCGTTGGACCAGGGGGAAGAATTCAACAACTCGTTCGTGACCGTCTCCCCTGACGGTCAGTGGATCGTCGCGGGCGAGTTCGGCGCCGAGAAGCGGTTGCAGGTGTTCCCCGCACCGGTCCTGAACAAGTCGACGTCGGAGAAGGCCAATCTCCCGCAGGCCGGGCAGATCACCCTCGACCACGAGGTCGACAACATCCAGGGGTGCGACTTCTTCTCCGCCCAGCGGCTGGTGTGCACCGCCGACCAGGGCCACGTCCTGCAACTCGACCTCCCGCACGCGCTGGACGGCAAGCGGATCGACGCCACCGTCACGCACCTGTTCGAGCTGCCGAAAGTCAGCAAGTGTTCCGGAGCCTACGAGGCCGAAGGCATCGACTACGACGCGAAGAGCAAGACGCTGCGCGCGGGCATGCTGTCGCCCGGTCTCTGCAAGGGCGCCACGGTGGTGTTCTCCTTCACCTGGCAGGAGAAGTGAGTCCGTCCGTGCCCCTCCGTCCGGGAGGTGCCCCCAGCGCCCTACGGGGCACGTAGGACCGTCAGGCGCGGAGGAGCCGCTGCGCGGGTGCGGGTTACACCCGCAAGGACTTGCCGAAGCCCGCGGCCAGCGGCATGCGGAGTCCCAGGGGCGGCGGAGCCGCCAGGGCGTCGGCGATGGGCCGGGCGTGGGGCCGGTCGAGGAGGGAGCCGAGGACGAAATCGGAGGTGAGGGCGAAGACCTCGCCGCGGTGCTGGTGGAGGCCGTGACCGTCGGAGTGCACCTCGAAGCGGCAGGTGTCGCGGTTGACCTTCTTGAGGCGTTCGGCGAAGCCGTAGGAGATGTCGGGCGCGGTGGACTCGTCCTCGGTGCCGTGGACGAGCAGGACGCGCCGCCCGATGAGCTGCTTGACCGGCTCGGGCTCGGGACCGCGCGGGAGCCAGGGGGAGAGCGCGACGACGGAGGTCACGGCGGGGTGACCGGCGGCGTGGAGGGCGGCGCGGGCGCCCATGTCCATGCCGACGAGGCAGACGGGCACGTCACCGTAGCGCCGTACGGCCTCGCCGACCGCCCACTCGGCGTCCTCCGCCGGGTGGGCGTGCCCGCCGTTCCAGCCGCGGAAGCGGTAGTGCACGACGTGCGCGGCCACCCCGTCGGCGGCCCCCTCGCGGACGAGATGGCGGGCCAGCGGCCACATGACGGCCGCCGCCACCGGGGAGCGGCGCCGGGTGCTCAGCGCGTCACCGCCGGGCAGGGCGAGCACGACGGCGCGCACCGTGGCGCCGGTATCGTGTTCGCGCTGCCTCGGCGCGGGCACCAGCCCGGACGGCACCGGGCGGCCCAGTCGTGCGCCGCGCGCCGGTAATGCTTGGGAAGCCATGGCGCAACGATGGCAGACGCAGGGGTGTGCACTGTATGGCCGGACGGAAAATTGTTATCCGCAACGCGATATCTACGCGCGTAGGGGCTATCGTTTGAGCATGCCGAACGTCAAACCGAGCACTCCCACCCCGGAACAGATCCGCCGCGCCCCCAAGGCGCTGCTCCACGACCACCTCGACGGCGGCCTGCGCCCCGGCACGATCGTGGACATCGCGCGCGCGACCGGTTACGACGCGCTGCCCGAGACCGATCCGGACAAGCTCGGCGCGTGGTTCCGCGAGGCCGCCGACTCCGGTTCGCTGGAGCGGTATCTGGAGACGTTCGCGCACACCTGCGCCGTGATGCAGACGCGGGACGCGCTGGTACGGGTCGCCGCCGAGTGCGCGCAGGACCTGGCGGCCGACGGAGTGGTCTACGCCGAGATCCGGTACGCGCCCGAGCAGCACCTGGAGCGCGGCCTGACCCTCGAAGAGGTCGTCGAGGCGGTCAACGAGGGCTTCAGGGAAGGCGAGCGCCGGGCGCGCGAGGACGGCCACCGGATTCGCGTCGGCGCGCTGCTGACCGCGATGCGGCACGCCGCCCGCTCCCAGGAGATCGCCGAACTGGCCAACCGCTACCGGGACCTGGGCGTCGTCGGCTTCGACATCGCGGGCGCGGAGGCCGGTTACCCGCCCACCCGGCACCTGGACGCCTTCGAGTACCTGAAGCGCGAGAACAACCACTTCACGATCCACGCGGGCGAGGCGTTCGGCCTGCCGTCCATCTGGCAGGCGCTCCAGTGGTGCGGCGCCGACCGGCTCGGGCACGGCGTGCGGATCATCGACGACATCTCCTCCGACGGGCGCGGCGGCCAGGTCAAGCTCGGCCGCCTGGCGTCGTACGTGCGCGACAAGCGCGTGCCGCTGGAGATGTGCCCTACCTCCAACCTCCAGACCGGCGCGGCCAGCTCGTACGCCGAGCACCCGATCGGTCTGCTGCGGCGGCTGCACTTCCGGGTCACCGTCAACACGGACTACACGTCAGAGAGTGCACTCGTTCGGCCCTTGCGAGGGCCGCCGTGAGCGCGTGAACATGGGGATCAGCCGCCAGTCCGTCGAGCTGGCCGCATAAGGAGCGTTGTGAGTGGTGTTGCACTAACACTCGCGTCAGGGAGGGTCATCCGGAGTGCCATCATCTACATCCGGGTGAGCACCGCCCGAGAGAACATGAAGAGCCCCGAACAGCAACTGGCCATCTGCCAAGCATTCTGCCTCTCCCGTAATATTCGTATCGTAGGCGACCCCGTCGCGGATCTGGACCTATCCGGGGCTGGCTTCGCGAAGCGCAAGATTTCGAGCATCATCGAGCGCGTAAAAAATGGCGAGGCAGACGCCATCATTGTCTGGGAGTACAGCCGCTTCGGCCGCACCCTCGTAGGCTCGCTCCACTACATCAAGCAGCTTGAAGCCGTCGGCGGCGAACTGCTGTCCGCCACGCAGGACATCGACGCCACTACCGCCGCAGGTCGATACATGCGCGACCAGTTCCTCCGTCTTGCTGAGTACCAGCTCGACACAATCACAGAGGGCTGGAAGTCAGCGCATAAGGGGCGACTTGAAGTGGGTCTTCCACATGGCGGTCAACCACGCTTCGGTTATGCGCGATGCCCCGACTGCTACCGGCCCGAGCCCGATTCGCGGGCCTACGCATGCCGCAATAAATGTGGTGGCCTGCTCGTCCCGGAGTATCTTCTGCCCGACGAGCCCGAGCGCGTCCTTCGCAGCAGAGCACTGACAGAGGCGTACGAAAAAATCGTAGATGACAGAACAATGTACTCGGTTTCGCAGGATGCCTGGCATCAGGGCGTCATTTCGCTCCGAGGGAATCGGATGGATGAATCGGCCTGGCGAGCTGTGCTCGACAGTGGGTTTGCTGCGGGCCTGCTACGCGGGCGCTCCAACAAAACGGAACGAGCCACGAACACCCGGCCGGACACATACGATATCTGGGCGGACGGCGCACATGACGCACTGATCTCGCAGGAGATCTGGGACGCCTACGTTGAGCGACGGCTGCGTCAGGGAAGTCCGAGCACTCGTGAAAGTGCGCCCAAGTTTGCTCTATCGTCCCTTGTTCGCTGTGGTGACTTGCGCGAGGACGGCACTCCGTGCGGTCTGGTGATGAATGTCAGCGGGCAAACGCGAAAGGGGGCAGAGCGTATCCGGTACTTCACCTGCCATCGAAGCGAGCGGCACGCGCGCAATAGCATGCTGAGTATGGCGATGCATCGACTGGAAGCTGTCGTCGAAGAGTGGATTCTGCGGATGGCTCAGGGTGGCGAGAACCTGGCGCAGGTGAGCATGGAGCGTGCGGCCATGGCGGAAAGGCATGTCTCGGAGATCCCGACCATCGAGAAGCTGATCGATGACCTTGAGCGAAAGAAGAATCGGATCAATGAAGGGTACGAGGCGGGGCTGACGGAGTTGTCCGAAGCGAAGAATCGGATGGAGTTGGTGCGCGTCGAGTTGTCTGACGCGAAGGCGAGGCTAGAGCGGCTGCGGCGGGAGGCAGCAGCTAACCGCGTGCCGGAGCGTGAGGTATTCCAAGGACTCCTGGCAGTCTGGGGTAGCGCTACACCTGACGAAAAGCGCCGAGCGCTACGCAAGGTGGTTGACCACGTGCGCGTAACGCCGCCTACTGTTTCTGACACGGCTGGTAGCCACGCGCAGGTGGTGCCGTTGTGGGCGGACGCGTCTATGCGGATTGCCGACAAGCGGTTGAAGTCAGCGGTTGCTTGACGCGTGGTCTTCGACCCAGATCCGGTGAGCGATCTCGCCAATTACCCGCCAGAAATCTGCCCAGCATTCTTCCTCGGTGGGGTTGTGCTTAGCGCGTAGTGCCACAGACGTAGCCGGGCGGTCGTCGGGTGTGCTCACGCATCTGATGGTCGCCCGGTCATTTTTTTGGGGGGACCGCCATCCGAGTGGTCCATTTTTGCTTTAATAGGTCCCCCAGATACCGATTTTGTCAGTCCCCGGCCCTACGCTGCGGGGCACTCACTAGGAACAGGAAGGTCCGTCATGACCGAACCGCAGTCCCCCGAACCGCAGCAGCCCACGTACCCGTGGGACGACGACCACCCCGAGCGCGCCGAGCTAGCACAAGTCCCTGGGCGGCGCCCCGTCGTTTTGGCAGGGGCGCTCTCGTCTGTCAGCGCCCAGCTCTACGCTGTTGGACAACCCTAAAAGGAGCATGATGAGTCAATACGAATACGCGTTCGCGACGCCTGCGGAGCTTGGGGGGCACGAACTGTATCTGGCCTGGTGCGCAGCCGCTGGAGTGACCGCCGTCGAGGGCGGCTACGGAGTTCTCATGGTGGACGACACCTTTACTGGCCGGGCCACTCTGCTGACGGAGGATGTGGGGTACGTGCGCACGCTGGTCGCCGCTGCGAAGACAGAGGGCGGGTTCGGCGGCTTGCAGATCCCTCCGGGGGTTTTCACCCTCCAGCGATCAGGCTGGCCGGATGAGTGGACAGCCTGATCGCGACAGTCACACCCGTACAGCGTGCGTCTGGCTGGGAGCTGGGGTACGCCAGCTATGAGGAAAATCAAAAACGAGGTCAGGGCGTGGAGGAACACGGGATGAGTGACGCACGTGTAGTCAAGTCCGTCGAGGGATGGGCACGTCAAGTGGGGGAGGGCCTGGATCAGATCAAGACGGCGAACGGTGGTGTGGAGCCTGCCTGTCTGCGGGACGGTTACGCCGTTGACCGGGAGGCATTCTGCCGGGTCGTGGAGGGCCTGTGCGCGCTCGCGGAGGGCGGGACGGGTGTTGGGGTGCCGGACGCGAAGTTGCAGCGGCTGGCGGGTCTCAAGCCGGTGAACGAAGTGCTGGGGTTGCCGTAATGACGTCGCAAAAATTGGAATGGCGCAAGTCCAAGCACTCTTCTCAGCTCAACGGAGGGATCGGGAACAAGCCTGAATTCGAGGCTCTTTTCATCCTGCGCCCGGAGGAAGACGGCGACTGGCATTTGACTACGTCGCTGCCCTACGGAGTGGGTCCGTAAACCTTCGGTGCGGTACACCGGCCGGGCATAGGGGGTTGAGGTGCCGGGGTACGGCGTGCCGGATCTCAAAGCGCGCGGTCGCGGAGTGACGTGCGCGGACTCAAGGAGGGGCAGTTATGAGTGATAGTGAAATTTCGGATGCCGGTGGCGATTTTGCCGCACAGGCTGCCGCGATTGTCGCGGCGCAGTATCCGGGTCTGCGGCAGGTGTATCCGCATTCGCAGACGCTCGGGAGCACTAGTCTGACCGAAGTCAGGTTGGACCCCAGCGGCGTAGCCCGGTACGAGTGGGGTGAGTACACCGTGCATGTGCTGGTGGGGTCGGAGCAGCATCTCGACTCCGATGATCCGGACGGCACGGCGCTTCAGCGTCAGGTCCAGGCCCACGTGGCGCTTCTGGTAACGGAGGTCGGCACGGAACCGCCGCCCGACGGGCATGTGGAGTGGGTGATGACCAATCCCCGGCCCGATCTGCTTTTCCCGGCTGTTTTCAACGCGGCGGCGGCGGACCCTGAGGACCCCCGTTTCCGCAGCGCGGTCCTGGCGACGGTGGGGATGGCGCTGCGCTGCGTGACCATTGCCACCGCGCACGCGCGCCAGTGTGCCGCAGATGCGGCCGAGGAGGTCCAGTGGGAGCGTGAGCGCCCGGAGGGGACACCTCCAAGGGCGTGGCGGCGGCGCAAGCTGGCTGAACGGGCGGCAGCTCGGGCGCGGTAGCCGCCGAGGGGGACGTCTTTGGGTCTTCCTGTGAGAGCCCGGTCGGTGGTATCCGGCTGGGCTTTTCATATTAGTTTGATCAGGCGGGCGGCTGTCGACGTGTGGCCCTATTCTGTTCGAAAGCGGTCTGGGGAGCGGGGGTGGTGGTGCTGGCGCCCTTTCCGTGGGCCACGGTGCTGCCCAAGGGTGTCAGGCTGGCCTGCGAGATGCGCGGGCGGGACGACGGGACGGTGTACGAGTCCTGGTTCGTCTGGGAAGGCCGCAGGCACATCAGCGGGTTCTCCTACAGCAGTCGCGAGGTGGCAGAGCAGCGGGCGTTGCGCGCTGCTGGTATAGCCAGGGCGCTCGCTCATGTGGAGGTGGTTGTAGGCGAGTTGGGCGTGTACACCCGTGAGCAGTACGAGCGGGCGTGCAGTGCCGTGAATATCAGGCCCGCGCCGGATTCGGAACTCGGGAATTTCGAGGACCTGTACGGCGAATTCACTTCGGGCTTGTACACCGCGAAAGATGAAGTCATGCACATGCTCCGCCGTCTGCGTTTATGCGGCATTCAGCGGGATGGTGTCGAAAAAGGAGAGCAATGCTGATCGTATTTTCACGCGTCTTGGAAGAGGCCACCACGGGGCTACTGATCGAGCCGGAAGGTGACTGGGATCTCCTTAAGATCGCGATGTGTAACCGGCTGGTTGATGAGGGGCTGTTCAACCGTGCGGACGCTTGGAGCACGTTGCGCGAGGGCCACGTAGTGAGCGACGGAACCATGCTTGTCCAGGTGAAGGACATCACGGCCGAGGCGTCGGTTTCAGGAGGGGGAATTCTGTCTCTCACAGCCTTCGACGGGACTTTGGTAGAGATCATCGGGGACGAGTTGTGACTCTTGGTACCGACGTGTTTTGAACTTACGGGAAAATGGGGCTGTCCGGGTTTCCGGGCAGCCCCATTTCGTATTGGAGGTAGCGCTATGGTGCGCGCACGCAAGTCGGTGGAGGGGCCGCAGCAGAGTGGGCAGGAGCGGCGGGAGGAGGCCGGGCAGGCGAACCAAGACCAGCAGGGGGCACCTGTGGTGGAGCAGACGCCGCAGCCGGACACGGTGCATTTCATAGCGCAGCCGGATGTGCTCAATGCGCCCACGGCCGACGTCGATTCGTACGATGATGGGCGGCGGTGTCCCACGGAGGAGTGAGTTACTGTCACCCGTGCGGCGGCGTAACCGGTCGCGCGGGATGCCGTTAGACATGGCGTACTGCGCGGGGTGCTCTGCTCATGGGATTGAAACGCGCAGTACGTCCGTGGGGAGGGGGGGCCCGCCGCTGCCAGTGGCGGGCCCCGCCCCGACTCGTAAGCACCCCCTGCGGGGGATTTTCCGCCCCCCCCCGGATTAGGAGGTCGCCCGCAGGGGGCCGTACGGAGCCCGGATCGGCGACGGCCTTCATCGCCGATCCGGGCTCTTCGGCTGTGTTGGCGGGGGGCGGTGTTCTTGCCGGTGGGCGGCCGAGGGAGTTGCTAGCTCCCTCGGCGCTGACGGTCAGTCCGGTTCCACGATTTCGACGTCCATGACGTCGGCGATGCCGAGGTCGGCCAGGGCCTGGTCGACCGGGACAGCGGGGCGGTTTTCGATGGCCGGGGGTGCCACGGCGTCCTTTCCGAAAAGTCGGCTCAGGATTCCGGCCTCTGCGCTGCCGTTTTGCTGGACCTGCATGGAGAAAGTGAAAGACGCATTTTGCAGGTCGGCCTTGAGTTTGACGATCCGGGCCAGTTGGTCGATCAGGCCGTTGAGCACCGGGTCGGGGTAACCGCCCTGGACCTCTTCCATCATGTGTGCTTTCAGCATCCGCTGGGCTCCCACGGAGGCGATGGAGTCCACCAGTGCTTCGTACTGCTCCTTGGTGCGCACGCGCACCGGAATTTCGTATACGCAGGACTCCCCAGGTGCGTACTCGGGGCACATTCCTTTGAGATGGCACCCGTCGCAGACCCTGACGTTCGGATCGGTTGCAACGAGGAGATGTTCTGTTCGGCTCTTGCGTTCGCCGGTTTCTGGGTCTGTGTACCGGTGGGTGAACGCTTCGGTTTCGATGCCGGGCAAGAGCCGCTTGCGCCGTCCGGGTGACGTGAGAGTTGCGTCATCGTTCCGCGCTTCTGAGATGGTTGTCTCAACTACCCCCGACCTGTTTTCCCCGGTTACGGATTCCACCGATTTTGCCTTGGGAGTTACTGCTTCGCTCCGGCGCTGATTGATGGCCGCGATCTGCTGCGACCACGACCACAAGCTCAGTTTGAGGTTCTCCGTGGGGTCGTCGGCCTCGATGGCGGCGGCGTCCAGCCCGTTGCTCTCGAAGAGAACGCGGTGCCGTTTGCGAGCCTGCGCCTTGTATCGGGCCGGGTACCGCTTCAGCTCTGTCCCGGTCCACACCATGGTCTCGCCGTGGGCGGCGGCTGAGATCCACGTGGTGCTGGACACTGACGCCCATTGCAGGGCGAGCATGAGCGGCGGGGAGGAGAACCCCATGCCGTGGAATTTCACGCCGCTGCGAGCCATTGACCGCAGCATCGGAATGATATCCCTGTCTCCGCATGTCCCCTGGCCCACGGCGATGTACTCGTGCTGGTCGGCCATGTGTTTGAGTGCATCCACGCCCCATTGCTCGTGCCAGACCGCGATGCCCTTTTCTCGGAACAGGTCCGAGTCGCGTCGGTCCTCGATCCAGTCCTTTCCCATAGCCAGGGCGTCGAGCTCGATGAACTGGTCTACGCGCTCGGCGTTGCCCTGTGACTCCAGGAATTCGTCGTACGACCGGGCAATATCGCGGATCTCCGCCTGTGCGACCTCGACACCTTCGCGATTGAGCGTGTGGCCGCCGGAGTCCAGCAGAATTACGTTGGTCTCCTCGAAATGCTCAGCAATCGACCAGTTCTGCGTGCCCTTGACGCGGCGGCGCAGGCCCATGAAAGACAGGGCTACGTCGGGCACTTGCTCTTGGAGGAGGAGCTTGCGGTGGCCGGGGATCTCGGCTCCGGCGAAGTAGAAAAGCACGTGGACTCCCGGTTGTTAGGCCGGTCCGCTGCGCGGGGGGCGTCCGTGTCGGCTGGCGTCCAGGGCGTCGGGGTCGGGCCGGTTGGGTGGGTCCAGGTATTCGACGCGGGTGGCGCCATCGTGGCCGTGGATGGCGATGACGTCGTCCATGGACCCGTAGATGGCGAGGGAGTTCGGGGGGCGGCGCCAGCGCAGGGCTACGTAGCCGTCCACGAATTCGATGCCGTCGACCACGTGACCGTCGCCGGAGATTCCGGTGATGTCCAGGTCGCGTACGAGACGGAATCGGCGGGGGTGGGGGGCGTTCCAGTACATGGCGTTGCCTTACTCGGGTGTGGTGCGCGCACGGTTTTCGCGGAGGCGTAGGTTTTCCTGGTGCTGCATTTCGTCGGTCAGCGCTTGCCAGGGGCGGATGTGGCCGGTGTGGTCGGGCCGCCAGGCGGGTTCCGCGTACAGAGCGGGGGCGTGGAGGAGTGCTGTCCATCCCTCGGCGATTTCCAGCGCGGCGCATTGGGGGTCCGGTTCGATGACCAGCTCGACGCGCCAGGAGCGAATGCGCCGGAGTGCGTCGAGTCGCTGCTGCGGGGTGGGGCCGGACGCGGTGATGATTCCGAGGTGCCCGGTGAGCTGATTACGCGCGAGCCACGATTGCAGCTCGGATTCTGTCCAGGCGTAGGAGAGCAAATAGAGGCGTGTGGTCGGGGCGAGGGCTGCGAAAAGACCCTTTCCGGTGACCAGCATGGCTTCTGACTGTGGGAGGCGCAGTACGCCTTCGACCACCATGACGACTGTGAGCACGATTGATTCCCTCTGCTGACCGTTCTGGCAGCGTAGGACGGGAATTTCGTGTCGTGGTAGCGTTCCGTTATGCGAAAGGGCCCTCCTCGGGGGTGGGGCCCTTTCGTCGTTTCCCTACTTCCGGAGGGTTTCCGCCAGCTTTTCCGGTTCGGTGAACGCGTTCGTTTCGACGGCGAGTTCCGTGAGGCGGTTGATGACGGCTTGGGCGGTCTTCGAGGCGTGGATGTCGTCCAGGACGTCGTTGCACCCGGCGGTGAGATCCCGGACGGTGGCGCGGCGCAGGGGGGAGACGGGGTGAATGGTGGGGGTGGCGTACCAGGCGCCGTCATGCGCTTGTACGACCAGGAATGCGGTCAGGCAGTCGGGGTCGGTAGGCTCAGACATCGGTGGCCTCCGTTTCGGCTGTCAGCTCGGAAAATACGGTGTCGATCTGGAAACGCAGTGCGTTGACATCGTTCATTGCGGCGCCGACTCGGCCGTGCAGGGGGCTGTACATGACGGTGGGATTGCAGTGGAGTGCGGCCCACGATTCGCTCTGCCGCCCCAGGTTGAGGAGGCAGAGGTTCAGGGTGTCCTGGATCTTGTCCAGTTCGCGGTACAGGTCGTCTCGCTGAAGTGTCACGGCGTCAGCCCCGCAGGTTGAGCGGGCGGATGGTGATGCTGAGGTTGCGCGTCGTGCTGGAGTCGTGGTGGCCGCTGGCCTCTACCACAACGCCCTTCCAGGCGTATCCGCCGGTCGGCCACGCGTTGAGTTCGGCGAGGATGAGTGCCTTGGCGGTGTCGAACTGTGTCGTGTCGCCATAGCCTTCGGCGGCCTGCACTTGCGTGATTGCCTGGGCGACGGTTCCGGCGGCGTGGATGCTGAAACTCATGCTGTTTCTCCTTTTTTGAGGCGGCGGGCCTTTTCTCTGGCGGTGACGCAGGTTCTGCATTCACGCCGGTAGGCTCCGTTTGTGCTTTTGTGCCAGCGGATGTTGTCATCCGTGTATTCGTGACCCTGCGGGCAGTGGGTTTTGCGGGCGTTGCGGGCGGAGAAGGATTCTCCGCGCGCAACGTTTTCCGCGTGGGGTACAGCTTCGAGGTGGTCGGCATTGCAGCAGGCGTGGATGCGGCAAAGGTGGTCGACGTGCCAGCCGTCTGGGAGTTCCTGGAGGGTGGCCATTTCCCAGGCGACGATGTGAGCGCCACGGGTGCCGCCCTGGGGGAGGCGGACTTTCCCGTAGCCGTCGGCGTCTCGGGCGCCGGTCCACAGGTGGCAGTCGTCGTACTCGGTGCCTTTGTCGACCTTGTCGTAGAAGCGCTCTTCGAATGAACGCGGGGCACGAGTTCGGCGCTGCCGGGGTGTCACTTGTACAGTCCGCGCCTGTCGCGTTCTTTCTGCTCTACCACGGAGTTGATGGGGCAGTAGCTGCACAGGTACTGGGTATGTCTCGATGACGCCTTGTATTTACCCATGCCTTCCGCTTTGCGGGCTTCGGCGGTGGGGGGCAGGAGCCGTTTGCTTTCGGAACGGTAGTCCGAGCATGTTTCTGGCCGCAGGCGACTGGTCCAGCACTGCATGGCGTCGGCCTTGAGTGTCTCGAATGTGTTGTAAACCCACGGTTCGAAACCGGTGTGCCCCTCCTGCTGCCAGATCCGGCGCAGGACTTCGTCGCGGACTTCGCGGTTCTTCCACTTCTCCTCCTCGATTTTTCCGTAGAGGCGGCCGAAGTGCTTTTCGCCATTGGGGTAGACGTGCTTGCCGGTGGCGTAGATGAGCGCCTCGTCCCCGGCCGGGTCTCCCGCGTAGTCGGGGAGCACCTCGGTGGACTGGCAGTCCTGGCAGATGAGGACCCGAATGAAGGACATGGTGCTCCCTGTTTTCAGGTGGCTTGGTGGTGGGGGTTCGGCGTGCATTGGCAGCCGTCGACCGGTGACCAGGACGGGCATGCGGAATGGATTCCGGCGGTGTGGCGGCAGGGCTCGTTCCACCAGCGGTCGTGACAGCCGCAGGTGCTGTTGTCGTGCCATTTCGGTACGGGCACGTAGCAGCGCAGGCATCGCATATACGGATTGGCGAACGTCACGAATTCGTGCGTGTGTACGGTGGTGGCCATGGGCTAGTACCAGCCGTGTGCTTGCCAGAACGACCAGGCGCCGCAGGGGCTTCCGTAGCGGCTGTTCATATAGCCCAGACCCCACCGGATCTGTGTGGCGGCGCTGGTTTTCCAGTCGGGCCCGGCGGACGCCATTTTTGATCCCGGCAGTGCCTGCATGAGGCCGTAGGCGCCGGAGGAGGGATTCTGCGCGGTGACCGACCAGCCGCTCTCGCGCTCCACCACGGCGGAGAAGCACGAGAAATTGGGGCTGCTCATGAGGGAGCGGGCGTAGTCCTGGGCGCTGCCGGAGCTGGTGGTGGCGCGGCGTGTGTAGTCACGGTTGGCTGCCTGCGATGCGTCCCGCTCCGCCTCGACGCGGGCCTCGGCGGTGGGCGGCGCGGTGGGGGCGGCGGACGCCGTGGCGGGGCGGGAGACCGTCGGGCGCGGTGGGGACGGTGTGGCGCGCGGCTCCGGGGCGGGGGGGAGGGGTGTGGGCGCGGCGGAGGGGGTGTGGCGCGCGGTGGGGGCTGCCAGGGTGACGCTGGCGGGGTGTGCCGGGCGGGTGCGGTGGTGCCGGGTGATGGCGGCGGCGGTGGCCAGCGCGAGGAGCGCCAGGGCGAGAAGCAGCGGCAGCCAGCGCTTGCGGTGCACGGGAGACACGGGGAGGTCCGTTCCTGGGGGACAGGGCGGGCCGACCATCCGTGCACGGCAATTCGGCGGCCCTCACGGTAGCGGGTGCGAAAATGCATCCGGTACCGGCCATTGGGGGGAAGCGTCAGGCGACGCGGACCCTGTCGCCGGGATTGATCGTGTCCGGGTCCTTGATCTGCGGATTCAGGCCCACGATCTGCGCCAGCGTGAGGTGATGCGTCGCGCCGATCCCGCTGAGCGTGTCGCCCTTCGTCACCACGACCCACACGGCGGCCGTGGGCGGGATGGCGAGTTTGTCGCCGGGCTTGATGTCGTCCGGGTGGGACTTGTAGGAGGGATTCGCGGCGAGAAGCGCGGCGAGGGTGACGCCGTGGTCCTGGGCGACGGAGGAGAGGGTGTCGCCCTTTTTCACGGTGTAGCTCGAATTGGTCGGCGGCGTGAGAATGTCCTTGGCGGCGGCGATGATCGCGGGCCGCTGCGCCGTGATGGGGTCGCCGGGGCAGCCGGTGTGTCCTCCCCACGCCGCTCCGCCCATGCCGTGCCAGCCGATGCCCTTTCCGGTCACGGAATCCGTGGACTGGAGCGGGAATTTGTACAGGCCCTGGGCCCACGCGATGATTTTCGCGGTGGCGGCGAGCTGCGCCGCTGTCAGGGCGGTTCCGGCGTATCCTTCGTGTTCGACGGAGAGCCACGTGCGGTTTCCGGCGGCCTGCGCCCACGCGCGATCCTGGGTATCGACCCACTGGTAAATCGTGCCGGTCTTTCCGACGCCGAAATGCGCGGACGCCTGGGAGATCGGATTGCGGAACCACGAATCGGAACCGTCCAAAGTGCCCTGCATGATGTGCAGAATGACGCCCTGGACGGATTCCTGTCCGCCCTTGGTGCAGTTGGGTACGAGGCGCACTGTGGCGCCCGGCATGATAGCCATGCGATGTCCTCTCGGGAAAATACTGAAAGGACGGGGACACCTCGGGAACGACAAAAGCGCCAGGGACGAGGTGTCCCCGGCGCTTTCGGGAGTGCCGTGTCGGGGTGACGAATGGGCTCTGCGTGGGCGGGAGTTATGCGGTGGAGCCGGTCAGCGCGTTGGACGCGGCGCCGTCGCCGACCGCGTTGGAGCCCTTGACGGTGATCGAGTAGGCGGTGCCGGTGGTGTAGCCGGTCAGCGTCGTGCTGGTGGCCGGGGCCGGGACGGTGGCCTTCAAGGTGCCGCCGTCGTAGACCTTGTAGGAGCTGGCCTTGGGGTCGGCGGTCCACTGGATCGGGACGGTGGTGGTGGTCGCCGCCCCGTTGAGCGCCAGTCCGGTGATCTTGGCGGGGACGGTGGTGGCGCCGGGCATGACGCCGGTCAGCGCCGGGTTGGACGGCGGCCCGTCCCCGGCCGAGTTGACAGCGCGGACGGTGACCGCGAAGGCGGCGCCGGGCGGGACATTGACGGTGCCCGTGGTCGTCGGCGCGTTGACCGTGGTCTTCACGGTGATGCCGTCCAGCACCTTGTAGGAGGTGACGGGCGGGGTCGCGCCGACCGCGTTCCAGCGCAGGCTGAGGACGCCGTCGGCGGCGCCAGTGATCTCTACCAGGCCCGTGGCCGAGTTCGGGGGGATGGCGGGCACCGTCTGGGCGGCCAGGGTGGTGACCACCAGGGCGGTCGACAGGGCGCTCTCGCCGCCGGGTCCGACTGCGGTGACCCGGATCGTGTACGAGGTGCCGGGGGTGAGCTTGGTGAGCGTCCAGGTGTGGCGGCTGCCGCCGACCTGGGCGACCAGGGTGGGGGAGCCGCCGCTGCCGGTGTAGAGGCTGTACGAGAGCGGCCCCCACTGGGACACACCCGAGGCGGCGTCCCAGTACAGCTCGACCTCCCGGTCGCCCACGCGCATGGCCGCCAGGCCGGTGGGGGCGGCCGGAGCGGCCGGGCCGGGCAGCGTTCCGCGATTGGTCAGCCGGGTCGGCACATCGAGCGGCGGCAGGTTGACCGGGTCGGCGGGCAGGACCGGCTCGGAGGTGAGGTCGGAATTCGTCTCCAAATTCCAGCGATTTGCGGTGGCGGCCACGGTGGCTCCTTAGACGACGAGATAGGCGAGGCGCGTGGCCACGGCGTTGGGGGTGCGGACGGTCCGGCCGAACGGGTCGGTCTTGGTCTGAGCCTCGGCAATGCCGTACCAGACCGGGGCGAGATCCTCACGCGCCCGGTACGTGGTCGGCTCCACGATTCCGCCGCGTTCGCGGACGGCCTTCTTCCAGGTGCCGTCCGTCATTCCCTCGGCGAGTTCGGCACTCATACGGCGCGGTGCTGCATACATTCGTTCAGTCCTTTCCGCCGAGCTTGGCGACCCGGCCCACGGAACGCGTCGACCCCTTGCCGACATCAGCTCCCGCCGACATCGGCCGACCGGCGCTCACACCGGCGGAGAACTCCGATCCCGACGACGGCGCGGCAGGCGCGTAACGGCCCTTCGTACGCTGGTCCTGGAGATTGGACTTTCCGTGGACGACGCCGGGCGTGTTGTCTCCCCGACCGGAGCGACGCAAATCGGTATTGCGCGTGGCACGCGGCATTCACATCACTCCAAGCGCGGGAAAAAAGGTTCCGGAGAATCCGGACTGAGACTGCGAGTAGTCGATCCGTGAACCGGGGTAAAGCTCGTCCAGGCGGACGATGTCCGCGATTCCCGGCACATAGGAGCTGTACCCGAAACGCGGAGGTGTCCGGCCGATGTTCGGAATCGGCGGCGCGATATTCCGCACCGCGTCCGCCGGTAGGTCCGTCCACTGCGCCAGGTAATTGGTGACCTGCTGCTCCTGAAGCGACGACCACGGGCGGCGGGCGTATACGGAGTCCTGGGTGTACACCAGTCACCTCCACGCCGGGCGGAATCGCTGGAGCTGGGCGCGGCGCTGCTCGTCCACATTCGTGTAGGGGGGTGTGATCTCTTGGGTGTAGACCCGTGCGGCCGTCGCGAACCGGTCCTGAGAAAGAGCCGATGCCGATTTCCCGTCATTCACGAGCGGGGAGCCGATCATTGACCCCTGGGCGGTCCAGCGCTCACCGCGCGCCTCGAATTCCAGGCCGGTGGACGGGTTGAAATCGTCCGGCCAGTAGTAGTCCGCCGGATCGATCCGCTCCCCCTTATGCACGCCCCTTTGGTAGCTGCGCTGATTCTGCCGGGTGCCGACCCGGTTCATCAGTCTGTCCCCGCGCCGGGACTCAATCGTGCCGAGATAACCGTCCGGGTACTGCGCCGTCGGCACACGGCCGGTATCCATCATCCGTCGGGCGTCCAGGATGTCGCGGGCACCGGAGATCAGCATTCCGCCGGTCCCGCCGGTATAGGTCACCGACCCGCCGACCGGAATCTGGTAGGGCGGGTTGTAGCTGATATTCGCGGTGCTCACGAACGGCTCCATCCCTGCGTCTGGCGAATCTGCGGCTTCGGGGCCGCCCCGGTGGCGGACTGGCGGGTGCCGATCTTGTGGGCGGCGACGGCTGCGGCGTGGACGGTGGTGACCCCGAACTGGGGACCGAGGGTGGTGGCGCCCGCAGACGCGGGTGCTGGTGCTGGTGCGGTGGCGCTTCCCGCCAGCGGGGCCGACGGGGGTACCGGCGGGTGGGCAGGAACCGGCGGGGGCGAGCTGGGTGGCGCGGGGAACTGGGCGCCGTTAAGGGGCGGTGGGTTGGGGGGCGGCTGATTGAATTCGTCCAGATTCACGGAATTGCCCGGCGAGGGGGGAATCATGAGCGCTCCCAGTCGGCGCCCGCGCTCAGGATGTCCGGGCCCTTATCCGCGTCACCCTTACCGCCTCCGCCGAAAAGGGAGCCGAGGCCCTTGCCGAATTGCAGACCGGACAGCATGCGGCTGCCCCCGGCGGCACCTTCGGCCCCGGCCCCGGCGCCGCCCGCACCGGCCAGCGCGGCGGTACCGCCTTCGGCGGCCTCGGCGGCGACCGGAAGAAACATGGCCATGGGAGTCCCCTTCGCTCAGGCGCGTCCGGCTGCGGCACGGAATTCGCCGCTCGCTCCGGACACGGACGGGACGGTGTAAACGCTGCCACCGGTGGCCGGGTAGGGGTCGTAGCGGCGCATGACCTGCACCGCGCCGCAGGGGCCGCCCCGCTCGGCCAGGATGTTGCGGCGCAGCCCCTTGCCGCCTGCTGTGGGATTGCCGCTCTTGGACATCCCGCTGCGGGACACCGGCGTGCCGCCGTCGGTCGACGCGGCGGTGGCGTGGCGCATCTCGGTGCCCATGAGGGGGAAGGAGCTGGTGGTCGGGATGGCCGTGAGAGCCGATGTGACGCCCCGGTTCGGCGGGGTCCAGTGAGCCATGGTGTGCCTCCACTCGCGCGCAGGGGACTCCCCGCCGTATGAATCCCGAGTGAGTGCACGAATAAAATCCGGAGTCCTGAAAGGAGTCTAGGCCGACCGTGCAGCGGCCCGCTAATTTTCAGTCGCGGAACACGCTGATCGCGATACCGAGGATCTCGCCCTCCACGGCCTGACCGTGAAAGAAATTCGCGTCGAAATAGAGCCGGACGCCGTACCCGACGACAAATCCTTTGGCGATCGGGAGCGCTTTGACGGCTTGATTGATGGCACCGGCGCCCACAGCGCGCAGTACGACGGTCCGGCCGTCCATGACGGCGTGCGCGATGGCGGACCCCAGGTCATTGGACGGAGTAGAGGAGCGGACGCGGAAAACGCGCTCCTCAGCCGGTTGTGTGACCTGGGTGTCCACGAAACGCTCCTCGTTATCCGATATGACTCGGAGCGTACGCGCAGCGAAAAATTACCCGGTAAGAGAGGGCCAGCTAGGCTTTCTGTGCAAGATGCCCCAGATTCCCCACGCGCAGTCGTCGGGGTCTGTGACCGACCTGTATCCGCTGTGCCGGATGAACGGGCCCTCGACCCAGCCGTACGGGTCGCCGATACGCTGCACGGTGTCGAGCGCCCGCTGTTCCTCGTCGGCCGCCGGGCGTCCGGTTCCGCAGAGCCACCCCACTTCGTACAGCTCGTGCCAGCCCGGCATCACGGCGCCCCTCCTCCCCTCTCCCGGGCCGGAGAGAGGCGCCGCAGCACCTCTTGCTCGTACTCCAGGTCCGCGCCCCGGTCCACGGCGCGGGCGATACGCGCGATGGTGTAGGCGTCGGCCAGATCGTTGGACTGGAATTCGATGCCCCATTTTTTGTACACGGCGAGCAGCACATTGTCCTTAGGGGCGGTGCCTTTGCCGGTGGCGAATTTCTTGACGCTCATCGGCGGCACGATGAGCGCGGGCGGGCACACGTCCGACAGAGCCTGATGAACCGCGAGCCGTGTGACGCCGCCGAGTTCGCCAAGCGCCTCGCGGTTGAATTTCGCGCCGGGTGCGTACCCCTCGATCGCGATCCCTTTTACGCGGTAGTGCTGGGTCAGTGAGACAAGGAATCTGCTGAGGTTCCTGTAGATCAGCTCCAGACGGGCCGCGCCCTTTCCAGCGGTCGCGGCGGAGTAGTCCTCGCGGGCGTCCAGGGTGCCGAGCCCGCCGGGGATGGAATCGCTCTCCACGATGCCGACCCACGCGAATCCTGCGTAGGACGGGTCGATGCCCATCCACAGCGGTAGCTCGCCGTACCCGGCCATCAGGCACCGCCCCAGCGGCTGGCGCGGGCGGAGCGGTCGCTGCGGGCGATCCGCCGCGACAGTTCCCGCGACACGAGCTGGGCGCGGCGCTCGGCATTGCCAGTGACGGCGTCCAGTGCCCGCCGGTACGCGCTGATGGTGAGCAGGGCGTCCCCTTCGTCCTGGACGGCCGGGTCGGCGGCGGCGCGGGCCTTCTGGGCGGCTACGGTGCGCTCGGTGCTGGCGCGGACGGACGCGGCGGCCTGGGCGGCGGCGAGATCCTGCTCGGCGCTGCGCTCGCGGCTGGCGGCGTCGGCGAGTTGGGTGGCGGCGTAGCAGGCCCACTCGGTCAGCTCGGTGAAGAGGATCATGAGATCCGCCTCCGGCAGCTCCGTGACGTCGGCGGGCAGCGTGGGCATGCGTCCGGAGGCCGGGCGCTCTTCTGGCTCGAACCCCAGGGGGGCCAGGGCGTCCCAAGTCAGGGCGGCGATGCCGCTCATGACGCGGCCTGGTACGGCTTGCAGTCGCGGCAGCCGTCGGACGACACCGGGCAGTCCGGGATCTCGCGGGCGATCACGCAGTTCGCCATCTGCCGGATACTGCCGATGAGCGCGTCCGCTTTCGCTTCGTCGTACATGACGGTGAACGCCTTGGTTTCCTGGGTGGCTTTGAAATCGTAGAGGAATTCGCAGCGGTCGACGTCCAAGCCGACGTACTCGCGTGCCAGGTGCAGGTAGAGAATTCCCTGCTTGACGGCCGAGCCGAGCGGGCGACGCAAGTCTTTCCACATGCGTTCAAGATCGATCACGGTGCCGCGCGGTGTCTCGACTTCGTAGCGGGCGACGAATCCGGGGCTTTCGTAGCGCAGACTGCCGAGCCCCAGGGTCTTGATTTCGATCAGGCAGCCGTCTGCGGGCAGGTAGCCGTCGCACCGTCCGGAAAGCATCAGATCGGATGCGATCAGCCGGAGTTCGCGATACTTAAAACGCGACCCGTGGCAGCGCGGGCACTTCTCCGGGCCCCTGGCGTAGAACTGATTGCCGCATCCCTGACAGCCCCAGTCCCCTTCCAGGCGCCGCATCTCGGCCAGCCAGTCCTGCCACTTTTCGTGTGTCCGGTTGCCTTCCTCGAAAATGTTCTGCATACGGAATGACGTGCGCTCAGGTACGCGCCCGTTGACGATCCGCAGATAGGTGGCGCGCTGGCACCACTGGGCCTTGACGACCTCACTGGGGTAGATGACGTCGCTGCGGTGGCTGTTGGGCCGGGCCGCTTTGCTGAGGACGTGACGGCTGATGTCACCGAAGAGCGCGTTGCTCTCCTTGACGGAGTCTAGGTAGGCGGCGAGTCCCGGCGTGCGTTTCACGACGCTTTTTGACACGGCGTTTCCTCTTCCTGCTGTGTGGGCTGCCGGTGGGGATGCCATGTCCAGCGCTCGGGCATTCCCGGATACCGCAGACGGAGCTGTAGGCGGTCATAGGCCGTCATGCCGCCCCAGACGCCGTACGGCTCAGAATTGTGCATCGCGGCCCGCAGGCATTCGATGCGGCGCGGACAGACAACGCCGTCCCGCGTGCCGTTGCAGACGTCCATCGCCCGCAGCGGGGAGTCGAAGAACGGGTCGTGATCACGCACGGGCTGCGGGATTTCCCTGCATTTCGCGGGGCCCCGGTAGTGGTGCTCCGACCAGTCGGGGGCAGCGTGCGGCCGTAGCGTCATCACGCCTCCGGGTCCGGCAGCAGCGCGAGAAACGTGTGATAGGGCAGAACCGCCCATGACCGGCCCTGCATGTCGACCACGAACAGCACTTCCCGTCCATCGATCAACGCGTTGCGCTCGGCGGTACGCAAATCGTCCGCCTTGAGGCTGAATGACTTGGCCCCGGTGGTTTTGCATTCGACGGACCAGCCGGGCGCGATGACATCGTTTTTCGTGTGCCATTGGTTCCCGCTCCCAGGAGTTACGCGGCCCCCGAGATCGGCGGCCACGCGTCGTTCCTGGGAGCGGGAGTTTCTGATGCGCCTGTCCAAAGCGGCTACGACTTTCCGAAGGCCGTGCTCATGACGGCCGCCGCGATGTCGGCGCTCAGTTCGACGTCTTCGCGCAGGGATGCTGTGAATTTGTCGAGGGAGCGCCAGGAGCGGTCGCCGTATTTGATGTAGCCATTGCTGGCGGCCGAGACGATGTCGTGGAATACGGCGAGGGTGGCGAATTCAGCGCCCGTGTCGAAATCTCCGGCACGGTGGCCGTCGCGCAGCGTGTCGGCGAAGTAGAAGTTCACGCTGGCGAGCTGCTCGGGGCTCGTCGTCTTGTTCTTCAGCGTTCGGAACTTGATCTTCTGCCCGACGCGGGCGGTGCCTTTGGGAGGGCGCTTCTCATCGATCCACTCACCACGGCTCACTTCGAGCCTGGTGTAGTAAGCGTAATTCTTGGCGTTGCCACCGGGGGTGGTTTTGGGGGTGCCATGCGGGGAGAAGGCGCCGACCTTGTCCCGCCACTGGTTGATGACGATCGGGAGGAGAGGCTTGTCGTCACCTATCAGGCTGCGCTTGGTGGGCTTTCCGACTTTCCGGAAGAATTTCCCGGTGACGCGGGCACCGGCGCTGATGGTGTACTCGTCCATCTCTTTCTCGTCCTCGGCATCCGGCACGAGCGCCGGATAGGAGTCGAGGATGACCGCGTCGAATGCGCGCGACTCTGCGGCCTGGAGCATGACGCTGTAAGCGGCTTCCATTGCGTTGGTGTCCACGACCGCTACACGGTCGGTGTCGACCCCCAGCGTTTTCGCCCAGTCGTGGTCGTAGCCCTCGGCCGCGATCCACAGGGTGGAGAATTCCGGGTTCTCGCGCTGGTTTGCCGCGATGGTCTTGTGGACCAGCGTGGTTTTACCGGAAGACTCGGAACCGATGATCTCGCTCCACTGGTTGCCGGGCCAGCCGCCTCCGAGAATGAGGTCGAGGCCGAGGGAGCCGGAGGTGAATCGGGGAATCGGCGGCATGGCGGACGCGATAACAACGGTGCCGGGACCGTATTTCTTGTTGATGGTGGCCATGAGGGCCGCCGCATCGGCGTCGAGCATCGCTACTACCGCCGTCCACGAGCGTTACGAGTCCCACCACACTAAGAAGCAAAAAAATGACCTGCTATCCGCTGAAAGAGTGGTGCGAAAAGACGCTAGAGGGAGCCCACGATAATGTCGGGACGATATCCGGCTCCCGTAATCTGCCGGGCCGCACGTGACGGGCCCTTGGTGCCAATAGTGGGGGCGCCCTGCGTGGAATTGCGTGTGCGGCTACCGGTGGTGGCGCCACAGTCATAGCATCGCGGCCCCTGACGGGCGTCGATTTCGAAAGTGTTATCGCCGCTGCATTCCAGGCACCTGCTCTCCTTGCGTTGGTGCAGGGGCGTGGTGGTGGGAACGTACGGCGGCTCCGGCTGGTACTGCGGCACAGGAGGCCCGGCGGGTACCGATGCGTGCTGAGGGGCCCACCAGGCGCCGGACGCCGCCGCACGCGGGGGAGGCGCGGGAGCGGACGCCGCCCCGCTGTTGAGCTTGTCGGCCCAGAAACTCATCTCTCGTTTCCCCTCTCAGGCGACATTGATAAGACCGGCGGCGATCAGGTGTGTGACGACGAGATGCCCGGTGGCGCGGCACAGCGCCCGCATTTCCGAGGCATCCGCGTGGGTGCTCCCGTCGCTCTCGCTGGACCACATGGCGATGAAGACGTCGGCGACGGAATTCGCTTTCGCGCGCACCGCCGCATGCAGCGGCAGCGCCGCCTTCAATCGCATATGGCTCGCGTAGTGCTCCTTCTCGTCCACCTCCGGACCTGGAGGCACACATCCGAGCGCGCTGATAATGCTGCGGTACTCCGGGCACGGCACAATATCGCGGAGCATCTGCTGGGCGGTGGCGTCGAGCTGCATGGGCGGAACTCCTTCTCTCCGGTCGGTTCCAATGTAACGGGACGAAAATTCACTTCGCCTCCGACCACCGATTGACGATTTTCACGTCAGTCGTCAGCGGCACACTCAAGAGCTGCATTTCGGGGCCAGCCATGGCGTCGTACAGGACGGCCGCCCCCTCCTGTGCGATCTCCTGCGGGCATAGGACGGCGATTTCATCGTGGACGGTCAGCAGCATCTGCATGCCGTCCAGACGTGTTCTGTCGAAACGGGTCATCGCCAGCTTGGTGATGTCGGCGTTGGTTCCCTGAATGTGGGAATTGACGAGCTGCCTCTCCGCGCGCTTGCGCAGGCCCTCGGCGTGACTGCGCAGATCCGGCAGCCGCCGGTGGCGGCCGAGGAGCGTCTTGATATAGGGCACCGGCCTGCGGCGGCGGGCGGTGCGCAGCAGATCGTCCTTGTAGGCGTAGATTTCGGGGAAGGCCCGCTCGTGGACGCGCATGAAATGGGACGCCTTCGGGAGCGAGATGTGCGCCATGTCGGCCAGTTTCTGGGCACCTGCACCGTAGAGAATGGCGTAGGCCATTCCCTTCGCGATCTGCCGTGCGGCCCGGTCGACGTCCTCCGGGGCAATCCCGAAAATGGTCGAGGCCGTCGCCACGTGGGCGTCGAGGCCGTCCCAGAAGCCCTGCCAGAGAGCGCCCTCCTTCGCGAAATGCGCGAGGATGCGCAGCTCGATCTGCGCGTAGTCCGCGACGAGCAGAGCGAAACCGGGAGGAGGTTCGATGATGTCGCGGATGGCTTTGCCGATGTCACTGTCGGACCTCGGCCAGTTCTGGATATTGGGGTCGTAGCTGCTGAAACGGCCGGTGACAGTTCCGTACTGGGCGAACGTGGGATAGATCCTGCCGTTGTAAATCCGGGAGGCTTTTCCGCTCTCCTCGTTTCCGAGGTATCCCTCCACGTAGGTGGAGAGGATCTTGGACAGCTCCTGGTATTCCAGCAGACGGTCAACGACGGCGTTCTTGCCCTGGTACGTCGACAGTGCCTGCGCGTCCGTGCTGGCTGCACCGGTCTTGGTCGTCTTTTTCGGTTTGAGGCCCTGTCCGGCAGGGCGCGGCCCGTAGAGCACCTGCTGCCGCTGCGGGTTGCTGGCCAGATTGAAAACGCGTCCGGCGGCGCGGTAGACCTCGGCCTCAGCGCCGACGATGCGTGTGCGCAGGTCGTCGCGGAGGCGCTCCAGGGCGGCGACGTCGACCGGGGCGCCTGCGGCCCGCATGGGCAACAGGGCCTCCAGGACGTCCATCTCCAGGCTCCAGACCCCGTCCAGCCCTGCGGCGGTGATCTGCGGTCGCAGATGGGTGTACAGCAGCCATGTCGTCCAGGCGTCCATCCACGCGTAGTCGGCCACCGTCCCGAAAGGGTGTGCCTCGACGCGTTTGCCGACGCCCTCCTGGTCGTAGCGCAGGCCGTACCGGGCCTCCACCAGCGGTTTGAGGCCGAGGGCCGGGCGGTTTTCGTCAATCAGCCACGCCGCGACGATGCTGTCCCCGTACGGCGGCGGGGGGATCTGGCCGAAATACTTGGCGACGGATACCAAGTCGAAAACGGCGTTGTGCGCGATCTTCGTGCGTCCCGAGAAAAAAAGGGGCTGGAGTTCCTGGAAAACCTCGGCCGGGGTGAGCTGATCCGGGGGCGGGGAGAACACAGCGGGGACAGGAATGAACTTTCCCGTAGCGCGGTCTTTGCGTCGGGTCGCTTTGCTGATCGTCTGGTACCCGTTGGGGTGGCCCATGGGAATAACAGTGGTGCCGCCCCGTGACGCCAGAGAGATCCAGGTGACGCGGTTGAGTGCGGGAACACCCCGGTGCTCACCCGACGTTTCGACGTCGAAAGCGAATTCCTCGCGGTCTCCGATGAAAGCGATGGCCTCTTTGAGCTGACGGCGCGTCGTCACCACTTTGGGAATGGGCATGGCAGCACCCCGTGATCAAATGTGGGAGTGCGCCTTCCGGAATCTCCGGCTCGGGAGGCGCACTCTTATGCCGTCAGGTGAGGGATACGGCAGTCGGCCGGGAATAGAACGTCTCCAACGCGCTGGCGGGGACGCGCAGGAGGCGTCCGACGCGGACCGCTTCGAGTTCGCCGGTGTCGATCAGCCGGTACACCGTCATGCGGGACACCCGGAGCATCTGAGCGACCTCGACGGGCGTGTAGAACGCGGGCGGTGCGGGCATGTCAGGCGCCGTCCACGATGAAGGACGCGATCTTTTCCAGCTCCTCCTCCGGCAGTGCGGACTTGATCTCGTCGGTGTACCGGTCGGCCAGGAAACGGGCGATCTCGGTGTCCGTGAGCGGGGTGATGCCGAATTCTTCCTGGAGATCGCGTGCGCGGATGCGTTCCAGGGTGTATTCGACGTTCTTGGCTGTCTTCGCCTTCTTCACGATGGAGAAGTACAGGTCGGGCCGGTCAAGCGGTCCTCGCTTGTCGTCGGTCGCGATGTCCTTGAGTTGGCGGGCAATCTTCACTCCGCATTCCCAGATGCGCAGCACCGGGTCCTGGGGGTCTTCGAGCGTGATGACGTTGAAGCAGGCGGAGAATTTCCGGGCCTTGTCCCCGATGGCACACAAAGGGCAGTTGGCCTGACCAGGGCACCGGAAGGACTTCGTGCCTTCCTCAATTTCATCAATCCAGTGGCACACGTAGACATCCACGGGCTCGGAATCGAGGATTTTGACGACCTGGGGCTCCTCGGTGACCTTGAGGAAATTCGCAAAGTCGCTCATCTCCTCGGCGACCTTGTCGAATCCGTCCCACCCGGCGGTGGCGCTGGTGGCGACGGTGGCGGCCCGTACCCGGTCCACGGCGGCGGCCCGCTCGCCCTCGGGGGCGCGGGCGTCGGCGGCGAGGCGTCCGAGGGCACGGGTGCGTTCCGTGGGTGCCGGTGCGGCGGGCTTGGCGGTCGAGGTGGGCAGGGAGCGGCGGCGGCCGAACTGGTGCTCAGGCATCGTGGGTCCAATCAGCGATGGGCGGAGGGAGTACCGACCGGGTGCGCTGGAAAAGTTCTGCGCAGCGGGCCGGGAATTGTGTGTTTCCGATGAATCGCTGGTGACCGGTCAGAATGCCTTCGTCTACCGCGATTTCGATGACTCCGGTGATCTGCTGCCGTGTGTAGAGTCGGCGGCGACCGTTCTTGGAACTACCGTTCAGGATGAAGGTGGCGCGCGGGAAATGTCCGCGAGCCTCCCATTTGTAGATCGTTTTCGTGGAGCGGCAGATGGCGAGAGCGAGATGTCCGATCCCGTAGAACTCGCGGCGGGCGCCCTGGAGATACTGGTACGTGGGGTGGGCGTCCCAGCCGTTGACGTCGCCGGGCTCAGGCGTCCGCGCCGCCGGAGGACCGACCGGCCGGGTGGTGCCGGGGTAGACGTCCGCGCGCAGGGGCGGGAGGCGCTCATCCATTGCTCCCCCCGGACAGGGACACGACCAGTTCGGTTCGCTCCTGGGCGCTCAGCTCGCGTGCCTCCCAGATGATGGTCTGGATTCGCGCCACGGAATGCGCGTTGGCGACCTGGACGGTGAAGTCGCCGATACGGCAGTGCAGAGCGGATGTCATGCGCCACCCGGCGGCAACGGGAAGCACCCGCTGGTGCCTGCGGAATCGCCACAATGATTTCTGAGTGACGCCGGATTCCTGGCACAGTTCGGCGACCGACAGGCGCTTACGGGACAGCAGCCGGGCGAAGGAGTCCTCGTGGATGAGGCGGTTCGAATAGCGCGGGACGATGGCGGTAATGTCGACCCCGTCCACGAGGAGACGCGTCACGAAACGCCCTTGAAGGCGAATGTCTCCCGAGGCTGGAAGATCTCGTCCAGTTCTTCCTGGCCGAGACGCCCTTCCTGGTGCAGGACGTACAACTCCTCGGGATCGAGGACACGCACCGGCGGGAAAGCGCGGTCGTAGCAGCCGTGAGCGCGGGTGATACGTTCGGCCGCATCGTCGTCCGCGATCACGGTGACGCGACGCTCCCGTTTGATGCGGCTGTACGTCGTATCGCCGACGGTGAGGGGAAACGGGAGATCGATGAACTGATTCCCCTTGTGATCGCGGACACCGCGCGCCTCGACATCACGGTTGATGCTGTCGCGCAGCAGATTCATGCGTTTGGACACATCCGCGTACTGGGCGCGGAGAATAGCCCATTCTCGGAATCTCGGCACCACCGGGTCCACCGGCACATGGCTCGGGGCCGACTGATCGGGTTCAGACATTGCACACCCTCCTCCGGCATTTACGGAGTTGCTGCGATGGATGGGTGACGCCAACGCTAAGCGGGCGAAAAATGCCTGTCTGTAGGCCGACCGGTGGGTGCGGGCGCGGTTTATTGCGGGGAAAAGTTCTTTTCCAGATGCGCGGTGAGGCTGTCCACGGTGTTCGGAACGACCGTGTTCCCCGTACCGTCGAGGATCGCGTCCGCCACGCGGGAGCGGAGCTGGAGAGTCGCCAGGTTGCGCTCCTCTACGGTGTCCTCCGCGATCAGGTTCACGATGAAGACGCAACTATGTGTTGACGACGCGCGCACATGCCGGGAGTTCCGCTGTGCCAAGATGCCACCGGAATACGGCAGGTCGTAATTGATGAGGTACTGGGCCTCGGGCAGATCCAGGCCGACGCCGCCCGCGTTGGTCGACAGGAACACGTGGCATTCCGGGTCGCTGGAGAATCTCTCCTTTACGGCCGCCTTCTGGTCCGCGTTGAGGCCGCCGTGGTACTGGGCGATGGCGCCGTGCCGGTCGAGGCGCTCGGTGAGGTAGGGCAGCATGCGGCGGAAATCGGTGAAAACGGCGATTTTCGCACTCGGATCGTCTTCGAGAATGGCATCGACGTTGCGGCCCAGTTCGTGCAGTTTCGGTGTGGCCTGGAGATCAGCCGCGTCCTGGTACGTGCCGAGGAAATCCGCGATGTACTGAGATCCCCGGCCGTTGCCCTGGTGAAATTCGACCGCGCTGTCCATGAGCAGGCCGGGGTGGTCCAGGAGCATTCTGGCCGCGAGGAGCCTGGCCATGACGCGGCCCTGCGCCGTGTACTCGCCGCCGGTGTCGTCACCGTGGTAGTACGCGGCCAGGTCGAAATTGCTCCCGGCCTCGGACAGGTCCGCCAACGCGTCGAGCAGATCCTTCTGGATTCTCCGGTAGACCGTGCGGGTGGCGGCGTCGAGCCGGACCGTGCGGGTGGTCTCGGCGACGGTGGGGAGATAGGGGGCGACGTCGGGGTCGGTACGCGATTTGCGGATCATGCGTGCGCGGAGTCGGTCGTGCAGAAGGTGCAAATTCTTGTAGCGCACCACGACGCCCCAGTCATTTCGAACGATGAAGGACTTCTCGAAGGTGTCCCACCGGCCGAGGACGGTATGGTCGACCCACTCCATGATGGAGAAAACGTCCTCCGGCCTGTTCTCTACGGGGGTTCCGGTAAGTGCGACGCGTACCGGGGGAGTGAGTTTCTTGACCCGCTGGGAGGTCTGCGAGGAGAAATTCTTGATCGCTGCGGCCTCGTCAAGAACCAGGGCGTCCGCCGGTACCTGGCACAGGTCACGCCAGTCGTGGAGGATCGCGGAGTACGAGGCGATGACGTAGTCCGCCTGCCCGGTCTGGGCCAGACGCCACTGCTCCCGACGCTTTTCCTTTTTCCCATTGATCACGACGCACACGGATTCATCCGGGACGGTGATCTCGGTACCCCGGATTTTCAGGGTGCGCGTCGGGGTGTCGGTGAATGCCGCGATGGCCTTGGCCCATTGCCATTTGACGGTCGCCGGGACGAGGATGACGCCGCAGGAGATGTCGCCCTTGCCGAAAAGTTCTTCCAGCGCGGCAATCGTGAGAACGGTTTTTCCGGTGCCCATGGAGTAGGCGACCAGCAGAGCGCGGTCGGCGATGACCGTCTCGACGGCCTCGACCTGATACGGGTGGAGTTGGCCAGTGAACACGGGTCACCTTTTCCTTGACGGCAGATGGGCCGTCTCCATCGCGCGCCTGACGTCCGTATCGCGCATATCGCCGGGGTCTTTTCCGGCGGCGGAGCCGTAGTTGAAAAACAGCATGGGAATACCGCGTGGCCGCCAGCGGGTGTAGACGTCGTCACGGCCCTTGATGCCAGCAATGTCGTTGTCCAGCGCAACAATGAGCCCGCTTGAGTTCCTTTTGATAATGCGCATCTGCGCGTCGGAGACGAAAGCCCCGTAGGAGGAAACAGCGGTTACGGGTATCCCGAGGCTGCGGATGAGTACGGCGTCCAGGGGCGATTCCACGAGTGCGGCGGGACCGCCGTCCAGGAGGTGGGCGCCAAAGAGCGTCTGAGATTTCTTCACGCCGGTGGGGCGGTTGCGGAAAACATGCCTCCCCTTCTCCTGCCACCCCATGAGCCGCCCTGAGACACAGCGGATGGGGATGATCCACCGGCGATGTGCCGCGTCCCACAGAACGCCGTAGTCCGCGCAGGCGGCGGCGGTCAGCCGCCGGTCGGCCAGCGCCTCGGCCGGGGGAGGCACGTACAGCGCCAACACCGCCTCGGTAAGGGCTGGCTGGGGCTCGACCGCCCTTGTAGGCCGGTCCTCGCGCACACGGCGCGTCCCGGTGCGCAACACCCAGCGGGCGGCCTGGACACGGTCCACGCCCAGGGCGTCGGCCACCAGCTCTACGAAAGGGCCGCTGTAGCCGCAGGAGAAACAGATGAAAGCGCCGGTCTCGTCATTTACCCAACAGCTCGGCCGCCGGTCCCGTTTGCCGGTGCGCTGCTCGTGCTGGGGACAGCGCACCAGGTGCTCGTCAGCTTCCACGCCGGTGGTCGTGCGGATGACGGTGACGCCAAGGTCGGCCAGGGCGCCGGGGAGGTTGCTGGGGACCGGGTTGGAGTGGGCCTCCACCAGGTCCCATCCGCTAATACGGGAGGTCCGCGTCCGGGCCATACCGCTCCTCCTCGAATCCCGGCGGCTCCCAGTGAATGGAGATCACGGTTTCCTGCGGCGGACAATTGCGGCTGGCGAGGATTTTGAGAATGTAGTGGAATTCCTCCTCGGTCGCCTCGGTGCCGATCACGACGTCCGCGTCCTGCACCCAGGCGCTGGTGTAGCCAAGCGAGTTGGCGGTCAGGCCCCGTGCGCCGACCTTGTGGGGCAGGGACTGGGTGGTGACGATGACCGGTAGTTCGTTGCGGAGGGCGAGTTGTTTCAGGCCACGGCTGACGTTGGTCAATGCCAGTGGGGTGCCGGTCTCTCGGGAAAGTTCGTCCTGGAGGAAATAGGCGCCGTCCACGAAAAGTGCGCCGGGCTGGAGCACGTCGATTTTTGCCTGGAGTCCCGACAGCGTCATGACGGCGCCACGGTCCTCGGTGATGACCAGGGGGTGCGTGGGTTCGGGCCGCAGGAGGGCCTGTTCGAGTTTCCGCCACTCGGCCTCCGAAATCTGCCCGGTCTGGAGGGATTTGGGATTGATTCCGGCGACGAATCCGTCCAGGCGCCTGCTGATTTCTGGTTCGGGCATTTCGAAACTCACGACCAGAGGTGCGCGGCCGTGGTCGTGCACCGCGCGGACCATGCGGAGCATAATTGTCGTTTTGCACGATTTCGCGAGGCCCGTCAGCACGATCATCTGCTGCGGCTGGATTCCAAGAGTTGCCTCGTCCAGGCATTCGAAACCGGTGGGGATGCCCAAAAGTTGGCTCTCGTTGTCCCGCGCATTGCGGTAGCGCTCCAGCCGGTCTGGGGCTGTCGCGGCGTGGTCAACATCGCGGCTGCTGGTCTGGGTGACCGCGACCCGTTGGAGCGTGATTTGCAGCAGCGACATGGCGCCGTCGACGTCGTCTTTTTCCAGTGCCGTGGCGACCGCGTCCACACCCATGTCGAGCAGGGTTCGACGGGCGGCGCGGTGCAGCTCGGCGATGAGGTATTCCGCCGACCCGGAGAATTCGTCAGTGAGCGGGTAGCCGGGATGGCTGCGGAGCACGACGTCCGGAGTGGGCACCTCGCCGTAGGCGTCCCTGTGTCGCAGGACCGTTTCGTAAACGGAGCGGTTGTCGGGGTCCTGGAAATGTTCGGTGGTGATTCCTGCGGACGTAACCTCCACCAGGTCGCCCGTCAGTGTGACGTAGGAGATCAGCTCCTCCTCGATGGTGCTCACAGGAATTTCTCCATGGCTGCCGCGTGCTCGGGCGGGATTATGCGGCCCTTGGGCCCGTACATCAGCGCCCGGTCGGGGTCGGCGTCGAAAACCATCGCCGCGTCGCGGCGCATCGCAATGGTGCGGGCCATTCCGGTTTCGGTGACGTGGAGGGTCCGCAGATGCGGCACGCCGTGTTCGTCAAGATGCTGCTGTATGGCGGGCATCATTTCGGGCGGCAGATAGGTGATCAGGCAGACGGGCCGCGAAGCCATCCACAGATTCCACAGCGCCATCAGCGCGGCCTCGTTGTAGGCCAGCAGATCCAGGGCCGCGCGGTAGCGGTGCATGCGGATTCGCCGGGCGAAACGATTCTGCGTGAATTTCGGTCCCGCTACTGCCACGAGGCCCTCGTACACCACGAATGCCTGCGGCTCGGGCTCGCTCGCGGCGAGATCGCCTTTTTCCATCACACGGCCCTCAGAACCGGTCCGTCGAAGACCACGATCCGGCACGCCTGGGTGATGAAGGACCGCAACGGGCTGGAGTAACGCGACGTCCATCGGGCGGAGGAGAGGTTGGAGGTGACGATGGTGGGTTTTCCGGCGTCGTACCGTCCGCGCAGCGTGGATTCCAGCAGCTCGACGCCGAAACCGGTGTCGGTCACACGCTCCTGGCCTACATCGTCCAGGACGGCGAGAAACGCCTCCTGAACGCGTTGGACGGCACGCATCGCGGCGGACACCTCCTCAGGATTGGCGTCCCGCAGGAGTCGGCTGTGCAGGTCTCTGGCGCGGTCTACGTGGTCGGCCCACCGGGTGAAATACACGCTCTTCCCGCTGCGCCGGACCTCGCACGCGGCTGCGGCGGCGGCCGTCGTCTTTCCCGTGCCGGGCATACCGGTCAGAAGCAGCCCGCGTCCGAACTCCCCGGGAAAGACGGGGATGTGCGCCTGGTCGACGCGCTGCTGCGCGGCCAGTCCGTGGAGCCAGGACGCGACGGCGTCCAGGGCGTCGGGGGCGCGGTCGTCCTCGCGCAGTACGTCCAGGACCAGTCCGTGGGTGCGGCGGGGCAGCCCGGTGCCGATCCACAGGAACCCGGTCTGAGCCGTGTCATCGGTCACGGTGTCCGCCAGCCGTCGGCGAACGCGGTGTCGGCTGTCTCGGCGGCCGGACCTGCCCAGGGCTGGTAGTCGTGGCTTGTGAGGACCGCGCCGGACTGGTCGAGCTGGCGCAGGAGCGCCCACCGGCGCCCTTTGAAATCGAGCCAGTAAGGGCCGCGCGGTTCCCGGTCGCCGAGCCGGTCGAAATACAAGTCCATCAAGGCGCGGATCTGGTCGGCATCCATGCCGTGCTCGCGCATTTCACGGCACATCGCGGCGAGGCCGGTTTGTGAATTCATCTGCATGCCGTGCGTCCAACTGGGCGCGGGGCAGAGGTGGTTGAAATACTGGGCCAGGCCCATGTTCGAGTCGGGGCCGGGGGCCCTTCGGGGTGCCCTGCGTCGGCGGACGGCGGGTGTCGACTCGTCCGCAAGCGGTTCGGCTGCCGTGTGGAGGGCTGCGAAGATCTCGGCATTGGCCGGATCGCGGCTGGCGTCCTCATCCACGGGGAGAGATCGCTTTTTCACATTCACCCCTATTTCTCGGGCCGCGCCCCGTCAGGGGCGCCGCCGAGTACAGATACGAAGTATCTGTACGAGTTAGTCGCTAGCGCAGGCGTGTGCGGTTCGTACTGCGTGTACTCGATACGCCAAAGTTGCGGCGTCAGTTGCGGCGTCCGATCACGGTGGGCCGTCCGGGTTACCGACATAGGCCAGCTCGATATCCCAGAGGATCTGGTCGTATTCCTGGAGCAGCTTCGCGACGGCCAGATCCACCGCCGATTCCGGGTGCATTTCAGCGAGCTGCACCATTTGCACCGGACCGAAGACCGAGGTGGTGACATTGACGTCGCCTCGGCGCAGGGACGTCTCGGTGTCGGCACCGGGCCACGAGAGCACGCGCAGCACCCCGACACCTCGCAGATCGGCCACGGCGCGGCTGACGGTGCGCAGCGCGCATCCCAGGTGGTGCGCCACGGCGTCCTGGGGGACGTAGGCGTAGCTCCATCCCGTGACCGGGTCGTGCTGGGTGTCGGGATGCCGCAGGTAGCCCGCATAGACGTCGCGGGCCCGCTGGGGCAGCCGCCGGAGAATCGCGGACACGGGGACGACCGGTTGGTCCACGGGGGTGCCTCCGCTACCGGGGTACCCGGCGCGTGCGGGCCCCCGCCCTGGGGCGCCCCCGGCCTGCCGGACGCCACTGGCCGCTGGTCTCGTCGTAGACCTCGGTCCGCATACGTCCAGATGCGGACCTCTGCTGCTCGACGGGCTCCTGCTCCTCGCTGTCGGACGGCACCGCGACGGCCGTCTCCGCGCGGGGTAGCGACGCGAGCGCGGTCGCGGCGGCGGCACGGGCAGAGACCAGCGTCCGCTCCGTGCGGACGAGCGCGGCCCGCAGGTTCTCGATACCGGCGGCCACCTGCTGAAGCTCCGTCAGGAGGTTGAAGGCGCGGCCGAAGAAGTCCACGACGTCGTCGTAGTCGGCCTCGGTGAGCGCGACGACGTCGCTCGTGCGTCCCGTCGCGGCAGGCACGGCCTCGACGGGTGCAGGCTCGGCCGGTTCGGGCTTTTCGAGGCCGAGGTCCGACCACGTCTGCTCCAGCAGAGCGCGGGCGAGGTCGTACACCGGGATTCCGGCGGCGAGCGCCTCGCTGGCCAGCACGCGCAGCTCGTCGCCGTACTGACCGTCGGAGGTGATGACCAGCAGCATCGGATTGGGCCCGCCGGTCAAAACCGTCAGCAGATCCTCCGAGGGGTTCGGGCTGACCTGCCAGTCGTCCGGGTCCAGCAGCGTGGCCCGGATCGCCTCCTCCGCCTCGAACGGGCTGTCATCGGCGAGAGCGAGGAAAGCGTTCTCGGTGCGGACCGCCCACTGCCAAACGGCCTCGACTCCGGCGGTGAAAAGGCGCTCCCCGACCGGGAATACGAGATGGACGTCGAACTCTCGCGACTTCGCGAAATAGCCCTCCGCGTCCTCGGGGCCGTAGCCGAAATGCTCATTCAGGGCGTCGCAGACGAGGGTGTCGCGCACGGTTCCGTCGCCGACGACTCCCACCGTCACCTGTCGCAGACTCATGGCCTACCTCCTTGAGGGGTCGGGGGGTCGATCCTGCGCCGCTGTCCCAGGAGGGTGAAAATGGATCTCAGCGTGTTGACCCGAGTTCACTCAGACGCACTAATTCGTAAGCCATCCGATACAACGAATCGCAGAAAATCAGACCCCGTTCGGCGGAGTGCGGTCGCGCCGGTTGCGTACGACGGTGACCGCCGGGGAGTCTTCGGCGGTACCGGCACTCCAACGCTGGAGCAGGGCGACAGCACCGGCGACGGCCAGTACGGCATACACCTTGGGGTGGTGGTAGGTGACGAAGAGATACGCCAGAGCGCTGACGATGAGCGCGAAGAGAACCGGACGTGCGACGCCCCCCACCCACGGGGAGAGCAGGGGATAGATAATTCCCGCCCAGAGAAGGAAAACGGCGAACGCGTAGATGAGGAACGCGGTGATGGTCATGGGGTACCCTCCGGCCATACGAGATCGAACTGTGCTTTGGCCACAGGCAGCAGGGATTCAGTACCCGCCCCGGCCGACAAGGCGCGCAGATGCGCCCAGGCTTCTTCCCGCGACGCCCCACGCTGCTTCAGCACGGCGACTATTTCCTCCGTCGCGGAGAACAGCGCCAATTCTTTGGTGATCCTGTCGTGCGGCATCATTTTCCTAGAGCGCGGACGCATAGAGGATCTGGTACGAGGACCCTTGCGGGAGGTAGTGCCGAACAGCCTGGTCCAGACGGTACCGGAGCAGGTTGAGCCCCCGGTAGTAATGGCTGCGGGCATTCACCGTGCTGTTCTCCCAGAGATACTCTGACCCCGGCGAGTTACCGTCGAAATACGGCAGGAGAGCAGCGCCCTCCTCGACCAGGACGCCATACACGTACATTTCCCAAGAGCTGGTCAGGGTGACGCGGACGCCGGACGGCAGAATCGCGTACCAATTCTGACCGGACGCATCCGGAACGACGTCCCCGGTGGAGTACGGCATGCCGGACACCCACGGGTCGCGGGTGGCCACGGCGTCCGTCCGGCGCCAGTGCTCCGGTGCCAGATCGGACGGCGAAACATTGCTGTAGACGAAACTCATGTCATCGGCGGACCAGCCGACCCGGAGAATTCCGTCGCCGCTGAATGTACGGCTGGTCGTGAAAGTGACCGAAAGACGCTCCCAGGTTCTGGGCACGCCGAGACCCACGTATCCCGTGCGCGTTCCGCGTACGTACTGCGTACCGTCGTAGAACCAGCACGTCACAGGAGCTTGCCCGAGAAACGCCTTTACCCATACCGACGCGGTGTACGTGGTGCCCGGCTTGAGGCCCGTGACGGCGACGGTGTTCCCGGTGGGCCCGGAGAGCATTCCTGCGGTCGTGGCGCCGTACCATCCGTCTGCGATGAGACTGGAAGTGGTGACCGCGGGAATCGTGTGCGAAAGAACCGTCACGGTGTTTCCACTGTATCCTGTGACGGATTTCGTCGTGAGGGTGTTGGGCAGGCCGGATGTGACGACGGGCGACCAGCCGCCGATACCCGCCATGAAACCGGGGTTCGTCGCGAGGTTGACCCGGTCAGCGCGCACCTTCACGACGATTTTGCGGGGTTCCTGCCAAGTGCGGGCCGGTGACGCCGGATGGACGGCTGGATTGACCGTCGTAGGGGTGGAGATGCGGTGCTGGTCTGCGTAGAACGCCATGCTGCTCTGCGCACTGCCAGCGATCACTACGGGAACGACGGCCGCCCACGCGGCGGTCGCTTCCAGGGTCAGACGCGCGGCGGGCGTCTGCCAGTGAAATCCCGCCGTCGAGGTCACATCTACGTACGTGACAGCGGACGCCGACAGCAGGTTGAAGGCCGCGTCGTACCGCAGCACGTCGCAGCGCAGTGTGAGTCCGGCGGACTGGGCCGCGATGCCGATTGACGCGCTGACCGGCGTGCCGCCCACTACGGCCACCAGGCCGAGAAGGTTGGGCGACACCGTGAAAATGGTGGGCCCGGTGCCGACCGGGGGCGGGGTCGGGAATGCCTGTTCGCCGGGCAGAGGCGGGTTGGTCAGGAGCTGCGCATAGTTCTGCCGCAGATCCCTGACGTTCTGATAGGTGCCGAAACTGCGCACCAGGTCATAAGAATTACTGACCGGCGGGAGCTGGTAGAGGTATTTCCCTGAGTACCGCCCCGTCACCACCGTGTCAGTCGACCGGCTGTAGCTCGCCCCGGCGACGGCCGTGGTGTAGCACATGCGGCCTTCGTAGCTGGACTGCTCGACGGTGAGGAGATTTCCGGTGCGGGTCCTTTCCATCTGGGCGCGGTCGAATCCGTAGCCGGTGGCGGCGCTGGCGGAGTTGGAGAGGATTCCGACCCGCGCGAAAGCGGCGCGGCCCCAGAGTTTCCCGGCGGGGCCCGGCGCGTATTCCGTGGGCGCTGCGCCGGTGATACTGGCCCGGAACCATCCCGGCGTCGTGCCGTCCGGGGTCGCCGGGCGGATGCTCTGGGAGTTCACGTAGGCCATCGCGGGGTCGTAATAGGCGGCGGCCTTGTAGGGCACGACTCCGAAATCTGCGAATGCCCCTGGGAGTCCGACCGAGGCCATGCTCGCGGCACCTGAGGATGTGGATGTTCCGGAAAGCGGGAGCGCGGTGTTGGTGATGACGACTGGCGTGAGTGAGCCGCCGGTCCCGCTCGTCCCACTGAGTGAAATGGGGGTGGACATCACGGACTCCGTTCCAGCACGCCTACGCCGTATTGCGTGGCGTTGTCGGTATTCGCCACGGTCAGGAGCAGGGTGTCAAGTGCGGGGCCCTTTCCGGTGACGTTGTACACGCTGATACTCGTCGGGGTCACCACGACACGGATGCGCATTCCATTGGTGAAGGTGAATCCGCCGGTATAGGTGCCGAGAGCGGTGATCGTGGACCCCGTGACCGCGCCGCCGCTGGTGGTGTAGACGCATTTGGTGAGCCGGGTACGGGATGCCAGTAGGTATGTGCCGCCGCCGAACCGGAAGACGACGCCCTGTTCATACGTGGCGTCCGCAGGGCCGGAAATGAACGTCGCGTAGATCTCGTCGCCCGTGGTGAGCGTCGCCACCCACGAGCGGTTGAACCACAGCATCCGCCCGACTTTCCGCGAGGCGGCGCTGTCGTCGTACCACGATGTGGGGCGGGCGATGGCGTCGACCGCCGTCCAGTCACCGATGCTGGTATTCCACGGAATGGGTACACCCGTTTGCTGGAATGCTGCGACGGCGGTTCCCGGCGGTGCCGATCCGGTGGACCTCGGATAGGTCTGGTCGACCTCGAACCGGTCCAGGAATGCCGGGGTGTCCGTGGTGACCGACGAGGCCAGGAGAACTCCGAATTCGTTGAACCATTCGATGAACGCCCGCACATATTGTCCGGTGGCCGTGGCGCTCCGGTATTGCCACATGCTGAACGTGAGATTGGTGACGTCCCGGCCTGTCCAGGCCCACCACAGATTGTCCGTCGCGTACCCGGTGGGAGCCTGCCCGGCGGGGACGGTCAGCGTGGCCTCGTACTGGTGGCCGCGCCAGGCGGTGACCGCGCCGACCGCGTAGGGCGCCGAGCCGCTCCAGGGGGGAGTGGACGGCAGCGGGATGCCGTAGTGCTGGACCATCTGCGGGTCCGGGCTGGTGGAGGTGGTGAGCTGTGTGCGTGCCCATCGGGTGGGTGCCGTGTCCGGCTGGTCTGCGGTGGTCGGCACCAAGGCCCGGTAGCTCTGCCCGGCGTAGGTGACCAGTGTGCCCTGGGGGTAGGCCGTGGTGGCGTTCCAGGCCGTGGCCACCGGCGGCCCCAGGGACTGGAGTGTGAGGTCGCCCGTTCCGGTGCCCCCGGTGGTGACCCGCAGGGCGTTGCGCAGCCCCTCGCCCTGGCGGCCGACTGCGGCGCCCGCCAGGGCGATGCTCTGGCTGCTCTGAGGGGCGGTCACCGGGGAGACGGCGGCGGTGTACCAAGTGCTCTGGCCGCCGGTGAGCGGATTCCACTCCGGGCTGGTGGCGCCCAGGGTGACGGCGCCGGGCGCGATGTAGGTCCAGAAGCTGTTGCTGGTGGCGGAGCCGGTCGGAGCGTGTCCGGCCGTCAGCACTCCCACCTGGCTGATGACCCAGTAGTCGGCGCTCATTTTGTAGCCGCCGGACACCGGGTTTTTGCCGGTTGCGGTGAAACGGAGAACGTTATTGCCCGAGAACAGGGGGAGCTGGCCCAGATAGACGGCGGGTGACTCCTGGAGAGTTTTGCTGTAGAAATCCAGGGGCCAGCTCACGCCCGGAATCCCCGACCCGTTCAGGGTCACCGTGACGGTCGCGTAGTCGGTCGCCATGAGCGACGCGAAGGAAATGTCGTAGACGCCAGAGGTGGCGACGGAGAAGGTTAGCTCCATCCACTGGCCCTGGGCACTGCTGGTCATCAGGTAGTGGGAGCCGCCGGACAGAACCGCGAAGCTCTGTTTGATGACACTGCCGCCCGGCGAAACGGCCGAGCCGGACGGAATCGTGAGATTCGTGGCGTAGTACCGGGTGCTCGGGCCGCTCGCGGCCTGATACAGGAATCCGTTGGAGGTGACGTAGTCGCCGACCAGGTACGGGGTGTCCTTGTCCCACACGGGATAGACGGGGCTCTGGAATTGCGCCTGATCGACGTCGAGCATGCGGTTGTAGCCAATGGATACATCGGCCGTCCAGCCGGTGAGTGAATTCACCAGCTCGGCCACACCGGAGGCCGAACCGCGACTGTCCGCCAGTTCTGCGGCACGTGCGACGTACCTGCGGCGCAGATGCGGCAGCGCCGGGAGGTCACGCGCGATGCCGATGTCCGCCGCGCGGCGCTGCAATTGCGCGTCGCTCATGTGCTCGGTGTCGTTCAGCCACAGCAGCCTCCGGTTCTCCGTGCGCATGACGTCGAGATAGAACCCCAGCACCGCCATGAATTTCTCCAGTGCGGAATTCACCGGGACGTCGGTGGCCGTCGTCTCGGTGTCCTGGACGCGGTAGGGGCGGGGCACAAGGTCGTACATGCGCCCGGAGTTGCCCCATTCCTGCGGGGCGAGCCCGACCGCGCCGCCGACGCGGACCCACGGTGTGGTGGCGTAGCTCCGTGTCCAGTACAGCGGGCTGACATCCGGGGCCTGCCCGGTCGAGGGCTGGATCGCCTGGTAGTCGAGCCCGGCGTAGCTGGCCAGGTCGCCCTGGGTGTAGGTGTACGCCGCCTGGTAGGGGTCATTGGGCGTGGCGACGTAGAGCGCGTAGTAGTAGTAGCGGCCCGGTGTGCAGCGGGTGTCGATGTGGGCGGTGGTGCCGCCGGTGGCGGCCTCGTCCACCAGGACCAGGCCGTCACTTTCGTCGGCGGGGATGCCGTAGGAACTGCGGATGAGCCGGAGCTGCGTCCAGCCCTTTGCGCCGGGAGCCGGGGCCGTCGCGGCCTGCTGCGGTGTGGACCAGGTGACGTGCAGAACGCCGTAATCCCATTGCTCGGCCGCCATCGTCCCGGCGGAGAATTCCACCGGCACAGTCGCACCGTAAACAGCTTTTCCGTAGAGGTCGATTCCGTAGACGGCCATTTACACGGTCTCCCGTACGAATGTGACGGACAGCCGCATCTGGCTCCACACGCTGCCGGAATCCGGGGTCGGGCCCTGCTGGCTCTGCACCAGGAGCGGATCTCCCTGGGACCAGCTCCCGCTGTAAAGGAGATTCACACGGTGGGGGTTGGCCGATCCGAGGGGGAGGCTGCTGGTGTGGGCAGCCACCTCCGTACCGGCCACGAGGATACGGTTGGTCGCCGAGTGGAGCACGGTGGAATTACCGGTCGGCACATCGGTCCAGGTGCTGGCCGTGATATTCCACCACCCGGTGCGCGGGCATACCACGGAACTTCCGCCGGTGAAAATACTGTCACTGTCGAAATCCGCCGTGGACAGATCGTAGGTGGACCAGCGCACAGCACTCTGTGGGATCAACTGGCCGGAATTACGGACCTGCAAAACGGGCGGCAAACGCACACCACCGGGGACCTGACCGGGCAACGTGGTGACGGCCGGTGGCTGGCGGCGCTCCAGGCGTACAACGTGGGCCTGGAGCGAATCCAGACGGTCCTTGACCGAATTCCACGTGGTGTGTGCCGCCAGGTCCCCGAGGTTGCTGAAATTCGCGTCACCGGTGTACGTCCACGTATTCGGATTCGCACCGACGGCCTGCTCGATCGCGGTGACCTCGTCCTGGAGGGAGTTGACGTGGTCGGCGAGAACGTATTCGACGGCGTCACGGTGCGCGGTATAGGTGTGCACGGACACCGGGTACAGGGCTGTCACGGCTGCTCCTAGATTCCGCCGACGGCGTTGGCGCTGAGGGTGCCGACCACGGGAATCTCCCAGGGGCGGCAGACGATGTCGGCGGTGCCGGTCTGAGCGAGATCGGCGCGCGCCATCATGGTGATTTGTGCGTAGTCGACTCCGGGCACCGCCACCAAGGCGCCGTATACGGCGGACAACGGGAGGCGTTTCCCGAAGTCAGTGGAATCCGGTGCCAGGAGATTCTGCACGGCCTGACGGCAGGCAAGCAGGGTCTCCGCGCGCCGGTGCCGGGAATTGACTCCGATCAGCAGCGGTGCGGAGGCGGTCCCGAAATTCACCGGCACGAGCGTCCCGGTATAGACGAGAACTTGCGTTCCTGCCACCGCGCGGTCGCGGACGTACGCGGTCACCTGGTCGCGTTGAATCTGGGACGGCGCGTTATTGGATGGACCCATGACGTACAAGGCGACCGACGTCGCGGACTGGGACACGGCCGAGGCTTTGGCGATTCCCGGAATTGCCAAAGCCAGGTCCGCGTAATCCCGCCGTGCCACCGCACGGTCGCGGGTGCGGTACATTCGCGGCGCGTTTGCCCGGATGAGCCCGATCGGCTCCTGATCGGCGCCCCCGGTCATGGCGCTGGACGCCGCCACCGTGACGCCGACGACAGTCGTCGCGAGATCGCGGATCGAATTGGCCGGGATATTGCCGTACGCGCCGCCCCCGACCCGATACGCGGCGGCGATGCTTAGCCCCGTCGCGGGGATCGCCCCATGGACCGTGTCACCGAATTGCACGGTGACGACACCGGCGTCATCCACGTCGGTGGCGTACACCTGGTCGGCGCCGGACGCGTTCGCCAGACTCGTGACGTACTGCCATTCCGTGGCGCCGTCGGCGGCTTCGACCACGACCCGCAGGGTGTCCGCGAGCAGCGGGCTGGCGGAAAGGACGAACAGCTGCCCCGCCTCTCCGGTGGAAATTCCCAGATCCTCCACGGTGAGCGTGCCGAGCTGACCGCTGCTCTCCACGAGTTGGATCTCTCGGGTGCCCTGTGTGAGGCCCTCGGTGCAGGTCACGGAGGCCGTTCCGCCGGACGCGGGCACCGTGATACTGGAATCCGTCTCATAGATGACCGGCCGGTCCAGATCGTAATTGAAATCGGTGATGATCTTAATTCCGGCGGGAACGGTCACCGGCACGGTCTGCGTCACCAGGGTCTGGAACGTCACAGAGCCGATCGCTGCCAGAGCGGCGTAGGGGGTGTACCCGAGAGTGCTGGCGATGGCGAGAACGGAGGAGCGCTGAGTCGCCGTGCTGAGAAACGCCTCGTCCGCCACACGGTCCTGGTAGAAACTGGAAATGTCCCCGAGGTAGGAGAGCATCTCTACGAGGACGACACCGAAATCGGCGGCCGACCGTGACGTCCATTCTGGAAAGACCCTCGAAGCGTGCTGGAAGAGGGCGTCCCGGTAGCCGGTGAAATCACGGGCGGTGTAATCGATCTGGGCAGTGAGAGTGCTGTCGGCCACAGGGCATTCCTTCCGGTGTGCCAGCGGGGCCGAGTAATAGTCAATTGCTGGACGTCGATGTACCGATTCTATGGCTGCGCATAGTGCCGCCCGGTAATTAGCTGACCGTCACGGCGACCTCCCCTCCCACGGCCACCGACACCGTCTGATAGCGGTCCAGCTCAGCGCTGGGCACGTCCGCACGCCCCACGCCGACATCCACCGTGACCAGGCCGAGCCCGAAATCGATCGTCGGTGTCACGGTGGTAATGACGGCGGACGGCTCGAATTCGGTGACGGCGTCGCGCACCATGAGTTGCAGCTCGGCGCTGGCCACCTCCGGGTCGGGTGCGAAGAGCACCTCGCTGGTCGGCACACCGTAGGTCGCCCGCATGGGCCGCTGTCCTGGGAGCGTGCCCACCAGCGCCCGTACTCGGTCGCTGGTGGCCTTCGCCGGGTCCTGGACGACCGCCAGTGACCCGTCGGCGGCCAGCGCGAAAGGGATGGCCATCTGCACCGGCTGCCCCGTTCGCCTCGCCGTGGGGCGCGGGGCACCGGGGCCCACTGTCGGCCCGGCCGGTGCCATCGCCACCACGAGTGCCGTGACCACGGCCTGGGCGTACGCGTAGAACGTCTGGGTCCGCCTGGCGGGCTGGGCCACACTGGTCAGGCTGAGATCCGCGTCGAGGTACATCGCCTGCCGCAGCGCGGTGGACAGGGAAAGCTCCACTCCGGCACCGCGCGCATTGTGGTTGGCGATGTTCGACGGCTCGGTCCCGGCACTGCTCGCGGGAGGCGCCTCGCAGCGGAAACCGGCGGCCTCCAGCTCCTGGCGGACCAGCGCCGCGCTGTAGGTGTCCAGGCCGCCCACGTACGTGAGGGGAGAAGCGCCCGCCCGGCCGTGCCAGCTCACCGTGAAACTGCTGGCCGCCGTCAGCGCCAGCGCGGTCGGCGCATCGAAATTCGCGGCCGTGATGTGAAGTTCGGAATTCCCGGACGTCCTCACCGCACTGAACGTGTAGAAAGCGCCCCCGGTACCCGCGCAATACTGCGCGAGCTGCGTAGTGGGCGGTTCGATGGCGCCCCCGTGAATGGCCAGGTGGATGAGCTGGCCGGGGCCCGATGTCGGCCGGGACGCGATCTCGTAATCCACTCCCGGTGTATTGGCCGCCGCAAGTGCAGCGAAATTGGGGTAGGTGTCCGGCACGGATTCCTCCTATGCGATCCGGGCGGTGAGTCCCGCCAAATGCACGGTAGTACCCGCAGACCCGTGCGGGAAAACAGCGTTCAGGGTACGGTCCACGGCAACGCTGACCCGCGCCAGCGGGCTGGAAAAAGGCCGCACCGGCTCCACGGCGATAAGCACGGACCGGAAATTCGCCGTACTTGCGGCACTGTCCGACCGGAACATCGCCGTCGCCGTGTATGTGGTTCCGGGATTCAGGCCCGTGACGGCGAAAGCGGTGAAAGGCGAGACGCGAGCGGTGCCCGTGCTCAGAAGCGCCCGGTCGGCGGACTCGGCCAGGACCGTGGTCGCGCCCTGTGTGATCCGGGCGGACATGGTCGCGGAATTCGCCGATCCCGACGACGACGTCTGCGCTCCCAGTGTGACGATGACCTGGCCGGTTCCGGGCGCCACGAAGTTCATGACCGGGCCTGCGGTCGAGCCGGTGAGCGACGCGGTGAAGGCGGTCGAGGTCGTCGTGCCGGGGTCGGTCTGCATCGCGGTCACCGCCTGGGCGCCGTACGCCGTCACCAGATTCGACGCACCGATCTGGTAGCCGGTGTACAGCGGCGTCGGCACGCCGCCGGGCAGGGACGCGAACGGCACGGCGACGCCGGTCGCCGGGGGCGACGCAGCCACGGCGAGGCCGTCGAATTCGAGGATGCCGTCCATCCGCAGGCGGCACACCGGCGGACCGTCAGGAGCGGTCCCGCCGCTCCACCCGGCCGCGAGCGTGACCGGCGCCCAGGGATTCGGGTTCAGATTCGGCAGGAAGATCGGGAAGTTCGGGTCGCCACCCCGGAAAGCGGCGAATACGAGATCCCCGGACCGCACGAAACCGGCCTGCATGGGACGGGCCCAGCCGGTGACCGCGCTCCCCGATACCTGCGGAATCCTCAACCGCGCGCGGCCCTGCCCGGAAGGGTCGGCCGTGTCGGCCACGATCGCGTCGTAGAAGAGCCCCTGGCTCATATCGCCCCCACCGAGACCGCCCGCCAGCGGCCGTTCACCAAATTGCTGCCGTAGCTGCCGGGGGGAGCGATGGACTGGGCGGGAAGGTCCAGAGCGTCGGCACCGTTTCTGCCGAGCAGGAGCGTGGTGGTGTAGTCGGTGCGTGAGGCGGAGAAATGGTCGATGGTGAGCGTATGTGTTGCCTCCCGGACCATCCACGTGCCCTGGTGCGACTCGGAGATTCCGTCGCCGCGCAGATCCACCAGCGCGCCGGGCTTCAGCCGTGTGTCGCCGTTGGTCACCGCCTGCGCCTGGACCCACAGGAAAGTGCTGGCGCTGGACAGCAGCCGCTCACCCTCGGAGTAGTCCGCCACGGGGAGCTGCGAATACTGCTGGTCCAGTGCCGCGCGCACCGGGCGCCCGAGCCGGTCGGTGCGCGCGGAGGTGAATGTCGCGGTGCTCAGCTTCTGTGACTGCGTGTTGAGCGCGGTGGTGGTCAGCCGGGAACGGACACCTCCGGCCGGGTCGGTTTCACCCGTCACGCCCGAGAACGCGCGCAGGCCGTCGATGAGACCCGGAATTTTCCGCATCCAGAATTGCGGCAGACTTCCGTCGCTCGTCGGCAGGTATGTCGACTCCCGCACGAAATGCATGGTCGTGCCGTCCAGATTCAGACGGTAGGAGCATCGATCCGCCAGGTCGACCAGGAACTGCCAGTCGCTGCCGGACTGCATACGCTGACTGAAATGCTCGTCGGAGATTTCGACCCAGGGCAGCAGACAGTTCTCCTGAGAAACGGTGCGCGCCATGTAGGAGCACGAATTGTCCTGCCACAGCCGGTTGGCGTGGCTCTGCATCGGCATGGACGCACCGACGCAGGTGTACTGCACCGGCACCAGTGTGAGCCCGGCATACCGGGGGTCGGATTCCGTGGCGAGCACCCTGGACGACGCCACATAGCCGTAAAAGTCACCGGGGTCGTCGGTGTACCAGCGGTACCGGAAATGCACCGGCGTATTCTCCTCCCACAGGGCACCGGCCGGGGTCCGCCAGGACTGCGAGGGGAAAGCCCGCTGAAGATTGGTCATGACGGTGATCACCGCCACGGGGTGACTGCTCTGCGCGAGATACAGCGTGACGTCGCTGATCCACGACCCCGGATCGATGACCGGGGTCGCCATATCGGCCGTCGGCGCTACGGTGCTACGCCACACGGGGAATCCTGATATGCGTGCCGGGGGCGACGTCCGCCCAGTCGAGGACGTGCGGATTCGCTTCCGCGATCATCCACCAGCTCGACTCGGAGCCGTAATAGTCGGCCGCGAGAGAGTCGACCCGGTCACCCTGCTGCCACAAATAGTCGTTGACTTGCAGCGTCATCGCCGTCGGTACCCGGTGCACGATGTACTGCTGCGTGGCGCCGTTGCGGTCCTGGACGAGCGCCGTCACATTCCGCTGGTAGCGCGAAGTCCGCGAAATGAGCATCAGGGCTCCACCAGATTCCGGTCGGTCATCAGCAGCGCCATGGAAACGTTGACCACACACCGCACGGGAATCATGCGCTGCGTCCAGTGCGTGTACTGGATTCCCAGCGTGTTGATGTACCCGTAGTAGCGCATCATGCTCACCCCGGTATTGAAACCGGAAGGGTCCAGGGTGCGCACCGGGCAGAAAACAGCGAAAACCGGGTTCAGTTTCATGACGCCGTACGTCTGCTCCGGATTCGCGTTGGCCGTGGTGGTGGAACTGGTCGTCGGCCCCGGCCCCAGCGTCGTAGTGACCCCGGAGTTGTTCGGCCCTTGCCCCGGTGCGTAGGGAACCTGCGTCGCGGACGGCCGCAGCGTCGCCTGCGAGATACCCACGAGACCGAAAATCGCGGTGATGTCGGAATAGCAGCCCATGGCGGCTTCGGGCCTGTTCCAGATCTGCGGGTTCGCCACCTCGTACGTGCGGTCGAAAAGCAGTGAGAAACTGATGCTCGCACCGGTGATCCCGAGAACCTGGCCGGTATCGGCATCGGATTTCAACTCGGTCGGCAGCGCCGTCGCATTGTCATTGATGTTCACCGACCGCGACTCGGACAGATCCGACGGGTTGTACAGGAAATTGACCCTGTAGCGCTTGGCGCCCCGGCTGCCCGTACTGGGATTACGACGTGTGGCAGTCTGAAGGAAACCGCGCTGGAATGCCGTGGTCTGGGAGCCGTGAACCTGGCTGAGACGCAGGATACGCTTGTCGAACGCCGGGTTGGTGATTACCGATGACGCCATCAGTACCCTCCCATCATTTTCCGCACACGGTCATCGGCGGTGACGAAATCAACGAACTGCGTGGCAGCCTGCCGGGCCCCGCTCGCGGTTGCACCAGGCTGCATCGTGATCACGATAGATCCGGCATCGAAATTCAAGTGAACCGCACTGCTCCCCGTACCGCCGCCGGAATTACGGGCAGCCGGATCAGAGGTGCGCAGCGAATCCTTCAAAAGCGCCTGCCGCACAGTGTGCGCCGTGTTCTTCTCCAGAACCATTTCGCCCTTGTGCAGCCGGGCGTCCTGGTCGTCCGGGATCTCAAAAGCACCCGAGCGGTACCAGTGCACGGACGAACCGGCCGGAGATCCCTTCGGGTTCTGCCAGAAAGCCCACGCCTTCTCGGGGTCCCCGTACCGGTCGTGGATGTATCCGAGTCCCCACCGGATCTGTGTGGCGGCGCTGGTTTTCCAGTCGGGCCCGGCGGACGCCATTTTTGATCCCGGCAGTGCCTGCGGAATCCCCCATGCCTGGGAACTGGGATTGACCGCCTTCTCATTCCAGCCGCTCTCGTGCTCCCAGAGCTGGTAGAGCGCGTCCCACTCCCTGCCGGTCCAGCCGTACACGCTCGCCGCCAGGCTTTTCCCGAGGGCCTGATTCCCCTTGGGGTTGGACGGCCCTGCCGGGATGCTGGCGCCCTTGCTCACGGTGTTCTGGGTGGACGGTGACGCGCCAGTCGACGTCGTCTGCTGGACGCTGCCGCCGCCTCCGGCGAGCGCGGCGGCCAGGGCGTCGATCTCCTCTGTGCTGCCGTAGGCCCCGCCAGCCCCGGTGGCCGAGGTCTGCGTACCGGTCGAGGTCTGCGTACCGGCCCGGTCACCGGAGGAGTCCGAGAGGGTGTCGGCGAGGGTGCCGACGCTGCCGACGATCCGCCGGGCACGGCCGTAGAGATTCGGGTCGAGAGCGCTGATCTTGACGACGTCGCCGCTGTGCGGCGCCTGAATGACCTGGCCGCCGCCGATGGCCATCACGACATGGGACAGGTCGGGGTAGAAAAGCAGGTCGCCGGGCAGGGCGTCCTTGACCGGCACTTCCTTTCCGGAATTGATCTGCCGATAGGTGGTGCGCGGAATGTTCACGCCGATGGAGCGGTACGCCGCCTGCGTCAGACTGGAGCAATCCCAACTGTCGGGGCCCTCGGCGCCGAAAACGTACGGCTTCCCGAGCTGCTTTTCCGCGAACCCAATGGCCTGAGCCGCCTGCGGTGATCCCGAGCCGGACGCCGACACCTGCGGACCTGAACCGCCCTGACGGGATTTCGGGGCGCCGGAGTCACCGCCGAAGATTCCGCTGATCGCACTACCCGTCCATTTCAGCGCGGATTTCGTGCCGTCGTATCCGGGAACGTAATGCCCGACCTGGTTGGCGAGCCCCAGCGGGCCGCCGCCCTCCAAGGCGCCGGAGAACTGGGCCAAGAACTTCCTGAGAGGCTCCATGACCGGCTTGAGCAGTTCACGGATGTCAATGAGCGTATTCGCGGAGGAAATCGCAGCCGTGATGTACGACGCCGAGGAGTCCAGCTTCCCTTCACGTTTGGCACCCTCGGCCCGGCGCTGCGCGTCCAGATAGGATTCCGCGACGCCCGGCGCCGCGTCCTTGAGGGTGTCCCGCGCCTTGTCACCGGTCTTCCCGGATTTCGCCGCGTTGGCCAGGAGCGTATCCACATCAGACTGCGACATGTTCTTGTTCTTCGTGCGCAGCCGGTTGGACAGCGTCAGATAGTCGGCGGCGCTCTGAATTCCCTCGCTGCCGATACCGGCCGCGTTCCCGTAATTCTCCAGCGTGGTCTGAAGGCTGCCGCCCTGGGCCAGCATCGCTTTCATCTGCTCCGTCGTGAGCTGCCCCAGATTCCTCGGCGACACTTGGGAGAAGAGCGACGCGAACGTCTGCTGCGGAGTTGCTTTCCCTCCGCCGGGAGAGATCGACGGGGCCAGGCCGAACATCTGCCCCGCGTAATAGGCCCGTGCCGTGCCCATCTGAGCCTGGAGCTGCGCGGCACCGGCGATACCCATCTCGGGACTCACCAGCGCCGACGCGGCTGCCGCACGCTGCATCGTCGGCATATTCGAGAAACTGTTCTGCCGGTACAGTGCCGCCATTCCCGTGAAGAGGTCGGAGTCCGAGGTGGCGACATTCTGGAACCCGGATCTGAAGCCCTGCCCCGTGGCGCGCTCCGCGCGGTCTCCGTAACGTCCGGTGAAAGAGCCGGTGCCGAATCCGCCGTACAGGCTGACCAGGCGCCCGTACTGGTCGACACCGGAATTGAAATCACGGATCGACGTGCCGTACCGGCCCATGGCTCCGGTGACGGTCGTTGCCGCCGCCGCAGCGGCTGCCCTGATCGGTTTCGTCTGCGCTCGCAGAGCGGCGGCGCTCGGAGTGCCGCTGGTGGCCTGCCGTTCGGCGATACGGTCCAGGGAATTCCGGTACTGGAAATCCAGCCGGTCGCGCTGGGCGTTGAGCGCGTCCCGGCTGCGCGTGAATGTGGCGTCGGCCGCCGAGACGCGCTGGTCACGCAAATCGGTTGATGCCCGGTATTGCAGGTTGGAGATATTCGCGCGCGCGTTGATCGCGTCGGCGCGGGCCTGGGTCATTCCGCGTGCCGAGAGCTGCCGGGAATAGGTGGCCTGCTGGTTCTGCCAGCGAGCCTCCGCCAGGCCGTGCGCACGCTGCGCGGCGGCACGGGCGGAGGTGTGCGCGTTCTGGGCGTCGGCCAGGCCCGAGGTATACATGCGCTGCTGCTGATCGCGCCGGTACTGCCACTGGGCCTGGGCGCTGGCGGACATGCCCATCGTCGGGGCGCCCCCGTGCCCCGCGCTGCCGCTGCTGCTGCCTCCGGCGGAGCGGGACACCCCGCCCAGCAGCCGCACCCACGAGCTGCTGGACGCCGTCATGGCCCGCGTCAGGGCGTCAATGGACGACTGGAGAGAGTTCGCGCCGGTCACCCGGCCAGAGCCGGGACCTGAAGGCCCGGCCGGTGGTGGTGGCGTAGCCACGGCTACCTCCGCTCAATCTCCCACGCCGCGCGGCGCAGCCAGTGCCGCCGCTCACGGACGCCAAGCTGCTTGATTTCTGTCAGTGTCCATCCCGGATATTGCGTCGCGAGCAGTTCGATTTCGGTGAAACCGCCCGCGTAATCGAATTCAGAGAAAAAGACCCGCCACCGAGATCGGAAGCGGAACCTCCCGCCCGCACGCGTCGTGCTTGAAGGAGACCTCGTTGTAGCGGGGGCCCGGCTGAGCTTCGTCCAGGTACCGCAGAATGGCGCGTCGGTCCGCCATGCCGAGATCCCGGACCTGCTCCCGGTTTCCCTCCTGGTAGGAGTTTCCGACGGCGTTGGGAAGCCGCAGAACGCAGCGGGAGAGCATTTCTGAATTCTGCTCTGCCGCCGTCAGCTTTGACGCCTGCCCGAGCACTGCGTCCTGGTCGCCCGCCGTAGGGAGACGGACGATTGCGGTACGGCCTTCGCGCAGCAGCACGGTGTGCTCGTCGTGCTCCTGGGCCAGCCCCCGGTACGGCACTGAATCCAGATGCAGCGTGAGGTCGGTGGACTCGCCGCAGTAGGGGCATTCGTACTCGGTGAATTCGACGTCGGTGCCGAAAGTGGCACGCCGGATGGCGAGGATGAGTGCCTCCCGGTCCCCGATGAGCAGCTCCTTGGCGAGGTCTGCGGTCATGGGCTCGCCGCCGACGTGGACGGTGCCGCGCTCCACCAGCGTCGCCAGGAATCGCGGCCAGTCGGCCCCGGCCCGTGCCAGCATCTCCTCATCGGTACCGGTCAGCTCCCGGACCTCGGCGTCGCGGTGCGCGACACCGTCACGCCGGATGCCACGCGCGAGGCGGACGCGGGTGTCCGGGGGCGCGTCGATGACGGGCCTGCCCGAGACCTGGTCGGCCGCTAGCACGGCGGCGCTCGCCTGGGTGGCCTCCTCCGGACGCTCCAGGGCGCTTATGGTGTCGCCGCCGAGGGTGTCGAAATCGGCGTCGTATTCCGTACGAGTCGTCATGCCAGTGAATTCCCTTGTGAGATGTGTCAGGCGAAGGAAACGCCGCCGCCGGGGCCATTGCCGCCCTTACTGGCGATCTTGAAATCGAATCCCTCGTGGGCCAGGGTGATCTGCTGAAGCTCGACACCATTGGCCCCCGCGTCGAGGTCACCGAAAGCGATGGAAGTGGGCCAGCAATTGTAGACACGCCACGCCGCTTTTACGGCCGCCTTGGTGGTGGTGACCGGGTGGTCCACGAGCATGATGTCCATGGTTGAACGGAATTCCTTGGAGCCGTCAGTTCCACCCGTTCCCTGGATCACCTGAAAAATCTGCTGGAGCCACGCATAGATGTTGCTGTCACCCGGAATGAGTCCACGGGACAGCGTGATCGGGGCGAAGTCGCTTTGTCCGGGCATCTTCTGTGTTGTGGTGTTATGTCCGCCTTGCCGGTACACCACGACATCGGTGGTAACGGACAAGCCGGACACGGACATGAAACCGAGCTGCGGGTACTTGTCCTGAAGTCCGGGGTGATAGATCTTCACATGGAATTTGAAATTCCTGATCGGGTCCGTGGAGATCTTGGCCAGTGTGGACTGCTGTGTGACGGGTGTCAGGGCCATGGGTCACCTCGTATCTGGGGTGTGCGCCGCGTGGATACGAGTGAGTGACGATGCGGCAATGCGCGGATTCGGTTACCGAAGGGGCTACAGGCCGGTCTCGGACGTGGTGGCACCGCCCTGGTACTGGCCGATATCGAGGATGACGAATTCGGCCGGGGACGCCACAGCCACACCGACCTGGATGTGCACCTCGCCATTCGCGACCGTGTTGGGCGGATTGTTGGTCTCGTCGCACAGGACGAAATACGCGTCGCCTGCGGTCGCGCCCTTGAGGAGCCCTGCGGCCAGGAAGGCGTCACACTGCTGCTGGACGATCGCCGTCAGCGTGGACCACAGATCCGGGCCATTGGGCTTGAAAACCGAGAAACGCGTGGCGTCGACCAAGAGGCTCTTGACGTGGATGAGCGTCCGGCGAACGGGAATGTAGCGGTCCGGCATACCGGGACGCGGTGTGCGGACTCCCATGGCGCAGATTCCGGCCTGCGGGAGCGGCCGGACGACATTGAATCCGGCCTCGTTGAGATCATCGAGCTGGGTCGCGGTTAGCAGGTGCTCCACACCCAGGACGCCGATGAGCGGGTAGTCCACCCCGGCGGCCGGTACGTGCGGGCCCTCAGCCAGGTCGGCGGCGGCGTACCGTCCGGCCATCGCTCCGCCGGGGGGCAGCAGCCGCGTGGCGGAGACGGATGTACCGGCCGGGTCACTGGCCTGGAGCCACGGGCCGTAGACCGCGCCGTAGCTGCTGGCCGCGTACGGGGTGGGGCCGGTGACGGTGGAGGCGGGCATGAGCGCCAGGTACGAGGCGACGGCCGTGGCCGGGTCCGAGGCGGTGGTGGCCGGGGGATCGACCATCACGAACGCGTTGCCCCTGGCCTCGGCCCACGCCAGCAGGGCGTTGACGACGGTCGCGTCACTGACGGCGGGCGCGTTGAGGACGAGCATCGCGTCGAGGCTGTCGAGGGTGGCGACCGCGTCCGGGATGCTGATCGTCGCCACACCGTCGGCGCCGTTGATCAGCGGGGCGGCCGTGGTGGGCACCGGGTACCACGAGGCGTCCGGGGTCTGTCCGGTACCGCTGACAGGACTCCCCGGCGGAAGCAGATTCGTCAGCGAAATGTACTTCGACCCGGCGTTCGGCGAATTGACGAGGCCGATCGCGTAACGGGAATCCGCCGGGTCGAGCGAGACGTCCTGCCAGCGCTCGACAATGGAACCGGCCGCCGCAGTGCCGTCCTTGACGAAAAGGTGGAATCGGTTCGTGGCGGAATCCCACGACGGCGTGATGTCGACGTAGATCGAATTCCCGTACGCGCCCGCGCCGAGTGCCGTGACCTTGAGCGCGTCGACCGCCGCCGGGCCGGACTTCGTGGTCACGGTTCCGGTGCCCAGATTGGCGGTCTGGACGGCGGCGCCCTTGACCTGGGCCACGGTCACCGCGTAGGCGGTGCCGGGGGTCAGGCCGGTGATGACGGCCTGGGTGGCGGGCGCGGCGACATTGACGGGGCCGCCCACCGGGGTGGTCTGGCCCTGGACGACCCACGTGAGCTGGTAGAAGTCCGGGACGCTGGTGGGCGCGTCCCAGAGCACGGTGATGCCTGTCTCCTCTACGCCCGCACCGGTCCCGGCCCGGATATTGGCCACGGCGACCGTTGGCGCCACACCGCCGGTGCCCAGCGCCGTGGAGACGGTCGGCACCAGGAGCTGCGCGGGCAGGATCGGCCGGTTTTTCACGGTGAGGGTGGCCGCGACCGAATCCGAGGGAACGGCCCGGACAATCGCCGCCTGGCGCCCGCCATTGGCGAAATACTGATACGCAGCGAAAGGCAGATAGCTCGTGCCGTTGCCGAATCCACGGTAGAGCGTCTGAAATTCGGTCCAGGAACTGATGATCTGCGGGCGCGTCGGACCGGCGCTGTGCGGCCCGACGAACGCCGCGAGCGACACACCCGGCGTCACCGTAGGCGTCGGCAGCGGATTCAAAGTTTCGCGCACGTAGACGCCGGGGCGCTTATACGGGGCGGTGGCGGGAGTCGTCACAATGTCTCCTGGGCCTGCATGGGGCGCTGGTCGTAAAAGGGCGGGAGCACATCAACGAAAACCTCCCGCACGGTGTAAGGCGCGGTGAGGATGTCGTCCCAGAAATATTCGGAAGAGATCCGCAGCACGTACGTGGCCGCGAACAGGCGCTTGCCGAGTTCGTCCTGCGATTCGGAGAAATCAGGGCCGCCGAGCACGTCCAGGCGGCGCACGGTGGAATCCTGCGGGATCTCCAGATAGCCGAATCGCTCGGAGAGCCGGTCGAATCCCATCAGAGCGGCAGTCAGCTCGATCAGGTGCTGGGACTTACGGGTGTAGAAATTCACCTCGTAGTCGATGTTCAGCGGAATCGGCGACTCGGAGTAGTACGGTGAAGCGGCCCGGTCCGCGTAGTCCACCCACGCCGGGTAGCCTTCCGGCGAGTACCCGACCTTGATGTGGCCGCGCATTTCCCGCTCGGGATCGCGGGCGACCCGCGTGTGCTCGATAATGGCCAGCGGATACGTTGCATCGGCCAACTCGTACTCGGGGGACCGGAAACGCGCTGCGACCCTGCGTCCGCCCGTACCGGAAGTGGCGTCGTGCACAACGAGGCCCGTCAGCTTTTGCTTCAGGGCCGCATCTTCGTTCCTGAGGAACGGCACGGTGTCCTCCGATATGGGCGAATGTCCAGCGCACACCCACAATCGCACGGCACATTTTCCGTCCGATAATTCTCCGCGTCAGGGGAGCAAATGCGGGATAGCGGCGATGTCGACAGGGTCAGGCGTGTACGGCAGCGCGACGGAGTAGCTGCGGATCGGGACGTCCTGGAACCTCTCCGCCACCTGGTACGTCCAGGTGACCGGATTCGTATTCGTGTTGTCGGTCGCAACGAGCACCACGGAGAAACGGCCCTGCGGCGTGAGTGGAACCTTGATCTTTCCGCCCACGATCGTGTAGGCCGACGGCATCGTGAGCAGCGTGGGCGTAACAATGTCCAGCCAGCCCGTAAAAGCCGATCCGTCCGCGTGGATGTACCGGCCGGTGAGTGTGACGGTCTTTACCCCGTCCGGAAATACCGGGCTGCCCATAACTGCCTCCGCTGAAGGAACCGCCTAGAAATAGGTGATGATCACGGCAATGCCCGGTGAGCCGTTACCGCCCGCGCCGGAAGAGTTGCCGTTGACGCTGGCCCCGCCCCCGCCGCCTCCCGCCCCGTACAGGGCACCCGCCGCTCCCGCTTGCGCGGCCGTCATCGTGCTGGCCGCGCCCCCGCCTCCGCCTCCGCCGGACAGCCCCGACCCGGTAGGGGAGTCCGCTGCGGGCACCGGTGCGGCCCCGCCCACCGGCCCGCCCGAGCCGGAGACCAGGCCGCCGTTACTGCCCCCGCCGGTGCCCGCAGCGCTGACATTCCCCGAGGTGATGCCGCCACCGCTGCCACCACCCGGACCTGCCAGCACGCCCGCACCGCCCGCGTTTCCGGGGCCGCCGATCCCGCTCGCCGCGCCGCCCCCGCCTCCGGCGACCGTTCCGGTTCCCGCGCTGCCCCCGGCGCCCGCCGTCGCGCTGCCTCCCGCGCCCGCTCCGGCCGTGCCGACCCGGCCCACCGCGTCGAACGAGGTGGCACCGCCCGCCGCGCCCGCCGCGCCGTCGGTGTCGTCCGTGGTCCTGGACGCCCCGCCCTGACCGCCCGCCCCGACCGAGACCGCCACCGTGCCGGGGAGCGCCGATGCCTGGAGCGTCGCCTGGTAGACGCTGCCGCCCGCCCCGGCCCCGCCTCCGCAGCGCACGGTGCCCGCAGCGCCCCGGCGGCCCGAGCCGCCACCACCGCCGCCGCCGAGGAGATGCACGTGGACCAGGACGGCGCCGGTCGGCTGGGTCCACGTCCCGCTCGCGGTGAAAACCTGCACGTCGGCCCTCCGGGCGTACGTCGCGCTGGCCGTCTCCAGCGCCGCCGTACGGGTCTCGACACCCGCCACCCGCGTCTCCGCGTCCGTCACCAGGACATTCAGGTCGGACGTGACACCCTCGACGCTCAGCACCCGCGCGGTCACCGCGTCACCCGCGCTCTGCGTGTAAGCGCCGATGGCAAAGGGGGTGAGCTGATCGCTCTGCCCAGCCGCGTGCGTGGCCGCGTGCGCGGTAGGAATTCTGAGATCCGACAGCCGCACATCATCGCCTGCGGCCACTGTCCCGGCGCTGATGCCCACCGCGCGTGTAGCGGAGTCACCGAGCCCCAGCGCGGCCCGTGCGGCCTCCGCGTCGACCAGGTCGGACAGATTGGCATCCCGGCGGGCGTACAGGTCTGCGGCGCTGGCCCGGTCACCATGCGGGTCGACGGCGCCGGTGTGCGCGGTCACCTTCACCGTGGCATCCCCGGCGGCGGCCACCTGCGCCGCGTCCGCCGCTCCCGCCGGATCGAAAGACGCCACCGTCCCGGCCGACAGCGTGGGGTCCGGGTAGCTGCCCGCCAGCACGCCACCGGCCGCGCCACGCGGCACACGGGAGTCGGTCACCGCCGGGTCATCCACCGGCAGATAGGCGCCGTCCGCCCGAACGGCCTCAGCGGCCACAGCGCTGTCCGTGTATGCCTGCGCCCCGTTCTGGGCGCTGGTGGCCGCTCCTGCCGGATCGAACGCGGCGACCGTCCCTGCCGACAGCGTGGGGCTGGGGTAGGTGCCGGACAGGGCACCCCCTGCGGTCCCGCGAGGCGGCCTGCTGTCGGTGACCGCCGGGTCGGTTTTCGGCAGGTACGCGGCCTCCGCGCGGGCGGCCTCGTCGGCCAGCCCGGCCTCCGCGTATGTCTGCACGTCGGCGGCCGAGCCCTCCGGGTCCGCGTGCACGTCGGCGGCCGTCAGGGTGATGGACGCGCCCATTTTCCCGTTGACTGTCGTCGGGTCGCCCTGCGGGCCCCGCTCACCCGCGACGCCAGGCGCACCGTCCGTGCCCGCAGCTCCGGGTGCGCCGTCGACTCCGGCTGGCCCTTGCCCACCGTCCGCGCCGTCAGCTCCCGCAGGGCCGGGAGCGCCGTCCGCGCCAGGTGCGCCGTCGACTCCGGCAGGCCCCTGCTCTCCGGGCGCCCCCGGCGGCCCCGCAGGCCCTACAACCGGCAGGTAGGTCCCGCTGGTCTCCGTCGCGGGCGCCAGGTCAGCCAGGTCGACCGGAGACGGGGAGTACGGCAGAAATATGGAATAGGTCCGTGCCGCGACAGCACGCAGCCGCTCCACCACGGTGTATGTCCACCCGGTCGGACTCATGTGCGCGGTGTCGGTGGCCACCAGCAGCACTGAGAAGACGCCGTCCGCGTCGAGGGCCGCCGAAGCCGCGCCGACGACGATGGTGTGGGCATCGGACAGCACCACGGTGCGCGGACCGACAAATGTGATCGACCCGATTCCCGGAGTACCGTCCGGGTGCAGCAACCGGCCCCTCAAAACCGTCGTAGGAATACCCTCAGGAATATCAGGCATGTCACTCGCCGTCTCTGCGGGGCGAGAACCCCTGCTGAAGCCGCGTGTAATCCGTCGTCACATACGCCTCGAACTGAGGGTCGTCCACCAGTTCGTCGTCACGGAGCTGTTCGCAGGTCAACGAAACGATGATGTCGCGCCGACGGATCTGCCCCTGAATATCCATGTGCGTCACGGCGAAGAGCGAATTGTTGTACGCCACCCGGTCCCGCTGATAAGTGGCGTGCTTGATATCCGCGTCGGTGAGACCGGCGCGGGAGATCTGATTGAACTCCGCGATTATGAAGAGCGTGTCCCGTACGTACAGGCCACTGTCCCGAGGGTTGGTGTCACCGGCCTCCCCGTGATTGACGTGAATCACCGGAATCTGCCACGGCCCGTAGTACGCCCGGCCCGTACCGGCCGCCTCGTCGTACACATCGTCCATTTCGGACTCGTTGTAGGCGAAACGCCAGTACGTCATGCTGTCGCCGACCTGACGCTGATATCCGCGCAGAGCACGGTGAATCAGCGTCGTCTCGGCGTTCACATTGAAACGACCCCGTTTCCAGTCCAGGCGCGACCACATGTCAGCCCCAGACACCGGGATAGAACGGCGACGGAATACCCGACTCGTCAGGGTCCGGCTCATCAATACGCGGAATCAGCCGCTGCGGGTACGCGGCGTCATCGAATTCGCGTTCCTTATAAATCGGCACCAGGCGGTTCGTGGTCCGGCTGACCCGCCGCAGCGTGAGCTGCTCAATACGCCCCAGGCCCACATTGAGCTGCTGCGCCAGCGCGTTATACCGGCTCTGAACGGTGTCGATGTGCTCCATCAACTGCCGGTAGCGTCCCGCCCGATCCACATTCGTGCCCTCGGCCGTGGAGATACTCGCGTCGCTCGCGGCGTCCGTCGCCAGCGTCCACAACACGTTCGTGACCGCCAGGTACGCCAGCAACGGGTCCTCGACCGGTGGCAGGTTCGACAACGTGATTGCGTCGTCCGTGTACCGGATGAAACCCAGACTGTCCCGGTACCTCATCTGCACCGTGCGGCCGTACCCGTGCTGGCTCAGCGCGTCACCCACGTACTGGGCCAGCTCCTCGTCACTGAACATTCCCTGACCGGTGCCGGACACGACGAGGGCCTGGCCGTGCGCCAGCGGCCCGCGCACGCCAAGCAGCACCAGACGCCCCTCACGGGTGTCCACCCGGTAGTCGACGCCCGCCACCAGCTCCGTGACGTCCCCGTCGACCACCACCAGCAGCACCGACAGCGAGGACGCATCCACATTCGTCTCGGACAGATCGAAAACCGACAGCTCAGAGCCGCCCGTGAAATCGTCCCGGAATGGCGAACCGAAATCGCCGATCTCCGACCGAACACGCGCGATGATCCCCGCCAGCTCCGCCATCAGGAAACCCCCAGCGACATCGACAGCGAGCCCGCCGCGATTTGCAGAGCCTGATTCTGCACCGTCGTAATCGGAGACGTCAGCGTCCAGTTCATCAGGACCAGACCGAGATTCCCCGTCAGCGTCGTCACCAGACAGGCACTCACCACCGGAGCGGAAAGGCCACTCGCGTCCGCGAATGGACCGAACGACAGGGCATCAGAATTCGCGATGGCACGGGTTGAGGCGGCCGACCACAGCACCTGCTGCCGCGCATATCCGGTACCGGAAACCTCCATCGCGGCGACGGTGCCCATGGAGGTCTGCGCATCGGTGATCGTCTGATTCAGCAGCATCAGATACGTGGCCAGAGGATTGGCGTCACCCGCCGCCGATTTCCGCGCCCACTCCGTCGCCATGGCCGTGGAATGGCCGACGACGAAATCCAGCATGCTCACAGCGGCGCTCGACGCCACATACCCGGCCACTGCCTCAGCCCCCGCCCTGCTGGTCCAACCACTCCTGCCACTGCGGCGGCTCCTCGGCCACCACGAAAAGTCGCCGGAACGCCTCCGCCGCGAAATGCACATTGCGCGGCACCCACCGGCCCGAAGGCGCCCGCGCCAGCCACTGCACGACCGGGCTGTCCTCGACGTCGGCGCCGATGCCCGGTGTGCCCGGCGCGTACACGTCCAGGACGCGGACGCACGTGCCCTCGGGGATCATTCCGACGCCCTCGCCGAAATCGACGGTCAGGCGGTACCAGTGGGCGGGCCACTGGGCGGCTGATTCCGGTACCGGCTCAGCCACCGGTTCCACAGCCGCAAAATCCACGCCCTCAGCGTTTCCATTCGAATTCCCGTCCTCGGTCACGGCCACTGCCCGCCTAGAGCCACTGCCAGATGTAGCCCAGGGATTCCAGATGCAGGGCGACGTGATACGGCACCCGGTACACCTGGCCCTCGGCGAAATCGAAATGGTTGTCCTGCCCGATCGTCACCTTCTCCAGGTCGCAATTGACCCTGATGGTGGCGAATTCTGGGGCGACCTGGACGGGCACCGGCTCCTGCTCGGTGATCTCCGCCGCGCGAGGCATTTCCCGGCCGCTGGAGTCGAGTTCGATCGGGACGTTCTTCGCCGCCCGCACCTGGGAGTCGATCATGGTGATCTCGTCCTGGCGCTTTTCCCGCTCGGCCGCCGCCTTCTCGGCCAGTAGCTGCTTCTGACGGCCGGTGTAGTCACGCGGATTGGTCTTCGTCCGAGGTGCAGGCATGCGTGTCTCCAGTGGAAATTGGAAGGGGGTGGCCGAGGCGGCAGAGAAGGGAACCGCCTCGGCAGTTTCAGGTACCACTCAGTTGGTGATGGTCTGGACCACGGCATAATCCGTAATCAAGCCCAAGCCCCACACCCCATACCAACAAAGGGCGTGTTCGCGGCCGAAATCGAGCACGCCGCCATCCCTCAGTTCGACGGGAAGGGAAATGGCGTGACCCGCCGCGTTGTCACCGATTACCAAACCACGGTAGAGCTGGTACGGGCCGGGAGTCGCGGGAACTACCGGGCTCGGAGTCACCGCGCCGATTGCCGGAGTCGTGCCCGAGGAAGCACGGGCAGCCTGCCCGTCCCATCCCTGGTTCGTCCCCGTGGGAATGGTCGAGGACTGCTGCACGGTGCCCGCAGCGCCCTGATACACCTGCGTCGTCTCGATGAAGACGACGTCGTTCAGACGACCGATTTCACCCAGCATGAAGTTGCCGGGAGCCGCATACTTTGTGACTTCGATGAATTCACTATCATCGCGCAGCCGACGGCTCTGATGCGGGTGTACGAAAGACACGTACGTTTCCCCGAGACGCGGGACGTTCTTGGTCGCGAGGGTCTCCACAGCGTCCTTGACCAGCGCGGACGTGTAGAAGAAACCGCCGTTGGTGGACATCGTCGTCTCGTTGTCCGCATGCATTCCACGGTCGTACGGAGAGATCGGAGTGCGGGCGTTTCCGGCGGCCCAGTTCGACAGCTTGTCGTAGCCGTAGATAACGCTCGGGGCCTGCATGAGAACGTCGCGGCACTGCCCGTCCAGGTACAGCGCCATATTGCGGCCGAGAAGCCGCGCACCAGACGCCATGACGTCATCGAAGCTCGCGTTCAGGAGCAATTCGGTGACGGAAATGGCGAATCCGTGCTCAGCTACGGTGATGGTGATCATCTCGGCACTGAGGGCGTGGGTTTCCATGCGGACGCCCTCAACGAGCTGGCGCGCGCCTTCGAGGCTGCGATACCTCATGAAATTCACGGCGAGACCGGGCGCGGTACCCAATTCGGTTTTCTTCACCATGAACTGCTCGACGTTTATGTTACCCGCTGGCTGCGGGGCCAGGTCATTTCTGCCTGGCTCTCACGCTCTCACGTGAGACCCGACTATATCTTTGCCCGCGTGGGGCAACCCGTACATAGTCTGTGAACCTTCCCGTCGACTTGCGCCAGGCGGGCTCGGCTGCTGATTGTCCCTACCCTCAGCTTTTCGAACCATCACGCTCGGGCTTTCGCCCCACGTTGTGGTGCTGCGGTCTAGCGGGAGATCCCAGCAATTCTCGGGTTTTTCACTGACAGATTGCTCTGTCAGGCGGCCCACGACCGGAGAACAGGCATGGCCTGGAATAGCACCTCCTTCGACCAGATGGTCTGGATTGCCGGAGTCAGCCGGGACGAGGAGGCGTTGTCATACGCCGTGGGGGTGGCACTCAGTACGGGAGTGCCGGTGATACCGGATGCCATGGTGAGCCTCTCGGAGTCTTATCGCGGCGGTCGGCGTCAGCCGAAGATCCCGCGCTGGCGGTGTTGCTCTGACGCAGCTCCGAGTAGCTGTGAACGATATTTCTGGTACTCCGCCATGGGCATGTTCTTGATGTCCTCGGCCGAGAGATTCCGATAACCCCCGTCGCTGTCCAGGGGGCCCTGAGAGGTGAACCCGGTCGCCGACACTCCGCGCATCTGGGAGCGCGCGGCCGTCTGTGCCTGCTGGACCGAATCCAGAATCGCCTGAGTTTTGGACTTCATCAGCTCTACGCTGGCGTCGATCTCCTCCTGCGTATTGCCGTTGATGAGGTCGTGCAGCTCCGGCGCGATGCTGTCCCGCTCAGCGGAGACGCGCTCCTGGGCATAGGCGCGGAGCCGGTTGTATTCCGCCTCTTTCGCAAGGGTTTCCCGCTCCGTCGCGCGCTCGCGCTCCATGGTGGCGAAACGTTCCTCCCACTCCTGGGTGCGCTGCTCCAGCAGGCTCTTGGCGGACATGTCCGCCTCGCGCTTCGCCTTGGCCGCATCCTCGGCCTCGGCCTCCCGCTTGGCTTCTGCGGCGGCGCGCTCCTCGCGCTCCGCACGCAGTGTGGACAGCTCCTCCAGGAGGGCCTTGCGCTCCGTGTCCCCCTGTTCCAGGCGGTTGAGCTTGTCCTTCTCCTGGCGGCGGGCGGCCTCGATCTGCTCGGCGGTGAACTGGGGCTCGCCGGTGGCCGGGCCGGGCTTGGCGGGCTCAGCGGCCGGTTCCTGGACGCGGACGCTTTCTCCGACCGGGGCCTGGCCCGGCGTCGTCGTTGTCGGGTCTGCCGGACCGGCGGGAGTCACTACCGGAATTGTCATGCGCCTTTACCTCGTGCTAGTCGTTCGAGTCTTTGTCCGGATTTCTCCGCTGCGCCAATTTGGTGCCTGCGGAGAGAGTCACGAGTTCACTCAGGACCGAGTTGCTGTCCGCCGTTCCCATCCCAGGAAGACCAGGGAGAGGACCGGCTGTGCTCGCGCCATCCGGATCAGAACCGGCATTCGGTGAAGGCGGGGCCGCTTCGCTGCCCTCAGGCAGGATTCCCGTCGACTGCAAGATAACAGAGTTGAATTTGGCCTTAATAAATTGCAGGGCCGCGTCCTCGCGTGCTTCGAGCAGACGCTCGTCAAAGATCTCCTGCATCTTCTCGTCCACGAACTCCACACCCAGCTCTCGCAGAGCCCCGCGACGGGACTCAAGGCCGAGTGCCATTTTGGCTTGCAGTTCATTCAACTTGACCAGGACGTCGACCGGCAGTGGCTGGGGCCATTCGCAGGACACCTGGTAGACGGCGGGGTCGGCGAAATCCAGGACCAGGGGCTGCGTCTCCGGGTCGGTGACGATTCCCTCGGAGTCGGGGTTGTACAGCATGGCCAGCGGCTCGTAGATGAAAAGCGTTTTGAGAGCCAGCTCGTTGATCTTGCGTAGGCCCTTGCCGTACTGCTGGTGTTTGACCTTGCTCTTTTGGACCACCGGCAGATACATGATGGCCAGGGCAACCCCCGAAGTGTTGGAGATCGGCTGCATCTGGCCGAGGGCACTCTCCGGGACGCCGGAGATCTCGTGCATGGACCGCTTGAGAAAGTTCAGGTACTCGATCGGCCACTGGAGATCAACGCCATTCTCCAAATTGAATACCTGACTGTCCTTGGGCAGTCCTCCCCAGATCTTCCGGGGCCCCTTCTCCAGGTTCGATGCCTTGGCGCCCGTGATGATGGTGACCGGGGCAGCGTGGTACGAGATGATGTCGGAGATGTTCGTGGCCTGCTCGTTGAACTCGCGGTTGAGCGGGATCAGGTCGGTGATGTCGGACAGGCCCCACGGCGACCCCGAGACGCTGACATTCGGGATGTGAACGACCGGGATCTCACCGGCCGGATTCTCGCGGGCGTCGAGGAGTTCATCGTTGACGTATTCCTCGATCCAGGAATCCGTGATGATCTCCGTGTAGGTGTAAACCTGCCGCGTGCCCTCAAGACTGGTTCCCCAGAACTTGTAGCGGATCTTCACGCGAAGCAACCGGTCGCGGTCATGGGGGTGATACTCGGGAAACACCTGGGCCGAGTTCAGCGGCAGGATGCGTACACGTCCTGGGTGGTAGACGTTGATGGAATCCACCCACGGCCCTTCGTACGCAACCTTCACGAAGCTGTCACCGGTGACGCCGCCGTTCTCCGCCATCTGCCAGAGAACGGTCTGTTTGTCATTGTCGGTGTTCCAGATGCGGTCGAGCAGCGAGGGCGTGATGTGCTCGTACTTCTCCTCGACGGCGAACTGGACCCCACGTCCGAAACAGAAATTGTTCAGGTACCGGGAGAGCGCGCCAACGTAATTGATCGTGACGGCGGGCTCTCCGGCCTCCCGCTTGTACGCCCAGTGATGCCCCAAATAGAAAGCGAACGCGTTGGCATACCGGGTCAGGCGTGGTCCGTGGACCTCGAATTCCTCGTCGGCAAGCTCTACCAGGCCGAGCGGGCTGACGGAGATCGTCAGATCGCTGGCAGCGGCACGCATCGACGGTGACACGAAATTGACGGACATGGGGCGTCACCTCCTCTCGAAGGCACGAGAGGGATTAGCCAGCGAATGCCGTGCCGAACCACGGCAAAAGGAGCGCGTACAGAACTGCGGGCTTTTCCAGCGTTGCCGTGTGATTGGTGGCGGTGGTCGCATCCGCCTGGACCGTCTGCGAGAGAGTCACGCCTGTACCGGACGCGAGTGTCTGCATGCAGAAACTGCTGAAAGCGGCGGTACGCCCGGACATCGCGGCCGATGCGCCTTCCTGGCCCCCGATCAGGATGCGGCTGCTCAGATAGTCCGTGGTGGCGGTGAGATAGTCGAAACTGCTTGCCGCGTAGACGAGCATCATTCGCAGGTACGGCTGCGACGCAATCGTGAGCGTCTGAAGGGTTCGCTCGGTCTGGTTCTGGTTGCTGGTGATTGTGTAGGCGTCGCTGCGACGGGCCACGAATGCCTGCTGGACGACCGGCCGGGCATTGAGAGTGCTGATCTGCCCCGGCACCTGGCCCAGGTTCAGCGGGGTGCCGGGCAGCGTGCCGCCGCCGATGAGGCTGGACAGGACCGTGTCGAGCCTCGCGGCCAGGGCCTGCATGTCTGCGGGCACGTTGGGGGTGTTCGGCAGTTCCGGGTACGGGATTCCCGCGTAGCTCGTGCTGCCCACGTCAGTCGATCCGCGCGTAGTTGCGGCGTTCGTACCGGCCGCCGTTGCGTGTGTCACGGATGAACCTCTGCTCGGCCTCGGGACCGGCGCCCCCGGCGAATGCTCCGAGGTAGGTGGGGGCCTCGACCCACGAGGCGCTTCCCATGTGGGCGCGCTCGCGGGTGGTCTCTTCGGCGGGCTTTTCGAAGACATTCGAATTTTGGTTCGGGCGTCCCGGAGGTGTCACGTATCCCTGCGTCACGCCGCGAGAGAATTCGTTGGGCACGTCGGTGTCGGTGACGATACCTTCCTGAAAGCGCAGCGGGCCTTTTCGGGCTGTGTTCGGAGCGGTGCGCTGTTCGTAGGCGCGGTCAGCGGTCTCCGAGAATTCCGGATCGGGCGCGAGCGGGCTGGTCGCCATGGCGGCCTCCTGAAAGGTGAGACGTCTCAGCCACGACGCTAAGCCGCTCATTTTCAGGGGTGATAATTGCCCGCTCCAGGGGTCCGGTTTCCGCCTGACAGTCGGCGCAGGTGTGAGCGGGGCAGCAAATGCATTCCCCGCACCAGTCGCACATCGGGTAGGGGATCACCATGGCGTGTTGACCATTTCGGCCTCCGGCAGTTGCAGGTCCGCCGTGAGGTACAGGGCGTTGGCCAGTGAGTCCACGTAATCGTCGTGTGCCGCCTCCGTGTCGGGCGCGGCGACGAGAATATGCGGGCCCTGGTACGTCAGTTCCGCGTCCTCCATCTGTGCGCGGAAGCGCTGCCACGTTTTCCGACTGCGGGTGCGGGCGTGGGCGGGCCACACGACGAGTTGTTTGTTGAGCAGGTCCATCATGTGGCTCCAGCGCTTCGTCTGATTCGTGCGGTCGCTCTTGAGTTCCACGATGTTCGTTTCCGGCATGAGTACCTTCAGTCGGGATGCGACAACATCGCCGAGGCCGCCGACGTCGATGCCGACGGCGAGGACGTTGTAGTGGGAGAGGAAGTCCACGATGCGGTAATACTGGGACTCCCATTCCTGGCCCTGGAGATCGAGCCAGTTGAGTACGCGGTGTTCGTACTGCCCATGGCGATTCGGATAATCCCAGTTGACCCAGCAAGCCGTGACGATGGTGGAGTCCTTTTTGCGTGCCGGGTCGATGCCGACCACGACGGGCGTGCGGTACCAGTCGGGGATCGTCTGCATGGTGGTGTCGCCGAGGGAATCGAAACGGTCGGCGGTGATGAGCATGCCCCTGTCGAGGAGCCAGATCAGGCGGTAGGACAATTTGAATTCGTCCGAGTCCTCGCCTAGGCGCTCCATTTCGCCGCGCACGGACTTACCGTATTGCGGGAAATACTTGGCGACCGTCTTCCAGTCCACCTCGAAGTGATTCCGCGCCGCGCCGCGCTTGGTGCCTGCGCGCTTGTTGATCTGGATCTGGGAGTAGAAGCCACTTTTGGTGTACGAGGGGGTGCCCGTCATCACCAGCGTTCCGGCCGTCGCGGCGAGCATGGGCGCGATGGACTTGTTCACCACGCGGTCGTCCGCGTCCTGTGACTCGTCAATGACGACCAGGTGGTACGTCTGGCCCTCAATTTTCGCCTTGGGGTGGGCGGTCTGCTTGCGGATCAGACTGCCGGATTTTTTGAGGCGGATCAGCTTTCCGCGCCCGTCCAGGCGCTCATCGATCTCCGGGTCGTTGAGGATCTCCTGCGCGCGCTCCGATGTCATCCGGTAGACGATGCGGGAGAAAAGCGTGTCACTCATGTCATCCGTAGGAGCGAATACGCCGACCCAGAGCCCCTCTTTGAATTTCCCCAGCAAGTCGGGAAACATTTTCGCGAGGATGGGGAGCATGATGGCGGCACCGGCGACGGTGTCTGCAACCGTCTCGGATTTTCCGCTCTGCCGGGACCACAGCGCCGTGATTTTGCTGTTGTCCTCGATGATGAGGCTTTCCAGAATCCTGTATGCCAGCGGCTTCTGGTAGGGCCGCAGAGGGTGCCCCGACAGCTCATCGATGACGAGCAGAATCTTTTCGATGATGTCGGCGACCTGGGCGACACGGCGCAGGGGGGTGGCGTCGGCGGCCGGAGCCGTGCCGATGCTGATGTCCGCTGCTGCTGGTGTCTGCATCTGCGCAGGCTAAAGCGGAACAAAATGGGACAGATAATGACGTATGGGCCGCTTGACTTTCGGCAATCTCGGTTTTTTCGCAAGTAAGGTGCTAGGGTCCGGCTATGGATGAGACCTCCACAAGCACCGCCCCCTCCTGGGCCCGGCGGAGCCGCCCTCGCAACTCGGATAAAGACGCCGCCGACTGGCTCGCTGATTTCCTCGCCGAATACAAAGGCGACACCCAGCACGACTACCGCGTGAACATCGGACAGTTCATGGTGTGGATGCGCAGATATTATCCGGAGGTCGATCTTCTCGACGTGGCGCCGGAGGATTTCCGCGAGTACGAGGTGTACCTGTCCTCGAAACACTGGGACGGACACCCCGGAAGCTGCGTATTGGAGTGCAAGTCCGGGACGCTTCCTTACAAGGCAAAAACGATCGCAGTCAAAAGGGCTGCGATATCGTCCTTTTACTCCTACTGCGTCGAACGCCCCGGCTGCCCTGTACGGCACAACCCTGTCACTAGGAGGCGCGGACGGCAGCCCTCAGGAGACGAGGGCGAAGAGGTCATCAAGGAGACCCTGCTGCCGCACGAGATCGAAGCCATCCGCAGAATCGCCAAAGGCGGAGCCACAGGAGAAGTACGCCTCACCGTTCCCACTCAGCGAAGCTTGGCGGTCTTCGCCATATTTGTGGGAATGGGACTGCGTTGCGAAGAGCTGGAGAAAGCACGCGTCGAAAATCTCCGCTGGCACGACAAAAATCAGATGCGGCTGCGCTTCCAGCGAAAGAATTGGCGTTGGACCACCATCGACGTCCCCTACGCGGTAGCACCGGTACTCCTCGCATACATCGGCGACCGGAAAACTGGTCCGCTCATCGTCAGCGACGGGCGCCAGCGGAGAAACCCGGAGACCGGCGAACTGGAGCGCGGCGGGGTCAGCTCCGTCACACTCCGCACCATTGTGAAGGAACTCGGAGTCGTATCCGGTGTACGGGGCGAAAAACTGCACCCGCACCTTCTGCGATACACGTCCATTATCTACTCCCTCCGGCACCCCGACGCCAAGGACCACCAGGTCAGCGACTACTACGGGCACCGCAACACAAACACGACCCTGGGATACGCCAACCGCGCCAAGCGCCTGCCACGTGGCGCCACAAACCCGCTCGGAATCGACTGGTCAACCCAAGGGGAAACCATCAAGGGCTGAGTCAATATCAGGAACAGACCCTCCGCTCCTACCGTGAGACATCGGCGAGAGAAACGGAGGGCCTTTCCATGCCACCCCACCACAGGCGCCCGCTCGGCCCCGGCGGCGGCGCACAGCCGCCCGAGCAGCCCCACTCCGGCCGCCAGGAGAACACCGGCGCAGGCGGACTGAGCCGCTACGAGCGCGCGATGTTCGGGCACCTGATTCCGGAGCCCGCCCCGCCGACCGTGCACTCCAACCCTGCCGACCGGCAGGAGCTGGACAGCGCGATCGACCGGGCCACACAGCGGATGTCCCAGGGCAAGGCAGAGGCCCTGCGCCGCGCATTCGCCGGAGACGACTCACTCCTGCTGACCACCCGGCCGACGAACACCTCCAACCCGCCGAGGCCCCGAACCCTGGCAGCGGGCTGGGATTCGCAGTCGAAAACGCTCTTCATTCGATTCCGGGGACAGAAAATCGCACCCGGACAATACGAAGACGGCATCGGCTACGAGTATTACGGCGTGACCCGCTCCGAATGGCGCACGGTCCGCGACGGCCCGTCACCCGGCAAATACATCAACGCTGTCCTCAACAGCAAGAACTACACCCCGGCGAGCTGGTGACAATGCCCCTGCTGACCACGACCCGCTGCCTGCGCGGCTGGCCCCGCCTCTACACGACCTACCACCAGGAAGTGGAACCCCCCTACCGCCAATGCGACCGCGCGCTCGTGATCCGACTCCACCGGCACGGCATCGTCATCGGCCGGTGGACGGGCACAGTTTCCGACGAGACGACCGCGATTCGCTTTGCGCTCGGGCTGACGCGCAACGGCGGCAGTAGCGCCCTCGGCGACGACGGGGCGCTACTGCCGCACTTCCGGAGGGGCCCGGATGCTCCCTAACGTCCGTCAACGGCTGGCCGAACACATGGCCTGGACGAAGGCCCAGAAGCGCGTACAGCGCCTCCCTGAGGCCGACCTGCTCGCCTGGTGGGAAACCACGCTCTACGCCTCCCAGCGGATGCGGGAGGCGTACGAGAGGACCCAGGACATCCTGGCGCTTTCCGAGGCCCGTACCGATATTGTCAGCCTCGTGGCCATCCTCGAAGAACTAGACCAGCGCAGCAACCGGTCGTCGTCCGCGCGGAAGATCTGACTCAATATCACGGCGGCGGCTTCTTCACCGTCTGCTTTCCCGCGAGGTAACGAGAGTAGGGGCCCTCGTCGGGACTCTGCTCCCAGCCGAATTCCCTGAAACTAACGATCCCGTCCCCGGCCTCGTCCATTGCTATCGCGCAGGAAAGACACCAGACAAGGAAATTATTCAGCGGGTTGTTCGGGCCCCGTTCACCCTGGAAAATACGATCGCGATCAGCGTATTCCTCCAGATCCTGGATCAGCGTGACCATGTCCGGAAACCAAGATCTAGCGTTAGGAATGGGGAATTCCGTCTGATGACGAGGCAGCGGATCACCCTCAATCGCGCCGCAGAAGTTGCACCGCTGCCGGGTGTCACGCCGATGTCGTCCCGCCATGGCCTCGCTGCCGTCTCGATCCATAGGCACGCCGTCCTGCCTCCGATGGGGTCCAGCCTAGCCGGGCTTCTCCGTCACTGCGTCGTCCGAGCCCGGTCACTGCTGCGCTGTGCCAGCGAGCGGACGGCCTCGGCCCCGGCCGGAGTGCCGAGCCACTCCAGGAACGCGGAGGCCGCGTCGCCCACGTGATCTTCGAAGTCGCTCTCGCCGAGCAGCGGCGGCAGCTCGACGCGGATCGAAGGGTCGACGCGGGCCGCGTCCAGCAATTGCCCGAGCAGCCAAGAGCGGTCGGTGAGGTGCGCGCCCAGGGTGACGTGCAGGCTCTGCTCGTCGCTGGTGTCCCCGAAGTGAATCCAGCCGCGCGGTATGTACAGCACCTGCCCGGCGCGGAGGCCGACCGAGATGTCCGGGCTGTCGTTGAGGAAGTGCTTACGCTGCTCGTCGGTGATGCCGACCGACACCCAGTTGTGCTCCTCGCCGGGGGTCGGGAACACGGGCTCGAACAGGTGCCAGTGCTTCAGCCCGGTCACCTGGGCGAGGAAGACATGATGGGTGTCCCAGTGAGGGCCGTACCCCCGGCTGTTCGGGGGCGTCCGGTAGACGTTGCCGGTCATCGGGTGCCCCAGCTCCACCGACAAGCGGCTGGCGAACTCGGCGATCGGCGGCCACGCCACGTGCATGCCGTTGAGCCCGAGGGTGCTCTTGTCGTGCTCGGCGTCGCTCGGCTCGCCGGTCAGGGCGCCGTCGCGGACCATGCCCATCGACTTGGGCCGGTACTGCGGGTCGGTGAGGACGGTTCGGGCCGCCTCAGGGGAGAACAGGCTCGACAGGTCCATGGAGGCGGTGTAGACCTGCGGCGTAGCGGGCCAGCCGTCGGCGAAGGTGCCGCCGTGGCCGGTGAGTTCGGAAATGGCTGACACGAATGTCTCCGTTCGTACGGGGGAATGCGGCGGCGGCCTCCCCACGGGGTTTCCGGGGAGGCCGCCGGTCTGCGGGGTGGTGCTGCTCGGTCAGATCAGGTGGTCGAACTCGCCGTTCTTGGCGCCCTCGATCCACGCAGCCAGCTCGCCGGGGTTGAACGTCAGCGCGGCGCCGGTCTTGGTGTCGGCCAGCGCGATGTCACCGTCGGGCAGCTTGGCCAGTGCCACGGAGTCGTCCAGGGTGCCGGGGGTCGACGCGGATGACTTGACCCACGTCACGCCGTCGAACCCCTCGACGGTGAATTCGGACAGGACCCTCGCGGTGTGGTTGTTGTTCGTGCTCATAGAAACGCCCTTCTGGGAGACTCGTTCAGCGACCGTGCGGGCCGCTGAAAACGAGGCTAGACCCGCTGGAAGACAAATTGGAAGGCTGCCGCAGTTATTGGCTCAATTCAATGCGTGCCGTTATTCTTGGAGGCATGAGAATTTCCGGACTGGCTGAAATGGTAAAAGCCAATCCGGTAACCGTGCTCAGTGTGCAGTCACAGGCGCTTCAGGCCAGCATTCCTCGCTAGGGCGTTAGGGAAAGCCGTATTCGGGGACCGGGACCTCCCCGGCCACGCCCGTCTCCTGAAGGGACGGCCGGGGAGGTCCGGTTACTCCGGCGTTGGCACCGGAGCGTCTGGGGCAGATGACGCAGCCGCCGCCAGACCTTCCGCACCGGCGGGCTGAGCCGCAGCCGCCAGCGCGGGAGTCGTTGCCGCCAGCGCGGCCCGAGCGTCAAAGGGGGAGACGCTCGGGTGCGCGGCGGGCACGTCGGGCATAGCCGATATGCCCGAGAGGTACGTCAGCAGGTCGGCGGCCCCCGGATCGGCACCACGTGTCCTTCGCAGGACCGCGATGCCAAGGACCGCCAGCTCACGAGTCGTCAGATGGGGGAGTACCTGGAGAGCCAGCTCGGCCAGGTGGGTGCCGCGCACCTGCACGTCGTACTCGTCGTCGCCGTCGCGGATTTCGAGAATCCGGAACGCCACGCGCTCGCTTACGGGGTGCGGGGACATCAGGCCACTCGCACGTCGGTCGCCCGCGCGTCGGCCATCACGACCTTGCCGGTCGGAAGCGGCTGAAAACCCCACCACTCCGACAATGCGGCTACCAGGTGCAGGCCCCGGCCGGTCTCCGCGTCCTCCGTCGCCTCACGGAGCTTCGGTTGCCTGGGCTCCCAGTCACGGACCGCGATGCGCACACACCCGCCGTACGGCTGATAGCACAGGATCTCGAACTCCCCACAACCGTGGCGGACGGCGTTCGCCGCAAGCTCGTCCGCGATGAGGAGGAGCACATCGACCGGCTCCCCCACGACCCGCAGCTCGGATAAACGCTTGGCCAACCAGACGCGGCAGTGGGGGACCGACGCCAGCTCCGGGGGGAAACCGCACGCGGCGTAGAGCGGGCCGCACGGGCGAGGGGCCTCTGTGGGTGGGGGTGACTCAGTGGTGGCGCTGATCACGGATCTGACCTCCTGTGCAGAGCGCGCCCCACGGCACATCTAGCAATTCGTCACGTGCCCGACGCGCAGAGTCGCGTACCGGCTAGTGTGAGTGCGCGCGCACTGCGCGCGCAACCCCAACGCGAAATGTTCCGGTCAAGAGGCCCCGCACGAGTGACAGCGTCTCAAGACCTGTGCTACGCCGGGCCGTTGATCAGACCTGCCGCGCTGTTGACTCCAGTGCGGCAAGCTACCCTGCTACATATGCCAATCTGCCAGCCGCCCAGGGAGAGTCATGCCCGTCAAGACCGCTGAGGTGCGGGCGATGAGCGCCTTCGCTGTTCTGCTCAAGCAACTGCGTGCTGCGACAGGTCTCGACCAACCGACCGCAGCCGAGCGGCTGGGATTTACCGGGCGGCACCGACTGTCGTACCTGGAACGCGGCCGGGGATGGCCGTCCGACGACGAACTTACAGCGATGCTCGACCTCTACACGGTGGCTGCGGAGAATCGCGACGCGTTTCGTCAATTGATCGCTGACGGGAAACGGGCCGGTGGCGCTTGGTGGGACTCGTATCTGGCGTACATGTCGAGGAGCCTGGAGCAGCTCATCGACTACGAAAGCATGGTCGAACACATCTGCACCGCGTCTAGCAGCGCAGTGCCCGGCTGGTTGCAGACGCGTGCCTACACGGAGGCGCTCTTCGCGTTCCGCGTGGAGGAGCGGGGCACCGACCGTACCTCTGCGCTGATCGAGGTTCGACAGCGCAGAGGGGAAGAGCTGTTCAGCCAGCCCGCGCTACTCGGCGTCCACGTCCTGATCACGGAAGGTGTCCTGCGTACAGTGGTGGGCGGTACCCAGGCGATGCAGGGCCAGCTCGCGCATCTACGCTGGGCAGCTCTCCGGAAGGACGTGACATTTCAGATCCTGCCCTTCTCGGCGGGGGCAGCCACCGCGCTGTGCGGTGATTTCTCAATCCTCGAATTTGGAGACACGCGGCCGACGGTTCTGCACTCCGACGTTGGCGACGCTATCTCCTTCGAGGAGAAGAGAGAGGAAGTCGCGCTAGGACAGCGCCGTTTCTCGGCTCTTTCCGGAGCGGCTCTGGACAGCGACGACTCGCTGGCACTTCTAGAAGAAATTCGTAAGGGACTGTGACATGAGACTCGAAACCATTGACCTGACTGACGCGGCTTGGTTCAAGGCCAGCGCCAGCCAGGACGCCCAGCAGGCATGTGTAGAGGTGACGCCGCTCGTTGCCGACGGGCACACCGCCGGTATGGCAGTGCGTGACTCCAAGGACCCACAGGGACCGGTGCTGCGGTTCTCGGCGGACGCCTGGACGGCGTTCGCCGAATTCGCGGGGCAGAAGAGCGTCTAGGCGCAACGGCGAAGAGCCCGACCTCTCCCGGAGGCCGGGCCCTTCGTCCTGACTGCGGTCAGCCGGGGATGCCGTAGACCGAGGCTCTGCCGTCGGCGTTGGCGGGATTGCCGGTGACGGCCGCGCTGAGACCGAGAGCGCCGCGCGTGGGCCAACCGCGTACCGGCTGCGTGCCGGGGGCGTCCGGCTGTCGGCGTGGAAGCTGGTCGGCGGACGGCAGCTCGGTCGGCCACGCGCGGTCGAGTGTGGTGTGCGCATGCGTGGGCGTGGGCGTGGGCGTATGGCGGGCGTCCGTCCACCCGCCGGTCCGGCGCGGCTGTACCAGGGGCATGAGAACCTCCTCCTTCCCTATGATCCGGCCACGCCGATAATGCCGGTCATTTTTCGGCGTCGAGGATTTTGGCGACATCGCATGCGGCGACCCAGGCCGCGACGCTGGCGTAGCGAGGGCTGGCCTCCGGCCATATCCTGCGCCATCCTGCGCGGACGCCCTCCACGAGGTCGCGGCGGACGCCGGTTCCGGCGTAGGGGGCGGGACCGTCCCACCACACGTGCGTCTGCGCGGTGGCGGCGGTGGGGCCGCCGTGCAGCAGGGGCGTGTCGACGCGGCCGGGCGGCACGCGGTGGAGCAGGCCGGGCCCTGCGGCAAGGAAAACGCGTCCGACGATGTCGGGCGGGAGCTGGTGCTGGTGGGTGATGAGTGCGGCCAGGACGTCGGCCAGGAGCTGCTCAGTGCCGGTCGCGACGCAGTCGCTCACGTGCGGAGTCCGGTGATGCTGCCCCGGTTGCGCTGTGCGTACGCCTCGCCGTGCTTGGTGAGGTACAGGGCATCCAGCGTTCCGTTGACGATGCGGCTTTTCCTGAGTTCGAGAACTGCTTTGTCGACCGCCGTAATACGAACGTTCAGGATGCGGGCGATATCGCGAAGTGCGAGCGCCGCCACTCCGGATTCGTGAAGGCAATTGACTACCCGGTCAATCAGGGGCGGCTGGGGCGGCAGTGGGGGTGACGGGCGCGTCGTGCGCGGCTTGTTCTTCTGAGGCATGGCGGGGAGTGTAGGCCCTGTAGCTGAGTCGGGCTGATTCATGTCACTCGAAACGGTGAGTCGTTAGGCCGTACGGTGTACATAGCCATCTCTCATCGTTTTATCGCACCGGCTTGGCGCGGGTGAAAGATGCCTTACTATTCCGCAATGGATCAGACGCAGGAGTCCGGTGCCGTATGCCCGGACTGCAAAAACCCGTTCAGCACGCCGCACTACGCCGAATTCGGCTATTGCGACACTTGCTACGCCTACACCGCTGTCGTCCTGGGCGACCCCGAGTACGTCCCGAGCATCCGCCAGGGAGATCTGATGCGCTGCTGCACGGGCGCGATCGTCAGTTGGGAGGCACTGCACCCCGGCCAGAAAACAGCGGGCACTAGGCTCGCCTGCCCGCACCACAGGAGCCCCGTGAACGACCTGCTGTTCGACGGGGAGGAATGGCGCTGGGCCCGGCCGCGTGAGGACGGCGGGCCGACAGACGACTAACGGGCGTGCAGGAGATCCCAGACCTGCAATGCCTCGGCCCGTTTCTCTTCCGGTGTGCGGGGCGCACTTACGGCTCCTCCGTGACCGTCCGCGCATGTACCCTCGCCGCGAATGTGCGCCGGGCACCCCATGATGGACCGGAGGTGGCAGTCGAGATGCCATGCCGTCGTGATCACACCGGTTCCGTCGTAGCCGGAAATGAGGACGCCTTGATCGCCCATCTGGACAGGGAGGTCGCAGTTGGCGCACTGGGTTCCTAGGGGAGTGGCGACGTGCAGCCCGCTGTCGCAGAGTTCTGAATCCCAGGGCTCACCGAAATACGCGGTCATGCGGCGGCCACCTCGGCAAGCTTGGTGTAGAGGATTTCGTCGTCGCGGAAGATCACAGGGTCGGACCACCGGAAATCCTCCGGACGCCCGTCGATCCTGCGCCCGCTCGCCTGGCCGAACATCGCACTCAGCCGGAAAAGGTACACGAAGGCGCGGTGGAGGTGGTCTCCGTCCGGTGCTCTCACGTCCATCTCGTGGTAGTGGAGGGGGACGGAGCCGTGGAGGTGCGCGGTGACGAAGCTGTGTTCAGGCAGTCCTGTCACCTCGGCGAGGTGTCGGCGCGCGGTGTCGAGGAGCGTGCCGTCCTCGGGGTCGGCGTGGCCGCCCGGGAGTACCCACCGGCCGAGGTCGGCCGCGAGGAGCACCCGGTTGTCGGGGCCAAGGAGGACCGCGCTGGCGGTGACGTGCGCGGGTTCCACAGCGGGGTCCGTGGGGTCCTCCTGGCTGTACAGGAGAGTGGAGGTCAGCGTCCTCAGGCGCGGCATTTCGCGCGGGTAGGCGGTGACATACAGCGCGTAGGCGTCGATGAGGGACTCACGGACAGAGGGCACGGCGGGCGCCTTTCAGCAGTCGTAGGTGGGACGGGAGTTCGCCGCCGCGCAGCCGCGCGACCGCCTGGGCGTGGCCGCTGTCGGCGGCCTGCGGGCTCCGGTACTCCGCGATGGGCCGCAGAACGTTGTTCGCGATGACGAGCGCCGTCCCCCACAGTTTCGGGCCGAGCGGGTCCGGCTGGCAGACGGCGGCGGCGTCGTCGTAGACGAAAAAGACGGTGCGGACCTGGCAGGGGCCTTCGGCTGTCTGCACGGTGTCGGATCGCAGGGTGCGTTTCTCGATGTCCTCGAAGAGGCTGGCGCCTGTCATGAGGTCGGTCGGCTTTCCGTCCAGCCCGTAGACGTACGGGACGGGCACACCGTTCAGATCGAGTACGCATTCCTGCCCGGCGCTGGGGTCCAGCGACATGCGCCGCTGGAACTCGCGCCGTTCCCGGACGTGGGCGTTCGCGGCGTCGAGGGCCAGGGCGTGCACCGCGACTGCGGTCTCCTGACCCGAATGGCGCTGGATGCATCTCCAGTCGGGTCCTGCGGCCGGAGCGTAGGTGACCATGGTCTCCCGTGTGACCGGCGGTCCGCCGGGGACGGCCTGGTAGTCCACCACGGTATGAATGGTGCTGATCTCCCAGCGGGCGCCGTCCGGGGCGGTGACGTTGTCCAGCCCGATCCGGCGGGCGGCCAGGTCGTTCAGAAATGCCTCGACGTCGTCCGGTGCGAGCGGCTGGCCGTCTGCACCGTAATACCTGATCACAAGATCTCACTCTCTGTGTACGTGCCCGCCGGTGGGGTTGTCTAAGTTGTCCGGTATCGGACCGTCCGTCTGATGCCGATTCGGCGCGTACGTGCTCACCCGGTGTCACGGTGCTCGCTTGTACCGCGGTTGAGACGTCCCCGGCCCTTTAGGCGGAAGGAGCCGGGGACGTCGGCTTCAGATCCGCTGCTCGTCGTCTGCTCCGGCGAGTGCGGAGGCCGTGTCCGGGTAGCAGGCGATGACCCTGTCAAGGCCGCATACATGGAACGTGTGCCGGACTGTCCCCTCGGGGGGCGACGCAACGCGGATGTACCTGCCCGGTGATTTGCGGAGGTGCTTGAGGCAGCCGACGAGCACCCCGAGCGCCGTTGAGTCGAAAAAATCAACAGCGCCCACGTCGAGGACGATGTCAGCGTCACCGGCGTCGATGATTTCCCGCATCCGGTCGCGAAAGGAGGGAGCGCTGTACACGTCGATTTCCCCGCCGATGGTGACGACGGTGTGACCGCCGTGCGTTCGGCGCTGTAGCCACGCATCGTCCGCGAGGATCTCGGCGCCGTCGGGTATGTAGGTCGTCATGTACCTCATTGTCTGGCTCCGAGCCCTTTCTGTACGTCGGTTGGCAGATCCGCCAGCGCTGCGTGCGGATGGACGCGTCCGCGCGGACCAGGTCGACCCGGTAGGGGTCATCGGGCCGGTTCACGCGGGTTCCGGGGGCGGCGGCAGGATTTCCACCGGCACGATCTCAACATCCTTTCTCACGGCCCACCACAGAGCGACGTGGCCGTCCAGGACCACTCCGTCGTGGGTGAGCAGAATCGGCTGGTGGATGCCGTCCGCGTCCAGCTCGGCGAGCAGTGCCTGAAAGTCGGACTCCGACCACCCGTTGCGGATGTCCTCCCACGCCTCTTCCCAGGAGTCGGACTCGCCCGGCCGGTAGCCGGTCAGGACGCGTCGGCGGCTCCAGGAACGCAGTTCACCGCCGTGAGAGCCGCTAGCCACGGCGGGCCTCCCGCAGCGCGGAGACGCAATTGCTGGGGCCGTGAGGCCAATCGGCCATGAAGATATGCGCCCAGCTCTGGTCGTATGCGCAGTCCGGGCACACCCAGCCGTGCAGGGTCGCCACGAGCACTCGGTGCCCGTCGGGGTGCTCGGTCGGGCAGGTGAAGGGGTGCATCTCGGAGCTGAGTTGGTAGCCGTTGAGGTGTACGACCTGCTCGGCTGTGAAGGGCGCCAAGATCATCGCGCCGTGTGCGGTGGTCATTTCGTGCTCCTCATGAAATGCTCCGCCAGCTCGTCCGCCCATACACGGCGTTTTTCCAGGGACCGGAGCAGCTCGGGCGGGAGGCCCTCGGCGGCGTAGGTGTGGGTCAGTTCGATCTCGGTAGCCGTTTGGCGCAGCATGAACGCGACGGTGAGTCCCGTAATCGGGCCCCACAGGGCGAGGTAGGCCGCAAGGGCGGCCGTCTGGGTAGTGGCCACGGGGGGAGTCGCGGTGACCGCTCGGTGCGGTCCGGGTGCGTATGCCACGACGCAGCGGCAGTAGCCCCTGCTCGCGTCCTCGCACGCCTCCGTACGAAAACCCATCAGCCCGTGCGGTGAGGACGCCCGCGCGGCGTGTTCTACCGTGTCTGCGGCTGCGCGCAGGGCGTTGACCGCTGCGGCCAGATTTTTGATGTGTGCCATCGGCATCCTTACCGGGTGAGGTGAGGACGCGGGAATAGAATGGGGGCCGGGCCCGACGAAGGTCCGGCCCCCACGCGGGCGCACAGGTGCGCTCCCACGTCTCCGCCACCTCAGAGCACTGAATACGTGAGGACTGGGATCATTCTGAGTTTTTCTGTCCCAGGCAGCCGTTTCAGCGTGGGTGACTTCCAGCGCCTAGCCGGACGTGGACCGCGTAAATGCCCTGCCTCTTCCTATTGGGCTATCCCGGCAGGGTGCAAGGACACTTCGGTGCCGCGTAGACGGCATACCGCTGTGCGTGCCGGGAGCAGGAATCGAACCTGCACTGACGGTGCATGCGCCACGACCGGTTCGGTCACCGGCGCGCGCTGGTGCGCGCTTCCCGCCCCTGGGGGCGGGAGATGTGGGGCCCTCATTGAAAAATGTAGGCGATGATGTCTTTTCCGACGGTCCGCTTCTCCACGTCGACGTTGTTGGCGTAGTAGATAGCGTCTCTTGCTGCGTTCCGCAGCGCGTCGATCCTGTCAAGAAACTCCTGCTTCCGACCGGCGGGAATTCCGCCGTGGAAACGTACAGTCGACCAGATACCGAGGAGGATCTCTCGGTCGTACCACCTGACCTCGGCCGGGTGTTCAGGTGTGGCTGGGAGCCCGACAACGGCCCGTGGAATTTTCTGCGTGAACGTGGTCTCCGTTGCGGCGGTGGACCAGATGCCGCCACTTTCCGCCACCCATTCTTCCGATGCCGGAAGGACAGGAATTTTCTCCACGAGCCTGCGCACATCATCGAGGAGCTTCTCGATCCGGATCAGGAATGGTAGCGGGGCATCCTCGATAATGACGGTGCCGTCCGGAGCCACCACGTTCGCGCGGGCGTGCGGCTCACAATTTCCCCACTCCTTCGTGGCGACTGTATTGAAGAATTCTTCCCATGCGTTCGCGCAGTCCCTGATGAGATGGGCCGCGACGGTCTGGACGCGCGTGTTCTCGGGTGGGAGGTGCTCGCTCTCGGGCGCTTCCGAAGGAGCGAAGGCGGCTCGCTCGCCCTCCAGGGATGTGGCGTTCTGGAACTGCTCGTTGGCCGCGACGGCACAGCTGATCGCGGCTTCCTTGTGGTACTTCTCCGTTTGGAGCATGCGGGCGAGGGGAGTGCGTGCGGCGGGTTCTGGCTGCGTCATGCCTGTGACGGTAAACAGCACGTGTCGCACCCGCAACTACCGCACGGTTGTGCGGAGGCTGCGCCGTTGTCCGCCCAATTTCGCTCGGAACAGCGGCAGGTGGTGTTAGAAGGTCCGCCTGGCGCACAACTACCGCCCTCCTCCGGGCACTTGCCCGAAACGATCAACACGCGGTCTGCACGCGATCAGCACAAGAAAACACGAGGTGCCCGTGTTCCGGATCGCGTTTGTTTACCTTAGCCATACTTTGGTGCGGGGAGACAACCCCCCGTGCGCCGTTCAAACCCCCCACCGGTGCGCCTCAGCGCCCCCCGTGCCCCGGTGCGCGGCCCAGCCAAAGCTGCTTGTCAGTAAGGCTGTTGGCCAGAACCTTGCTGGTAGGTACCCCTTAGCCACAGCTAAGTAAATGACCTGAAAATCAGCTCCGCACCGACCGGCCTCAGTCGAAAAGTATGATCGCAAACGTCAACCCACCATCTGGATTTCACACTTGTGGGTGACATTGCCACCGGCTTCACAAGGGACGTACCCCCGAGCGCCCGGCAACCGCCGCCCTCACGAACCCTCCCTGCGGCACTCGGGTCTGACGGCCCGTGAGATCACCACCACGTACAGGCGCCCGCGCTCCGGGTCGCTCCGGGCCTCCTCACCGACGTGCCACAGAATCTGGTCCGAGGCCCACTCGTAGCCCCCCGGCAGCAGCAGCACCCTCCGCGCCCAGTCCTCGTACTCACCGCCCTCCCACGCCTTCAGCACCGCAGTTTTACCCAAGGGGACCTCGATCGCGCCCCAGCTGATAAGCAAAGGCGTCGTGATTTTCCCGTGCGCGCACCTCACTCGCGGTTTCTCACCAGGGCAGCGCTTCATTCCGGCTGCGCGACTTCGCGCCATACGTACTCACCCGTTTCAGTTCTGCGAGATTCCAGGTGCCGCTTGAATTCCGCGTGCGGGTATTCTCTGCGCGCCTCCGCAGTAAGGTGCCGCAGGAGACGAAGAGGATCGGCTAGCCGCACGAGAACCTCAGTCACCGGAATCGTCTGCCGTTTCCCGCTATAGGGGTCGCGGAATTCGAATACCTGCACCCCGTGCTCATGGCACCAGCGGGGGTCGTGCGCCATTTCCGCCCTCCACCATTCCGTAGCACGGGCCGCCGGATGCGTGCCCGCACATCCACCTGCACCGACCGTGGCGCACGCATCCGTCACACTCGTCCACCCACCGGTCCCCGTGATCCGGTACCGCGCACCGGCCGCCGGGCCGGTCGGCCCAGTACGCCCACGTGTGGCAGTAGCCAGGCCCGAGGCACCTGCCGCCGTCCAGACACGGGCAGTGCGCATGCCACGCCCGACCGCAGTTGCGGCACCGGTCCGCCGGATGCGGCATCAGGCCCCCTGATCCAGCGCCTGCCACATCACCCAGGCGTGGCACAGCGGGCACACCACGGCCTCGGCCCAGCCCTGCGGCCCGCCGGACGGGTGCGTCAGGCTCATCACGTGCCGGTCGACCCACGCACATTGACGCGCCCTGAGCTGGCACGGCCTACAGAAGGCGAGAGAGCCGTTCACCCACCAGCCCAGCAGCTCCGCGTGGTGGCGAGCCGCGTGCGCCGTCGGGAAACCGGCGGCCCGTTCGGGGGAGTCGAGACCGCCCTGTGTCAGCCACGCCGTGCACGCGGAGCATCGCCATTTGAAACGGCTCTCGCTCATGGAATCGGGCTAGTCCGCACCGACCGCGAAATAGTCCTGTCCGCGCAAAAAGATGGTTCCGTCCATCCGCAGAATGTGGAGGGCGTCGGCCGCGACGTGTTCACCCACGCCGTAGGCGGCCTGCACATCGGCACTACGGGTCTGCCAGGGGTCACCGGCCTCGGCCGCGAGGTCCATTTCCCGCCGGATCATTTCTGAGAGCGCCGTCGCATCAGGCGCAGCCGTGAGAGTCACGTCGGTCCTTCCAGTCTGGGGGTGCTGACCGCGCGCCTCATCGGGCCGCTCGTCGCACCAGTCACCATACGTGACGTCTCGTCACGCTGGGCACTCACACCGGCGTGTCGTCCGGATGAACCGCACGCGCCTCCTCGACGTGCGGCGGCCCCCCCATCCGCAGACGGTCGTTCTCCGCGTGCAGCCGCACGTTCTCCGCCTGCACCGCAGAGAGCTGCGCCAGGAGCTGCGCCAGCACCGCCTGCTGCACCGTCGTGGCGTCCCTGGCCGCCGTCACCACGAAGGCGGCGTCGACCAGCGGGGCACGCCGCTGGTCGGCCTCGCCGTCCCGCATCTCCCGGCTACGCGCCCGCAGCGTCCGCGCCACCTCCAGCAAAACGCTCGGCACACTGGCGCCCCCCAACGCCGTGAGCAGCACCTCAAAATTCACGGCGCACCACGCCGGATCAGGCGCACCGCCTCCATCCGGCTCAACTCATGAACCTGGATCAGCGCACGGATGACATAAGCCCGAACCCCGCACGCAAGACCGAAAGCGGCGGTAAGTGTGGCCGTCGGAACGGCATTCCACCCAAGACTCACCAGAGCCCCGCACCACACAAAAGACGCCCACATAAACATAATCATAGAAAGGCGTTCCATCTGGCGCCCGTAATTCACCCGCTGTACGGTCAATGACCGGCTGATCACCACCCAACCAGAGATACCCGTCGCGGACGCCGCGCACAAAAATGCGCCCCACACATACAGAAACGGCCCAGGCGTAGCGCGCCTCACCGCGTTGTCCGGAGACACCAGCAGCGTGATGAATCCGGACAGGAGACACATGAAAAGAAGCGCGATCTCAAACGGCTCGGCGATCACAGCAGCCGGAAGGCGCTGCACAATACGCAGCCGCCGCGATACACGCGTAGCCGGAATACCCATACACCATTTCTACCCCGGATCGCTGCCGAAGCGATAGCGGCGCTCACCGTCAGCCAAACCGCCTGCTTCATGGATGTAGCCGAGCACAGCACTCATAGAGGCGGAGCCCGATTCCTCTGCCAGCGCCCTAGCGGACAGAAACGTCTCCTCGTACCGCACGCGGAACATCGCTGTGTATACCGGACGCGGCAACTCACGCCACGTCCGTGGAACCGGCTCACCGGAGTACCGGAAAATGGCCTCTCTGTAGAAGAGCTGGCGGACTACGGGTTCCGGCCAGCCCACGGCGGCTACAATGTGCCGCAGCCTTAGCCGGGAGTCACGAATGACCGCGTTCCACAGGGCGACGCCGAGGGATTTGCGCTGCTCTTCGTCGTCAAGCGCCTCAGCCGGGATATCCGGCCACCTCAGGAACACGCCCCTGCGCACGTATGTGACCGGGTCGGCGATCCCGCGTTTGGCCAGAGCTGCACGGATAAAAATGGAAGATGTGCCGAGGCGCTTCGTGATCTCAAAAAGAGTGGGAGACGGAATCTCCTCCAGAAAAATTTGCACGGCCACCTCCGCGCGCTCCTCGCGCCTCCGGTTGAACTCGGCAACCAAGTTCTGGTGCACCGTGTAAATCTGCTGCCCAGGCTGCCTCGTAAACGGGGGCCCAGATTGCTCGGCCTCCCAACCCCAGTGCTCCACCAGGAAATTCCGCATCTCTTCGAACGCAAGCAGCGAGGTGACGGCGGAGCCCGACGGCAGGGCACTCCAGCCCGGCACCGTATCGGGCACAGGACGATGCGCCCACTGCAACTTCGATGCCGCAACCGCCTTGGCGCCTCTGCGCACCAGCCAGCGCACCTCGTCGTTAGTGGCGCCGTCATACACGGGATCTAAGACGCCTGCACGCACCAGACGGTGCAGCACAGACCTAGGGTATTTCCGTAATCCGAAAACTTCTTCCACTTCCGCTTCCGGAGGGAGCATCTCACCCTCATTGAAAAGCTCAGCGGCAATACGCGCGCTCAGGAATGCCTCAAAGTATTCCTCCTTTACTTCCAGCGGCGCAAGGGGCGGTTCCCCTTCCGGGTCCCCAGAAGGAACGATAAATCCCCAGACCCCGGCCCTCTCGGCGAACTGCCAATCCTTTAGAACTTGCCCGACCTTCTGAATTTCGCGGCGCGAAATAAGATACGTAGTAGCCAGTTCAGCGGCCGTGACGTGACCTCCGCACGCAATATCACCGTCGCGAACGCGCAAGCACACGTCGTAAGCGACTCGTACAGGGACAGGGATGCCCGTCATGCCAACCTCCTCGATCGTCCTGCGTCAGCAGCTCCGGCCCGAGCCGACGGCGGGTGACCGGAGCGCTACGGAGGGTACATTGCGCGCGCACTGCGCGCGCAAGTCGCTGTCGTAGGGCATGATGCGATCCATGGCTGACGAGCAGTTAGGGGCGGCCCCGTGACAGACTCAGATTTCGACGTCCGGCGAGACGCCAAGGGCAGGCCCATGCGCACATTCCTGGGCGCCAAGGACGCCCCGCCTGACACGTTCCAGGAGGTCCACTACCTGGACTACCAGCGGGCCTGGCAGGCTGCGCTGCACAGGCCGGGGCACCGCATCGTCAGCACGACGACCTGGACCTCCTGGGACGACGGGGAAAAGCGAGCGGGCTACCTGACCCACACCGGACTGCCCCCGGCCGAGACCCTCGCGCAGGCCGCCGCGCAGGAAGCCGCCGAGGCCGCACAGGACGCTGCCATCCGGCGCGGCCTAGGTAACGCACTCGCACAGCACCGCGACGGGACTGTCGTCACGAAATGGAACCTCGCAGCGAAGCTCGGCGTAAACGTGCGCGTAATCGAAAAGTTCGAAGAATCCGGTGCCGGGGACGGCATTACCCTGGACTTCATCTTGCAGTACGCCCGCGCCATCAACGCGACCATCGAGATCAACGTCCTCTGACCCAGCAGAACTCACCGACGCAAAAGAAACGCCCCCCACCGAATTCGGTGGGGGGCGCCCGCATGTCCCGTGTCAGCCGGTCGACGGCGTATGCGTCGCACGGCCCGTATCGCGTGGCTGTTGCTGCAAAGCGTCCGAACAGCCGGTGTACCAGTTCTCCTTCTGGCCCTTTGTGAAACCGGGCGGCAGCGTGCCGCCCTTGTAGAAGGTCCCGACGATGCCCTCACAGGACCGCGCGGCAGCCCCGCTGTCGCCCGTCAGCACGTAGCTCGTGAGCCCGAGCGACAGCGCGTTCGTCGCACTGCTGTAACCCCCGCTGTAAGCCACGGCCGCCTGCGTATCCCCACTGACAGCCGCACGCGGCGCCCCGGCACCCCCAGACGACCCCGAACACCCGGCCAGCACCAAGACGGCGGCCAGAACGGACCAGACGCGCGCCCTCATGCGGACACACCACCACCACCGGCAGCGGCGCGCCGCTGCACCGCCTCCTGGCAAAATGACTCCACAGCGGCGAGCACAATCGCCGGAGCCGCCAGCGAAACAGCGAAAGCACCCGCCTCCTCCAGGGAATCCATCACCCGCCCCACCACCTCGGCGGTGGAATCAGCAAGCCCCTCCAGCGCAGCCAGCACCTGATCCGCATTCGGCAGCTGCTCACGAACCGCAGTCACCAGATAATCTGGCAATTTCGCACTCACACAGCACCCCTAGCTCCTCGACGGCAACCGCCCAATCTACCAACGGCAGTTGACATCCCGCCGGAAAACTGCCGAACAAACGACACACCCGAAGGCTACGCTCAGCCCCCTATGAGACCCCTGCTGTTTCTCGACGTGGACGGCGTACTCAACCCCGATCCGCCCGGCCCGCCCGACGGCTACACGATCCACCACATGCGCCCAGCCGGGTACGACGGCAAGCACGACAAGCCGCTCCACGTCAGACTCAATCGCGCCCACGGCGCGCTGCTCCAGGCCCTCCCGTACGACCTCGTGTGGGCCACCAGTTGGGGCGCCGACGCCAATACCTGGATCGGACCGCACCTCGACCTCCCGGAACTGCCCGTTGTCTCGTTCCCGCCGTCGCTCGGAAGGACCGTCCGCGCCGACCGCCTGTGGATCAGCTACAAGACCGCCACTCTCACCGCCTACGCGGCGGGCCGTCCCTTCGCATGGGTCGATGACGAGATCACTCCGCTGGACAACCGCTGGGTACGAGAGCACCGCCAGACACCAGCGCTCTTGCACTGGGTACCGCCGCACACCGGCCTCACCGACGCGGACTTCGCGACGCTCACCGAATGGGCAAAGAGCCTTTGAGACCGCCCTGCACTGCAAGACCTCCCCCAAAGGAACCTCAAAGGACGTCACTCGGGTCGCAGCACACACCCACGCCACCGTCCTCGCGCCCCAGGTACTGCCGTAGCTCCTCGGCGACAGCAGGACCGGTGGCCATGAACCGCCCCCGCGCCTGCCAGCCGTCGACACCCCGCGCGACCACCCACGTCCCGTCCAGGCCGACGCCCAGGACGACCTTGCACGCGGAAGCATCCCGGCCGAAAGCCCCCTCGCAGAAGCCGTGCAGCCGGTCACCCACCCGCACCCACGGATGCCGAGTCACCCCGGCCGCAGTCGGCGGCGTCCTCGCGACCGTGACGCGATACTCCCGGTCCCCGACATACACCAGGAGACCTGTCTCCCCGTCCCGTTCGACCTCGAAGGTCCCAAGCCGATTGGCCAGCACGTCGGTGAGATATTCGCTCATGTCTGCCATTTCAACAGGTTCGCACAGCTGGCGGTACCGCAGGAACCACGGCTCCGTACTCTCATACGAATGAGTGCAGAACTCCGCCTGGCACGTATTGCCGAGGCACATACCCGGTACGTCGGCATCGCAGGGCTGACCGACGGAATCTGCGCCGAATGCGGATACACCGACCCGTGTCCCACATACATCTGGGCAACCACAGACCGCGACCCCCTAGCCCTGTGGAACCCTGAAGACGACGAGGACGACGAGGACGATTGAGTGCAGGTCCCGCAGCAGGACATCACCTTCAGAAAGACACCGGACGGCGTCGAATTGGTCGAGGCGCCGGAACAAGCCCGCATCACATGGAAGTTCTTCGACAACGTCACGGCCATGCCGTCGCCCAACCTGACAATCGCGGACGGCGACATCACACTCCGCTGCACCAACGCAACGGCCGTGTACCGCATCGTCGGAGCCGAAACTCTCTACGCCGTGGTAGAACGCGTGAGTTTTGAAGAAACGGACGGAAAATGAGCGTTGTTACCAGTACCGTCATCGTCTGCCCTTCGGGTTGGAGCACAGACGACGCTGAATATTTCGGACGCGTCCTGTACCGCGCCAGCGAGAAGAGTCGCTACCCGGACCGTGAGAATGCCTCTGACGACGGCTACTTCCCCATCTCCGATGAAGTGGCCAGCGGCAAGGTTCCCAGCGGACACCTCTTCTGGATCGGCCTCAACTACGTCGACATGTGCGCCGTTCTGTCCGCGCTCGACGCCGACCCAAAATGCCATGGCGCATGGGTCTGGTACAAGGACGAAGAATTCGAGCCGCAGACTCACCAGGTCGGTGACACCACTCAGCTCTGGCTCTGAATCTCGTAAAAAGCCTCCCACGCTTCCCACGTACGCTGCGTCAAAACACGCGAAATTGCCGTGTAGCTGACCCAGCGAGCCTCGGGGCTGCTCTTGACGTCAGTTGCCCCCACCAGTTCCTCCAGAACACCCACTGTGACGTCCATAAGACCGTCCAAGAGCTGCTGGACACGCGGGTCACTCAACAACCGCTGAGCCTCCGCCTCGATCATGGTCTCCGGCGCAGTGCCAATACTCATGCCCGTCAGCCTCGCAGACGGCAAAGGCTGACTCCGACGGCGAAAAGCGCCTGGACGTGCCCTCCACGCAGCTCAGAGCCCCTTTTATGCAATCCGCACGCATCCTGCATTTGCAGACGAAGCGAGGGCCGGGCAGCAGCTCCCGCGGACTGGCATCCACGGGGCGCGCGCGCCGCCCGACCCCCCGACACAAAACCCCCAGCTACTACCTGGAGGAATCGGCCATGCCGAAGTCTACGGCCCGCCACTCGGGCATCCGCATAACGCCGGTTCTGGTGCCCCTACGCCGCAAGACGCAACGTCAATGAGCCACGGGTGAGGCCGACAGGCAGGAGCCGAACCTGTGTCGGCTACGACTCCATGGTCACTGGCGGACTGGTCGTCAGATCGGTGTACGCCGCGTACGTACAGAGACCCCGCGTCCGCCACCGGCACTCGACAGCGAAGCCCGTCACGACGCCGTCCGTGCGATCCGACTCCCGTCTGAGAGCGGCACGGCGTCCGCACTTGGGACACCGGTCCCGCTCAGCCCGGCGCCGCTTCGCTGCCTGTTGCGCAGTGCTGTCGGATCGGTTCTGTCCCATGGTCATCTCCCGCTGCCGTCTTACGTCCTACTCTTCAGGGTCCGCACGACCCCGAAATTTGACAGAGCCGCCTGAGATTCTGGGAGTCCGCGCGTCGGTGGCAGTCACAACGCTTAGGTCGCAGGCGACACGCGGACGCAATAGAAGCAAACAATCATGTAGCGAGCATTTCGCACGTACCACCCCGTATCGGCATCATGCTCCGAGGCCACTGCCCCCTGTAGAGTCACCGGCGGATAGCTGGAGCACCAGGCCCCCTTGCTGCAAAATGTCCGATTTAAGGGTGGGGGGGTCATTTTTGCCTTTAATCACGTATGTCCGTATTATTGTGACGCTATCGTGACTTGATCTTGCAATACGGGCAAACCTCGCATTTAGTGTCAGTTACTTTCGGCAACAATCATTACCGTAAGTAATATGCGCAGAGCGTCAACTTACGTACGCGTAGCGTGAGTAGCTACGTGGTATAGACCAAATTGACAAGCGACTAAGCGGACATAAGTGGAGACACTGCCTTTAATCCATTATGTCTGATTTAGCCCCCACCCCTAGCAAGCGCATCAGCCAGCGCGCGGGGTACCTACTCTCTCCCATGGCGCGCACACCGCATGGGCCGCAGACAGCGCACATGCCCACACTGGCGCTGCTGACCTTCTCGCCTCGTCCCTCTCTTCACTCTCCTCTATGGCAGTAGAGACATCAGGCACAAGGGCCCCCAAAATTTCTCGCGCATTTTTGGTCACCTGAGACCCTGCGATCACGTGCGTTGCACGCGGCGCGGGGTCGTCCCGACCGGCCGGAGCGTCGGGGGAGTGGTGCGGCACGGAAGCGGCGAAACGGCGAGAAATGGCACCGTAGGCAGCCTGTACCCCCCTCCTGAGTCGGTCAGTACCCCCCGTGTCATTTCCGGGGCACACGTGGGCGCTCGGCGATTTTCCAGAAGTGACACAGCGTCAGATCTCCGCTGATGGTGCGTCAGGGAATCTCACATCGCGAGACAAACGTCTTTTGTCGACAGTTTACATCGGGGCAATACGGGCGCATTTCGGCACCCAAACATCATCTGACGACTCGTCAGCATGTCCTTATTGTCATGACCTATCCGGGCAAAACGGATTGTTGAGAATTGGTAACGATGATCTTCGAACACCTCGCATATACGGGCATAATGGGACACGTTTTCAAGATCCACAACTTTTTTTCGGGAAATTTGCGACGCTCTGACCAGCGGTGACAGACATCAATGTCCTAGTTCGCCAGTCTTGCCCCAGTAGACCGGAGCGTGAACTCCGAGGAGAGTCCTCACTGTCGCCACACCCCATCGGGGCACGGCGCACACACCCCCGACAGCACGCAGGGAGGGGGCGCGGGAGGCAAGCGGGCAACGACGACCCGCTCAGCGCGACGGCAAACGGTCGTGAGCGCGTGATCCTGAGATAGGTACGCCCGTTCTAATGGGGCGCGCCGACTCTCCGCCCGGAATTCCTCACCGGAGCGCATAAGTGCCCATGCGCCTGAAAACGCACGGGGCCGAGCGAACTTGCCGTATCCCCGCGAGAGCGGCTGATACGGGGAGGCGGAAACAGGTAGCGGCGCATTGATCCCTCGCGTTTAACGTGGGGTGGCCCTGTTAGCTGTGGACGCATCGAATATTGATAGCTGAACCCTTGCGTTACGTGAGTGACGTCAAGCGGGAAAGCGGACGCCGAACATTGCACGTCCATACCCTTGGTAGGGGTGTGGGGTGATCGCTAGGCGGTGCACGTAAAGGACATCCGTCCGGCGTGCTTAACCTCTCGCCCGATACCGAATGATCCTGTCGCGCACCATTAAGCGACTGGCGAGGGTTCAGCTAGGCGAAAAGTTCAAGGGGTACCGCGCGTCTAGCAAGCGCACGGCACTCAACCGCCTAGTACCGCTTAGCGGGAACGGTGCGCCTACGGGGCGGGGGGAGTGATCTCCGTGATTTTCTTCCCCCGCCCGTAGCTTCCCATCGGAACAGACGTGGGCACCCAAGTCCCTTTCAGTCTCGCAGTCCAAAGGGGGTCCGTCATGGCCCGTAAACCGCGTAAGCCATTGTTCGCTGGTCTGTCGATCGATCTTCCGACCGGACCGCAGATGTACGCCGCACGTTTCAAGGCGGAGCAGTCCGCAAAGGACAATGCGACGCTACTCAAGACCCCACCAATCCCGCCGAGTCGCCGACCCCTTCCGGGGGGTCGCGCCGATAATCAGGCGCGTATCGCCGATCTCACGACCCGTTCGCGCAAGGGAGTCGTGCCGTCCGTCGGTACGCCGAATGTTCCCGCTGGTCTGCGGAGAACGGCGACAGAGCAAGTGCGCCCGAAATCGGCGGACGGACGCCGCAAGGGCCGCGCCGCTTCCGCCTCTCGCGACAAGAGTGCGGAGAAAATCGTCTACAACAGCCGCGTCGGCATGACCGCACGACGCGCGCTGACACGGGACGACACGGCGCGTGCGAAGAATGCTCTTGCGGTTGAAACCGTCGCCGCATTCCGTGCACGTGGGGAAGCGCGCACGGAGCGGGCCTCAAGCGCGCGAAAGCGCGCACAGACCAGCCTTTCGGACGCCATCGCGCGGGAGCGTAACGCGCTCGCACGGGGTGACGTCCAGGCCGCTGAATCCGCACGCGCGGATATCCGAAAGTTCCGCAAATCCGCTCGCTATCAGGGGGAGTAAGCCCGTGCTGATCACTCTCGTGTCGTCGATCGAAACCGCGAACAGCGGGCGCATGGTGCCCGCACTGCGCGCCCTCGCCGCCCGTAACCTCGCCGACAAGCGCAAGCGGTCGGCCGTTACGTGGCAGGCAAAGGCGCGCGCTGCCGCTTACCGCCCGGCCGCCGGTGCGTTCGTGCCCGGCCCGGCCGCCGCGTCCGTGCCGCTCGTGTTCAAGGCCGCACGGCCGGAGCGCAAGCGTGTGACGCGTGCGGCCACCAGCACGCGCCCGCTCACCTACACGCCGGTCATGGCCAAGGACGTCCCGGCCGACGTCAGGGCGGTCACCAAGGTGCACAGGGACGCGGGCGACCTCTCCGCCGAGTGGCTCATGGTCGGATTCACCGACGACCCCGACGAGACGCGCTACTACGCGCGCAAGCACGGAGCGTCGGTCCGCTACGCGGTCGCGGCCTGAAAAGGGGACACGGAAAATGCACATCGCGTTGAAGCGCGCTGCGGCGCGTCGGGCCGAGCGTACGGAATTCGCTTTCCGAGAGGGTGAGCACGAAGTTCGATACCTGACACGGCTCACATCCGGCAGGTATTTCGTGGATCAGCGTCCGGTTCTCGTCCAGCGTTCCAACCACCCCGAGTTGTGGACAACGCTTTTCGCGGAGCGTAGCGACACCCGCAGCAGCGTACTCGCGCGTATGCGTGGCGAGCACGTCTGAGTAGTTCTACCGGGCCCCCGGAAATTCCGGGGGCCTTTTCCATGCCGGAAAGGGGGTGTGGCGTGGATTTGCAGTGGATTCCGACGCCCGATGTAAGGGTGGGCGACCGTATCGCGCTTCTTCTCAGTGACGCGCAGGACTATCCGGTAATCACCGGGTGGACTGACCGGACTCTGGATCTTGAGCGACACGGTCTTGGTAGTCCGGTGCATCGGACGTGGCGCGTTCGGTGGGCTCCATGGTGGGCTTTCGACATGCTCACGGACGGTCTTGACGGTGAATCGCTGATCGTCTACGACGTGGACCGCGTGACGTTCACGCGTACGTGCAGCATGTGTTCTCGTATGGGGCTGCCCACGGTTTTCGGTCGCTATGACGGGCCGGACGTGTTGTGTCGCGTGTTGTGCCCCGGCCATGTGGCAGAGGTCTGCACCTTGGTAGACCGTGAGGGATCACCCCGATTCCAGTGGCGCATGGGGCGGGGACTTTACCGCAACGTGCGCCGCTATGGCTGCACGTGGGACATGACGCCATTCGATATCGCGCCTCTGCAACCGCAGCATTGATTTACCGGCCCATGCGCCGCGCGAATTCTCACGGCGCGCGCACACGGTTCGAATCCGTCATGGGTCGCTCATCCCTACCGTCTACGAATGGAGAGCAAATGCGGCCCAGAATCGTGGTGCCCGACTCCGGGTGCTACGGCTACACCAAGTGCGCGGCACCCGCCGTCCCGGTGCACATGAGCCAGCGCCAGGGAACCGAATTCGTGCGTATCGCGATTTGCGGGATTCACGCCCGCGAGGCGATACGGGCCGGTTTCACGATTACGTCGCCGTTCGGGATCAAGCGTGTGACGCAGTACGTCAGTGACGAGCTGCGGGCAGAGGCGGCCGGTATGCGGATCGACCGGTGGGCCGAGGTGGCCACCGCCCCGCGCGACTGGTGCGACACCGGCTGCAAGATCTACGCGCGGCGCGACGGGGACATCATCTCCTTCCTGCTCCGCCACAGCCGGGTGTACGGCTGCCCGGTAGGGACCTGACCGGGAGTTCATATGCTCGGCTACTCGATTCAGCATTTCCACGATGCCGGTGTGTGGCAGACGCTCGGTGCGTATCAGGGGTACGCCTACGCCGCGACGGCCATGCGTGACGCGGTCGCGTTGGGGAGCGGGCGGGAAGGGCGTTTCGCCTACCCGCTCGGTTTGCGGGTCGTTGGGTCGGACGGCTGGAAATCTCAAGTTCTGGCTGGACGTCAGAACATTCACGTTCTGCACAATCCACTGACGGATCAGTGGGTGAGCGGTTGCAGGAACTGTCCGACGGCGAATAACGGCTATTCGGCCTATGCTGCCACCGAATTTGCTCGGCGGCACGTGTGCGGAAGAGAGCCCGAGCCGGAGTACGAGGGCCGGACCATTCAGTACAAGAGAGGGCATGGCTATGTCGGTTAAGCGGCTCACGAGTGACGGTGTGGAGATCATCGCCGGTCTGCGCGTCTTCACCAATGACTGCGTGTGGGGCACGGTCGAGTCGACTCAATTCGAGTCGGATTCGATCATCGCCCCCGGCGGCAAATACTTCGACGGGTTCTTCCGGGTCGCGGTCGACATCGACGGGCAGCCGTCCAGCGACATCCGGCTCTACGACGGAGAGCGCATGTCCACGGTCAAGCCGCCGGGCCTGCGCTGAGCTGTGCGACCATCACGGCCGCCAGAGCCTACGCGGTCTCTGGCGGCCGGAGTGGTTGCGTAGGTCAGAACCACGGTGCGCGGATGCAGCCAAAACCGAGCCAACGGGTGGGGCGCATAACGGCATAGCGTTCCGGCAGGGCCTCTGCGTAGATCACGCAGGGGGCCCTGCCGGAACGCTCGAAAGGAGGCCGGATGGCTCGGCCCTCGAAAAGCCATGTGGTGTGGGCGAACAAGGGCCCGAACGGGGAAATCGTCTGCCACCGAATGGTTTGCGGAAAGCTCGCGCTCTGGTGGGAAGACTGGGAGCGCTGGGCGATTAAGCGTTGGCTTTCCACCGCCTACTGTGAGGAACACCGGACCGGCCCGCATTACCCGGCCGACCCCGGACATACCGAAAGGCCCGTACGGCAACCCGTGCGGGCTCTTTTTCGTGAGGAGGGAAAGCGCATGAATTACGAGGTGACCCGCTACAAGCTGCCGATGGTCAAGGGCGCGGAGTCGGGCGAGGAGATGCCCGGAACCGAGGCCAACATCAGCATCCGAGGCACAGTCGTCGACAGCATGAGCGACGAGGTGTGGACCTACGAGGTGCCCGACCGGGACGGCAACCCGCTCCGGGTCGTGGCACGAACCCGTCAGGGATCGGAGTTCACGGACATGGGCCCGCGTACGGTCCGGGAGGTGTACGAGCAGGCCGCGACCGGCAGCCCGGTGCCGGAACTGGACTGGCTGGAGCGGGGTGAATACGAGCCGCCCAGGCCGAAGCGCCAGCCGGTCAAGGTCGGCGACACGGTCTCCGCCATGCCGGACGGCTACAGCCTCGGGAAGGCCGAGGTCACCTCGGTCGAGTGGAAGCAGCGCGTTATGCAGAGTCACTACGCGGCGCCGCCGCTGTGGGCGTGGGAGTGGTGCGTCGAGGTGACGTTCCCCGACGGCCGGACGCGCGAGGGCCGCTGGCACTCCGACTGGATCTCCAAGGCGTGAAAGGGCGGGACCACAACATCCCAGCCTGATGAACAACGAGAGCGTATCCGCCATTGGTGGCGGGTGCGCTCTCGCCGTTTTTCAAGCAACGGATAGGGGGCAAAATGCCTGGCATCTTTACGGTTGTGATCATGGAGCCGTGCTGCGAGAAATCAGCACCCGACTATGATCCCGGCCCGCGTCCTGTATGGAACCGGATTCCCGGCGGGTGGCCGCCCCGGTGCATGCACGCCGAGAAACGCGTGCTCACGGTCACGGTGCATCAAACGCGCGAGGCGGCGGACAAGGAGTACGCCAAGACGCTCGGCTGGGAACGACTCATGGGTTACCTGTGCGAGGGGGCGATGCCACCGGAGGGTGCGCGCTTCCGGATCATGCCGGTTGCAGGGAGCCTCTCGACTAGCCGTGGGTACTTCAACGGCAAGCCGAGCCTTCTCGTCTTCCCGACTGCCGAATTCGCAGCGGAGTGGGCGGAGAAGAATCGCCACATTCTCTACAACATCGTCGGTGACCAGGACACCCGTGTCCGCCTGTCGACCTACCGTGTGCCGGTCGGCTGGGAACTTGAACCCGGCGAGTAGGTAGATCCGAATTCGGCCGACGAATGACGGGAGCGTCTGGCTACGGCCGGGCGTTGCCACCATCTGTCAACCATTCGATAACCACAAGGGGGATTAATGCAGTCGAGAGTCGAATTGAAGACAGGCGACGTGGTGCTGGTAGAAATGGGCGCGTCGGGAGTGTGCATGCACATGCGCATCGTCGGCCAGCATTTGTGGGTCGAAGTGCTGGAGCACGGCGCGCAGCTCTACAAGGACGGCCGCCCGTTCTCCTTCCCGATCACGCACGGCGAGGCGGGCATCTATGCGCCGAGGGACCAGCCCTGGTACACGTACCGGGAAATCCCGGACGCCACAACAACTCCCTACCCGAACGGCTCTGATGCCGTCGAGCCGAAAGGCTGGAATTTCCTCAAATGCGGCTGCGTGGTGTTCGTGACCCGCTGCTGGGTGGTGAACAGCGAGACGCCGAACACGGTCGAGTGCGCTGAGTCGCAGCGCTTGCATGCGGCATACGCGACGGCAGCCAACCGGCCTGGCCCGTTCAACACGGACAAGGAAATGCGCGCCCTGGACGAGCACTGGGGGGTGCCGGAGAAGCGGATTCTCGCCGGGGAAGAGCGCGCGCGGAAGATCCGGGAGCGGCAGGTGGGATGACCATGGCGAGCGGCAAGGCACTCAAGATGCCCGAGGGCCGGTTCTCTGATCACATCAAGCTTGGCATCGACAAATTCGGAATGTGAGGAGTGTCAGCGTGTCTGAGATGTTTGAGTTTGCGTATGACGCGACGAAGGACACTGTTCTGCGTGTCAAGGCGAGCAGTCGGGAAGAGGCGGACGCCAAGATCAGTGAGCTGATCGGATCAGAGGAGGAGATCGGTATCAGGTACCCCAACGGCGTGTTCGGGTACTGCGAAACCATCAACTACATGCCGGTTTTCTTCTCGCAGGAACCGGTGAAGGGTGGTGCAGACGAATGAATGATTTCGTGGTTGGCTACCAGTTCGACGCGGAAATCCTGTGCCCGACGCACACCATTGCCGCACTGCGTGCGAGCGGGATCAAGGTTCAGGCGGGAAAGGCGCACGAGGACGCCATCCGGAAGGCTGCCGAGAATATGGGCATCAATTTCTCGGACGAGGGATCTTACGACCCCGGTGACTTCCCGAAGATTGCCACCAGGCAGAATGTCCTGACGGAGATCACCGAGCGGCCGGACGGTGAGACCGCGATCATCCAGGACGAGCGCTGCGGCTCCTGCGGCAAGTGGCTGATCGAGGGCGAGAAGTCCCCGCCCGCCCGCACCGTCGCGAAGCTGCTCGCGAAGAAGTACGACCTTCCGATCAAGCTCGCCAAGGGCGTCCAGGCGGAATTGCAGGAGTGGGGGTACACGCATCCCGAGCACGTCAGCGAGGACGATGTGCGGCTGGCGGCCCGGCGGGTGCGGCACGACTTCCTCGCGGTGGCGCTCGCACCGGGCTATCCGAAGGTCCGCGAACTGCGGGAGTACGACATCCCGCAGTACAACGACCACGAATGCGCCTATTGCGACGGCGCGTACGAGGACCACAAGGTCACCTGCTCGACGTGCAAGGCAGCTGTCGGTGCCGCCGAGGTGCACCGGCATTTTGTGCAGATCGACGGGCAGAGGATGCTACCGACACCGCGCAAGAGGTGAAATTCGAGGCCGACGGCTCGGTAAACATCAAGACTCACCACTACCCGGAGAACAAGTCCAAGCCGAACACGCTGAACCACTTCTACCGCCCGGATGACGTCGTGGCCATCGTCGCCATGGAGCCACTCGGGAACTCGGGGATGGACACCTACGCCAACCACGACGACCGCCTCATCCTGCCCGGCGGATACCTCGCCGCGCACCCCGGAACGATGCACGAGGTCTGGGACGCGTTCCGCGAGGACGGCACTCGGATCGAGGACTCGGTCACGGTGGCGGAGGGGCGCGCGCTTCTGTCCGCTCTCGGCTCCGGCGAATAGCGAAGGGATTTCCACGCATGCCCGAAAACCAGGTCATCGGTAATTACCGGTTCTGGACCGTCCTGGACAATCACGAACCGGCCCGCAGCGAAGGGACCGGCACGGCCAAGCTCTGGCGCTGGGTCGGCGGCGACCAGGATGGTGACGAGACGATCGAGATCCCGGACGCGGAGAAGACGTTCAAGCACGCGTGACGCGCCCGGATAATGGCCGGGTTATCGACTATGACACCTGGGTGCTCGGTCCGCGCACCGCCTACCACCTCAAGGTCACACGCACCGACGTCTGACCCACACCACTCACAGGGAGCCACCCGCATTTCGGTGCGGATGGCTCCCTTTATGCTGCCCGGAGGGCTGACAATGCAATCGAACATCGAGAGAGCAACGGATTTCCTTCGCGGTATCCAGCCGGGACAACGCGTATCGCTGTTCGACCCGCTGGCCGTGAACCACCCTGGCACGTGGCAGGCGGAATGGGTGCTGGAAGGAGAGCAACCCACGCTCCCCTACAACCCGATCTGCTACGTCCGCGATCACTTCAAGATCTACATGCGGGTCTGGCTGCACACCGGCTTCATCTCCAACCTGTGCGCGTGCGAGCTGGACATGGGGCGCAAGCGACTGGCCGTGTGGTCCATGCCGGACGACGCCCGGCACTCCATGTCGGCGACCAGCTTCGAGAACCGAGAGACGGGCCAGGGCTGGCAGTCAACGGAGTGTGGTGTCCTGATCGAGACGACGGGCGGCATCAGCCCCAACAAGCAGGGACACAGCTCCTACATCACCCCTGAGTCCCGGCACCGGCTCACGTGCCCCGGATGTCTGATGCGCCACGGCGAGCTGCCTGAGGATGTCACGGGGGTGGTCCTCTACGGGTAGAGGACCACCTAGCACACCGGTCCGGCTAACGTGGGCCCCGGCTACGGCCGGGGCGGCGGGTTCGACTCCCGCGCCGGGCACGTAGCCCCACCTGTCGCAGACGAGAGGACTTACATGGGGCAGTTCACCCGCTGGGTTATTTCGACCAGCCAACCTATTCCAGGCGTCACCGTCGACAGCAAGAGACTGTATGGCTCGCGTGGTGACGCGGTACTTTCCGCATACCGAATCGCAACCGCCGGTCAGCCGCTCCGCTTGCAGCGGGATCAGGTGGCCGCACACGGCTTCATGGAGACACTTTTGAGTAACAGTCGTGCTGTGTACCGAGGTGCCACCTGGTATGTAAAAGCCGTTGAACCCGTCTATTTCGAAGAAGTCGAGAAAACCAATGAGCAACAATCAGGATGACACCACAACTCCACCCACGAGATACGCGATCAACTACGGCGTCATCGCATCCGCGAAATCCCGTGACGGTCGGTGGATCGTATTGGGCCACGCGCCGCACAAGCACCCCGACTCCTACGCCACCGGTATCGTCCCCGGCGGCAGCGGAAAATACTTCCAGACCGCCGAGGCAGCTCAACTGGACTACGTCCAGCGGATTGCCGACGACTACGGCCTCGTCGTGGGGCCGCCGCACTCGGTCCTCGTGCGTCCGGGGCACGGCAACATCCTGGCGAACCACGCGCGGGCCGTGAAGGACTCCGTCGAGGGCTGGCGAACGTCCGACGATCTCCGGCCCGCCGGTGACGCACTGGCGACGCGTGCCACTGAGCTGGCGAAGGATCTCCAGAAGCTCAAGCTGTTCCAGCGGGACGTGTACACGGAGTCGGAGCTGCTGGACTGACGGCTCTGTCAGCGCGTTCCCCTACGCTCACAGACGACATAACGAGACGAACCGAGGAACCTATTCATGAGCGAGCAGCGGACCAGCGACCTCAACGGACACCGGTGCGTCGACACCGGCAAGGTCGACAAGGGCATGCCGGACGGCGACCAGATCGTGTGGGAGTGCCTGGACTGCCAACAGAGAGCGTCCCGCAACGCCTTCTCCGTAGGTCCGGCGCGGGGCTGCCCGGCCCGGCCCGAGTCGATCGACAACCTCTCGGTATGCCCCGGCGGTGCCAGGTGCGAAGGACACCCGGACCAGAACAGCTCGCAGTGGCGGGAGTACACGGCCAGCAACAACCTCTCCATCGAGACCGTGCCGCGCTGGTTCCACACGGACAACGACCTCGCCAAGCGGGCCGCCGCTCAGTACCTGCGCTTCGCCGACAAGGTCGGCGTCAAGATGAGCGTCTGGACGGCTGAGGGAATCCAGGTCGGCCCCGAGGGCGGCACGGCCGCCGAGATGTCCGTCGGCGGCCGTTCGTACGAGGTCCGCGTCAACGCCTACGGCAAGATCACCGCAACGCAGAAGGAGAACTGAGCATGGCCAACGTCAAGACGATCGATGAGCGTGTGTTCGAGGACGGCATTCGCATGATCGTCCAGAACATCGGGCGCCTGCGGGCCGAGGACGGTGTGTACTCCGACCTGTGGTCGTGCACGCTGGGCTTCCCCGACGACGATTCGGAGCTTTTCTGGATCAACACCGGCCAGTGCGTGCGGACGATCTCCGGCGTGATCTTCGGCGGCTCGGCCAAGGACCAGGGGCAGGACAAGCACCCGGAGATCGAGGACGTCGTCCAGATGCTCTGCATGGACGCGGTGAACGTCGAGAACTCCGACGGACGGTTCGATGAATGGGTGGACGACTACCTGAAGCACGGGATGACCCTCGGGAGGGAAGAGCTGGCCCAGCGCTCCCGTCAGTGGCGCACGATGCTGGCGAACACCTCGCAGCTCCGTGACTTCCTCGGCTCCAAGTTTCACGTCTACCTGTTCGAGACGGAGTGGACGCGCTGATCCGTTCCACCGCCCTGCGAAGCGCACAGCAACACGGGTGCGCACTCCCGGTTCGAATCCGGCGCAGCGGCACCTGCCTCGTACTAGAACAGGGCTAACAACAGGACAGCACCACAACGGCAGGCCCAGCACCAGTAGAAGGCGCGTGGTGCTCGCAGCGCTGACGCGGATTTTCATCACAGAATTCGAGAGGAAATACATGGACGTCAAACAGCGGTTGACCTCGGCCGAGCTGGTGAAGCTGGTCGGGTGGGTCACCGGCGGTGACTACTCGCTCGACCCGAACATCGTGGACGGCAGCGGCGTATCGATCGGAACCCTTCCCGCCTTCGAAGCCTACGAAGAGGTCGAGGAGGGCGCCTGGCCGCAGAGGGACGAGCAGGACGGCGTCGACTACCTCGCCATGGTCGCCCTTCAGGAGAACGGCGACGCGGTGTACGAGGCGATCGAGGAGCACGGCGAGGACGTCGTCCGCATGACCGCGCAGCTCATCCGCGAGCAGAAGGTCGAGCCGATCCACGTCTCCGGCCTGGACGCGTTCATCAAGGACAACTACAGGCAGCGGTTCGACAGCCCTGGCGAGTTCGCCCAGCACCACATGCGTGGACACGAGGGCGGCGCCTGGGACGCCAAGACTCTCGACGAGGTCTCCGGCTGGGTCGACTGGGAGGGCTACGCCGACAGCCCGAACATGTCCGACTTCACGTTCCTCAAGCCTGAGGGCGTGGGTGAGGACCAGCACGGCCCGGTGTACGTGTTCGACGCCGACCCTGAGATCCGGGGTAAGGGCTGATCACATGAACGAACAGTTCGAGATCGAACAGGTAAAGCAGACTTTCGCTGACCTGGAGGAGCCCAGCTCCGATCTGGAGAAGTTGCTCTGGCTGATCCTCAAGCAGGAGAACGACAACCGTGGGGTGGTCGAGACCAGCATCGACTATGCCGGGCGCAAGCACGGCGACCGGGTCACGCTGGAGCAGATCCGGGACGCGCACATGGCCCATCAGTGCGCGTACGCGGGATCACCCGACGAGGCGTGGGAAGAAATCGCCCGCGACCACCTGGACGAGAACCACGACAACGTCTACAGGGCATTTCCCGACGCGATCAGCCTGGACCGCGTGGTCGCCATGCTCCAGATGGACAACGGCGAGGAGTTCATCGAGGACGCCTATGGCCACACACACTGCTTCCGGCCACTGGACTGGAAGCCGAGCAATGGCTGACGCCGCTGCACCGCCGGTGCGGATCGTAGAACTGGACGAGGCGCAGATCGATAAGGCGGCGACGGAGGACTTCTGGTTCTTCGACATCGCGCCGTGCGGCTTGGAGGGCGACGACCTGGGCGTCCACGAGTGGCTGAAAGTGGAAGTCACCGATACCGGCGACAACGCGACATACAAGGTCATCGACTGCGACCGCAAGAACGAGAAGTGAAGTACAAAATGGGCAACCCGGTAGAGGGTGAGCTGCGGATCAGGGTCACCGAGGACGCGGACTTCGACAACTCCCTCAAGGACTGGGACGAGTCCCTGCGCGAGGAGACCCGTGCGCGGCTGGATAGCGGCGCGTGGACCGCGTACCAGATCGATGTCCAGCGCGCGGTACCCGGCCGCTGGGAGTACGTTGCCGGACTCGGTGAGAGCATCCACGACAGTGGCCTGGAAGGCGTCTTCGCCAGCCCGGACGACATCACCGACGAGAGCCTGCGCGAGACGGTCAAGGGTGTGTGGGAGGAGGCGCAGGCCGAGGAGTACGTCCCGGACCACGTCACCCCCTCGCGCAAGCCCAGGCTGATCTTCAACGCGGGCGAGTTCCGCGACCTCTACCAGGAGCTGCGGGAGGACCGGCCGTACCCGATGCGCCTGGTCGACGGGACGGAGATCGAGGTGGTCGCCGGTGACCCGTCCTCCGGCCAGCTCGGCGTCGAGCACGCCGACCTCGACGAGATCCGCATTAGCGGCAACAGCCTGTAGGAGGCTACTCAGCATGACAACGCTCGAAGGTTTTCCCCTGCCCGTCACGGCCAAGCACGACGCCGACGGTAACCACGTTCCGCCGTTCATCCCGGAGTGGCACCGGGCCGCCGACCCCAGCTCAGCCGCGTACGACCCGAATCGCGTCGTGAGGGGGAGCGAGGTCGAGCGCGACCAGAACCAGAAGCAGGTGTTCCACGACCACTTGGAAGAGCACCGCAGGCGCGGAGAACCCGCCGTGGTCGTGGAGGGAGACGCCGACTGGCGCCAGGAGATCCACGAGGTGGGCAACAACTAAGGGGGATCATGTACGACGTCGAGGAATGGCAGAACGCCTTCGAGACGGCCCAGCTCTACTACTGGGACGAGATCGACGCCAAGGAGCAGGGCAGCGAGTTGGCCGGGTTCCTCGCCTCCATTTACACCCACGAGAAGGTGGAAACGGACGACGAAGTAGTTCAGGCAGCGATTGACGCTGCCGGGCGACAGTTCCCGAAAACCGGGTGGAGCGCCGAGCAGTTCCAGGAGGTGGTGGAGTCATACATCGACTCCCGGCCCTACGGGCCAGGTCCCGATCAACCGGATTACATTGAGATCTGGGATACGGACCTGGACATGACCTATCGGTTCCATCGCATTCGGCCATAGCACTGGGGCCCCGTAGGTAAGCGCGTCGCCGGTTCAATTCCGACGGAGTGCACACGAAGTAATTGCAGCAGGTTAGAAAGAGGATTCAAGTGAGCGACGAGACGTACAACGGCTGGACAAACTGGGCTACCTGGTTCGTCATCTCCGAGATGGAGAATAACCTCGGCTGGTACGGCCAGTACGAGCGCCTCACGCGCACCGAGGCGGCGCCCGAGGAGTGGAAAGAGGTTGCGCAGAAGGCTCTGTTCCCCTCTGTCGACGTTACGAGCTATGGCGAGTTGAGCCGTGAGCAGTTCGAAAACGTCGACTGGACCCAAATCCGCAAGGTCCTACTCGCCGACTAGCGGGCACTCCGGCCATCCGTACTCAAAACGACAGTCGGTAGAAATATCGGGCCCCGCAGGCAGCAATACCGCCGGTTCGATCCCGGCACGGGGTACTTCATATAAAGGTCCGCCATTTGGCGGGCCTTTTTGTTTTCCACAACAGGGGAGGGATCATGTCCGGCTGGGCCGAAAAGGACAGCATTTTCATCGACGCAGGGGACGTCGGAGGTGACGCGCAGGCGGGACGCAGCTACAACCGGCGCTGGTGGCGACCGGCAGCCGACGACGCGTTCGCGGTCATCGACGTGTACGTCTACCCGGCCCTGGTGGAATGGGTCGAGCCGGAGCCTGACCCCGCCCGCCTGGTCGTCGGCGTACAGATCAGCTACACCGTCTGCACGGACTTGGACGACCCCGGCGGTACCGAGGTCACCAGCGACATGATCCACGCCTCCGTCGGCGCGGAGACGGCCAGCCTGGAGTCAGCCGATCAGGCCGCCCGGCAGCTCCTGGAGACCGTCGACCCGGCCCGTCTCGGGTGGTGCGACCACCACCGGCACAAAGTCACCTACCAGGACGTTCAGGCGTACTGCCGTGCCCTTTCGGGGGCGCGTTTCTTGAGCGGCGCGTACGGCGAGGACTGGCGCACTAGGGTGGACCGCAGCATTCTGGACGTCGACCACGACACCCGCTGCCCGCTCGGCCAACTCGGCGGCATGCAAAGCTTCGAGGTCGCGATGAGCGCGCTGGACCTGTCGGCGGAGGACTGCGTCCGGCTCGGATTCTTCGGTGACGACGGTATCCGCCTACCCGACGACGTCGGCTATCTCAACGCCCACTGGCGCCGCCTGGTCGCCGCCACCTGAACGGAAGCGCATGGTGATGAGCTACCAGCCCGCCCCCGACAACTACGTGGACGCCCAGGGCGAGCCCGTCCCTATCAGCCTGGCCGCGTCATTCGTCAGTCCAGCCATCAAAAACGCCGAGGAAAATCAATGACCGAAGAGACGGAATGCCTGGACAGGCACAGCAGGAAAGCGCCGTGCGAAGGGTCTGTGAAATACCGGACGGCCCTCAGCGGCAGCGGGAAATCATACCCGAGATGCGATAGCCACTGGGCGGCGCGGATGGAAAAGCAACGGAGAATTCGCCAAGACTACCCGGACTCCGAGACGCCCCCGAGCTGGTTCGACCCGGCGGCAGCCGGTGAGAGCTGGGACGACGACTACTAGAAAGAATATGCCGTGCAGGATGACAAGATCGACGCCATCGTCCAGGGCGCGCTGCTGCGCACCGCCCACCTGATGGAACGCAGGGATACCCTGCGTATGCGCCTCCGTGTCCAGGGCAAGAGCGAGCGGCGATCGAAAGTGTTTACGACAGCCGATGCCGCTTTCGAGGGGGCACTGTCGGTACTGGCGGCCGTCCTCGCCACCGGGGCGGCAGCAGACGTCCTCATCGACGGGCTGCCGTCATCCGAACTCGCGGAGCGGCACCTGCTCGACTGGGACGCCCAGCGCACCAAGAAGGCGCTGAACCGCGCCATCGAATGAAGGGGGAATTGTGCCGAATACCGAACCGCCGAAAAACCCGCTGACTGACTCTCACGTGGAGTTTCCCGTCTTCTACCAGACCACGGGGCAGGAGAACCTGGATGACTGGTACGACGTGGCGTTCGGGAACGACCCGAAGACGCTGAAGGAGGCGGAAGAACTGGCAGCAAGTCTGCGCGCTGGCAAGCCGCCGAGGAAGTACGCCAACCTCACCAACGTCACCCGGACCCGGATTCTCATGCGGATCAGTGCGGCGCACGTGCTGCGTGAGGATGAAGCCTCTTGAGGACCGTCACCGTCTCCTCGGCTGAGTTGCGTTCCGGCCCGTGGTCGGCTGAGAGGTTCGTGCCTGGCGAGGTCTCCGACGAGGCCCAGCAGCTTGTGGCCGCGTACAGGCTCGCCAATCGCCTGCGAGACGCCCACGGTGCAGACGGCACCGACGAAGAGTGGGCGGCTCTCCTGGACCCGATCAGAGCCGCCGCAGAGAAGCGCACCCGCAAGGGCAACAGCCGACCCACTTCCAGTTACTCCGAGCGCGCCTCCATCCAGGCTGACACCACGCTCTTCCGCCAGCACGGCCTTGTGCCGCAGTCTGAATAACAGCGCGATGGAAGGAAACCGCAATGGGAACCATGATCTGGCCTGACAATCTGACCGATGAGGCCCTGGCCGAATGCCTCTCGGAGAACCGCATCCCGGAAGACTTCACCTTGGAGCACCCCGGCCCGCACGAGCCCGCTGTGGCAGTCACGTATCTCGTCGCCGAGGCATGGGACGCGGGGCTGAACGGGCACGCGCTCATCACCGAACTGCTCGCCTACCAGGACGACGGCGACGTTTTCATCGTCGTGCAGATGCGCTCCGGCATCCGGCTCGTCAACGAGGGCGAGGGTGTGACGGAGTGGGCGGAGAAGCACCGCATCGAGCCATGGGAACCGTCCGGCGTCGAACTCGCCCGCAAACTCCTCCAGGCCGTCCGCGCCGAGGCCGACAAGCTCGTCACCACCTACCTCGCCGAGCTTGACAAGGCGCGCACAACCGTCTGACTCATCCGCCCGCCCGCTGTCAGCCCGGCCCGCTAGATTCAGGGGCCGGGCCTTTTCATACCCAAGAGGAGAAAACGCACCATGACCAAGACCCCCACCGAAACCGTGTTCCAGGCGCCGTACGGCAATCCCGAGCAGCACGTGTACCAGCGCGGGCAGCACCACGGCTACCTCTGGATCGTCGCCCACGGCGTCGACCAGGGATACGACGCCGAGCACATCACCAGGGCCTGTCAGCTCGCCAAGGACCTGAGCGCTCCCGCGCACGCCGTCCGCAGACTGACGGTCGGTGGCTGGAAGGTGTTCACCGACTACGACCAGGACGAGGAGACGGTGAACCGCTGGCGCACCTACGTGCTCGCCCTGGAGGCGTACGAGACGGCGCTCCAGGAGCGGCGCACGACCTTCGACATCACGCCGAAGATCAACGTGAAGTACCCGCTGGACCTGCCCGCCAAGGCCATCGGCATGTGGGAGGTCACCGCCACGAACTGGGGTGAGTTCTTCATCCGCATCTCGCTGATGGAGATCAAGCTGGGGGGTGCGTTCCTGCGGGACGGCCGCACCGGCGCTGACGTACCGATCACCCCCGAGATGGCGCGCGATCACGTCGGCCTGATGATCCAGAGCGCCAACGAGGAGCGCGACGCGTGGATGGCGCGGATCTTCGGCGGCAAGATCCAGGAGCTGGAGTACGCGGTGGAGACGTTCGACCCCTCGTACGCCTTCCCGCGCCCCGACGAGGACGACGACGAGGACGGCGAGTGAGCGCCTGGACGACGACGCTGTACGCGGCGACAGCCCCGGCGCAGCCGGAGAAGGGGCCGGAGGACAGGTCGCTGGCCCGCGTGTGCCGGGCCGCGCAGGAGATCATGGAGCAGCGGCCGGAGGTGATGCTCGCCGCGTTCACCAATCCTTCCGGGCTGACGGTGTGGACGGTGGACCGCAGCGGACGGGGGCAGAACTTGAACCACCTGCACCCGGACGACCGTCGCGGCCTGTTCGACGTCGCACCCCGCGATCAACAGGACGCCGCCGCAACTTTGGCATGACGCGTCTCGGTGGTGGCCAGCCCGCGTGGCTGGGCACCGCCGTACCATGTCACCGCCGCCGAAAGTAGCGCCCCCGCCGGGGGCTTTTGTCATCGGTGTTACCGAAGGAGGAACGTGGACGACGAAGAGACCGCCGACAGCATTATCGATGAGGCGCTGGAGGCGGCATACGCCAAGGGCACGCACTACACCGCCGCGACGGTCAGGGAGATGGCAGCCAAGGACGGCTCGGGTAACAACGTCCGTAAGCGTGCTGTCGTTGACCTTGGTGTTGGCGACTCTGTGGACCGGTTCGATTCCACCAAGGGCCGGAAGATTTACGGCCCGGCTTCCGTCGAGATCATTTTCTGGCCCGACGGCGGGATCGATCAGCGCGTGCACGAGATCGGTGAAGCCCCGGCGATGTCGAAGAAGGGATTCGACGGTCGCTACATTCCCCCCGGCACCTACAAGGGCCGTAAGAAGGGCGACTTCTGGGACAAGACCGAGTACGAGTGGGACGGCGTGTCCCAGCCGCTCGGCGAGTGGTTCAACGACGCCCGACGTCATCCCTCGGTAACCGCCCTTCTGCTGCGTACGCGTGTGAAGCAAAGCGGTTGGTCCATTGAGCAGGCCCTGACCACTCCGAAGGCCCCCCGTAAGGGCAAGTAAGGCAGGAAATGAAACCCCCGCGTCCCGACCAGACCACGGCTATCGACCAGCTTGTTGCGGCCGAGGAACGGGCCTTGTCCGTGCGGGCCTGCGGCACCGGCAAAACCCTCGTGGGCCGCGAGGTGGCCCGCCGCAAGACACCGGCAGGCGGCGTCATCCTCGTGACGGTGCCGAGCAAGGCCCTGGTGCGGCAGATGTACCGAGACTGGGAAGAAGAGTGGGGCGCCGCCCTCGACGTCCTGCTGGTGTACTCCGACCCGGCAGTGGGGCAGGCAGCCGCTACGACAGCCCCCGAGGACATCGCTGCCTTCATCCGCACCCGTACCTCGCGCACGCGGCTGATCGTGAGCACTTACCAGTCGGCCGAGCGCATCGCCAATGCCTATGCCGCTGAGCCGTCGCTGCCGCCACTGGACGCCATGATCCTTGACGAGGTCCACGTTACGGCAGGACAGGCCGGGAAGAAATTCTCGATTGTCCTGGACGACACTCGCATCCCGACGAAGTACCGCGTCGGTCTGACCGCGACAGCCCGCAACCACAATGGTGACGGCACCCAGGACGCGGTGTCCATGGAAGACGTCGCGCTCTACGGAGAGCGAATTCCTGACCTCACTTTCGGGCAGGCCATCGCCCAAGAGCTTCTGAGCGACTACATGGTGGCTATGGTGCTGGTCACCGATAAGGAAATCCACCAGGCCCTTTCCGACCAGAACGCCTACCCGCGTGGCAGGGAAGTGACCGCTTCTCAGGTCGCCGCGCAGATCGCGGTGGGCCGAGCAATCGAAGAATACGGCACGCGCCGTGCGCTGGGATTTCACAGTCGTGTCGAGCGGTCACGCGGTTTCACCGACACCCTCGCCCGCACCGCCCGGCGGGTCACTTCGGTCCCGGTCAAGGCCCTGCACATCGACGCCAACAGCTCTCCAGCGGCGCGCGAAGCGGCACTGGAGCAGCTTGCGCACCCCGCCAACGAAGGTGCCACGGTCCTGAGCAACGTCGCCGTTTTGACGGTCGGCGTGGACGTGCCAGCCGTCGACTGCGTGGTCTTCGCTGACCCGAGGACGTCGATCGTGGCAATTACTCAGGCAGTCGGACGGGCGCTGCGCCTGTCCCCAGGTAAAAGCCGGAAGTCCGTTATCGTGCTGCCGGTTGTGTTGGCGCCGGGGGAGAGCCCGGAGCAGGTGCTGGCCGACAGCGAGTTCCGGCACGTTTACGCGGTGCTGTCCGCATTGCGCGACTTCGACGAGCGGATGGACTCGGGCTTCACCACGGCTGCGGTGGACGCTGGAGTCGGGGAATTCGCGGGAGAGGTCAACCCGCGCCTTCCCGATGCCATCGACATCCTGGGCCTCGACGCCGATCTGCACAGCAAAATGCACGAGGCCCTCACGCTGCACGTCTTGACGAACGTCACCGAGAGCTGGCTTGTCAGGTACGGGAAGTTGAAGGCGTACATGGAATACACCGGAGAGATGCCTCGCAGTGCCTATGTTTCTCCGCAACGCGACGCGATCGGGGCTTTCGCCGCGACACAGCAAACGGCCAACAACAAAGGGACGCTGCCGCCCTCGCGTAGAGCGCTTCTGGAACAGCTTCCCGGCTGGCACTGGCGTGGCAGGCGGGATATCTCTCCAAAAATTGACGACCAGGAATTGACCGCACTGGCCGCCCGGTTCCACAAAATGCTCATGGACCGGACTCTTCCCGAGGAAGAGCGTCGCCAGCAGCTCATCGCCATGGCCTATGAGTGCTCGCGAATTGTCCCTCGTTTCAAATTCTCTCCCAGCCGTTACCGTGCCTACGTGACCAACGCCGTAACCACGATGGAAGGTATCTGGAAGGGGGCGGAAAAGCTCGCGAACAAGCGGCTCCAGCAGATGGTAAATGACGAAGCGACAGCAATCGCTCGCGAGAAAGACGGAGGTACCACATGACCCGGACCAAGGCCCAGCCCACGACCGCCGACCAGATCCACAAACTCGCCCGCAGCACCCGCTCCCGCGCCAACCTGGAGAAAATCCAGACCATCCTTGATGTCCTCAAGGATGACGCCGGGCCGCTCAGCGATCTCACCACGGAGATCGTCAGTCTCAACGAGGCGATCAGCACCGTCCGCAAGGACGTCACGTCGGTGGACGCCAGCCTCATGCCACCGCAGTACGCCGCGAAGCTTCTCGACGCACTCAACGCCCTCTACATCCTGCTGCCCCACGACGAGGACCCCGTGATGGGCATCAGCGAGCCCATCAGCAACGCCATCACGCTCGCCGAGCAGTACGAACTCTCCCTCGAAGAAACCCGCGTGAGCGCCGAGGACCGCGAGGAGACCTGGGAGGCATTGCAGGAGCAGCTCATCGAGATCGGCAACGCCCTCGACACCCTCACGGCCCTCGGCACCGACAAGGCGGAGGCGGGCACGGAGGACACCGCGTCCTGACACACAATCGCGCGGCGCGGCAGAAACCCTACGCCAAAACGCTTACTGCGCGCGGCCCAAGGTCGAACACGTCTGGCACATACACATTTCACACTGGACGGCCCCGAAATCCCCGCTACACTGCCGGGAGTTCGGGGCTTACTCGTTTATGATTCGGAGCACAGCATGGCACAGAAGGTTCAGGTTCTCCTCGTTGACGACATGGACGGCGGCGAAGCCGACGAGACCGTCACGTTCGCGGTGGACGGCGTCACCTACGAAATCGATCTCAAAACGGCGAGCGCCGACAAGCTGCGGAACCTGCTCACCCCGTACACCGACGCCGGACGGCGAACCGGAGGCCGGGCCGCGCGCGGCAAGGCGCCGATCAGGACCGCAGGCAGCGGCGACACCGCGAAAATCCGCGCGTGGGCAAAGGAGCAGGGCTACGACATCAACGACCGTGGCCGCGTTCCGGCACAGATCCAGGAGGCGTACGGAGTGGCCATGCGCAAGGCAGCCGAACCGGCCGCACCGGCCACCGCATCCGCCGAGCCCGCCAAGAGGCCGACGACAGCGAAGAAGACCGCCGCCAGGAAGACCGCTGCCGCTGCCAAGTAACCCTGCGCACAGCGGCGAACGCCCGCCCCTGCCGGAACCTGTACCCGGCGAGGGCGGGCGTCGCTGTATCCAGCACCCATACCACAGTCACCCGTACGGGTGAATCAATACCCGACCGGACGACGTATCAACGCACGCCCTGCCTCTAACGCCACCCAACGCACCTATCGTGTCTGGCAATCAACCGTCTCTCACTAAGGGATGACCGAAGATGCCCCAGACTCAGCAACAACAGCGTGACCAGGCAACGCCCGAAGACGTTCGTGACTTCGCGAAGAACATCCCGGAAAACCTGGAACAGTGCCGAGGCGACAGGCACCACTTCGATCTCAAGGCACAGGCGGTGCCGCTCACTTCAACAGGCGAGCGCACAACGACAGCGAGCCGCGTAACGCAGGTCGAATACGTTGACGTCTGCCCCTCGTGCGGCCTGCGGCGTCACCACCTCTACGTGATCCGTGGCGACGACCGCAGCGACTACTGGTACACCGACCGAAATCCTGACCTCATCGCCCCGCGAGGCGTCTACAGCACCGGCGTCAGCGTCCGCGCCGAGATCCAGCGGAATGCCGACAAACAGGCCGTCACCAAGCTGTTGGCCCGGATGGGCAGGAAAGCGGCGGCCAAGTCAGGCAAGTCGGGCAAGGCAACCAAGTCCGGTCCCACGCGCCGTAAAGCGGTGGCGTGATGGCCGAAAAAGTCATCATCGCCCGTGACTGCGACTGGTGCGCAGAGCACGGCGTAGAGACGGTGGCCACTCAGGAGCATCAGGCGTCCGCCGACGGCGAACCGACAGACGACGTCGTGGACCTCTGCGACGCATGCGGAATCCTCCTCGACCTGATCGGCCCGCGCAGAGACTTCATCAGCGAACGCCTGGACACTCTCGACGCGATGCTCCGCCGTGCCAGGCCACGAAAGCACCGGACCGCACCACCAGCAATCCGAACCGCCCTAGCAGGCCGTGGAGCGCCCGAGACAGTCAGCGACCAACTACCACTCCCACGTAGCCTGACAGCCGACCACGACACGTCTGACGTCAGGCTGGACTCCCCATTCATTTTCTGCATCGAATGCAAGCCCCCCCGACGCGTAGCCGCCTCACACAGAGACGACCACGCCAGCGCCGCACACGACTGCACAGCACCCGAAATCATCTGGGCAGACGGCACTGTGCACCTCGGCTTCGCCTGCGCAGTGCACACTGTCTGCGCAGACACCGGCTACGCCCTGGCAACCAAAGACCAGCTCACCGCCCACGAAGCCACGGCGCATTTTGCGTGGAGTCCGACTCCCGCCACGCCAGAGCCACCACAAGCGGCAACAGCTCCCACCAAGCAGGCAGACAAGAAAAGCACCCCGAAAAAGCCGTCCAACGGCCGGTGGGTTAAAGACGTCGACCAGATCGGCTGCCCCCTGCCGCACGCGAAGCCCGGTGCACCCACGCCATACTGGGTCGCCTTCGCGCACCGGAACAACCACGCTTCCACCGCGCACGATCTACGCGTAGCCGAGATCGACTGGTTCACCAAAGAAGGCGACACGGTCACCCTCGACCACCGCTGCACCGAGCACACGGAGTGTCTGGGACCGCACGGCAACGGCCTCGGCTTCCCCACACCCGAGAGCCTGGAGATGCACAAACGCGTCATGCGGACGCTTGGGGCCAAGCGAGAAGCGGCCGTCTGACCCCCGCAAACGGAGAGGCACCGGCGCCCCTGGCCGGTGCCTCTCCGCTGCCCACCGGAGACGAATAAGTGCCTGACCCGAAGATCGACCAAGCCCTCAGTATCGCGCAGGAGTTAGTCACCGAAAGCGCCCCCGCCCTGGTGCCGCTGAGTCGCGCTGTGAGCCGCCTGTGCGCGGTCGTAGGTGTATCCGCTGCGACCGCACGCAAGCGCATCCGAGCCGTCATTCGTAACGGCGACCTGTACGAGCTGAAGCCGGACGTACGCTGGCGCGCCGTGATCCCCGGAGCCGAGGCTGCTGGGATCACGGACGCGAATCTTCTCTACCAGAAAGGGCAGTGGCGTATCGCCGTCAACACCCGAACGCCCAGCGACTACTTCCCGAAACCCGGAACGGCCTTCATCATGACACCGGAACGCGCCGTTGAACTCATTGACGAATGGACAGCAGCGCGACCAGAAGAGGCGCCCCCAACGAACTGAGGGCGCCTCTTCGCAGTTCCTACTGCTGAGCTAATAAGCCCGAGGGATCATCCGGCGGCAGAATGTAGCCGGGATTCCTCCGAAACCTCCTTACCTCACGCCCACAGCGCAGCTCCAGCAGAAGCGCGTCGAGCGCGATGAACAGCAACGGCGAAACGAGCGACACACCAACCCCCCACGCCACTGCCCACCAAAAGTCGCCATCAGTGGCTACATCGACGCAATACACGACGCAGCCCCACCGGTGCGCCCTGAAAAACGTCGACAATGGGTCGGCGTCGCTCATGAGCGCCAGGTTTTCACCAGGCCGTCGAGCACCCTGCCAAGGAAGAAACCGGCCGTAACCGCGACAGCGGACGCCAACTGGTAATCGGCCGGGGCATTTCCGGTAAGGCCCACGTACGCGCCGATCCCCGCGCCCGCCAGAGACATCACCAGCGTAAAAATCACGCGGACACCCCCGGCCGCCGATAGCCGTAGAGACCCATCGGGGTGTCCGGCAGATGCACGTGGTCCGGCAACGCATCCAGATCGCGCACGTCAACCTGGTCGTACAACCACTCCAGAAACGGCTCAAAGAGCAGGCACACGTGGATGCGGTGTTTCTTGAGATCGGCCGCCGCGACCCCACCGGGCTCAAAAGCGGCGCCCTCCATCGTCTGGAGATCAAAAACGATGATGTGATTCGTGCCCCACCCGATCTCGCCGAGCAGCGGACCGGACGACCCGCTCACCGCACTCCGGTACGCCCACTCCTCGACTGGGACCTGCACCAGGAATTTGCCCCAATTCATCGGCGTGAACGGCCCGTTGGTGACCTCGATGATTCTGCCCCTCATCGCGGCTCCCCCTTGTAGCGGGCCAGGGGATCAATTCCCAGCGCGATCAACATGCCGCCCGCCACGGCCGCCTGGTACACCTCGCCAGATTGAAGAAGCTGATGCAGTGCCGTTTCAGGTGTTGCCGCCGGGTCGTTGCTGAGGAGCAGCACGCGGTTAATCAGAATGATCGCTTCCTCGTCCGGGATATGCCCGCCCTCGGGCACGCAGCCGTACCCGCACGCCATGCCCCGCGCCATGCCCCAGATACGGCAAATCAGGGGCCGGGCGGCATAAATCGTGCACGTATTGGCGAAGGACAACGCCGGACACCGGGGGATCGATTGGCCTGGACGGGCACGTCCGCCAGTAAGCGTCACGCCGGTCTGGTCTCTGATGTTGCGGTGCTCAAGAGCATTTACCGGAAAAGTGGTACACGAGTCCCAGCACTGCTGCGCGCACCGCATCGGGGGCAACGAGTCGTAGATGGCCTCAAGGGCACCTACGCCCGCCCCGTCGCGGGGGTCAGTCATGGCCAGGGAGCGTAGCGCCGACTGCCTGATCCAGCAGGGAAGTTGGGCCACTCGGTGCCAAATACTCGGTACGATCACCCAGTCGGAGTAATGAGGGGTGGGAGACCAGAGATGGCAGAGCTGCGACCGCTTGAGCGCTTGATGGCAGCAGACGCGGACAAGTCGGCGGCGCAACGCTTCGCCGAGCGAATGCAGAACGCGCGGATTGAAACGGGAGCCGAGGCGCCGGTGCTGGTCCCTGACGAACCAGTTACCCATCGGGTGCTGCGCGTCACTCCGGCCATGGCCACGTACCTCGCCAGCTTGCTGGAGGGCCAGCAAGGACTGGAGGCGGACACCCTTCGCATCGCGCTCGATCTTCCGTTGCCCTCGGAGGAGCGCGTTCTTGCAGGTCAGACTGCTTCTGGCGGTATGCACTCAGTCTGCTCTAGTCTGTCAACACCGACAACCGGCTGATGTCCGGCACCAGCATGAGTCAGGAGTTCGAGCACCTCGTGGAGGCGTTCGACTACACCCTCGATGACATGCAGTGGTTTACCGTCAATGCGATGAAATCAGCGTTCATCCCTTTCGATGAACGTCTGGCCATGATCAATGAGGTGATCAAGCCGGGGTACGCGGAGCTGAAGGCCGAGTGGCTGTTCCGGCAGTCGGCCGCCGCACCGACCCTGGCCAGCGATTCCGTGCCCGACGAGGGCTGACGGAACACCTTTACGGCGCGGCCGGTACGAGAGGTTACGGCCGCGCCACGCCGCTTGCACGGCCGGTCAACACCTGACTACGTTCCGAAGTCATGCAGACCCGAACCCAGAAGACCCTCGCCGTCTCCGCTCTCGGCCTCGCCTTCGCCGCCGCGGCGGCGGGCACCGCCTCCGCGGCCTCCCTCCCGGCCCTGCCGATCACCGACCAGGCCGGTTCGCTGCTCGGCCAGGCCGGTTCGCCCACCGTGCTCGACGGGACTCCGGTCGGCACCGCCGCCAAGCTCCTGCCCGGCGCCACCGACAGCGCCAACGGCGCGCAGCAGGCGCTGACCAACGGCACCTCCGCGCTCCCCGGCAACCCGGGCAAGCTGCTGCCCTCCGGCAACCAGGTCAGCCCGGCGAACGGCCTCCTCGGCGGCCTCCCGATCGGCGGCCTCAACGGCAAGTAGCGCCTGTCCGGCGGATCATGGGCGGCTCCGGCTGCCCTGGAGGCCCGGCTGCCCGGACGGTCCCGACTGCCCGGACGGTCCCGGTGGTCCCGGCGGTTCAGCCCGTGCGGGCGGTGGCTGGTGCCGCGCGGAGTCCTGTCAGGAAGAACCGGCGGAGCGCGAGGCGCCTGACGTGCCGTCCGTGAGCCGTGCATGAACGGGTGACCGGGCGTGCCGCCCGTCCCCGCCAGCCGCGCGCCCAACGGGCCGCACTGCCCGTCGAGAATCGCTCGACGCGGCGGCGCGGCCCGTCCGCGCGCTCTGGATTCCTCGGCTCAGGGGCCTCAGCGAGCCTCAGCGAGCCCCAGCGAGACCCAGGGGAGAAGATCCTCAGGGGGAGATGCGGACCCTGGGAGCCGTCGCCGCCGGTCCCTGCGGCGGCCCGGCCGCGGCCCGCGCCCGCGCGTCCTCGCGCCTGCGCAGCGCGCGCCGCGCAGGCGGCACCACCAGGAGGTGCGCCAGCGCCACGCCCGCCGTGTTGAGCAGCAGCGCGTCCACGTCGAAGAGCTGGCCCGGCACCATCGTCTGAAGGAACTCCAGGGTCAGCGACACCATCAGCGAGGCGAAGACCGTCCGCGCGAAGGACGCGAAGCCCGAGGTGCGGACCCGGCCGCCCGCCATCGGCAGCAGCACGCCCAGCGGCGCGAGCAGCCCCAGGCCCTCGGCGATCCGCCGGGCCGCCTGGCCCGCGCTCATCGCCAGGTCGGCGCGGATCGTGCCGAACGGCCGCAGATTCGGCGCGGGCACCCACGTCACGTAATGCGGACGCAGCAGCAGCCAGGAGACGAAAGCGAGGTACGCGGCGGTGAGCAGCAGCCCGGCCGCGCGCACCCTGAAACTGGAGCCTTCGTGCCGCACGCCCTCCAAGACGCGGCTTCACCCCACCGCGGTTCCCGCGCTGTCCGCGGCGTCCGGGCGGGTCCGCAGGTCGGGCGTGCAGGTGTAGCGGCGCAGCTTGCTGTCGGGGTCGTCGCCGCCGAGCACCACACCGCCGTCGCCGGTGACCGAGGGGTCGTCGGCGAGCGTGCAGACGATCTGCGCGAGCGCGAACGACGGCAGCTCGTCCACCGCCTGGTTCAGCCGCAGCGCGTTCTCGGGATCGCCCTTGAACGGCCCCAGGATCTCCAGGCTGCCCGGCACCTCGGTGGAGAAACCGGCCTGCGCCTCGGCCGACAGCGGGCTGCGCTGCAACTGCGCGACCAGCTCCCTGACCTGCGTCAGCCGGTCGATCCTGCCCGGCCGCAGCGTCACGCTCCGCTTGACCGGCGTGGTCTGCATGCTGCACACCAGATACACCTGGCGTACGGCGGTGTCCGTCTCCGGCGCCTTGCCGTCGCGCGGCACCGCGCACGACACCCGCGACGGCGCGGGCCCCGCGTCCACCGGGACCGTGGTCGTACGGATGCCGCAGCCGCCGATCAGCGGCAGCGCGGCGAGCAGGACGGTGGCCGCCAGCACCTTGTGTGGCGCATGTCTCATCGGGCCGAGTCTCATCGAGCCGCGGTTCATCGAGCGGTGGTTCATCAGGCCGTATCCCGTCGGGCGGTGTCTCATCGCGCGTCACCGCCGGACCCGTGCGGGGTGCCCGTGGCACCCGTGGCGCCCGAGCCGTTCGCGCCCCCGTCGCCGTCCGCGTCGTCCGCGTCGTCCGCGTCGTCATCGTCCTCGTCGGTGCGCGGCCTGACCGGCAGCCGCAGGGTGAAGACCGCGCCGCCGCCCGGGGCGTTGGCCGCCGTGATGTCACCGCCGTGGATGTGCGCGTTCTCCATCGCGATCGACAGGCCGAGGCCGCTGCCCTCGGAGCGGGCCCGCGAGGCGTCGGCCTTGTAGAAGCGGTCGAAAACGTGCGGGAGTACGTCCTCGGGGATGCCGGGGCCGTGATCGGAGACCGCGATGACGACGTCGCCGCCCGTATCGCCTGCCGTCCCCCCTTCCACGCGCAGGCTGACCCGGACCGGGGAACCGCCGTGCTTGAGCGCGTTCCCGATCAGATTCGCCATGATCACATCCAGCCGTCGCGGGTCCAGGGTGGCCAGCAGGCCGCGCGGCGCGTCCAGTTCGACCGAGTCGACCCACGCCCTGGCGTCCATGCAGGCCATCACCATGTCCGCGACGTCGACCTCGTCGACCCGCAGCTTCGCGGTCCCCGCGTCGAAGCGGGTGACCTCCATCAACGTCTCCACCAACTCGTTCAGCCGCCGCGTCTCGCTGACCACCAGCCGTACCGCCGGGGCGATCATCGGGTCCAGCGCCTCCGCCTCGTCCTCCAGCACATCGGTGACCGCCGTGATGGCCGTCAGCGGGGTGCGCAGCTCGTGGGACATGTCGGCCACGAAACGGCGGCTGGCCGCCTCCCGCGCGCTCAACTCCTCGACACGGCTCTCCAACGCCTCGGCCGCGCTGTTGAACGTCCGTGACATCTCGGCGAGTTCATCGGTGCCCGACACCTTGAGCCGGGTGTCCAGATGGCCTTCGCCGAGCCGTTGCGCCGCCTCACCGAGCCGCCGCACCGGACGCAGCACCGTCGAGCCCGCCGCCTGGGCGAGCAGCGCGGCGCCGACCAGCGCGAGCAGGGTCGCGATCCCCAGCGACCAGGCAAGGGAGTTGAGGTCCTTGCGCTCCGCGTCCAGCGACTTGAGCATGTAGCCGGTCGCGCCGTCGTCGTTGATCCGCGCGCCCGCCACCAGATACGGGCGGCCCTGCAACGAGATCCGCATCCACCGCAGGTGGTAGCGGTTGTGGTCCTTGGTGTCCGGGGTGTTGACCGCCCGCTGCAACTGCGCGGGCACGTCGTCCAGCGTGAACACGTCCCGGTTGGAGGGCGCGGCGCACGGCGCGTTGTCCCGCGTCGTGTCGATCAGCACCACCTGGTACGTGTCGGGTCCGCCGATCCGGCCCGCCGCCGTGTTCAGCGACTCGCAGGTCGGCGAGACCGGCAGCGAGGCCGCGTTGCGCTGCAAGGAGTCACGGAAGTCGTTCAGCACGCTGTTCTGCGCGCGGGTCAGCACCGCGTCGCGGTTGAGCCAGTACGCGATGCCGGAGACGGAGACGGCGGCCGTCAGCGCGACGGCCGCGAAGACCGCGACCAGGCGCAGCCGCAGACTCGTCCAACGCACCATGCCCGGCGACCAGTTCCAGCCCCGGTCCTGGTCCCGGTCTTGGTCCCGGTCGTGGTCCCGGCCCCGGTCGTGGTCCCCGTCGTGCCCTTCGGTCCCGCTCCGCCCGCCGCCGAACTCCGATGTCACTGGGGCGTGTCCAGGCGGTATCCCACGCCTCTGACCGTACGGATCAGGGTCGGTGACGACGGCACGTCCTCGATCTTGGCGCGCAGCCGCTGCACACACGCGTCGACGAGACGCGAGTCACCGAGGTAGTCGTGCTCCCACACCAGACGCAGCAACTGCTGCCGGGACAGCGCCTGTCCCGGCCTGCGGCTCAGTTCGAGCAGCAGGCGCAGCTCGGTCGGCGTGAGCTGAAGATCCTCGCCGTCCTTCGTCACCGTCATGGCACTGCGGTCGATGACGATCGCGCCGAAGGCCGCGGAGTCGGTGCTGTCCCGCTCGCCGCGGCGCAGCACCGCCCGGATGCGGGCGTCGAGCACCCGCGGCTGCACCGGCTTGATCACATAGTCGTCGGCCCCGGACTCCAGCCCCACCACCACGTCGATGTCGTCGCTGCGCGCGGTGAGCAGGATGATCGGGAGCTGGTCGGTACGGCGGATGCGCCGGCACACCTCGAACCCGTCGATCCCCGGCAGCATCACGTCCAGCACGATCAGGTCGGGGCGCTGCTCCTTGAGCAGCTTCAGGCCGTCCTCGCCCGTCGCAGCGGCCACCACGCGGTGACCCTGACGGGACAGGCCGAGTTCGAGACCCGTACGGATGGCGTCGTCATCCTCGATAAGCAACAGGAAAGGCACGCCGGTCATTGTTGCCTAACCACGGCGCCCGCATGAAGTGCGGGGACCTTCTGCCCTGACATGACCCTGTCCGCGTGACCTGCCCGTGACCTGCTGACCGGCGGTGCGGCGCTTCGGCCGACCGGCCGGTCACACGGCGCGCGGCCTCTGTGACGGGCCTGTGACACTCGGCGGACAGCGTCATGAAACTGGCCCGGCAGTCTGTTGTCACATCGGAAGAGCGCACGCCGTACCGGATGCGACGCCGAAGACCACGCATCAGGTTCCAACGACGGGGGCGGGACATGAACACACTGCACATCACCACCGACACCGCGGTTCATGCGACGCACACGCACTCGGCGCACTCCACGGGGACCTGCGCCGTCCGCACCACGGAGAAGTCCGGCGCCGCGAACGGACGGGGGTACGTCCGCGGCGCCGTACGCGCCACCTCGTACCCGGCGAGCGCCCGGCACCGCCCGCCGTTCATGGCGGCGGTCGACGGCGGCGCCGAGCACCAGGCGAAGCCCGTACAGTCCGCGACCACCACCGACCAGCCGTCCGGCACCTTCGACGGCGGCGCCGCCCGCACCCCGGCGCAGGCCGAGGCCGAAGCGGCCTTCACCGCCTACGTACAGGAGCGCCGCGCCTCGCTCTACGCGACCGCTTACCACCTCACCGGGGACCGCTTCGCGGCCGAGGACCTGCTCCAGAGCGCCCTGTTCTCCACCTACCGGGCCTGGGACCGGATCAGCGACAAGGCGGCCGTCGGCGGCTACCTGCGGCGCACCATGACCAATCTGCACATCAGCGCCTGGCGGCGGCGCAAGCTCAGCGAGTACCCGACGGAGGAGCTGCCCGAGACGGTCGGCGACACCGACGAGATGGGCGGCACCGAACTGCGCGCCGTCCTGTGGCAGGCGCTCGCCCGGCTGCCCGAGCAGCAGCGCACCATGCTGGTGCTCCGTTACTACGAGGGCCGCACCGACCCCGAGATCGCCGACATCCTGGGGATCAGCGTCGGCACCGTCAAGAGCAGCATCTGGCGCTCCCTGCGCCGCATGCGCGACGACGAGGCCCTGAGCTTCGGCCGCGACGAGGAGGACGCCTTCGGCGAACTGGTCGCCTGAGGGCCGTCCGGGGTCTGACCGGGGCCTGATCGGGCTCTGACCCGGGCCAAGGATTTCCACACGCCGGTACGGGGGCCGGTCGGGGGGGACACGGGGGAGCAGGGGGGAAACGGGGGGGGTACCGGGGGGTACGGGGGAGCGGGGCCGGACGGCCAGGGGAATGCCGTCCGGCCCCGTCGTACGTCCGCTGCCGTACTGGCGGCCTCTTCGGCGCTACGCCTCGGCCGGGACGCGGGGCCGCGAGGGTTCGGGGGTGACGGCCGCGGCGATACGTTCCAGCGCCTCGGCACGGCCGCAGGGGTGGCAGCCGAGAGCGGTCTGGCGGGCCACGATCGCGCGTTCCGCGCGCATGAGGTTCCAGCCCCTGCGGACCAGGAACGGCACCGACTTCCGCCCCTCGCGCAGATCCCGTACGAACCGCCGGCGCGCGGTCGTCGACGGGCGTCCGCGCAGGCACAGCGCGTCCGCGAGCAGCCCCAGCTCCCGGCAGCGCCCGGCGATCTCGGCGGCGAAGATGCCTTCGGCGACGAAGAGGGGCGCGCCGCCGAGATCGAGGCGGGTACGGCCGGTGACCGAACTCGTCGCGATGTCGTAGACCGGGGTGTCGGCGGCGCCGTCCGCGCAGAGCGCGGCCACGGCCGCGAGCGCCGCGTCCGCGTTCCACGAACCCGGGGCGTCCCAGTCGGTGCCCGCGCCGCTGGGCAGGGCGGGCAGCGTCGGGTCGTCGCACGCCTTGTAGAAGTCGTCGAGGGCCAGCACCGGCAGTCCGGCACGGGTGGCCAGGGACGATTTGCCGGACCCCGAGGGGCCGGTCAGCAGGATCACGCGGGAGCGAAGCGACACCGGGGATGAACTCACGGAGAACAATTGTCCCGTATCCCGGCCGGGGGACGACCCGCCGTAGGACAACTACCCTGTGCGGTCATTGCGTTACGCTGCGCCATGAAGACCCCCGTCGACAGGAACCGGTCCATGCCCTCGCTCCGTACCGCCCTCGCCCTGACCCTCACCGCCGCCGCGGCAGCCGTCGTCGTACCGGCCGGTGCCGCCGCCGCCGATCCCCTCGCGGCGGCCCAGAGCGCCACCGACGCCCTCCCGACGTCCGACGTCACCTCCGCGCTCCCCACCCAGTACGTCACCGGCGCCCTCGGCGCGGGCGTCGCCCCCGTCCGCGATCTCACGATCGATCCGCTGAGCAACACCGGTGTCGACCCGCTCGACAACGCCATCGGCTCCCAGGTCGCCGATTTTCACCCGGTCTCCACCTCGGCCGTGACGTCTCCCCTCACGAACGGCGGCTCCCTCGGCACGCTTCCCCTGGTGGGACCTGTGACGGGCCTCCTCCCGCACTGACGCGCTGCGCTGGGCGTGTTTTTGGGGGCGCGGCCCCTGTGCGTCCACCTTGCGCAGCGCCCCTACGGTGGAACCGTCAGGCGCCGATGGGGTGCCAGACCGTTTTGGTCTCAAGCCACGCGGTGAGGCGGGAGAGGCCGGGGTCCGCGGCCCAGTCCTCCCGCGCCGGACGGCGCACCCGCTTCAAGTTGTCGGCCGCGGACCGCTCCAACTCGGTGGCGAGGTCCGGGCCGGCGCCGGTGAGGTCGAGGCCGTTGACGTCCTGGTGGGCGGCGAGGGGCGCGGCGATCTCGGAGGTGCGGCCGGAGAGGATGTTGACGACGCCGCCCGGCACGTCGGAGGTGGCGAGGACTTCGCCGAGGGAGAGCGCGGGCAGCGGCGCGCGCTCGGAGGCGATGACCACGGCGGTGTTGCCGGTGGCGATCACCGGGGCGAGGACCGAGACGAGGCCGAGGAGGGACGAGTCCTGGGGAGCCAGGACGGCGACCACACCGGTCGGCTCGGGCGTCGAGAGGTTGAAGTAAGGACCGGCCACCTGGTTGGCGCCCCCTACCACCTGGGCGATCTTGTCGGTCCAGCCCGCGTACCAGACCCAGCGGTCGACGGCGGCGTCGACGGCGGCCCCGGCCTTCGCCTTGGAGAGCCCCTCGGCCTCCGCGACCTCGCGGACGAACTGCTCGCGCCGCCCCTCCAGCATCTCCGCGACGCGGTAGAGCACCTGTCCGCGGTTGTACGCGGTCGCGCCCGACCAGCCGGACACGGCCTTGCGGGCGGCGACGACCGCGTCCCGCGCGTCCTTGCGGGACGCCTGCGGCGCGTTGGCCAGCCAGGTGCCGCCCTTGGAGTCCGTCACCTCGTACACCCGACCGCTCTCACTGCGGGGGAATTTGCCCCCGACGTACAGTTTGTAGGTCTTGAACACGCTCAAACGCTGCTGCTGGTCAGACATCGAGATACCCCTCCAGGCCGTGCCGGCCGCCCTCGCGGCCGTAACCGGACTCCTTGTAGCCGCCGAAGGGGGAGGCCGGATCGAACTTGTTGAACGTGTTCGCCCACACCACACCGGCCCGGAGCTTGTTCGCCATCGACAGGATGCGCGAGCCCTTCTCGGTCCAGATGCCCGCGGACAGGCCGTACGGGGTGTTGTTGGCCTTCTCGACCGCCTCGGCCGGGGTGCGGAAGGTCAGCACCGACAGGACCGGGCCGAAGATCTCCTCGCGGGCGATGCGGTGTGCCTGGGTGACGCCGGTGAACAGCGTCGGCGCGAACCAGTAACCGGCGTCGGGCAGTTCGCACGCCGGGGCCCAGCGCTCGGCGCCCTCCTCCTCACCGGCCTTCGCCAGCGCGGTGATCCGGGCCAACTGCTCGGCGGAGTTGATCGCGCCGATGTCGGTGTTCTTGTCCAGCGGGTCGCCGACCCGCAGCGTCGCCATCCGGCGCTTGAGCGCGTCGAGCACCTCGTCCTGCACCGACTCCTGGACCAGCAGCCGGGAGCCCGCGCAGCAGACATGGCCCTGGTTGAAGAAGATGCCGTTGACGATGCCCTCGACGGCCTGGTCGATCGGGGCGTCGTCGAAGACGATGTTCGCCGCCTTGCCGCCCAGTTCCAGCGTGACCTTCTTGTCCGTGCCCGCGACCGTACGGGCGATGGCCTTGCCGACCCCGGTGGAGCCGGTGAAGGCGACCTTGTCCACGCCCTCGTGCGCGACCAGGGCCGCGCCCGCGTCCCCGTACCCCGTCAGGATGTTGACGACACCGCGCGGGAGGCCCGCCTGGCGGCAGACGTCGGCGAAGAACAGCGCGGACAGCGGGGTGGTCTCGGCGGGCTTGAGCACCACCGTGTTGCCCGCGGCCAGCGCCGGGGCGATCTTCCAGGCCAGCATCAGCAGCGGGAAATTCCACGGGATGACCTGGCCGGCCACGCCGAGCGGGCGCGGGTCGGGGCCGCTCGTGCCTGATTTCGGGCTCCGCCCGGTGACCGCGTACGCCAGCTTGTCGGCCCAGCCCGCGTAGTAGAAGAAGTGCGCGGCGACCAGCGGGAGGTCGACGTCGCGGGTCTCGCGGATCGGCTTGCCGTTGTCCAGCGACTCCAGCACCGCCAGCTCGCGGGAGCGCTCCTGGATGATGCGGGCGATCCTGAAGAGGTACTTGCCGCGCTCGGCGCCCGGCAGCGCGGACCACTTCTCGAACGCCTTGCGGGCCGCCTTCACCGCGCGGTCCACGTCCGCCTCGCCCGCGCGGGCGACCTCGGCGAGGACTTCCTCGCTGGACGGCGAGACGGACTTGAAGACGGTGCCGTCTGCGGCGTCGGTGAACTCGCCGTCGATGAACAGGCCGTAGGAGGGCGCGATGTCGACGACCGCCCGCGACTCGGGCGCGGGCGCGTACGCGAATTTCTGGTCGGTCATGGTTACTAGTCCACCGTCACGTAATCGGGACCGGAGTACCGGCCGGTGCTGAGCTTTTGACGCTGCATCAGCAGATCGTTGAGCAGGCTGGAGGCGCCGAAGCGGAACCAGTCGGGGGACAGCCAGTCGTCGCCGAGCGTCTCGTTGACCATCACCAGGTACTTGACGGCGTCCTTGGAGGTCCTGATGCCGCCCGCGGGCTTCACTCCGACCTGTACGCCGACGGCCGCGCGGAAGTCGCGGACCGCCTCCAGCATGAGCAGGGTGTTCGCGGGGGTCGCGTTGACCGCGACCTTGCCGGTCGAGGTCTTGATGAAGTCCGCGCCCGCCAGCATCGCCAGCCAGGAGCAGCGGCGGATGTTGTCGTACGTCGCCAGCTCGCCGTTCTCGAAGATCACCTTCAGGTGGGCGGCGCTCTCGCCGTCGGGGCGGGCGCACGCCTCCTTGACGGCACGGATCTCCTCGAAGACGTCCATGTAGCGGCCGGACAGGAACGCGCCGCGGTCGATCACCATGTCGATCTCGTCCGCGCCGGCCGCGACCGCGTCGGCGGTGTCGGCCAGCTTGACGCCGCGCGCGACCCGGCCGGCCGGGAAGGCCGTCGCCACCGAGGCGACGTGCACGCCGGAGTCGCCCAGGGCCTCTTTGGCCGTCGCCACCATGTCCGGGTACACGCAGATCGCCGCGACCTGCGGGGTCGTCCGGTCGGTCGGGTCCGGACGCACGCCCTTCGCGCACAGCGCCCGGACCTTGCCGCGCGTGTCCGCGCCCTCCAGCGTCGTCAGGTCGATCATCGAGATCGCCAGGTCGATGGCGTACGCCTTCGCCGTCGTCTTGACCGACCGCGTGCCGAGCGACGCCGCCCGCCCTTCCAGGCCCACCGCGTCCACCCCCGGCAGTCCGTGCAGGAAGCGGCGCAGCGCGCTGTCCGAAGCGGTCACGTCCGACATCGTCGCCGTACGGCGCGCGGCATCGGGATCATAGGCGGGGACTACCGGCGTGGGCGGCGGCGAAGACATGGTCACCACCTCAGCATATCTACGCGCGTAGCAACCCGCCACCCCCCCTCCGGGGGAGGGTTCCCCGACGCTTCCGGGTGCGACCCGGGCCGCCTCCTCCGGGGGCCGGGGCGCTCCGCGCGGGTCACCGCCGGTCCCGGCGGGGCGGTTCGGTGGTGTCCCGGCCACCGGCCGGTGGGGGCTGGCCGCGCGGTTCCTCGCGCCCCTGGCGGGGCGGGCCGGTTTTTTTGGGGGCGCGGGGAACTGCGCGCTCGGCCACGGTGCTCCCGCGGGTCACTGCCGGTCCCGGCGGGGCGGTTCGGTTGTTGCCGGGCCACCGGCCGGTGGGGGCGGGCCGCGCGGTTCCTCGCGCCCCTGGCGGGGCGTGTCAGCTCCTGGGGGGGTGCCCAGGGTCACCACCCGTCCCGGCGGGGCAGTTCGGTTGTTGCCGGGGCACCGGCCGGTGGTGGGTTGCTCGCGCAGTTCCTCGCGCCCCTGGCGGGGCGGGTCAGCTCCTGGGAAAGATGCGGGAACGCAATAGGGGCGGGGCTGAGGGCAGCGGCTCGGTGGGGCAGAATCGGGGATTATGACGAGCCACCACGACCGCCCGGCCGCGCAGGCCACCACGCCCGACCCGGCAGGCCAGACGCCGCAGTACCCCGACCGGGCCTACCGCTCGGTGGCCGGATTGTGCGCCGGTGTGCTGCTGCTGGTGCTCGCGCTGTGGCTGGGCGGCGACGCCGTGGTGCACGGCAAGGGCCACGCGCCGTGGCTGGCACTGGCGTCACTGCTGCTGGCGATCCCGCTGATCGTGGCGTTCACCTTGCGCCCCGCCGTCTATGCGGGCGAGCAGCGGCTCAAGGTCCGCAACCCGTTCAGGACGATCTCGGTGGCGTGGGCCGGCGTCGAGTCGCTGCGCGCGTCGTTCTCGAACGAGCTGTACGCGGGCGGCAGGAAGTACCAGATCTGGGCGATTCCGGTCTCGCTGCGCGCGCGCAAGCGCGCGACCAAGCAGCAGATGCGCGCCAGGGCGGCGGGCGACGACCCCTTCGGCGCGCCCGCGCGCCGCAAGCCGCGCCCCGGCCTCCCGGTCGACGGCGACGCCGCCTTCCGTTCGCCCTCCGACCAGGCCATTCACGAACTGCGCGAGCTCAAGGAGCGGCACGGCGCCGACGACGGCTCCGAGCCCCCGCGGCCCGAGATCCGCTGGGCCTACGAGGTCATCGCCCCGGCCGTCGCCGGCTTCGTCGTCCTCGTCGTCCTCCTCGCCATCGGCGGCTGACCCTTCCCCCGAGGCACCCCGAGGCACCCGCGCGGCGTAGTGCATCCTTCGAAACGTCACCCCTAGCGACCGTCCATGAACAAGGGGCAACTTCGTGGTGAAGGATGCCGTGGGCAACCTGTGAGACAACCCTCAATTATCTGAGGCCACATACATTGCCCGTGCCGCACGATCTACCGCGCGTGCGGCCTTCCTCGACGTGGGGCGACAAAGTGGTCATCAGGGGTGGGGTTGCGGCAGATGGCAGGAGAGATCGGTGGGGCCAGTGTGGTGGGGACACGGTGTCAGATCGACATCGACGAGAACGGGTGGCACTCGTGGCGACTGACGGCGAACAACGGTCGGGTGATCGCTCTCGGGGCGAACGCGTATCCGGACGACGCCGCGTGCAGGGCGTCCTTCGAGGGGCTGTGCGAGAGCGCGGAGGGACTGGCGGGGGGAGTGCAGCACGCCGCCGAGTCCAATGGCTGGATCTGGCGGTTACGGGACAGTGACGGTCGTGTGCAGGCCGTGTCGGCGCGGGCGTACGAGCGGCACTCGACGTGCCAGGCCGCGTACGACCGGTTCCGCCTGACACTGCTCGGGCTCGGCGCCGCCGATTCCGTGCCCTGGGACGACGCGAGCTGATCGAAGAACTCAATCGAAGAACTCAAGCGAAGAACTCAACGGCCACGTTCCGTGCCGCGCCGACGCGCGGCGGGACGTGGCCGCCGTGTTTCCCGGCAGAGCCGCCCGTGCCCCCACCCCCCGCCCCGTACGGCTGTACGGCGCACGTGATTCCGTACGGAAACCGAAGTTGCCTCTACGGGTGCTGTCGTTCACATCGGCTTGCGAATGCGGCCATCGCGGACCATGAGCGTCAATGCGTGACGATGCGAACACTGGCCAGAACCGGCGAGCCGGACAAGGGTGACGGGCCCGGGGCCGACAGCGCCCGACGGCTGCACGCCGACTCGGGACTGCCCGACCGGGTGTTCAGGGGAGTGGCGCGCGGCGGCGGCAGCCTGGTGCTCGTCGTGATGCTGCTGGTCGGCGGATTCCTGCTGTACCGGGCGTGGCAGGCGCTGCGCAAGGTCGGCGTTCCGGCGTTCCTGACCACCGCCGAATGGGACCCGGACGCCGGGCACTTCGGCATCGCGGCGGTCATCATCGGCACGGTGCTGATCGCGGCGGTCGCCATCGTCATCGCGGTGCCGATGGCGATCGGCACGGCGCTGTACATCTCGGAGTACGCCCCCGCCAGGCTGCGCCGCACGCTGGTCAGCACCGTGGACCTGATGGCCGCCGTGCCGTCGGTGGTCTACGGCCTGTGGGGGCTGTTCTTCCTCCAGGGCAAGGTGATCGGCCTGGCCCGCTGGCTGTCGACGTACTTCGGCTGGATCCCGCTCTTCCACGTGGACGGCGCCGACCCGCACGACCCGCTCGCCACCGCGACCGTCTACACCGCGTCCACCTTCGTCGCCGGAATCGTCGTGGCCATGATGGTCACCCCGATCATCTGCTCGATCATCCGCGAGGTGTTCTCGCAGGCCCCGGTGGGGGAGCGGGAGGGCGCGTACGCGCTGGGCGCCACCCGCTGGGGCATGATCCGCTCGGTCGTCCTGCCGTACGGCATGGGCGGCATGATCGGCGGCACCATGCTCGGCCTGGGCCGCGCGCTCGGCGAGACCATCGGCGTCTACCTGGTCATCTCGCCGATCTTCGTCATCCAGCCGCACATCCTCCAGAGCGGCACCAGCTCCGTCTCGTCGCTGATCGCGCTGCGGTACGGCGAGGCCAGCCCGCTGGGCATGTCCGCGCTGATGGCCGCGGGTCTGGCCCTCTTCCTCATGACGCTGGTGGTCAACTTCGCCGCTTCGTCGATCGTCGCCCGCAGCCGGTCCGGCGCCACCGCCGAGTAGCCGCCCACCAGCCGAGCCGCCGACCCACCGTCAGCCCGCGGCCGTCAGCCGCACGCACGCCGTAGGCCGAGCGATCGGCGGAACCAGGAGACCCCCTCGTATGACCACGGACGCACCGGACTCCGTCACCACGGCGCCGGAATCCGCCGGGACCGGTACGGCCGGGCCGGACACCGTAGAGCTGGAGGCCGTCGATCCCACGGCGCCCGCCACGGCCCCGGCGCACCCGGCCCCGGCGCACCCGGCCAATAGGGCACCCGGCACCGGCACCGGCACCGGCACCGTCATCCCCGCCCCGGCCCCCGCGGCAGCGGAACGGCGGCGCTCCACCTCCACCGTCCGCCAGACCGACCTGCTCGGACTGTTCGGCTCGGCAGCCGCCTCCCTCTCCCTCACCTGGCTGTTCTTCGCCAGGATCGCCCCCTTCAGCGGGGCCCTCGGCTTCGTCGTCTTCTGGTACGCGCTCTTCCTCGCGCTGTACGCGCTGCTGGTCTCCTTCGACGAGGACGGCCCGGTGGTGCGCGACAAGATCGCCTCCGCCGTGGTCCACAGCATCGCGGTGCTGCTGCTGGTCGCGCTGCTGTTCGTCGTCGTCTACACGCTGTGGTCCGGCCGCAGGGCGATACCGCACCTGAACTTCTTCACCCAGGACATGTCGGTCACCGGGCCGCTCGACCCGCTGAGCGCGGGCGGCATCAAGCACGCGGTGGTCGGCACGCTGATCGAGATCGGCATCGCCCTGGTCCTCACCGTCCCGGCGGGGCTGCTGTGCGCGGTGTTCCTCAACGAAGTGCCCGGACGCTACGCGCGTTTCGTCCGCACGGTCGTCGAGGCGATGACCGCGCTGCCGTCGATCGTGGCCGGTCTGTTCATCTACGCCACCGTGATCCTCGCGCTGAACGTCCCCAAGTCGGGCTTCGCGGCGTCGCTGGCCATCTCCGTGATGATGCTGCCGATCATCATCCGCGCCTCCGACGTGGTGATCCGGCTGGTGCCCGGCACCCTGCGCGAGGCGTCGTACGCGCTGGGGTCGCCGCGCTGGCGGACCGTGTGGCATGTGGTGCTGCCCACCGCCCGGTCGGGGCTGACCACCGCGGTCATCCTCGGCACCGCCCGCGGCATCGGCGAGACCTCACCCGTCCTGCTGACGGCGGGCTTCGGCGCGAGCACCAACTACGACCCCTCGCAGAACCCGATGGTCTCGCTGCCCCTGGCGACCTTCGAGTTCGTGAAGTCCCCCCAACCCACCATGATCGCCCGCGGGTTCGGCGCGGCGTCGGTGCTGCTGGTGCTCGTCCTGGTGCTCTTCGCGCTCGCCCGGGTCCTCGGCGGGCGCGACGCGGGCCAGTTGAGCAGGCGCGGCACCCACCGCAGGGTCGTCGCCTCCCGCCGGGACACGCGCCGCTTCACCGAGCGCGCCGCGGCGCGCGACGGCTACTCGCCGGCGTCGGCCGCCCCGGCCTTCCGCACGACAACAATCCAACCTGCACAGGGAGTTGACGGATCGTGAAGAGGATCGGCTGGACGGGCCTCAGGGCGGCAAGGGCGGCAGCGGCGGCGATGGCCGCACTGCTGATCTCGCTGCTGTTCCTCGGCCAGGCACCGCCGGCCAAGGCCGACTCGTACGCGAGGATCAGCGGCGCCGGCTCGACCTGGAGCCAGAACGCCGTCGACCAGTGGCGGGCGAGCGTCAAGAAGTACGGGATGACCGTCGACTACACGGGCAGCGGCTCGTCCGACGGCCGCCAGCAGTTCACCAACGGCACCGTCGACTTCGCCGTGTCCGAAATCCCTTACGGCATGACCGAGTTCGGGGTGCGTGAACCTCCGCCCAAGCGCGGCTACGCGTACATGCCGATCGTCGCGGGCGGCACGGCCTTCATGTACAACCTGAAGATCGGCGGCAAGCGGGTCACCAATCTGCGGCTGAGCGGCAGCACGGTCGCCAAGATCTTCACCGGGAAGATCACCAACTGGTCCGACCGGCAGATCGCCGCCGACAACCCCGGCCTCACCCTCCCGGCCCGCAAGATCATCCCGGTGGTGCGCTCCGACGGCTCGGGCACCACCGCCCAGTTCTCGCTGTGGATGTCCAAGCAGCAGGGCGCGGTGTGGAACGACTACTGCAAGCGCGCCAACAAGCCCACCCCGTGCGGCCTGACGTCGTACTACCCGGTGATCCCCGGCTCCGGCTTCATCGCCCAGTCCGGCTCGCTCGGCGTGTCCGGCTACACCCGGCAGAACTACGCCGAGGGCGCCATCACCTACGTCGAGTACTCCTACGCGGTCACCACCGGCTTCCCGGTCGCCAAGGTGCTCAACGCCAAGGGCTACTACACCGAGCCCACCGCCTCCAACGTCGCCGTGGCGCTGACGCAGGCGCAGATCAACCAGGACGAGAACTCCTCGCAGTATCTGACGCAGATCCTCGACAAGGTCTACGCGTACCAGGACGCGCGGACGTATCCGCTGTCCAGCTACAGCTACATGATCCTGCCGACCTCGCTGGACTCGCCGCTGACCGAGGACAAGGGCAGAACGCTCGGCGCGTTCGGCTACTACTTCCTGTGCCAAGGGCAGTCGCAGGCACAGCCGTTGGGCTTCTCGCCACTGCCGAAGAATCTCGTACAGGCCGGATTCGACCAGCTCAAACGCGTCCCCGGTGTGCAGGCCCAGACCATCAATCTGGCGGGCTGCCACAATCCGACCTTCTCCAGTGACGGCACCAACACCCTGGCCAAGAACGCGCCGTTCCCCAAGGCGTGCGACCGGCAGGGCACGCAGCAGTGCTCCGACGGCACGGGCGGCGCGTCCAAGCAGCCCACCTCGGTCAAGCCGCGGGCGGGCGGCTCCAACGGCGGCGGCTCCAACGGCTCCAACTCCGGTGGCGGCAAGGGCGGTTCCGGCGGTACGAACGGCGGCTCGTCCGGCACCGCGGCGGGCGCGACCGGCGGTACGGGCACCGCGTCCGGCGGCACCACAGGCGGTACGGGCGGCGCCACCACCGGCGGTACGACCGCCACGGGCGGCACCGGCCAGAACGTCGACCCCGACACCGGACTGCCCGCGGGCGACTCCGGCGGCACCGGCGGCAACCAGGACATCGTCGCCTCCAGCGTCGGCGTCGGCAACGAGACCTTCTGGGGCATGCGGACCTGGCTCATGGGGCTCTCCGCCCTGGCGCTGCTGCTGGTCGTCCTCGCCCCGCCCACCCTCGCCAGGCGGCTGACCAGGAACGGGAGGCGTGATGGCCGCGCGTAACCACCCCACAGCCGCCCGAGGCCGCGTCCTGTCGGTCCGCCTCGGCGCGCTCCTCACCGCGACGCTCGCCGCCGTCGGCCTGACCCTGCTGCCGCCGTCGGCGGGCGGCGGCCAGGCCCAGGCGGACACCGGCACGGACACCGGCTCCGCCGTCACCAAGTCCGGAACCAAGGGACCCTACGACGACTTCTCGGACCTGAAGGTGACGGTCGAGCAGACCAGCAAGCTGCGCACGCAGGGGCTGAAGGTCTCGTGGGCGGGCGGGGTGAAGAGTTCACCCAACAACGCGGGCAACTACCTCCAGCTCATGCAGTGCTGGGGTGACGCGGCGACCGGCCCGACCCCGGAGCAGTGCGAGTACGGGAACCCGCCGCCGAACACGGGCGTCCTCAACGTCGGGCGGAGCGTGGGCAATCTGGACCCGCTGGAACCGGAGCGGCGCACCGTGCCCTTCACCACGGTGAAGGGCGCCAGTTCGACCGACGTCAACCAGTTCTTCACGCAGTACGCGACCAATGAGCAGGATCTCGCCACGACGGGCGTCGACGGCAGCGGCCAGACGATCTTCCAGGCCGAGGACGCGGACACCTCGCCGATCCTGGGGTGCGGCACGGTGGCGAAGACCGGTCAGGCGCCCGAGCCGTGCTGGCTCGTGGTCGTGCCCCGCGGCACCCACGAACCCGACGGCTCAGAGGCGCCGCCGCCCAACGGGCTGATCAGCTCCCCGCTGTCCGCGGGGAACTGGGCCCAACGCATCGTGTTCCGGCTCGACTTCGCCCCGACCGACTCGCCCTGCCCGATCGGCCAGGACGAACAGCCCACCATCGGCTCCGAGATGATCTTCGAGGCGATGAGCTCCTGGGCGCCGACCCTGTGCACCTCGCAGAAGGTCACCTACGGATACGTTCCGCAGCTCGAGGACTTCTCCCGTACGCAGGTCACCAGCCCCGGCACGGGCTCGGCCGGACTCGCCTTCATCGAGAACCCGGTGCTGCCCCAGCCGGACACGGCACCGGTCGTCCACGCGCCGGTGGCGGTCTCCGGACTCGTCATCGGCTACAGCGTCCAGGTGGCCGGATCGTCCCAACAGGTGCCCCGGATACGGCTGAACGCGCGGCTCGTGGCGAAGATGCTCACCGAGTCCTACCAGTGCGACCTGCCGGGCAACGACTTCCCCCGCGGCAGACTTCCCGCGAAGAACCCGTTCGGTATCGAGCGCGACCCCGAATTCGCGCAACTCAACGCCGGTGTCCCCTACCCCGTAGGCAGTTCCTGCGGATTCGGTATCGGGGTCCCGCAGGGCGCGAGCGATTCGGCCGGGCAGTTGTGGAAATGGCTGCTCTCCGACCCCGACGCGCGGAGCTTCCTTTCCGGAAAGCCCGACCCGTGGGGCACGGTCATCAATCCGTATTTCCTGGAGCTGGAACCGGTCAGTACCCCGCCGTCCGGCTTCGACAAGCCGGACCCCACGGTGTGGGCGCCCGACAGCCGCTTCCCCGACATCCGGCTGACGGCCGTCGGCGTGAATCCGTACGGCAGCGGTCTGAGCGATGACGCCAGGACGGTCCGCAAGGCCAACAACGGCGGCATCACCGGCTTCAACCCCACGTCCACGCCCCCGGCGCTGACGAAGGCCGAGACGCAGCCGGCCGGCTCGAACTTCATCATGGGTCTGACCGACGCGGCCAGCGCCGCCCGCTACCGGCTCGGCACCGCCGAACTCCTCAACGCCGACGGCCAGTTCGTCGCCCCGACGGTCGACTCGATGACCAAGGCGGTGAACGGGATGAAGGCGGGCAAGGCCCCGGGCGTCCTGAACGCGGACCCGTCCCTGAAGACACCGGGCGCCTACCCGCTCACCACCGTCACCTACGCCGCCGCCTCCACCTCGCTGGACGCCGCCGACCGCAAGACCTACGCCGCGCTGATCCGTTACGCGGCGGGCTCCGGCCAGCAACAGGGCATCGGCTTCGGCCTGTTGCCGCTCGGCTACGCGCCCCTGACCGCCACCCTGCGCGAACAGGCACTCACGGCCGCGTCCGCGCTGCTCGCCGGTGTGCCCCCGGCCACGGGACCGGGTGACACGTCCTCCAGCGGCGGCTCCGGCTCCGGTTCCGGCGGCATGGGAACGGCCGGCGGCGGTACGGGCGGCGGCGCCAACAACGGTGCGGCCGGCGGGGGACCGGGTCCGGGCGGCGCACCGCCCGCGTCCCCTTCGTCGTCGGCCCCCGCGGCCGGTACGACCAAGGGCTCCACCGCAGGACCCGCCGCCTCACCCCCCGTCAGCAACGTCGCCCAGACCGGCGGCACCACCCCCCAGGCGATTCTCGGCGCCATCCGCTGGGTGCTGCTGATCGTCCTCATCGCGGGCATCGCGGGTTCCCTGGCCGGACCCCTGCTGATGCGCGCGGGCGTCGTCCGCGGCAGGAAACCGGTGTGACGGGTACTTGGGCGCCCCTTGGAAGGAAAATAAAAGAGAATTTGGAATACCCGTTGTTCACTTTCACGGGGCGGTAATTTTGGTTGCCACTTCTTGAAGCGATCGGCAGGATAATTCATGGCCGGACCGACAGGTCAGGTCTTTTGGGGGGAATTATAAATTCTCCTTGCGTGTCACACGTCTGGAAATTCCATCCGCATCAACTCGGAGGAAATACAGTGAACGTGAAATTCGCCAAGCGGGCGGCGATCGTGGTCGGTACCGCGACCCTCGGCGTCACCATCGTGGCCGGTACGGCTCAGGCCGACCCGGCGGCCGGTGTCCACCGCACGCTCGTCGCGGTCGGCTCCGACACCACGCAGGACGTGCTCAACGGCCTGGGCAACAAGATCGCCGACCCGAACCCGACCGGTTCCTCGGACGGCAACCTGATCGCGTCCTACGACGCCACCGGTTCCTCCACGATCTCGACGCGGGACACCACCTGTGCGTCGGTCACCCGCCCCGACGGCTCGGGCGCCGGTGTCAACGCGCTGCGCGCCGACATCGCGGCCGGCAGCCACTGCATCGACTTCGCCCGTTCCTCCTCCACGCCCAACGCCACGGGCCAGTTCACCTTCATCCCGTTCGCCGTGGACGCGGTGACGGCGGCGACGGCGACCACCACCAGCCTGCCCGCCAACTTCACCTACCTGGCCGGCGGTTCCTCCCTGACGAACGCCCAGAAGGCCACCTCCGACCTCACCCGGGCCTACAACTGCCTGGACACGGCGGGCAACCCGCTGCCGGCCGGCACGTACCCGACCATCGGCGGCGTCACCGTCCACCCGCTGGTGCCGCAGGCCGGTTCCGGCACCCGCAAGTTCTGGGCCTCGACGCTGGGCTTCAACGCCACCACCCTGCCGTCCTGCGTCAAGGACACCGCCGCGAACGGCGCCGCCGTCCAGGAGCACAACGGCAGCGCCCTCCAGGGCCCGAACGACCTCATGCCGTTCTCGATCGCCCAGCACATCGCGCAGGGCCGCTCCCTGCCGGGCGTGACCGACCGTCGCAACGGCGCGGTGCTCAAGACCGTCAACTCCACCGCGCCGCTGAACGCGAGCGGGAACCTGAACACCGCGTTCCCGGTCACGCGTGAGGTCTACAACGTCATCCCGGACAGCCGGGTCACCGGCGAGACGCTCATCAAGAACACCTTCGTCGGCAGCGCCTCCAAGGTCTGCACCGCCAAGTACGACTCCACCACCACGGTGATCAACAAGTACGGCTTCGGCACCGACGCCAACTGCGGCAACGCGACCACGCTGGTCAGCCGCGACCTCGTCTGACCCGTCACAGCGGCGGACCACCGTCCGCCGGGCCGGGCGTCCCTCGTGGGCGCCCGGCCGCTCCCGGCACCGCGACGCGGTGCCACGTACACACCGGACTCCTTCAGGGGGAGAGAAAACAATGACGAGACGAAGACTGCGCGGCGTTCTGGTCGGCGCGCTCGCACTGGGCATGGGCACGGGCGCGCTGCTCGCGGGGGCGGGCACCGCCGGCGCCACCACCGGTACCGCGAAGGCGACTTCGGGCACGGTCACCCTCACCGCGCGCGGCACCGGCATCGACGACGACTCGCCGTTTGCGCGGGTGTCGGTCGACAAGGCGTGCCCGGCGAACTACCAGGACGCCCTCACGGTGTCGCTCGTGGTCCCGGACGGCCGGGAGTCGCTCCTGGCCTCCCACCTGACCAGCGGCGCCCCGTACACCAAGGCCCCGGTCGCGGCTCAGGTCCCGGAGGCGTCGGGCAACGGCACCATCGTCCGGTCGATCGCCACCGCCTTCGACGTCGCCAGTGTCCCGGTGGCGGACGGCACGTACCCGATCCACGTGACCTGCGCGAACGCCGACCGGGCGAACTTCCCCGAGCACCCGACGTTCACCGGCTTCATCGACGTGACCGGTGACACCTGGCAGGTGTCGGGCCACGCCGCCCCGGTCGCCACCAGCGTCAGGCTCAGCGCCGCCCCGGCCAACCACGTCCAGGTCGGCAAGCCCTTCACGCTCACCGCGAAGGTCGCGGGCGGCGTGCCCGGAGCCGTGCAGTTCGAGGCGGACAACGGCGTCACCGTGTACGACACCCCGGTGCCGGTCGTCAACGGCGTGGCCACCTTCCAGCCGCCGGCCAACACCGCGCCGAACGTCCGCAGTTACATCGCGGTCTTCATCCCCGCCGACCAACTCGCCTACGCGCAGGACTACTCGGTCCTCAGCTACTCGTTCGTCAACGCGCCGTCGGTCACGGTGACCGACGCGGACGGCAACGCCCTGGGGAACAGCCCGCAGTTGACCCCGGGACAGCACATCAAGGTCTCCGCGCAGGGCTTCCTGCCGCAGAGCCAGGAGCAGGTGCTGCCGTTCGTGTCCAACGCCCTCGCGCTCTTCGCCCCGGTGGCGACCGACGCGCAGGGCTCGGTCACCGGCTACGACCTGACGGTGCCGAAGCTGATCGCCCGCGGCTCCCACACCCTGACCCTCACCGGTCTGTGCAGCTTCGTCCAGGTCTCCTTCACCTTCACCACGAAGTGACCGCGAAACAGCGCTGACCAGCACAGACGTACCACCGGCCGGGCATCGTCCAGATGCCCGGCTGCCGCCGTGACACGGCGGAACCGGCAGGTGACCACCGCAGGACACGTACGACACGCAGGACACGCACGACACGCAGGACACACACGACACGTACGACACGTACGACCGACGCATATCCCCGAGGGGACGAGGAGACATGAAACGAAGAATGCACGCGGCGCTGCTGAGCGTGCTCGCACTGGTCCTGGGCACCGGGGCCCTGGTCCTCACCACCGCGGGGACCGCGAACGCGGATCTGGCCGGGAACGTGACGCTGTCACCCGCCGCCGGCACCGTCGACGACTCCCCGGCCTTCACGTCGGTCTCGGTCGACCAGGCATGCCCCACGAACTACCAGGACGCCGTGAGCGTGTACATCGTCCTCGACGGCGCGGAGTCGCTCCTGGCGACCCACTTGACCAACGGCGCCCCGTTCTCGACCGCCCCCATCACCGCGCAGCTCCCGGCCTCTGGGGGCAACGGCACGATCCTCCGGTCGGTCAGCTCCGCGTTCGACGCCTCGAGCGTGGACCTCGCCGACGGCACCTATCCGATCGACGTGGTCTGCAAGTCCGCCGACCAGTCCGCCGCGGACCTGCCGACCTTCACCACGTTCATCGAGATCACCGGCTCCGACTGGGCGGTGAAGACGGTCACCCCGCCGACGTCGACCTCCGTCGCTCTCACCGTCGACCCGGCGGGCCGGGCCGTGGCGGACAAGAAGATCACCCTCAAGGCGACCGTCACGCCGGACACCGCGGAAGGCACGGTCACCTTCAAGCAGGGCGCCGTGCCCGTCACCGGCGGGAACATGATTCCGCTGGTCAACGGCGTGGCGACGGCGAGCATCCCAGGGATCGGCAACCCCTCCGTCATCGCGCTCTCGGCGGAGTTCACGCCCAGCGACCCGCTCAAGTTCGCCGCCAGCCAGAACGGGGTGTCGTATCCCGTGGTGGCCGAGCCCGACCTGACCGTGCTCGACGAATCCGGGACCGAACTGCACGACACCCCGGCGCTCACCAAGGGCCAGCAGATCAAGGTCACCGCGGAGGGGTTCCTGCCGGGCCCCACGGGCGGGAACGGCGAGAAGATCGCCTTCGCGCTCGACGGGTCCCCGGCGGCCGACGACGCGACCGCCGACAACAACGGCAAGATCACCAACTACGCGGTGACCCTGCCCGCCGACCTCGCCGACGGCAGCCACTCGCTGGTACTGACCGGCGCGACCAGCGGCATCAAGCAGACGTTCGCGTTCAAGGTCGGCGCGGGCGCCTCGCCGACCGACGATCCGACCGGCACGCCGACCGACGAGCCCACGGACACCCCGACCGACACCCCCACGGACACGCCCACCGACACCGGCGGCGCGGACGGCGGAGGTACGTCGACCGACGGCGGCGCGTCCAACGGCGGTCTGTCCAGCGGCGGTTCGTCCGGTACGTCGGGCGGCTCCGGCGGCAACAACGGTCCGCTGGCGGCCACCGGAGCCACCGGTGTCGTCCCGCTGAGCGTGCTGGCGTTCCTGATGGTGACCGGCGGCGGCTATGCCGCGTACCGGGTGCGCAGGGACGGCAAGTTGCTCACCTTCGGTCCCACGCCGCGCGACTGACCGTACGCGGTACGCGGTACGCGGTACGCCGGGCGGCGGGCGGTTCCGACCGTCCTCCGCCCGGCGACCGGCCGTACTGCCGCCGTACGACCGGCCCCCACGACCGCCGTTGGGGCCGCCGTTGGGGTCGCGTACGAGACCGCGGCGCCGACCCCCAGTCCGAGCACGTCAGCGAAACGCACGCACGCGAAGGAGCGCCACCCGTGGCCGTACTGTCACCGTCCCGCGAGGCCGCCGGGCCGCCGCCGGAACCGGCCGAGCCGCAGCAAGGGCGGGCGGCCGAACTGCGGCCCGCCGCCTGGTTCGTCATTCCGGGCGCGGCGCTGACCCTGCTGGCCGCGCTGCTGCTCGGATTCGTCGTCAATCTCACGCTGCTCGGCCACGTCGAGCACGCCCGCGCCCAGCAGACCGGTTACGCCGACCTGCGCGCCCAACTCGCCAAGGGCACGGCCCCGGTGGGACGCCTGGACGACAAGGGCGAGCCCGTGCCGCTGGGTTCGCCGGTCGCGGTGCTGCACATCAAGGCGATCGGCCTCAAGGAGGTCGTCTTCCAGGGCACGACGTCCGGTGTGCTCAGGTCGGGTCCTGGGCACCGCAGGGACACCCCGCTGCCGGGCCAGCCGGGCACCAGCATCGTGATGGGCCGGCAGTGGGGCTACGGCAGCCCGTTCAACCACATCGACGAGCTGAAGGCCGGTGACCCGATCACCGTCACGACGGGCCAGGGTCAGCAGCGGTACCAGGTGACCGGAGTGCGGCACGCGGGCGACCCGGCGCCGACGCTGCCCGGCACCGGGCAGGGCCGACTGATCCTGATGACCGCGACCGGCGGCCTCTACACCCCGCACGGCGTGCTGCGGGTGGACGCGGAACTGGTCAGCGACGTCCAGCCGGGCCCGGCCGCGGGCGGCGGCATCTCGTCGGCCGAGCAGCCGCTGGCCGGTGACCCGGCCGCCTGGCTGCCGATCCTGCTGTGGACGCAGGGGCTGCTGCTCGTCGCGGTCGCCGTCACCTGGGCCTACCGCCGCTGGGGGCGCTGGCAGACGTGGATCTGCGCGGTCCCCGTGCTCGCCGCCGTCGTGGTCGCCCTGTCCGGCGAGGCCACCCGCCTGCTGCCCAACCTGCTGTGAGACCGGCGTACTCGGGACCGGCGTGGCGGCGACCGGACCGCCTGGTACCGGACCGCTTTGTACCGGACCGCCTGGTACCGGACCGCTTGAGCCGCTTCCGGACCGAGGCCGCCACGAACCGCCCCGACGCATACCCGACGCATATGAGGAACACGATGTCAGCGACTGACGAGACCGTCGTACTGCCGCCCGTCCCCGGCGACCCGCCGGCCGGCGGCGACTCCCGCACCGATTCCCGCACCGATTCCCGCACCGACTCCCGCTCCGATTCCCGTTCCGTCTCCCGTTCCGCCTCCCTCGACGCCCGTGAGGTGTCGGCCTGGTTCGGCGACCACAAGGTGCTCGACCGGGTGTCGCTCACCATGCCCGCGCAGCGCGTCACCGCGCTGATCGGCCCCTCCGGCTGCGGCAAGTCCACCTTCCTGCGCATCCTCAACCGCATGCACGAACTGATCGGCACCGCCTCGCTCGCCGGGCAGGTCCTGCTCGACGGCGAGGACATCTACGACCGGGGCCGCCGGATCACCCACGCCCGCCGCGAGATCGGCATGGTCTTCCAGAAGCCGAACCCGTTCCCCGCGATGTCGATCTACGACAACGTGCTGGCCGGACTGAAGATGAACGGCGTCAAGGCCGGGCGCGGCGACCGCGACGACCTGGTCGAGGAGTGCCTGACCAAGGCCGGACTCTGGAAGGAAGTACGCGACCGGCTGCGGCAGCCCGGCGGCGCCTTGTCCGGCGGGCAGCAGCAACGCCTGTGCATCGCCCGGTCGTTGGCGGTACGGCCGCGCGTGCTGCTGATGGACGAGCCGTGCTCCGCGCTCGACCCGACCTCCACGCGGCGCATCGAGCAGACCATCGGGGAGCTGTCCGACGACGTGACCATCGTCATCGTCACCCACAACATGCAGCAGGCCGCGCGCGTCTCGGACTCCTGCGCCTTCTTCCTCGCCGAACAGGGCACGCCCGGCGTCATCGTGGAGCACGGCCCGACCGACGACATGTTCAACCGCCCGCAGGACCCACGCACTTCGGACTACGTCAACGGCCGGTTCGGCTGAGCGGCGGCGCCCCGTGCGACCTCGCCGCAGCCCCCGGCGCCGCCCGTGCGTACCCGCGCTGCTGACCGCGGCCACCGCGCTGACCGCGGTCCTGACCTCGTGCGCCCACCCGGCGGCGCACACCCCGCCGGCCGCCGCGGACCGTCCGCGCGTCCCCGTACAGCGGCCGTCCGTGCTCACCGCGCCCACCGCGCCCGACCCGTCCGCCACGTCAGCGGCCGGGGACGCCAACCGGCCGCGTCCGTACGCCGATCCGGCCGCGAGCACCCCACCGGCCTTCCCGCCGCCGACCGGGAACGCGAAGGCCGCGAAGGGAGCCGGGCCCTCCGCCGTCCCCTCCCGTACGAGCGCGCCGCC
>NZ_MECL01000001.1:0-2500 GCF_014596445.1 Streptomyces sp. CBMA29 | reverse complement strand
ACCCACCAGGGTTGAAAACCTGGGGGATGACCTGTGGTTAGGGGTGAAAGGCCAATCAAACTCCGTGATAGCTGGTTCTCCCCGAAATGCATTTAGGTGCAGCGTCGTGTGTTTCTTGCCGGAGGTAGAGCACTGGATAGGCGATGGGCCCTGCCGGGTTACTGACCTTAGCCAAACTCCGAATGCCGGTAAGTGAGAGCGCGGCAGTGAGACTGTGGGGGATAAGCTCCATGGTCGAGAGGGAAACAGCCCAGAGCATCGACTAAGGCCCCTAAGCGTACGCTAAGTGGGAAAGGATGTGGAGTCGCAGAGACAACCAGGAGGTTGGCTTAGAAGCAGCCACCCTTGAAAGAGTGCGTAATAGCTCACTGGTCAAGTGATTCCGCGCCGACAATGTAGCGGGGCTCAAGCGTACCGCCGAAGTCGTGTCATTGCAGCAATACGCCCAACGGCGGCTGTGATGGGTAGGGGAGCGTCGTGTGCCGGGTGAAGCCGCGCCGGAAGGCAGTGGTGGACGGTTCACGAGTGAGAATGCAGGCATGAGTAGCGATACACCAGTGGGAAACTGGTGCGCCGATTGACTAAGGGTTCCTGGGTCAAGCTGATCTGCCCAGGGTAAGTCGGGACCTAAGGCGAGGCCGACAGGCGTAGTCGATGGACAACCGGTTGATATTCCGGTACCCGCTTTGAAACGCCCAGTACTGAACGTTGCGATGCTGAGTCCGTGAAGCCGCCTCTGATTCCTTCGGGATGAGGGGGAGTGGTGGAGCCGACGGCCCAGACTTCTAGTAGGTAAGCGATGGGGTGACGCAGGAAGGTAGTCCAGCCCGCGCGGTGGTTGTCGCGGGGTAAGGGTGTAGCCCGTTGTGTAGGCAAATCCGCACAACATTCGGGTGAGACCTGATGCCGAGCCGATTGTGGTGAAGTGGATGATCCTATGCTGTCGAGAAAAGCCTCTAGCGAGTTTCATGGCGGCCCGTACCCTAAACCGACTCAGGTGGTCAGGTAGAGAATACCGAGGCGTTCGGGTGAACTATGGTTAAGGAACTCGGCAAAATGCCCCCGTAACTTCGGGAGAAGGGGGGCCATGTCCGGTGACGGGATTTACTCCTTGAGCTGGGTGTGGCCGCAGAGACCAGCGAGAAGCGACTGTTTACTAAAAACACAGGTCCGTGCGAAGCCGTAAGGCGATGTATACGGACTGACGCCTGCCCGGTGCTGGAACGTTAAGGGGACCGGTTAGTCCTGTTTCGACAGGGCGAAGCTGAGAACTTAAGCGCCAGTAAACGGCGGTGGTAACTATAACCATCCTAAGGTAGCGAAATTCCTTGTCGGGTAAGTTCCGACCTGCACGAATGGCGTAACGACTTCTCGACTGTCTCAACCATAGGCCCGGTGAAATTGCACTACGAGTAAAGATGCTCGTTTCGCGCAGCAGGACGGAAAGACCCCGGGACCTTTACTATAGCTTGATATTGGTGTTCGGTTCGGCTTGTGTAGGATAGGTGGGAGACTGTGAAACCCGAGCGCCAGCTCGGTGTGAGTCGTCGTTGAAATACCACTCTGGTCGTGCTGGATGTCTAACCTCGGTCCGTGATCCGGATCAGGGACAGTGTCTGGTGGGTAGTTTAACTGGGGCGGTTGCCTCCTAAAGGGTAACGGAGGCGCCCAAAGGTTCCCTCAGCCTGGTTGGCAATCAGGTGTTGAGTGTAAGTGCACAAGGGAGCTTGACTGTGAGACTGACGGGTCGAGCAGGTACGAAAGTAGGGACTAGTGATCCGGCGGTGGCTTGTGGAAGCGCCGTCGCTCAACGGATAAAAGGTACCCCGGGGATAACAGGCTGATCTTCCCCAAGAGTCCATATCGACGGGATGGTTTGGCACCTCGATGTCGGCTCGTCGCATCCTGGGGCTGGAGTCGGTCCCAAGGGTTGGGCTGTTCGCCCATTAAAGCGGTACGCGAGCTGGGTTTAGAACGTCGTGAGACAGTTCGGTCCCTATCCGCTGTGCGCGTAGGAGTCTTGAGAAGGGCTGTCCCTAGTACGAGAGGACCGGGACGGACGAACCTCTGGTGTGCCAGTTGTCCTGCCAAGGGCATGGCTGGTTGGCTACGTTCGGGAGGGATAACCGCTGAAAGCATCTAAGCGGGAAGCCTGCTTCGAGATGAGGGCTCCCACCCACTTGATGGGTTAAGGCTCCCAGTAGACGACTGGGTTGATAGGCCAGATGTGGAAGCCCTGTGAGGGGTGGAGCTGACTGGTACTAATAGGCCGAGGGCTTGTCCATTGTTGCTCGCGTTCACTGTGTGGTTCTGAAACAACCAGCCCACCCAAACCCCTGGCGGTAGTTGCCGGGTTGGGTGTGTGTTTCATGGTGTTTCGGTGGTCATAGCGTTAGGGAAACGCCCGGTTACATTCCGAACCCGGAAGCTAAGCCTTTCAGCGCCGATGGTACTGCAGGGGGGACCCTGTGGGAGAGTAGGACACCGCCGAACAATCTTT